>NZ_CP010817.1:0-677422 GCF_000833025.1 Myroides profundi
TACAAGCATAGGTAAAAACCAAGCAATCAAAAAATTAATTATCTTTGAGCTTATCAAAGGTGAAGCAAAAGTTTATAATTTAAGCTTTGGTGATAGTACCAATTACAATGGTGATTTATTGCGTATAGATGATAGAATTGTTAGTAATAATGGTGATATGAATAGGGTATTGGCTACTGTATTTAGAGCAGTCCTTGACTTCACAAAAGACAAGATAGATTGTAAAGTAGTATTTAAAGGAAGTACTCCTTCACGGACACGGTTATACAGAATGGTTTTTATCCACTAACTATGAGGAACTGTCTAAATATTTTAATATATATGGACTTGATGCAGAAGGAAAAGTAGTAAACTTTGCCAAAGATAAAGTGTATCAAGGTTTCTTAATCACACCCAATACGAACAGTCTAAAATAAGGCATTATGAAAAAAGAAATTGACTCAAACAAAGTAAACACTAATATTACACCTCAAATAAGAACACTTGGCAACAATCTAAAGGTCATTGATGAATCAGGTAAACTAGAAGAAATGACTGCTTTAATTACACAATTAAGAGCTTCAGGAGAGTTGGACATTTTCGAAGAGAGAGAAAGAAAGAGAAAAGAAGAATACGAGAAGGCACAAAAAGAATCTTAGTGTTTATTCAACACTTTTAGTTCTCACTATTTCGCCTAATAATACTTCTAATCACTAACGAATCTACTATCCATCTTCTCTGGATATACACAGTCTTTGAATACTGTTATTTCGTCTTTCTAATTACTCCAATTCATAAAAACTTAAACTTCTAAATCATGAAAAAAGAAATTTATTTTAATGAAAACGAAGAACCTATCTTACATAAAGTTACATACTCTGATAGAGAAGAGGTTATTATTGATAATACAGGGAAGTTAGAAGACACTAAAATTCTAGTAGCAAAACTAAAAGCTAAAGGGGCATTCGAACGCTTAAATAAACTTATAGAACAAACAAGAGCAGAAAAAAAAGCTCAAGAGTAGTTATTCAATAGCTTACTACTGATAATAAAAAACAAGACTGTTATAAAATAAAAAAGCACGTAATCTAGAGACTACGTGCTTTTGTTCTTTTTACATTATAGTATTTACTTGTTTAGGCACAAGTAATCTTGTTCACTCTATTCTGGTGTCTTCCACCTTCGAAAGCTGTGTTTAAGAAAGTCTCTACCATCGCTACAGCTTGTTCTATAGAAGTATAACGAGCAGGTATACTGATCACATTAGCATCATTGTGCAGTCTTGCTAACTCAGCAATCTCTTTTGTCCAACAAAGGGCACAACGCACACCTTGATGTTTATTAGCAGTCATCGCTATACCGTTTCCGCTTCCACAGATTACGATACCGAAATCAACTTTACCTTCTTCTACATCTGTAGCTACTTTATGTCCAAAATCTGGATAATCAACAGACGAAAAATCATCTGTCCCATAGTTAGTTACTGTAAATCCTTTTTCTTCTAGATACTTAACGATAGCCTTTTTGTATTCAGGTCCCGCGTGATCATTTCCGATTGCTATTTTCATTGTGTGTTGTGTTGAATAATTTTGTACAAAGTTAAGAATAAATCTTTTCTACAGCCCTAATTCTTCCACTGCTATTTGTCTCATCTCTACTTTTCTTACCTTACCTGATATGGTCATTGGGAATTCTGATACGAACTTCCAATACTTCGGTATTCTGAAGTGGGCTATCTTCTCGGTACAGAAGCCTTTTAATTCATCACCTGTCAAGGTTATTCCTGGTTTTAAGATTACCCAAGCCATAATCTCTTCTCCATATTTCTCATCTGGAACTCCGATAACCTGTACATCTGCAATAGACGGATGAGTGTATAAGAAGTCTTCTATCCACTTCGGAGATATATTCTCCCCTCCGCGAATAATAAGGTCTTTAATACGTCCTGTAATCGAAATATACCCTTGATCATCCATAGTAGCCAAGTCTCCTGTATGCATCCATCTATTCTCATCTAATACCTCAGAAGTCAGTGTTCGATTATTCCAATATTTCAACATCACTGAATACCCACGTGTACACAGTTCGCCTGCTTCTTCTCTAGGAACTATTCTACCTGTTTCTGGGTCTATAATTTTGATTTCTAGATGGTCTTGTACAGTTCCTACTGTCGTGGTCTGTTTGACAATATCAATACCGATATGCGTTTGGGTAGATACAGGTGAAGTCTCTGTCATACCATAACAGATACTCACTTCCTCCATATTCATCTCTGTCTTCACGCGACGCATCACTTGTTCAGGGCACAGTGAGCCTGCCATCACTCCCGTTCTTAAAGAAGTAAGGTCATACTCTTTAAAGTTAGGCAACTGTAGCTCTGCGATAAACATAGTAGGTACCCCATATAAAGAAGTACACTTCTCGTCTTGTACTACCTGAAGAGTCTTAGCAGGGTCAAATCCGTCATTTGGAATCACGATCGTAGCTCCATGAGAGGTACAACACAGATTGCCTATAACCATCCCAAAACAGTGATAAAAAGGCACAGGAATACAGACTCTATCTGCAGTAGTGTACTTTAAACGCTTACCGATAAAATAGCCGTTATTTAGGATATTATGGTGTGTAAGGGTTACTCCTTTAGGGAAACCTGTAGTCCCTGAAGTATATTGTATATTAACAGCTTCTCCGAACTGTACAGAGTCTTCTATAATGGCTAGTTCTCCATCTGTTATCTGATCGCTATCTGATAAGAAAGTATCCCATTCTTCTCCTAAGAAAACAACTTCTTTTAACGAAGGACAATCTTCAAAAATCAAGGAAATAATCTTTCGGTAATCACTACTTTTAAAACTTGGAGCAGATACGATCAGGGATATTTCAGATTGATTAACCGCAAACTCAATCTCATGTGCTCGATAAGCAGGGTTAATATTAACTAATATCACACCTATACGAGCTGTAGCATACTGCATAAGCACCCACTCATAACAGTTGGGCGCCCAGATCCCTACGCGATCTCCTTTCTGTATATTGTGCGCTAATAATGATTTTGCAACTTGAGTAGTCAAGTTATAGAACTCTTGATACGTTGCTCTGAATCCTTGATGAACACTGACTAATGCCTCATTGTTGGGGTATTGATCGGTTATCTTTTTTAGATTCTGTCCTATGGTTTCTCCTAACAATGGTGTATCAGATGCACCATGCACATAAGAAATAGTATTCATAAATATAGTTTTTTGTTGGTTTTTCTAAAGTACGAAATTTTAAATACAATTCACTTTATATAATTAATTGCTATAAAGAATCTTAGCTATACTAGATAAATGGCATCATTATCCTCAAAAAATTATTCTATTCTCTAACTCCCTTCTTTTAGTCAAACAAACAAGTAATTAATACCATAAATAGAGATATAGCAAGAATAACTAACAGATTATAAATCAGTAACTTTATAGTACCCATATATGTATAATTAAAACAGCTGAATATGAGACAACTTAGATTAATAGCAATACTATGCACAGTCTTCTGTTCTATAAGTATATATGCACAAATAGACTACGGTACTTACAAATATGCGGATACGAATAAACCCATAAATGGGAAGCTAAAATGCTTCTATGCCAACAACCAATTAGCGGAAGAAGTAACCTTAGTCAATGGTAAAAAAGAAGGTATGAATAAAAGCTACTACGATAATGGAAAGCTAAAAAAGGAATGTACCTACAAAGACAGCAAACTAAGCGGAGCTTTTAAAGAATACTATGCTAATGGGAAACTAACCTATTCTGTAACTTATGCTAATGGAGATAGAGAAGGCTTAGCTCAGACTTACTCAGAAAATGGAATGCTAGAGGATGAGTATAACTATAAAAACGGAATGCTGAATGGTATCTCAAAAGATTACTTAGAGGGCAAACTTCTACAGAAATCTACCTATATACAGAATAAACTCGATGGAGAATTCTTCTATTATCACCCTAATGGCAAAGTAAAGGTTAAAACACTTTATAAAAAGGATAAAAAGGAAGGACCTGAGAAGATATATGCTCCTGCAGGAACCTTGCTAGAAGACAATTATTATCTAAATGGCAAGAGGAGTGGTTTGAGAAAGGTAACAGATACTAAAGGTAATCCTGTCAAAGAAATGAACTATATAAACGGTCTGTTAGATGGGGAGTACAAACAATATGTTGCTGCTGATCTATACATCAGAAGAACATTCCAAAATGGATATGAAGTAGGTAGACCTACGCTACACAATGGTAAAGGTAAACTAATAGATCAGTCTGACATCATCTACAAAAAAGTATATGAACCACTAGTTATGAAAGCAATGCAAACCTTTAATCCTGATGAAGATGAAGAATAAAGCTATATTTCTGATTTTATCGTTATTACTTACTTGCTCAATAACAAATGTATATGGACAAGAAGAAGCTGTATTATATCAACTAGATGGCAAGCCGCTAAATGGCAAAATACAACGATACAATGACTATGATATAAAAGTAGAAGATGTTACTTATGAAGAAGGAATGCGTACTGGAATCAGAAAAACTTACTATCGCAATGGAGTGCTTTTTTCTGAAGGTAAATATGTACTAGGCAAACTAGAAGGGGAGTACAAAACCTATTATGAGAATGGTAAAACAAAGGGAATCTATGCCTATCAAGAAGGAGTAAAAGAGGGAATAAGTAAGTTCTATGATGATGATGGAAAACTAGAATATGAGACATTATTCAGAAACGATAAGAAAGAATTGCACCATCGCTTTTATGACAATGGTAAAATAAAATATACAACAACATACGTAGAGGGCATTATTAACCAAGAAGATAAGTTTACAACTAGAGAAAAACTTGACCAAAGAAGTTACTATAAAAATGGAAAAGTAATCAAAATAGACTATTACGAAAATGGGAAGTTCTCACATGGATTAAACTTTGACTAATCCACTTTTACACTACGTTAAAGGAATAGATTGTAAAGCAAGAATAGGATATTGAAGTACCTTATTCTTGCTTTTTGTATTATTTTTTCTCTCTTTTTAGGGAGTTTTTGGAAAATAAACTAGAACATTATAAATTTGCAGAATCAAACGTACTTCAAGAAATGAAAGTACAGTGTACTGATCAACGATAAAATATAAGTATTAAATAACTCTACTTTCCTTTCTCTAAAAGAGTTATTTCTCGACCTATTTCTTCAAAAACTTAGCTACAAAAGAGGAAATACTATCGCTGATTAAAACAATCAAATTAAAATATTACTAAAAAATAGGATAAAACAGTTAGTAATTCGTACATTTAAGGATAATTACCAACCCTATTTTAGGTAAACATAATGAATTAGAAAATGGCAAAAAAAATTAAACATAAAAAGAGTAAAGCATTTGACTTTGCTCCAAAAATATTAAAATTCTTATCTAAGAATACGACTAAAACGTATAACTATAAGCAGATCGCTGCTCAATTAGAAATAAACGATACTCAAGGTAGAAATGAGATTATCAAAGAACTAAAACACCTTATCTCGAAAGGAAAAATAGAAGAGATTGAAACTGGTAAATACAGATTCATCCCTAAAGCAAACTATGTAGAAGGTTATATCGATATGACTGCTCGTAAGACTGCTTATCTAGTAGTAGAAGGAGTAGAGGACGATGTGTTTATCCCAACAAATAATCTAAACAAGGCTTTAGATGGTGACTTCGTTAAAGCATATATCTACAACAAACGAAAAGGTAAAAAACCTGAAGGAGAAGTAGTAGAAATCTTAGAAAGACACAAAAAACAATTTGTAGGAGTTATCGAGATTCAAAAGAACTTTGCTTTCGTATCTACTGCAGATGCTAAGATGTACACAGATATATTCGTTCCTAAAGAAAAAGTAGGAGAGGCTCGTGATGGAGATGTAGTCGTAGTAGAAATAGAAGATTGGCCAGAAAAAGCAGATAGCCCATTCGGTAAAGTGATGAAAGTACTTGGTAAACAAGGAGAACACAATACTGAAATACACGCTATTTTAGCTGAATATGGATTAACAGCTGAATTCCCTAAAGAAGTAGATGAATATGCTAATCACTTAGATACTTCTATTACTGAAGATGAAATAGCAAAACGTAGAGATATGCGTGATATTCTTACGTTCACGATTGACCCTAAAGATGCAAAAGACTTCGATGATGCCTTATCATTCCGTCAATTAGAAAATGGATTCTACGAAATAGGTATTCACATCGCTGACGTATCTCACTATGTAAAAGAAGGAACTATCCTAGATGAAGAAGCTTATAACAGAGCTACTTCTGTATATCTAGTGGATAGAACTGTACCTATGCTACCTGAGGTGTTATCTAACTTTGCTTGTTCGTTAAGACCTAATGAAGATAAATATACTTTCTCTGCTGTATTTGAATTAGACGATAAAGCAGAAATCAGAAACAAGTGGTTTGGTCGTACTGTAACGCATTCTGACCAACGTATGGCTTACGAAGAAGCTCAGTATATCATTGACTCTAAAGACAGAGTTATTCCTGCTGATATCTCTCTTACAGGAGAAGATCAAGAAATAAGTGAAGAAGTAGCTGATGCAGTATTAAAGCTAAATGAATTAGCGATGATCATGCGTAAAAACCGTATGTCAGATGGTGCTATCTCTTTTGATAAAGTTGAGGTTAAGTTTAACCTAAACGAAGAAGCTGAACCAGTAGGTGTATTCTTCAAACAATCAAAAGAAGCTAATCATTTGATTGAGGAATTCATGTTATTAGCCAACAGAAAAGTATCTGAGTTTATTGGTAAGCAAAAGAAAACATTCGTATACCGTATACACGACGAACCAGATCAAGAGAAGTTATTTGGTCTTCAGACTGTGATTGCACGCTTTGGACATAATATTAACTTCAAGTCTAAGTCTAGTATCTCTAAGTCTATCAATAAACTTCTAAAAGATGTAGAAGGTAAAAAAGAACAAAACTTAGTAGATACTCTAGCGATTAGATGTATGAGTAAAGCGAGTTATTCTACGAATAATATCGGGCACTATGGATTAGCTTTTGATTACTATTCTCACTTTACATCACCTATTCGTCGTTATCCTGACGTTATGGCTCATAGATTATTACAACACTATTTAGACCATGGTGATAATGTAAACCCGGAGTTATATGAAGTAAAATGTTCACACTGTTCTTCTAGAGAGAATCTAGCAGCTAATGCAGAAAGAGATAGTATCAAATATATGCAGGTGAAATACATGCAAGATCAACAAGGTACAGAGTTCTTGGGTGTTATCTCAGGTGTTACAGAATGGGGTATCTATGTAGAGATAGTTGATAACAAGTGTGAAGGTATGGTGCGTATTAGAGAAATAAAAGAAGACTATTACGTATTCGAAGAGAAACAATATGCATTAGTAGGACAAGCAACGAAAAAGATGCTTCAGCTAGGTGATGAGGTTATCGTTACTGTTAAGAATGCAGATCTTGTAAAAAAACAATTAGATTTCAACTATATTAAAAAGGTAAACTAAGATGAAAAAAATCGTTTTATTCATTGCTGTAATGGCAAGTACAATTTCTTTTGCACAAAAAACGAAATCAATAGGAGACTTTTCAAAAGTTAATGTTTTTGATCAAATTGCAGTAACTTTAGTTCCTGGAGAAGAAGGTAAAATAGAAATTGAAGGAGATAAAGAAGACTATGTAAACGTAGTAAACAAGAACGGAGCACTAAAAATAAAGATGAACTTCGTAAATAGTTTTCAAGGAGATGATATCAAAGTAAAACTATACTACAACAAACTAACTGAAGTAGCAGCAGGCGAAGGAGCTAGTATAAAAGGAGACACTCCTATCAAAGCAACTACGCTAACTATAAATGCGAAGACTGGTGGAATGATTAATCTAAATATCGATGTAGACAAAGCGATTGTTAAGTCAAGTGCTGGTTCTGTTATTACATTAAAAGGAAAAGCAAATGTACAGGATGTACTGAATAGTTCTGGTGCTAAAGTAAAGAGTCAAAACTTAGAAACAAATCAAACTATTGTTACCGTGAATGCTGGTGGTGTTGCAGAAGTAAGAGCTACTGAACTAGTAGAAGCAAAGGTGAGAGCAGGTGGAGAAATCAGAGTTCATGGAAACCCTAAAACAATTAGTGAAAAGAATGTTCTAGGTGGAGTAATTAAAAAAGTAGATTAGTAATAATACGTTTTTATACAAAAAAATGTATCTTGCAAAAGATTATGAATAAATGCCAATTCTAGAATTGGCATTTTTTAATTATATAAGATGTTTGATGATTTATTAACAGGTGTCACTCTTGGATTCTTTCTGAGTTTTATGATAGGGCCTGTTTTTTTTATTCTTATTGAGACAAGTATTACAAGAGGATTTAAGGCAGCTATAGCCTTCGATATAGGTGTTATATTAGCTGATGCGGTATTCTTCGCTATAGCGTTCTTTAGTAGCTTTAAATTAATCAATGCGATAAAGGATGACCCTGCTCTTTTCCTTTTTGGGGGAATGATTATGCTTACTTATGGGATTATCTCTTTTATCAAACTAAAAAAGGTACAAGTACAAACCTTACAAATAGCCCCTCCTAATCTAAGACGAGAATACTTAAACTTATTTGCAAAAGGGTTCTTACTTAATTTTATCAATGTAGGAGTGCTCGGTTTTTGGTTGGGTATTATTATAACATTGGGCCCGCAGATGGATATGAATCCTAATAAGATGTTTACCTTTTTTGGGTTCACTATTCTAGCGTACTTCGTTACAGATCTTTTCAAGATATTCTTAGCAAAGAAACTACGCGAAAAGCTTACAGCAACCAATATCTTAAAGATAAAAAAAATAAGCAGTATTGTTATTATGGTATTCGGACTAGTCATTATGATTAAAGGAATACTTCCAAAATCTGCAGATAATCATATTAACCTCCCTCTACCTAATCTAGAGAGTAAGAAATAAAAGAAAGGGCTTAGTAGTTTACTAAGCCCTTTCTTTTTATAAGAAGATATAACGTTAACTATAATGCATAAAAAAAGGATAGTGAAATCACTATCCTTTAGTTGAGGCTTCGAGCGGATTCGAACCGCTGTAGACGGTTTTGCAGACCGCTTCCTAGCCACTCGGACACGAAGCCTTGTCCTTGAATTGGATTGCAAACTTACTAAATATTTTGATATTTCAAAACCAATTAATGTACTTTTTTACAACAATTCAAGACGATATTATCTAACTCCTTGCATTTCAACAGTTACATATTCTACATCACCACCTACAGGAGGGTTTATTTTAGAGACTAATACTGTTATTTCTTCTACCATTCTTATTTCTAGGATTACTCTATCGATGATTCGTTGTGCTACATGCTCTAATAACTTAGATCGAATAGCCATTTCTTCCTTCACGATTGTATTTAAGTGAACGTAATCTATAGAATGTTTCAGATCATCTGTAGAAGCAGCCATCGTAAAATCTCCTTTCGCTATTAAATCTACTCGGTAATCCGAACCTATTTTTGCCTCTTCATCCATACATCCATGAAAAGAAAACGTTCTAATATTGTTTAATCTAATTATTCCCATAACACATTTGTTTGTTTAATAATGGCTAAAAGTACAAATTATTTGCCTCCTATAATTCATAATATGCTAAAAGACTATCAGCTTTTGATTAGTTTTTTGATACCTTTGTAGTTATAATAATTATTTCCATGTCAACAAAAGAGAAATCATTAAACTTTATTGAGCAAATCATTGAAGAAGATATCAAGAATGGTTTGCCAACAGAAAAACTTCATTTCCGTTTTCCGCCTGAGCCTAATGGTTATTTGCATTTAGGTCACGCGAGTTCTATTTGTTTAAACTTTGGATTAGGTCTTAAATACAATGCGCCTGTGAACTTGCGCTTTGATGATACCAATCCTTCTAAAGAAGAACAGGAGTTTGTTGACGCAATCAAGCAAGACGTAGAGTGGCTAGGGTACAAATGGGCAAATGAAGTTTATGCATCTGACTATTTCCAACAGCTATACGACTGGGCTGTCCAAATGATTAAGGACGGTAAAGCTTATGTTGATAGCCAAACTTCAGAAGAAATGGCTCAGCAAAAAGGTACTCCATCTACAGTAGGTGTAGATAGTCCATATAGAAATAGATCTGTAGAAGAGAACCTTGATTTATTCGAAAGAATGAAGAATGGCGAATTTGAAGAAGGAACTCATATTTTACGTGCTAAGATAGACATGGCACATACGAATATGCTTATGCGTGATCCTATCATGTATAGAATCATGAAAAAAGCACACCACAGAACGAATAATGACTGGTGTATATACCCTATGTATGACTGGGCTCACGGAGAGAGTGATTACTTAGAGAGCATCTCACATTCATTCTGTACATTAGAGTTCTTACCTCACAGAGAGTTATATGATTGGTTCTTAGATCAAGTGGTAGATGAGAATAATATCAGACCTAAACAACGCGAATTCGCTAGAAGAAACTTATCACATACAGTAGTAAGTAAGCGTAAGCTAGCTCGTCTAGTAAGCGAAGGACACGTGACAGGATGGGATGACCCACGTATGTCTACGATATCAGGACTGAGAAGAAGAGGATACACAGCAGCTTCTATTAGAAACTATGCTGATACGATAGGTATCGCTAAGCGTGATAATCTTATCGATGTATCTTTATTAGAATTCTGCATCAGAGAAGACCTTAATAAGATAGCTCCTCGTGTGATGGCAGTATTAGATCCTGTAAAACTAGTGATCACTAACTATCCTGAAGGACAAGAAGAGTGGCTAGATGCAGAGAATAATCCTGAAGAAGAAGTAATGACTTTCCGTAAAGT
Organism: Myroides profundi; assembly: GCF_000833025.1. Lineage (NCBI taxonomy): Bacteria > Pseudomonadati > Bacteroidota > Flavobacteriia > Flavobacteriales > Flavobacteriaceae > Myroides > Myroides profundi. Next base: position 10,860 of record NZ_CP010817.1, read on the forward strand.
GCCTTTCTCTAAAGAGCTTTATATCGAAAGAGAAGACTTCAAAGAAGAAGCAAATAGCAAATTCTTTAGATTGACTTTAGGAAAAGAAGTACGTCTTAAAAATGCTTATATCATCAAAGGTGAAAGCGTAGTAAAAGACGAGAATGGCAACATTACTGAGATACACGCTACTTATGATGCTGACAGTAGAAGTGGTAGTGGATCTGAAGCGAGCAAACGTAAAGTAAAAGGAACTATACACTGGGTATCTGTACCTCATGCAGTAGAAGCAGAAGTGCGTATCTATGACCGTCTATTCGTAGATGAGAACCCTGATGGTAATAAAGAGGTAGACTTCTTAGATTTTATCAATCCTAACTCATTAGAGGTAGTGAAAGGATATCTAGAACCAAGTCTAAGTACAGCGGTAGAAGGAGATAAATTCCAATTCCAACGTTTAGGCTATTTCTGTGTAGATAAAAACAGTACTCCAGAAGCGCTAGTATTCAATAAAACCGTAGGTTTAAGAGATACTTGGGCAAAAGTAGAGCAAAAGTAATACTTCTATAAAAATTACACAAAAGCAGTGTTTTAACTAAAAATTAACGGTTAAAACACTGCTTTTTTTGTATCTTAGAGTATTAATCATTTTAAAAATTAAAAGCTATGTCAAATCGTTTAGGAAATACAGCTATCGCAGTATTAGCTGGAGTAGTAGTAGGAGCAGGTTTAGGAATATTATTTGCACCTGACGAAGGAAAAAAAACACGTAAAAAAATCAAAAAAACATTTAATGAGTCAAAAGATGATTTAAGTGATAAAATTGATGAATTAAAAAAACAAGTACGTCAAACTGTAGCAAAAAAGAAACAAGATTTCGAAGCTGGATTTGATGAATTTTTAGCTCATACAGAAGACAAAAAAGATGACGTAATCGCTGCTTTAGAAAAAAAATTAGCAGAGTTAAAGTCTAAAGGAAACAGTATAGCTGAAAACGCTAAGAAGTAATCAAGTAGTATATAAGAAATGGCATTTAAGGATATAAAAGAGAATCTAGACGACATTAAGACTAACTCTGAAGAGTTTATCAATACAAGTTTAGATTACTATCGCTTATGGGGGTTTAAAATTACAGCCAAAGCTGGGAGCAAGTTTATGACTTTACTTCTAGTATGTCTGTTTGTTATGATGTCTCTACTTTTCTTATCTTTATTTGCAGCTTATGCTTTAGCAGCTTGTCTTGAGAGTACAGCTCTAGGTTTTTTACTAGTAGCAGCATTCTATATGCTGATAGCTGTATTAGCTTATCTATTTAGAAAACCTCTAGTAGAGAAACCATTTCTTAGAAAGTTATCTGAGATAATATTTAACGATTAAAACTGGTACGATGAGAAAGTCTTATTCTTCTTTTGAAGAAATCAAATATGATCTAGAAGTTCTAAAACTGAAAAAAGATATACACTATCACAAAGTCTTTAGAGCAGTAGATAATATAAAAACAGAATTATCACCTGATAGAGTCGTTAGAAATACATTAGGCTCAGTTACATCTTATGTAAAAGGTTCGAGTAATATTCAAGCGTTTTTAATAACAACTGCTTTAAAATACTTCTTTAAGAATAGAACTAAAAACAAATAGTTTTTTAATAAGAAAGGGTTCCATCTAGATGGAGCCCTTTTTGTATTTATTCATCTTCTAAGCCATCTTCATAGCTTGATGAGTAATCATTATATTCTTTAGAAGAAAAGTCCTCAGAACGCTTAGAAACACCTTCTACAGTACTCATTTCTTTTATCTTGCTACTAGCTGCAAATGAAGCTACCATATTCGTAAGCATATCGCTCGCTGCTGATGGAGCATTTGGTAATAGGATCAAGTTAGAACGGCTATCTGCTCCTACAGACTGTAACGTATCATAGTGTTGCGTAACCACGATTAGGGCAGAAGCTTCTTGTGAGTTAATACCTACTTTATTTAATACATCCACACTCTCTACTAGCCCTTGTGCGATCTCTCTACGTTGGTCAGCGATACCCTGTCCTTGTAAACGCTTAGATTCAGCCTCAGCTTTTGCTTTCGCAACGATGCGGATTCTACTCGCTTCTGCTTCATATTCAGCAGCTACTTTCTCTCTATCCGCCGCATTAATACGGTTCATCGCATTTTTTACCTGGATATCAGGATCGATATCCGTGATTAGTGTATTGATAATATCATATCCGTACGTTGTCATCGCTTCGTTTAATTCGCGTTTCACCGCAATAGCGATATTATCTTTTCGCTCGAACACATCATCTAAGATCAGCTTAGGTACTTCTGCACGCACTACGTCGAATACATACGAAGTAATCTGATCATGAGGATACTCTAGCTTGTAGAACGCATCTTCTACTCTATCTTGGATAACCTTAAACTGAATAGAAACTTTCAGTTTAACGAATACGTTATCTTTCGTTTTAGTCTCGATTAATACATCTAATTGTTGGATACGAAGATTTACTACTCCTGCCTTTCTATCCACAAAAGGTATTTTAATTTGTAATCCAGAATGTCTAATACTATTAAATCTTCCGAATCGTTCAATGATCACAGCTGACTGCTGCTTCACCGTAAAAAAGCCAAGAAGTAATAATATAATTACCGCTCCGACTATAAAGTACATTGGTGTCATAGTGCAATTTTTATGAATTATTCTGTTAAAATAAATATTTATATCCTTATTTAAAAGAATAATTCATTATTTATTACTTTGTCAGTATAATATTAGCAAAAAGCAGGTTCAATTGACTATCCTCTATATACTCTATTTCTGGAAATAAAGGGATAAGATACTCTTTTACAGCCTTAGCCGGAACTGCTAGTACGAGAGCCTTCTCTGACTTTTTTAATAAGATCATCGGTATCTCACTACCATTCTCTAGTGTAAAGCTCAGTTCGCCTAATCTGTGATTCCATTTGAAGTTGGTTTTGCTCACTTGACAGCCCTGTACATAGTGATCGAAATTACCTGTAAAGTCTTTTTGAAGGACTAATAGATCTTTGTTACAACTAGGAGTATGAGGATAAGGAGAGCTAAATACTGCCTGTCCTATAATGGGTTTTACCTCTATCTGCTGAGGTGTCCATTCCCCAATTAAGTGTTTTTGAACAAATTTTATCCACTCGCTCTCAGCATTAGATCCACCATTGTCATCACTAGAACATCCATTAAATACTAAACCTGCAAATAGAAATAAAATAATATAACCGACCTTTTTCATAGCATTACGTTTTAATACACACCTAAATTTAGGCATTTATATCGAAAATATCACAGAATATGTAATAATAAAAAAGAGGCCTGAACGATGTTCAGACCTCTTCTATATCTTATTTATTCGCTTCTACAGCGATAGCTATTCTCTCTATAGTCTCCTCTTTACCGATCATCTCGATGATGTCAAATAAGTCTGGTCCCTTCACAGCACCTACTAGACTAAGGCGAAGTGGTTGCATCACTTTCCCCATTCCGATGCCTTGCTCATTGATCCAATCCTTCACGATAGACTCTATATTCTTCGCTCCGAATGTCTCGATACCTTTTATTACTTCAGACACTTGTGTCATAATATCAGATGTATCTTCTTTCCAATTCTTTAATGCCTTAGCATCGTATTCTGTTGGTTTTACGAAGAAGAAATCACTCAACTCATAGAAATCAGCTACGAATGTTGCTCTCTCTTTGATTAATCCTACTACTTTCTCTACATAAGCATCTGTCGCTTCGATACCGTTATCTTTTAAGATTACTTGGTATGCCTTAGCTAAGTCAGCATCGCTCTGTAGCTTCAGATAGTGTTGGTTAAACCATTTATTCTTCTCTGGGTCAAACTTAGCACCTGCCTTGTGTACACGTGTTAAATCGAACTTCTCTACTAACTCTTCTAAAGAGAAAATCTCTTGATCCGTACCGTCATTCCATCCTAATAAAGCAAGGAAGTTCACCACAGTCTCAGGGTAGAATCCTCTCTCTCTATATCCAGAAGACTTCTCTCCAGATGTAGGATCTTGCCAATCTAATGGGAACACAGGGAATCCTAGTTTATCTCCATCACGTTTAGATAGCTTACCGTTACCTACTGGCTTAAGGATTAGAGGAAGGTGAGCGAACTCAGGAGCTTCCCATCCGAATGCTTTGTATAACAACTCGTGTAGTGGAAGAGAAGGTAGCCACTCTTCACCTCTAATCACGTGTGATGTCTCCATTAGATGGTCATCCACGATATTAGCTAAGTGATATGTAGGCATTCCGTCACTTTTATACAACACCTTATCATCTAATAAGCTCGTTTCGAACTTGATATCACCTCTGATAATATCTTTTAGATGTAAAGTCTCACCTACAGGAGTCTTAAAGCGGATAACATAAGCCTCACCATTAGCTATCTTAGTATCCACTTCTTCTTTACTTAATTTAAGAGAAGTGCTCAGCTGCTCTCTATTCGTATGATTATATATAAATGTCTTTCCTTCAGCTTCAGCTACTTTTCTTAATTCGTCTAATTCTTCAGCAGTATCAAAAGCGTAGTATGCCCATCCACTCTCGATTAGTTGATCAGCATATTGTTTGTACAATTCCTTGCGCTCACTCTGTCTATATGGTCCGAACTTTTCATTCTTACCGATAGTCTCATCAGGTGAAATCCCTAACCATTCTAAAGCTTCTAATATATAAGCCTCAGCTCCTGGTACAAAACGATTTTGGTCAGTATCCTCTATTCTGATATAGAATACTCCGTTGTGCTTTTTAGCGAATAAATAATTGAATAATGCGGTTCTTACGCCACCAATGTGTAATGGTCCAGTTGGACTTGGTGCAAAACGCACGCGAACTTGCTTAGCCATTTTGTTTAAAATTTTTTACAAAGATAAATACTAAGGCCATTTATCTACTGATATTTAGTATAATATTTTATACAAAGCCGAAATCTATCACTTCTCACACTTTATATATAAGAGTATATTATCATCAAGTTACACCTATATTATATATACATAAACCAAATTGACCTAGAATGCCCGCCTTTGGTCAAAATGACCTGCTATGATTATTTTGATCAAAATTGCTTATATTCAAAACATCTAACTAACAGTAAATAAATCTGTTATCTGAATTCAAAGTATTTTTGTTCGGATAATGTTCGGTAATACCTAGTATTTACTTGGAATAGGAGGTGTTTTACCGAACTGTACTAAATTTCTACCCGAACAATCTACTAACTAAATACACTACATTTTCATCTACAAGAAACTAAAAAATAAAGAATATTCTTAATCCAAAATAGACAAAATAACACCTTATTTTAAGGTCAAAAAAACGAGTTTTTTTAGAGTAAAAAACACATCAAAAACTAGATCAAAATACAGTACCAAAATCTCTAAAAAAAGAGCAAAAAATACAGCTAAAAAAGCTTGCTTAAAATTCAAAATAGAGAACATATTTCAATAAAAAATTCATCTATTCAATAAAAAAATAATAGGTAAAAACAATACAAAAATCTTAAAAAGACACTTCATTATAACGTCCATCGTAGATAAAAAAACTCCTCTCTCTACCTCAAAAATGGGTACGCAATCTCTCCGACCTTACCCCAAAGTCCACTAACCAACCAACCCAAATAATTACCTCGGGACACTTAATTTTGAACTCTAAAATACAATCGAAACTCTGTTTACAACCACAATTAGTAGTGCAGAAGGTGTTAAAACATAGATAGTAACTAAGTTTACTATATTTCATAATCTATTATAATACAACGATTTATCTCCATACACCCCATTGTTAATAAGAAACAGTATAACACTGATATTAAACAAAGTAAGAACTAACAATTTGTGTTGATAACTGTAAAAAGTTTAAAAAAAGTATTTTTTGTTTATTTCAAAAAAATTACAATACAGCTCATGCACACATATTTGCAAATTTATTTTCTAAAACATATTGTGTGGATATTAAGATCAAAAGTATAGGTTGTGAACAGTTTTACACACCCTCATTTATCTAAAAATAACTGTTGATAACGAAAAAGTCTCTTGTTAATAACCAATCTAAACTATTTATTTTAAACGATTTGTGAATTAACAACCTGTTGATAAGTATTAATAATTGATTTTATAGAATTTATAGAGAAAAGTTATTGTACATATTAACAGACAATACTATACTATTAGTTTATTTTAAAATTTTAAAAAATCTATTTATATATATTATAGTTGTTAATAACGTTGATAAGTGTTTTTGTTTTTCTTATTTGGTATTATGTATTGTTGAGTGTGAAATATTGAAATTATAAGCCGTTGTTTTTTAAAGGTGATTTTATAAGTATGGCGATTAAAATTTTCGAAGCCTCTGAGGTTTGCTTATTATTTTTTGATAGGGGAGTAGGTCGCTATATGAAAAATATAGACGGTTGTTTTTTTTGTAAAGTAGAAATGTTCCACGAGGAACATTCCGAAACATCGCCTTGTATTTTGCGTATATTTTCTGACAGTGGAAGTGGGGTAAAATATCTAAATTATAAGAGGTTGTTTTTAGTAAAATTTGACTCTGATTTTGTAGTGTTTTTTGTGTAGTTTTTAAGACTGTTTTTTGCCTGTGATTTTTAGATTCGATTATGCATGTTATTTTAGAATTTTAGTTCTCTATTTTTTGTTAGCAAGATCATATTTTTTGACAGAGAAATTTATGAGGTAGGTTGTTTTCATATTGATTAAAATCTCTGAAGATGTAATTCGATTTATTGATCCAGGCAATAATTATATTTTTCTTCAAAAGAGTAAATCTTAGTCTTTTTTGATTTTTTGTTTTTTTCTGCTTGAGTCTTTATTGATGAAATGTTAATTGTTCCTCGTGGAACATTTTTGAAGGTTTTTAGATTTTTCTTTTTTCATTGGATTGATTTTAGACTTTAGTTATTTTTTCTCGTTGGTTGAGAAAAATTTGTCGAGTAGTATTTTTTTGTTTTTGCTAGTTAATAAAAATACTTCTAGACTTTGATATTTGAACTTCGGATTATTTTTCTTCAAAATATGAGTTTGTTGGGAGCATATTTTTTAAGAGAATTAAATTTTGTTGTTTTTGGTCCATTTTTTCAACGCGCTGAGAATCGCGTATATTTTTTTTTCTGACCATTGGTACGTTTTATCGAAAATATGAGAAGGAGAGATTTTGAGCTTTTTTATTATTTTATTTTTCTCATCGTTCTTATTTTTTATTTTGATCTTGGATTAAAAAAAGTTATGCGTTGAGATTGTCGTATTTTGCTTTTTGTTTCACGTGAAAAAAAATAGAGTATTGGTACTGTGTTGTTTTTGTATAAGTAGATTTTTTTTCTAATTGTTATCGATCTAAGTAGGAGTTTCGTTTTCTATTTGCGTAACTTTGGAACTTGATAGGTCTGTATATTTTATACAGGTCTTTTTTTACAAGAAAACAACGCTGTATAATTTCAATATATTATTTTAATCAGGTGTTAGTATTAAATATCAAAAGCTTAGTGGGTTGTTTTACACTGGAAAAGGCTTTTTAAGTCTATTTTTAGGCATTAAAGCCTAAAGGATTAACTATCTGTGTTTTTAGTTTGTAAAATTGATATTTTAAGGGCTTTTTAAGTCTATTTTTTATTTTTCCGTGTACCTTTGCAACAATTATTTTTTAATAGAAAAAAAGTATGATATTTTTTAACTATGAAACTGATTTTCAATTAGTTGAAGAGACTAAATACGAAGATTGGATAGAAGAGATAGTGACTTCAGAAGGATTGATCCCTGGTGATATCAGTTATATATTTTGTGACGATGCTTACTTACATGAGATTAATGTTAAGTATTTAGATCATGATACATTGACAGATATTATCAGTTTTGATTATTGTGAAGGAAAGATTGTCTCTGGTGACATCTTTTTATCTATAGAGAGAGTACGTGATAATGCTAAGGACTTTAATGTTGATTTTGACGTTGAGTTACTGAGAGTTATGTCTCATGGTGTCTTACATTATTGTGGTTATAAGGATAAATCTCCAGAGGATGAACGCTTAATGCGTAGTAAAGAAGAAGAGAAAATGGCTATGTTCCACGTGGAACAATAGTGTTTTTTCGAGTATTTTAATTTAAATGTTTCACGTGGAACAATGAGTATATTCGCTGATAAATATGATGTAATAGTAGTAGGTGGTGGGCACGCTGGTTCAGAGGCTGCTGCTGCTGCTGCAAATATGGGTTCTAAAACTTTATTGATTACAATGAGTTTGCAGAACATCGCTCAGATGTCTTGTAATCCTGCAATGGGAGGTATCGCAAAAGGGCAAATCGTAAGAGAGATAGATGCATTAGGAGGTTACTCTGGTATTGTATCTGATAAGACTGCGATCCAGTTTAAGATGCTTAATAAGTCTAAAGGACCTGCTATGTGGTCTCCTCGAGTACAGTCTGACCGTATGCGTTTCTCTGAGACCTGGAGGCTTATGTTAGAGGGGACGCCTAACCTTGATTTTTATCAAGATATGGTGAAATCTTTGATTATTAAGAATCATAAGATAGAAGGTGTAGTAACTAATCTTGGGTTAGAAATAAAGGCTAAGACAGTTATCTTAACTAATGGTACATTTTTAAATGGGCTTATCCACATCGGAGAAAAACAGTTCGGTGGTGGTAGAGCAGGTGAGGGTGCTGCTTATGGAATCACAGAAGACCTAGTGAAAGCCGGTTTTACTTCTGGTAGAATGAAAACAGGTACACCTCCTAGGGTAGATGGTCGATCATTAGACTATAGTAAGATGGAAGTACAAGGGGGAGATATTAACCCTTCTAAGTTTTCTTACCTAGATGTGACACAACCATTAGTTCAACAGAGAGACTGTTTTATGACGTATACTTCTCCTGAAGTACACGATTTATTAAGAGAAGGATTTGATCGTTCTCCGATGTTTACAGGTAGAATTAAGAGTATAGGACCACGTTATTGTCCTTCGATAGAAGATAAGATTAACCGTTTTGCTGATAAAGATAGACACCAAATATTCGTAGAACCAGAGGGGTGGAATACTTGTGAAATCTATGTAAATGGATTCTCTACTTCACTACCAGAGGAGGTACAGTTTAAGGCTCTTCGTTCGGTAGCTGGGTTCGAGAATGCTAAGATATTTAGACCTGGGTATGCTATCGAATATGATTATTTTCCACCTACACAGTTAAAACATACGCTTGAAACTAAGCTTGTAGAAGGACTATATTTCGCTGGACAAATCAATGGTACTACAGGTTATGAAGAGGCAGCTGCACAAGGGTTAATGGCTGGTATGAATGCTGCTTTAAAAGTGAGAGAAGAAGGGGAGTTAATCCTTAGAAGAGACGAAGCATATATAGGTGTATTGATAGATGATTTGATTACGAAGGGTACAGAAGAGCCTTATAGAATGTTTACATCTCGTGCTGAGTATCGTACTTTATTACGTCAAGATAATGCTGATTTTAGATTAACACCGAAGTCTTACGAACTAGGTTTGGCGTCTGAAGAACGTATGAGAAGAATGGAGCATAAGCAGACTGAAGCTGAAAACTTTGTTCAATTCTTTAAAGAAACAAGTGTAAAAACAGAGGAGGCTAATCCTATTTTAGAAGAGAAAGGATCGTCTCTAATGAGTCAACCTGATAAAATGTTTAAGGTATTCTCTCGTCCACAAATTGAGCTAGAAGATATCCTTAAATTCGAAAAGGTAAAGACGTATGTAGAGGAGCATGATCTAGATCAGGAGATCATAGAGCAAGCAGAAATCCAAGTAAAATACTCTGGTTATATAGAGAAAGAAAAGAACAATGCTGATAAACTTAATAGGCTAGAGGATGTAAGAATCCCTGCTAATTTTGATTATGATAAGATAGTATCTCTATCGTTTGAGTCACGTGAGAAGCTTAAAAATATTAAGCCTATTACGATATCTCAAGCTTCTCGTATCAGTGGTGTAACACCTACAGATATCTCTATCTTGTTAATCCACATGGGTAGATAAGCAGGTTAAGAAGGCTTGAAAAAATATAAGGGGTTGGTATGTTCCACGTGGAACATACCAACCTTTTTTTATAGATGGAGCTGTATATAATAGTATAGAAGTAGTGTAGGAGGTATATATATTAGGGTATAGAGTAGGTAGATATATAGTGTATGATGTGTGAAGTTCAGAGTACTTATTTTGGAGTTATTATTAGCAGTTAAGGATGTGGTATGTGCTCTATAGTTATTGTGTTTTATATCATAAAGGATAGTGTAACACTCTTGTGTTTTTACTTTAATAGTGGTGTTGAGTAGATAGTATTAGATGCTTTAGTTTTTACTTTCCTTTAAAGAAGGGGATTAGTTTTGTTCTTAATACTTTATTAGAAAGTACTCTTATCTATATGCTTGTTTGCTTTCATAGTGATCATATAATTTTACTACATAGTACTAATTTGAGTAGATAAAAGAAAGTAGATTATTTGTAAGAGTTTATATTTATGTATAGTCATATTGGTTGTCTTCTATCATTTTTTATGTAGAGAGTAGGGGATAATATTATGTAATGAGTTTGTGTTTTATTGGTCTATTATGATTGGCTATTTTAAAGAATCAAAATGAAGTTTAATGAAAGGAAGGAACGAATCTTTCTAGTTATCTACTTTATATTTTTAGTTAGAGTAATTGTGTAGGTTATCTATTTTAGTTTAGTACTTTTTGTTTTTTAAGTGAATTTCTAAGGGTTGTTATTTGAAGTTAAATAATAACTTTAAGTATCATTTTTAGGCTTTGGTTATCTCTCTTTTTATTTTAAAAATCCCCTTAACTAAGTCATTATTTTTTTGTAGTTTTAGAATCATACCCGATATATGTTGTTTATATTTGTGTGGCTTTTAAAACTTCATTGATGGAAATTAATGCAACTATTAAATATATAGAAGTAGAAGATCATTCTGTTTCTAAAGAGAAATTTGAACTTTATTTAGATGAGAAGTTTCAGTTATTAAAAACTGAACCAGTTCCTGATTTGGATAAATTAGATAGTTATTATGAAAGCCCTGAATACATTTCTCATACAGATAGTAAAAAGACTTTCTTCGATAAAGTATATCAAAGTATCAAATCAAAAGCTATACAGAATAAGTATAAAATACTTGAAGATATTAAAAGTGATCAAGGTGTACTTTTAGACATAGGATGTGGAACAGGGGAGTTTCTATTAGAAGGAAAAAATAGAGGTTGGTCTGTTTTAGGTTTTGAACCAAATAAAGGAGCGAGACAATTAAGCCTAAATAAGGGAATCACATTAGTGGATTCTCTAGATGATATTGAAGATCATTCTGTAGATGTTATTACGATGTGGCATGTGTTAGAACATATACCTGATTTAGATAAACAGATAATGACGCTTCAACGTATATTAAAAAAAGAAGGAACACTGATCGTAGCTGTACCTAATTATAATTCTTACGACGCTAAGTATTATGGTCAATATTGGGCAGCTTATGATGTACCTCGTCACCTTTGGCATTTTTCTCAGAAGTCAATTCCGTTACTTTTTAATCCTTACCAATTTGAATTAGTAGAAACATATCCAATGTTGTTTGATAGTTTTTATGTTTCACTTTTATCTGAGCAATATAAAACAGGAAAGAAGAATTGGTTTAAAGCTTTTCGTGTTGGATTAAAATCAAATATTGAAGCAAGAGCAAATTTAGAGTACTCTTCACTGATTTATTACCTAAAAAAGAACTAAGTTACTTTTTAGCAGGATAAGATGCCTTTTTAGCTCTTTAGAAGTACTATTTCTTATTTTAAAGCGATTTAAGCGAGTTTCTACTTAGTGGTGATGTCTTTGTATTTCTTTTTTGAGATAATAGTTCTTTTAGTTGTTTAAAAAAGGTGTTCTGTATTAGGTTTATCTATATAGTTAAATAGACTTGATAGATTTTTATTATATCTTAATTATTTTTATTTAACTGTAAAAAGTTTATTACATTTACAACAGGTTTAAAAAAGCGAAAATGAAAAAAACTATTTTAATGCTAGGTATAGCTGGATTATTATTTTCATGTAATAATAATGCAACTCCTGCTACTGAATTCAAAACTGCTTATGTAGATTCTGCTAAGTTGATGAAGGAGTATGAAGAGATGAAGGATATGGAATCAAAATATAAGATCCAATCTGAAGAAAAAGGAAAAAGCTTAGAAGCTGAAGTTGCTAAGTTCCAACAAGAGGTTCAAAACTTCCAAGCTAATGCTCGTCAAAAAGGACAAGCATGGGCTGAGCAAACTGCTGCTAACCTTCAAAGAAAAGAGCAAGAATTACAGTTTAAACAACAAACTTTAATGCAAGCTTTACAAAAAGAGAGCGGTGAGGAAATGGAAGCTGTAGTGAAAAAAGTAAAAGAACATATCGCTGAGTACGCTAAAAAGAATAACTTAGACTATGTATTCAATACTGAGGATGCATCTACTGTTATCTATAGTAAAGACGGTAATGATGTTACTGAAATCATGATCAAAGAATTAAATGCTAAATATAAAGGTAGCGCTACTCCTGCTAAATTAGAGGAGACAAAACCAGCAGAAAGCAAAGAAGATAAAAAGTAATATCTTTGAATTACTTTAGAGAAAGCCCTTGTTTTAACAGGGGCTTTTTTCGTTTAGTACAGTTTTATTATCGTATTTTGTAAAAAAAAAGGAATGACTAATTTTTCAGAAGAAGCAGAATACGTTTTAAAGTTTATCAATGAGACGAATAGATCTCTTTTTTTGACAGGAAAGGCTGGTACTGGTAAAACTACCTTGTTAAAAGAAATTATTAATACTACACATAAGAATGCAGTAATAGTAGCTCCTACTGGGATAGCTGCTTTGAACGCAGGTGGAGTGACTATACATTCCTTTTTTCATTTGCCTTTTGCTGCTTTCGTTCCAGATACTAAGAATCCTCCTATTTTTACAGATACTATCAAGTTTGAAAATCGCGTATCGCTAAGGCGCCATATGCTGATGAGTAATGCTCGTAGAGCGTTGTTCTTAAACATGGATTTGTTGATTATAGACGAGGTCAGTATGTTGCGTGCAGATGTATTAGATGCGATGAACTTTATGCTACAGACTGTGCGTAAAAGTCAACAGCCTTTTGGTGGTGTACAGGTTCTTTTTATAGGAGATTTACTACAGTTACCTCCTGTTGTGAAGAACCAAGAGTGGGATGTGCTGAAGCGCTATTACGACGGGGTATATTTCTTCCATTCAGAAGTTGTTAGACAGTATCCTCCCTTGTATATCGAGTTAGAGAAAGTATATAGACAGTCAGATCAAGTGTTTATTAACTTACTAAATAATCTTCGCAATAATCGCGTATCTAGAGAGGATGTGGCACTCTTAAATCAATATACCAATCCTAACTTTAATATAAAAGATAACCCTGGTTATATCACTCTAAGTACGCATAATGCTAAGGCGGACAAGATTAATGAGGACGCACTTAGAGGATTGTTCACGAAGGAGTTTAGTTTTATGCCTGAAGTAGTAGGAGATTTCCCTGAAAAGATATATCCTATCGAGGCTAAAATGACGCTTAAAGAAGGTGCTCAGGTTATTTTTATTAAGAATGATATCTCTCCAGAGAAGCGATTCTACAATGGTAAGATGGGGATGGTGAAGACCTTGACTAAGCATGAGATATTCATAGAGTTTGAAAATAAAGAAGTCATTGAAGTAGAACGATACGAGTGGCAGAATATAAAGTATACGGTCGACCCTAATACTAAGGAGATCGTAGAGGAGGTCTTAGGTACCTTTAGTCATTATCCTCTTAAGCTAGCATGGGCTATTACGGTGCACAAGAGTCAAGGGCTTACCTTCGATAAAGCTGTTTTAGACGTATCTAAGGTGTTTTTACCTGGGCAGGCTTATGTTGCCTTATCTAGACTTCGTTCGTTAGAGGGACTAGTCTTATTATCACCTATACAGATGAACGGCTTAGTCAATGACGAGGATGTAATGAGCTATGCAGAGAATAAGGCTGGTGCAGAAGAATTAAATCTGCAATTAAAGATAGAGACAAAGAACTTTCTTCGAAACTATTTGATACAGACCTATTCTTGGTTTAACCTGAGTACACAATGGCATACGCACCTTTATAGTTATAATGCGGAGGCGGAGAGAAGTAAGAAAAGTACATTTATGGGCTGGGCTCAGCGTATGAATAACCACTTAGATGAAATGGTTGTTCACTCAGAGAAATTTGTCAATCAGTTAAGAGCATTGTTTGAAGAAGAACCTTTCAGATTTGAGTTTACTAAAGAACGTGTACTTAAAGCATATGATTACTTTTTTCCTCGTTTAGATCATATGGTTTTTGAGCTATTGTTCACTATAGCACAGGTAAAAACTGCGAAGAAATCAAAGGCGTTCTACGAAGAATTAGTACCGTTAGAAGAGTCATTACTGAAGACGGTTATTCAGATGAAGAAGGCTTCTATTATATTGAAGTTAATAGAAGAGGATAAGAAGATATGCAAGGAGAATCTGCGCTCACTAGAGATCAGTGAGTATAAGATTAACCATTTAGTCAATATCGCTAATCTGATAAGAAGTACTAAACTAGGAGTAGAAGAGGAGGAAGATATAGAAGTGTATTCTTCTAGTCCGAAGACGAAGTCGAAAGAGAAAAAGAAGTCTACGTTTGTCATTACCCTAGAGATGTGGAAAGAGAAGATGAGTATAGAAGATATTGCATTAACTAGAAAACTGACTACGACTACGATTTATTCTCATATCGGTAAATTGATTATGGATGGGCATATTACCTTAGAGGAAGTATTGCCTAAGGAACGTATAGAGGAGTTAACTGCTTTATTTGAGAAGAGTAAGGGAATGACGTTATCTGAGATTAAAGCGAATGCAGAAGAGGAGTTCTCATGGGAAGAATTAAAGCTGTATCAGCGTGCAATGGCTCAGAAAGAGGAGTAAGGTCTATATTGAAGTAAGCATACTGTTATTAAAGAATAAATCAAGTAGGGGGCTTATTTGCTTTTGCTTTGCTAGGGGAGTGCTTGCAGTATTCTAGCACATTCCTTCGACAAAACACCTGTTTTGGCTAGGATTCTCCAAGGAAAGTCCTAGGAATCTGCAAGAAAGTGCAAGCTAAAGCAATGATCTTCCAAATAGAAACAATAAAAAAACGGTCGTATTCATCGAATGCGACCGTTTTTATTACTTCTTATGTATTAACCGTGTTAGCTTTATAGATAGATCTGTGAAGATCATTTTAGCATTACCATTTCGTTCTATATGGTAGATAGCATCACCTAGCTCTTGGTATATTTCATTTATATTTTCTCCGTTGACAAAGGGAGCAAAGTTTTCTAGTTTAAACTTATCTACTGTTGTTTTATAATACACTAGCTCTGGAGTTTGGTAGTTTAACAACAGTGCCTGTCTGAATAGTTCGATACAGAACTCTATAAACTGTTTTTGCTGTTCACGTCCTAGAGCAGCTAGTTCCTCACTCCATTCTATTAATTCTTGAATTACAGCAGCGTTTCCCTTCGCTCTGAAGGCTGCTCGCACCCATTGTACAAACCATTTCTCATAAGGTAAGGCATTCGCTTTATTATGTAGTAAGCTCAGTGCTTTATTATAACTTCCTTGCGATTGATTAGCGATCATGATGGCTTCCTGTGGATCACATTGCTCGCGTTGTATTAAAGCTTCTTGTATTTCGATAGCGTTAAGCGGAGGAAACTTTAGTACTTGACATCTCGAGAGGATAGTCTGTAGAATATTTTTCTCGTTCTCTGCGATTAGTATGAACACTGTTTTAGCAGGTGGTTCTTCTAATAGCTTTAGTAGTTTATTAGAAGCCTCAGTATTTAGCTTATCTGCCATCCAGATAATCATAATCTTATAACCACCTTCAAATGATTTTAAGGCAAGTTTCTTCAGTACTTCACTCGCTTCATCTACTCCTATTTGTCCTTGTTTATTCTGTATATCAATGTGGGTGTACCAATCGAAAAGGTTTCCGTATTTATTCGTTTTTAAAAAACTACGCCATTGTTCTGCGAATAGATCACTAGTAGCATTCCTTTTTACAGCTTCTGTCGTAGCTACAGGATACACAAAGTGTAAGTCTGGGTGAGCAAGATTGTTGAATTTGATATTACAGGCATCATTTCCTCCTGTGTTTTCATTACCCGTATTTTTGCATAGTAAATACTGTGCGTAGGCGATAGCCATGGGTAAAGTACCTGTACCTTCTCCACCAATAAATAACTGTGCATGAGGTACACGACCTGATGCAGCTGACTGTATCAAATGATTTTTTAAAAAGGATTGCCCTATAATATCTGAAAATTGCATAAGGCAAAGATAAATTAATTATCAAGTGTTTAAAATAATCAGATTCATAATTGTACAACTATTTTATTTCTGTTTAGAGAATATTTACCTTCACAAAATAAGGTTTGTTCTATAACAATATATTGTAATGATACAGCTTATTATGGGGTATTGAATCTGTGAAGGGATGATTAAGTCAATGTGTTTTGCGTTTAGTTTTGTGTTAGGAGTATCTATTTTGTTTGTTATTTAGAGTTTTTTAGACAAGTTCTAGTCTATAACTGTTCTAAAATTAAAAATAGTTTAAATATTTATTTGCGCTTATTCTTTTGTATTTCTGTCTGTAAATACTATAATATTGAATAATTAATATATGTAAAGTGTAATATATTTATTAATAACGCTGTTTATTGGTGTATTTATAAAAGACTAATGAGTGTAATATGTTAAAATTTTCGTTTAACAATATAATAATCAGGTAGTCTGATATCGAAAAAGATTTATATTTGTGTAACTTATCGTAAAATATATAAAAAAGTAAAGATGAAATCTATTGATAGTTTTGATTTTAAAGATCAAAAGGTGTTGGTTAGAGTTGACTTTAATGTTCCCCTAGATGAGAATTTTAATGTTACAGATACAAATAGAATAGAGGCTGCAAAACCTACTATTGAAAAAATAGTAAAAGAGGGTGGTGTAGCTATCTTAATGTCTCACTTAGGAAGACCTAAGGGAGAACGCAATGACAAGTATTCACTACGTCATATCGTTGCAAAAACAGAAGAGATTTTAGGACATAAAGTTACTTTTGTGAACGACTGTGTAGGAAGTACAGTTAAGGAAGCTATCGCAGCTAGTAAAGCTGGAGATATCATCTTATTAGAGAATCTACGTTTCTACGCAGAGGAAGAAAAAGGTGATGAAGGGTTCTCAAAACAATTAGCGGAGTTAGCTGATTTTTATGTGAATGATGCTTTTGGTACTGCACATAGAGCACATGCTTCTACTACTATCGTAGCGAAGTACTTTGCTGATAAAAAATGCTTTGGTTATTTATTAGCTAAAGAGATAGAGAGTTTAAATAAGGTATTGAATAGTACTGATAAGCCTGTTACAGCTGTATTAGGTGGTTCTAAAGTATCTTCTAAAATTACGATTATAGAGAATATCTTAGATAAGATAGATCACATGATTATCGGTGGAGGGATGACTTTTACGTTTATTAAAGCTCTAGGTGGTAAGATCGGTAATTCTATCTGCGAAGATGATAAGCTAGAGTTAGCTTTAGATATCTTGAAAAAAGCGAAAGAGAAGAATGTACAAGTGCACTTACCTGTGGATATTTTGGCTGCTGATGCATTCGCTGCTGATGCAAATGTACAAGTGGTAGCTGCTAATGAAATTCCTGATGGATGGCAAGGTTTAGACGTAGGTCCTAAGACATTAGAAAGCTTAAAACCTGTGGTAGCTGAGTCAAAAATCATCTTGTGGAATGGTCCTTTAGGAGTATTCGAGATGGAGAAATTCGCGAATGGTACGATCGAGTTAGGTAACTTCATTGCTGAAGCTACTAAGAACGGTACTTTTTCATTAGTAGGAGGTGGAGACTCTGTAGCTGCTGTAAAACAGTTTGGTCTAGCGCCTAAGATGAGTTATGTTTCTACTGGAGGTGGAGCAATGTTGGAAATGTTGGAAGGTCAAGTATTACCTGGAATTAAAGCAATACAAGAATAATAGTAGGTCCCTATGCTTATATATATAAGCATAGGGATTTTATAATACATAGCGCGATGAATTACAAAGTATTAACTTTATTAGCATGCGGTCTTTTTTCGTACTCAGTCATGGGACAGAATGAGCCTAGTACGCTTACAGAAGTATCAAAGAAAGAAATGAGCCCAGAGGTGTATCTGGACTCTATTAAAAAGACATTCGTTAACCATGCTAGTAGTGCCTCTATAGAGAAGCGCTGGTTGAATGAGTTATTGAACCAAGATTTATTTAATGAGCTAGAGAACGAGTTAGCTGATGCAAACTTTGACGAAGGAGATGTTCGTTTTGATGAATTACCTACTGAGCTTTTAAAAGAACGTTTAAAACGATTAAATGAGAAAACACCTTTTAATGTTGAATACAATGAAACATTAGAGCGAGTGATTAAATCATTTTTAAAGAATAGAAAACGTTCTTTTGAGAGGTTATTAGGCTTATCAGAATACTATTTCCCAATGTTTGAGGAGCAATTAGCAAAACAAAATGTTCCTTTAGAGGTTAAGTATTTATCTATAGTGGAATCTGCACTTAACCCTGTAGCTCGTTCTAGAGTGGGAGCTACAGGTCTATGGCAATTCATGTATCCTACAGGTAAACAATATAATCTAGAAGTAACTTCTTATATAGATGATCGTATAGATCCATTAAAGTCATCTGAGGCTGCTGCTAAGTTTTTGTCAGACTTGTATGGTATGTTTGGTGATTGGGATTTAGTGTTAGCATCTTATAATGCTGGACCAGGTAACGTTAGTAAAGCGATTCGTCGTTCTAATGGATATACGAATTACTGGAATATTAGACCAAATCTTCCACGTGAAACACAAAACTATTTGCCTGCGTTCTATGCTACTATGTATATTTTTGAATATGCAAAAGAGCATGGTATCACGTCTAAAAAGGCACCTATAAAGGTAGTAGAGACTGATACAATAGCGATTAAGAAAACAATGTCTTTTGACCAAATCGCTAATTTATTAGATGTATCTAAAGAAGAAATAGAGTTCTTAAACCCAACGTATAAGTTACAAGTGATTCCTTATGATAGTGGTAAACTGAACTTCTTAAGACTACCTGTAAAGAAAATAGGTTTAATGGCTTCTAATGAGGAGAAGATGTATGCTTATGTAGACTTCGTAGATTCTAAAAAAGAACAGCCTAACTATGCTGTAGTTGCAGAGTCTATAGTAGAAAGTAGCTCTGTTAATCCGCGTTATC
This sequence comes from Myroides profundi, assembly GCF_000833025.1. Lineage (NCBI taxonomy): Bacteria > Pseudomonadati > Bacteroidota > Flavobacteriia > Flavobacteriales > Flavobacteriaceae > Myroides > Myroides profundi. Next base: position 30,217 of record NZ_CP010817.1, read on the forward strand.
ATACGATACGCAAGGGAGAGAGTGTAGGTACTATTGCTAATAAATATGGTATTTCGGTAGCTCAGTTAAAGAAACTGAACAATATGAAAGGTAATGTTATCTATCCTGGTAAGAAATTAGTGGTAGGTAAAAAAGCTGTAGCTCAAGCGTCAGGTGGTACTAAGAATAATTTCTATACAGTGCAGCGAGGAGATTCTTTATCATCGATAAGTAAGAAATTTGCTGGAGTGACCGTGTCTAAATTAAAGTCCTTAAATAATATGAAGGACTCAGATGACATTCGTCCAGGTATGAAGTTAAGACTTAATTAGAATAGAAAATAGGAGAGTATAGTGTGAGGTATGTAGGTTGCTTAATGTTAGTATTATTTGCCCTAGTTGGGTGTAGAGATCGGTCTGCTAAGAATAGATCTAATAATCCTATGGACGAACCTCATCAGATACTTATAGTCATTAATGATAGGCTATGGTATGGTAGTGTAGGGGATAGCATAAGAGAACATTTAGCTATACCTATAGAAGGAATCACACCTCCAGAATCTACTTTCTCTTTAGAGCAGATTTCTCCTAATTTGTTTTCTTCTAGGACTAGGAATAGAAGAAATATTATTGTCTTTTCAGATAATTATAATTCAAATAGTTTTTTGTTTGAGAAGGATAAGTATACTGCCGGTCAGATGTACTTTACAGTTAGTGGGGATTCTAGAAAGGGATTGATAAAAGAGTTTAAGAATAATGCAGATTCTATCGTAAATTCTATATTGCGCTCAGAGTTTGATGTCGTTGCAAGGCGTATTCTTGAAGGAAAGATAGTTGATACTGATTACTTTCAAGATAAGTTTCAAGTTAGTTTGAATTTGCCCACTACTTATAAGTTAGTTGGAAGTAATTACCACTTTGTATGGTTTAAAAAGAATATTGCTTCAGGTAATAGTAATATTCTGATTTACGATGTACCAATTGATAGAATTGAAAATACAGAGGGAACTATTCTAAATAATTTATTAGCAGTGAAGGATTCAGTGAATGGTAAGTATATACATTCTATAGAAGATAATTCGTATCTGAGACTTAATGAAGGGTTTATCCCTAACAATAAAGAGTTTGTAAGACAAGGAAGAAAGGTCTATGAGTTCACAGGGGAGTGGGATATGAATAATAGTTTTATGAGTGGCCCCTATATGAGTTATGTATTTAGAGATGTGTCAGCTAATAGATATCTGTTTATAGAAGGATTAGTATATAATCCAGCTATGGGAAAGAGAGGGATCTTAATGGAAGTAGAATCTATCGTAAACTCATTGAAGTTTAATGAGAATTAAGAAATTAAATAGAAGTAAAAAGGCGTTCATCACTGAACGCCTTTTTATGTATTAGTATCTTCTATGTAAAGGTAATTCGTCTATTGGATTAATCACCATTGGGAATCGCTCAACGGTTACAGCGCTACTGTCAAGCCCAAAGGCCTTTTCTTCTGACAGGGCTAGCTTTTTAAGCCACTCATATAGTGTTAGAATAATAGTTTCATGAGCAGGTAGCTCATTGTCATAAGACAGTTCTTTCTCTATCAATACATATTCAAAGTCTGTATATATATTGTTTTTTTGTAGAGAGGTATATTTACTTATAACATCTACTTCTCCTGTTTCTGTTAGCTCTTTGAGTACTTGTTTCATGAGTACACTGATCTTTTGGTCATTTCTAAAACCTAGATAAAAGTCAACACGGATAATATTATCAGCACCCATCTTCTGAATTTTGTATTCTAAATTATAAGGTTGATCACTAACATTCACATGTATAAACCAATAGTTATCTGCTCTTTTAGGTCTACGTTGTGTGATAGAATACAGCGCTTTATATTCTATTTTAGAGCATGTATTGGAGTTGGTTAGATAGATTAGATTAGAAGCAAATTTAGGAATGCTTGTATCTCCACTAATATCTAGAAGAATGTCTTTATACTGTTCTATATTGACAAACTCAGTATAGTTCTTTCTAATTTTCTTAGCTAAGTAGTTTATAATCATCGTACCTGCTAGTAAAGACGCTATGATAACAGTAACATAACCACCATGAGTGAACTTCTGAACGTTAGCGATAAAGAATGAGACTTCTAAGCTTAGGTATATTAGTTCGACTAAGACGATTACAACAATATGCACACGTTTTAGGTACATATAGTAACCTAGTAATATTGTAGTCATGATCATACACAAGGTAATCGCTAGTCCATACGCAGCCTCCATATTTCCTGACTCTTCAAAGTGCAATACTACGAATACACAGCCTAAGAATAGTAACCAGTTGATAGAAGGAATATATAATTGCCCTTTTACATTGGTTGGGAATTTTACTTTTACTTTTGGCCATAAGTTAAGTCTTATCGCTTCATTGATTAGTGTAAATGATCCACTTATTAGGGCTTGTGATGCGATTACAGCGGCTATTGTTGCAATGGCTATACCAAATGGTAAGAACCACTCAGGCATAACTAAAAAGAAGGGGTTTGCGGGGTTTTGATTATCTGGTGATAGTTGTAATAGTGTTTGGTTAGAAAAGTTGATTAAATAAGCTCCTTGTCCAAAATAACACAATACTAGCATCGCTTTTACAAATGCCCAAGTGATGCGTATATTCTTTATCCCACAATGTCCTAGATCGCTATAAAGTGCTTCTGCACCTGTAGTACATAGAAAGACAAATCCCAATACAAAATAACCTTCTGAGTGTATAGAAAGTAAATGAACTGCATAATAAGGATTTAAAGCCTTAAGTACTGTAAGGTTATCCATTAAGTGGAATAGACCAATTATCCCTATCATTAAGAACCACAAAGTCATCATAGGGCCAAAGAATTTACCAATAGCTTTGGTACCAAATTGTTGGATGACAAAGAGAATAAAGATAATTCCTATCACTATCGGAATAGTCTGTAGGTTTGGTTCATATATTCTAAGTCCTTCTATAGCAGATGATATAGAGATAGGAGGGGTGATGATACCATCAGCTAATAATGCACTACCTCCAATGATAGCAGGAATGATTAACCAACGTTTCTTCAACCTTTTGACTAAAGTATATAGGGAGAATATACCTCCCTCACCATTATTATCTGCCTTTAGGGTTAGAAAAACATACTTAATGGTCGTCTGTAAGGTTAAAGTCCAAAAAACGCATGAAATAGCTCCTAAGACAATATCCTCTCGGATAATCTCTTTTCCTATGATGGCTTTCATTACATAAAGTGGGGATGTACCAATGTCTCCATAGATAATACCTAAGGTCACCAGCAGTGTACCTAAGGTTATTTTATTCAATTGAGAACTGTGGCCATGTGATGACTGTGCTTGCATAAAAATGTCAGATTTAAACTTGTAATTTGTAACGATATGGTTACTAATAAGCTAATAGTCAGAATAGGAATATATACCACTCCATGGCTAGTCTTAGTTTAGTAAAGATATTTTGCTTTTAATAAAGCGATATCCACTTCTAATATCTCTGTCAAGTACTGTTCTACAGAAGTATAATATTCCTCTATAGTATTCAATGCCTTATCTAAGAATTGTTCTTGTACTGTGAATAGGGTTAGAAGTGTTTCTGCTTGTTGTGTTTCTAGATTAAATTGTTTTTGTATTCTTTGTATATCAAGATTGACATATTGATTAGTCAATAGGTAATCTTCTATCACTGTATGTTGATTTACTCCTAGAGCTGATAGGAGTAGAGCAGCAGCTAGGCCTGTTCTATCTTTACCTGCAGTACAGTTAAACATTAATGGAGCCTCAGAACACTCTACTTCTTTAAAGAAAGCTTTGTATTGACTTTGATTATGGAGTACTAGTTGTTCATTGATATCCACTAAGAACTTAGTCGCTAAGCCTATATCACCTTCTTGCACAATCTGCATGACCTGATTCTTACTAAGATTACCAGGTGTGATAGGCAAGAGTATTTCATTAGTAACTGTCTTAGGCAATAGCGTTTTTTGTTCTTCACTTTCTTCTTCACTTCTAAAGTCCACGATTGTAGTCAGTGGAAGTGAGCTAAGGTAGTCTAGGTCTAAGGCAGTTAAGTTACTCAATTGTCCTGAGCGAAATAAGCATCCCCATTTAACCGTTTTATTGTCTTCTGTTTGATATCCACCTAGATCTCTGAAGTTAGACTGACCTTGTAAAGGAATGTGGCGCAATCTGTTATTAGCTACTTCAAGACCTTTGTGTGTAGTATTAAGGTCTAGAGCGCTTTGGTTCGGGGTAGAACTGCGTTCTACGTCACTATCTGTTTCAATTAAACAATGTCCTTTTTGTAAATTTTGCATAGAGCTATCACTATTTTAAAGCCTTAATAATCTCAGGCAGATTTATAACAATGCTTTTCTGAACTCTTACATGTAAGTAGCATTAGATGCTAGATATTGTAAAAATGATCAACTCAATCAAGAATAAATAATACTTTTCGACAATAAAAAGATACTTATTTATTACTATTTAATGATTAATAATCAGAAAACTATTAAGTTAAATGTATTTTTAATATAGTGCAAATATAAGGGGGAAAAAAGACAAACTATTAAGAGTTGTCTTCTTTTTTTTCTGTTGTAGCGTCTATGAATTTCTCGAAAAGCTTAATCATCTTCTCGTTTACATCTTTGAATGTTAATCTATCTTTAGATTGATAGAATAGCATCATAGCATAAGGCTTATCTATATTTTCTAGTAGTAAGTGTTTATTCTGCCTATATGCTTCGCGTAATAATCTTTTAAAATAGTTTCTATCTACCGCCTTTTTAAAATGACGTTTAGATACAGATACTCCTACTTTTAGAGGGAGGTCTTCTTGATTAGCTGTCTGAACATATACCATTCTCAAAGGGTATTTACTCACAGTTTTGCCTGTTGTAAATAACTCTTCGATTACAGCTTTGCTTTTTAGCTTTTCCTTTTTAGGATAATTGTATTTTTTTTGTTCCATATAGACTGCAAAGGTAGCAAAGGAATATGAAATATTTATAAATAAAATAGGCCGCTACTGCGGCCTATTTCTATTTTGTATAGATACTATTTTCTTGATTTACATCAGCCATAAATTGGCTTGGGTCGATCACTATTTTCTTAATAGTACCTTTTGGTTTATTGATTGTGAACTTATACTCTGGCTGAGCCCATCCCCATCCATCTAATACTGTTCTTTCGTATTGTACAAACTGGTTAGGTTTGATCCAGTGCATTGAAGTATAAGGAATATAGAATGTCTCTATAGAACCATCTTCGTATTCTACTAAGATATCTAGAGGCATACCCATTCTTCCCATTCTACCTAATGTAACTAAAGTTTGGTTTTTCTGTACCTCTTCTACGAATAGGATAGAGTAATCTATCGTGTTGTTCGTCTGTGTCCAGTCGATTAAATATTGGTCTAATACAGCACCAGATACTTTCTCAGCTACACGCTTGAAGTCATTAGGAGTAGGGTGAGTGAACTTGTATTCATTATAGTACGTTCTCAGTGTAGTCATCATATTATCCCACCCGATTAAGTAAGCTAATTGAGTTAAGAAGATAGACCCTCTGCTGTATGCAGAAGTAGAATAAGCTCTATTGGTCATATAATGATCTGCATGTGTACTTAATGGCTCTTGCATTCCCTTAGACACTAAGTTGTAATAGCTCTTATAAGTAGATCCGAACGGGTTCACATCTTCTTGTTGGTCTTTAGGTAAGATCTTTAGCATTGCTAAGTCAGAGATAAATGAAGTAAACCCTTCATCCATCCATTCGTGTTTCGTCTCATTAGTAGCTAAAGCATGTTGGAACCAACTGTGCGCTAACTCATGAGCTGTCACTCCTGCTAAGCTTGGGAATGATCTCTCACCTGTGATTAAGGTACACATAGAGTATTCCATACCTCCATCACCACCTTGTATTACAGAGTATTGGTTATAAGGGTAAGGACCTACATTCTCATTGAAGAATTTCATTAACTCTGCTGTTACAGGCTGTAGTTTTTTCCAGTTATCTATAATAGCAGGGTTGTTTTTATATAAGAAGTGAAGTTTCACTCCATCAGGTCCATCATATGTATCGTGTATGAAGTTAGGGTCTGCTCCCCATGTAAAGTCTAGTACATTCTCAGCCTTAAAGTGCCATGTAAGCTCTTTACCTTTTTTGATAGAATTATCATCGATACCAGCATCTTGGTATCCATATCCTACCTCATTATTATTTACGATATTACCTGTACCACCTAAGATATAGTTTTTATCTAACGTTATTTTTACGTCGAAGTCACCCCATACACTGTGGAACTCTCTACCTAGATACTGCTCAGCATGCCATCCTTCGAAGTCATATTCAGCGATCTTAGGGAACCATTGAGACATAGACAGTGCTACACCCTCTTTAGAGTTTCTACCAGCTCTACGGATCATCACAGGAGCTTGTCCGTCGAAGTTCATTGTGAATACAGTAGATGACTTAGGAGCGATAGGTTTTTTTAGAGTCACCTCTAGTACAGTACCTACTTCTTTCGTCTCTAAAGCCTCACCATCTTGCATCATTTTAGATACCTTTAAGTATCCTATTTCGTTGTCTTTTAGCTTTGTGATTCTACTTTCAAATACTTTTCTACCTCTCACTGTTTTAGTATCTACCATACGAGAGTCAGGATCAGCAATATTTGATAATAGCGCATCCATATCACTATTTGGTTGGAATGCGTTGTAGTAAAGGTGGAAGTATACTGCTTTTAAAGTATCAGGTGAATTGTTTGTGTAAGTTAACTTTTGAGTACCTGTATATTGGTACTTTTTCACGTCCATCTTCACGTCCATTTTATAGTCAACATGTTGTTGCCAATAACCTGGATTAGGGTTGTTTTGAGCGATTGCATCTATCAGGGCAATAGAGCAAATAGCTAGAGTTAGTAATATTTTTTTCATAATGTGTTTGAAATCAAAACTCCACATATATTATGCATAAATGTGGAGCTTTATATATTAAGGGTTACTTAGTTACAAGTTTTATTTTTTAGCTTTTGACAATTTCTCAGCTAATAATAATGCATTGTACGCATTTACAAACTTACCAGAAGTAGAGATAGATTGGAAATTTCTGATTTCTTTTTTCTCACCTACTACTACGTCGAAGTTTACTGCTACACCTGAGTCCATGATGATTTTCTTCACTTCTCCAGCTGTAAACTCTGGGTAATAAGCTCTCACTAATGCTGCAACACCTGCTACGTTAGGAGAAGCCATAGAAGTACCTTGTAAGTACTCATAACTATTCGTTGGTACAGTAGCATAGATTTTCACTCCAGGAGCGAATACGTCTACGTCATAATCTCCATAGTTAGAGAAACGAGCCACCATATTTTTACCAAACTCTGGGTTAAGAGCTCCTACTACTAAGAAGTTGTTAGAGATCTCTGGTCCCATCTTCACGTTATCGTTAGGGTAGCGCTCTACACCTCCAGGGATGTTTAAGTCCATAGCATCATTACCTGCAGCTACTACGATAAGTACATCTTTCTCTTCTGCATATTTAATAGCGTCACGTACCCACTGACTGTTTTCTTCGTAGTATTTACCGAAGCTTCCGTTGATTACTTTAGCACCGTTATCTACTGCATATCTAATACCTAATGCGATATCCTTATCATACTCATCTCCATCAGGTACAGCTCTTACAGCCATGATCTCTGCTACGTCAGATGCTACACCGTCTCCACCTAAGTTATTACCACGAGTCTGAGCGATAATACCAGCTACGTGAGTACCGTGTTTAGCCTCTTCTCTTACAGGTCCGATCACGTTGTTATCACCATAGATTCTATCATTGATATCTGTATGATCATCACCTACTATTTTTCTACCGTCGAACTCTAAGTTTAAGTGGTGTTTCGCTTTACTTTCTACACTGTTTTTGTAAGCTTCTAACCAAGATAACTCTCTTCCACCTGCTAAGATATTATACATAACATTCTTAGAGTGGATGATCTCTTCATTAGCATCTAATGGAATACTGTTTAAGTCATCCATTGTGTAGTCTTTCTTATCTAGGTATTTTGCGATACGCTCATTTGCGCGCAATAGCATATCTACACGTAGTTTGCTCTCTTGGTTGCTTTTTATTTCTTCGTCGTATTCCTTCACAGCTCTTTTGTACTGATCAGAACCGTCATCACCTCTACGAATCACACGTACCATCTCTACATTTTCGTGTACAGACTGTCCTAAGAAGTTCCATCCGTGGATGTCATCGATGTATCCATTATTATCATCATCGATACCATTACCAGCTATTTCATTAGGGTTTGTCCAAACTTGAGTTTTTAAATCATCGTGATCAATCTCAACACCTGAATCTACAACTCCTACAATTACTTTCTTAGGTAATTTCTTTCCTTTAAGAATTTCTTCATACGCTCTGTCAACAGACATTCCAGGAACAGTATCATTAATGATGTCTAAATGACTCCATCTGCGTAATTGTTCTTCTGTAAGTTTTGTTGTTCTCTTCGGTAGATTATCTACACCCGAGATCGGTGTATTGGTAATCGTACTCGTTGTACCACAGCTAGTTAAAGCTAATGCTAAAGCAGCTGATAGGTATAAAGGTTTAATCAATCGCATTATAGTTAAATTTAAATTATCAATGTTATTCGTGCTAAAAATATAAATAAGTTACATCTTGAAAGTGTACTTAACACTAAATTAAGATTTCATTAGCTTTTAAATTCTCATTTAGTCTCACTCCTTTTTCAGTATGTTGCACAGTGATGATTTCATTATGAGCATCGTGTTCTAAGAACAAATACCAATTCTCATCAGCTGCCATCTTTAAGAATTTCTCTTTTTCGTCTAGTGTTAGCAGAGGTCTTGTATCATATCCCATAACATAAGGAAGAGGGATGTGTCCTACTGTAGGCAGTAGATCGGCTACATAAGCTATCTTTTTGCCTTTATAGTTCAGTATAGGGATCATTTGCTTCTCAGTATGTCCATCTGCGAAGAAGATATCAAAGCCTAATTCGGAGTTGTGCAGTATGTTTCCTTCAGTCTTTGGGATGAAGTGTAGTGCACCACTCTCCTGTATAGGAAGTATGTTCTCTGATAAGAAAGAAGCCTTCTCTCTCGCATTCGGTTTAGTTGCCCATTCCCAGTGATTCTCATTCGTCCAGTACTTAGCGTTTTTAAAAGCGTTTACATATCCTGTTCTATCACTATTCCAGTCTACAGCACCTCCTACGTGATCGAAGTGTAAGTGTGTCAAAAATACATCTGTGATATCATCTCTATGAAAGCCATGCTTAGCTAGAGACTTATCTATGCTATGGTCACCCCATAGATTATAATAACCAAAGAATTTATCAGATTGTTTATTTCCCATACCTGTATCGATAAGGATCAGTCTGTTGCCCTCTTCGATAAGGAGTAGTCTAGCACCTAAGTCGATGAGGTTATTAGCATCAGCAGGGTTGGTTTTGTTCCAAATCACTTTAGGAACAACGCCAAACATAGCACCACCATCTAGTTTAAAGTTGCCACTTTCTATAGCGTATAGTTTCATAATTGTTTTAGTTTATTTGAGTTAGGTGCAAATTACTAAAATTATTTCTCCTAGTCTCTCTTTTTTGCAAAAGTCTGTCACTGGCCTTGGTATAGCAGAGGATCTAATCGGTTATCTAAGGAAATGATAGTAGTATATAGATGCTTCGGGTAGAGATTTAGTACGGTTCGGTAAAAGGGTACTTATCCTAAGTAAACACTACTCATTACCGAACAGCTTCCGAACAATTTTTTAATTAAAAATGGTAAATTGTTTACTAATAGTTGGTTATGTTGAAATAAACTAACCAAAGTAAGGCAATATCTCCAATACTAACCAAAAAGGGCAAAAGAGGGCGATAGTTAATGAAGAATTTAAAATTAGGAATTAGGAAGGGTAGCCTTCTGCATGATGGGAGAAGGAATTGTGTTATGAGTAGAGACGGATTATTATCCGTGTCAGACAAACAAATCAACCCAATCAAAACACAAACAATCCCAATCAACATCAAAGTAGAGACGGATTATTATCCGTGTCAAACAAAATACCCCAATCAATGTACACACAGATTATCATCCGTGTTACCCAAAGAATTTTAAAAACTATATTAAACTCGCAAAGGATAGATATACATCAATATTATTAAATTGTAAATCTTTAATATACATATTAGTAAGGATTACTTTTTGCTGTTTATTCATTAAAAAAGAATTATGAATAAGAAGTTTAAAGGTGTGTATAATCGATCTTCGAATAGAGCTAAATGGTGGGATTATACAAATGACGGAACGTATTTTATAACTATTTGTACAAGAGATATGAAACATAATTTTGGGTATATATTTCAAGATAAGATGTACTTAAATGATTTAGGGAGATGTGTTTTAAATTGTTGGTTTAGTATCCCTCATTATTACCCATTTGTTGTTTTGGATGCATTTATTGTAATGCCAAATCATGTGCATGGTATCTTACATATTAATAGAGGGAATGATAAAACTAAGAATGTTGATAATATCATGGAATTTAAAAACGTATCTGGAAGTTTAGGAAGTATAATAAAGGGGTTTAAAGTAGGAGTAAAGAAAGATGCTAATAGTCTTGGTATAGCGTTCTTTTGGCAAGATGGGTATCATGACCATATTATCAGAACAGTTTCTGCGTATCAGAATATTGCTAATTATATTCATACTAATCCTTCACGTTGGAATAAGGATAGGTTTTATAATGAGTTTTGAATGGGGTGTTTTGTTCGTGTTTTGAATGTGTTATTTTGTTTGCTTGATGTTGATGATGATTTGTTTGTTTGACACGGATGATAATCCGTCTCTACTTTGATGTTGATTGGGATTGTTTGTGTTTTTAATGGGTTGATTTGTTTGTTTGACACGGATGATAATCCGTCTCTACTTTGATGTTGATTGGGATTGTTTGTGTTTTTAATGGGTTGATTTGTTTGTTTGACACGGATGATAATCCGTCTCTACTTTGATGTTGATTGGGTTTGTTTGTGTTTTTAATGGGTTGATTTGTTTGTTTGACACGGATAATAATCCGTCTCTACATTGATGTTGATTGGGGTTGTTTGTGTTTTTAATGGGTTATTTTGTTTGTTTGACACGGATGATAATCCGTCTCTACATTGATGTTGATTGGGGTTGTTTGTGTTTTTAATGGGTTGATTTGTTTGTTTGACACGGATAATAATCCGTCTCTACATTGATATTGATTGGGTTTGTTTGTGTTTTGAATGGGTTGATTTGTTTGTTTGACACGGATGATAATCCGTCTCTACTTTGATGTTGATTGGGTTTGTTTGATGTGGGAAAGGGGACTTCTTTTAAGGTAGAATTAGTATCTGTTTTAGTGTTCAAAATATTATCGATTCTTACTTTTATATTTTATTGATAAAGGATAACTTTGTCTTTTTAAAAAAATAATGCCTTGATTTGTTCAATACATTCTTTTAAATGTCCTTGAATAGTTGAATTAAAGGTACAATATTTGCGATAAAGTATTTTAGTAGTGCTAAATAATCGAATTAAGTGATTAGTTTTCAGTAGTTTTTTTACTAAAGTAGTTAGGAAAGAATATCAAAAAAGGAGTTCTAACGATAGTTTTTATCGATATTAGTATTAAAACTTCTAATCGTTATAAATATGTTAGTTAGTACAAGAAACCATTTTTTTATAATACCTTTGTAAATCAAATTTTAGAACTAATCTATTTTAAAAAAGGTATGATAAAAGTTTCAGATATAGCGAGTAAACGCGTAGCCCTTTTGATGGAAGATGAAGGGTTTAACCATACTACAGATTATGTACGTGTAGGAGTGACTAGCGGAGGATGTTCCGGACTTTCGTATCAATTAAAATTTGATCACGAGATAGGAGAAGACGATAAGATTTTCGAAGACAATGGTGTGAGAATCGCTGTGGATAAGAAAAGCTTTTTGTACCTAGTAGGAACGACTTTAGAGTATTCTGGAGGATTGAACGGTAAAGGTTTTTATTTCAACAATCCAAATGCAAGTAGAACTTGCGGATGTGGAGAAAGCTTTTCATTATAAGACCTCAAGGTAGAAAGGCGGATGTACGTCTGTCTTTCTTTCCTTTTGATAATTAGTTTAATAAAAGAAGCGTACGAGAAAGTAGTGGCTTTTAAGTATAAATATATGAGTAAGTATACAGAAGAAGATTTAAAGAAAGAATTAGAAACCAAGGAGTATGAGTATGGATTCTATACTGATATAGAGTCAGAGACATTTCCTGTTGGGTTAAATGAAGATATTGTTAGAGCTATCTCTGCTAAGAAAGGTGAGCCTGAGTGGATGACTGAGTGGAGATTAGAAGCATTCCGTATTTGGGAATCGATGGTGGAGCCGGAATGGGCTAATGTGAACTATACTAAACCTGATTTTCAAGCTATATCTTACTACTCTGCACCTAAGAAGAAGGATGAGTATAAGAGCTTAGATGAGGTGGATCCAGAACTGATAGAGACTTTTAATAAACTTGGTATTTCGCTTAACGAACAGAAGCGTCTTACTGGTGTAGCGATGGATATCGTGATGGACTCTGTGTCTGTAGCGACTACATTTAAAGAGACTCTAGCTGAGAAAGGTATTATATTCTGTTCTATCTCTGAGGCGATCAAGACGCACCCAGAGCTAGTGAAGAAATATTTAGGTACTGTGGTACCACAGACAGATAACTTCTATGCGGCGCTGAACTCTGCAGTATTCTCTGATGGTTCATTCTGTTATATTCCTAAGGGTGTTCGTTGTCCTATGGAGTTGTCTACATACTTCCGTATTAACCAAGCTGGTACAGGTCAGTTTGAGCGTACATTAGTGATCGCTGATGAGGGTAGTTATGTTTCTTACTTAGAGGGATGTACTGCACCGTCACGTGATGAGAACCAATTACACGCTGCTGTAGTAGAGCTTATCGCTATGGATGATGCTGAGATTAAGTATTCTACTGTTCAAAACTGGTTCCCTGGAGACAGTGAAGGAAAAGGAGGAGTGTTTAACTTCGTGACTAAACGTGGTCTATGTGAGAAGAATGCTAAGATCTCTTGGACACAAGTAGAGACTGGATCTGCTGTGACATGGAAATATCCATCATGTATATTAAAAGGGGATAACTCTATCGGTGAGTTTTACTCTATCGCTGTGACGAATAACTTCCAACAAGCGGATACAGGTACTAAGATGGTTCACTTAGGTAAGAATACGAAGTCTACTATTATTTCGAAAGGTATATCTGCTGGTAAATCTCAAAATAGTTATAGAGGATTGGTTCAGATGGGACCTAGAGCTGAGAATGCTCGTAACTTCTCTCAATGTGACTCTTTATTAATGGGTAATGAGTGTGGTGCTCATACATTCCCTTATATAGAGGCTAAGAATACTACTGCTCAGATCGAGCATGAGGCGACAACTAGTAAAATCGGTGAAGACCAAATCTTCTATTGTAACCAACGTGGTATTCCTACAGAAAAAGCGATTGCACTTATCGTTAACGGATTCTCTAAGGATGTGTTGAATAAGTTGCCAATGGAGTTCGCTGTAGAAGCACAAAAATTATTAGAGATTTCTTTAGAAGGAAGTGTAGGTTAATCTACGCCTAAACTAAAGAGTTCAAAAAATCAGATTACCTCAACAAAATTAAATAAGACAATTTATGTTACAGATAAAAAATTTACACGCAAGTGTTGAAGATAAAGAAATATTAAAAGGAATTAACTTAGAAGTAAAAGCTGGTGAAGTACACGCTATTATGGGACCTAACGGTGCTGGTAAGAGTACATTATCATCTGTGATCACTGGTAATGAAGCATTCGAAGTTACTGAAGGAGAGATTCTTTTAGATGGAGAAGAGTTAGGAGAATTAGGACCAGAAGAAAGAGCTCATAAAGGAGTGTTTTTATCGTTCCAATATCCTGTAGAGATTCCTGGTGTTTCTGTAACTAACTTTATGAAAACAGCAATCAACGAATCACGTAAAGCACAAGGATTAGAAGAAATGCCTGCGAACGAGATGTTGAAAAAAATCAAGGAGAAAGCGGAGTTATTAGAGATCGATAGAAAGTTCTTATCTCGTTCTCTTAACGAAGGATTCTCTGGTGGTGAGAAAAAACGTAATGAGATCTTCCAAATGGCTATGTTAGAGCCTAAGTTAGCTATCCTAGATGAGACTGACTCAGGATTAGATATCGATGCTCTACGTATCGTAGCTAATGGAGTGAACAAACTAAAAAGTGAAGATAACGCAGTAGTGTTAATTACACACTACCAACGTTTATTAGACTATATCGTGCCAGATTTCGTACACGTATTATACGATGGAAAAATCGTTAAGACAGGTGGTAAAGAATTGGCATTGGAATTAGAAGAAAAAGGATACGATTGGATCAAAGCTTCTTTAGAGAAGTAAGAATACTAGATCTCAAGAATCAATCATTTTAATCTAATTGCAAAGAAAGAATTATGGAGCTTAAAGATAAATTAATTACGTCTTTTGTGGCTTTTGAACAAGGTTTAAAAGGTGAACATGAAGGTTTACACGATATCCGTTTAGAAGCATTAAAGACATTCGAAGATAAAGGATTTCCTACTAAGAAAGTAGAAGCGTGGAAGTATACTTCATTGAATTCAATTTTAAAGAATGAATTCCGCGTATTACAGAAAGAGGAAACAGCGATAGAGTATAAAGATGTAAAGAAATACTTCTTAAGTGATTCTGATACTTATAAATTGGTGTTTATCAATGGAGTGTTCAGTTCTCACTTATCATCTACTACTCATGATGGTTTAGACGTATGTTTAATGTCATCTGCACTGACTAAGCCTAAATATAAAATGGTAATTGATGCCTTTTATAACACTACGGCTGATAAGACAGATAGTATGACAGCTTTAAACACTGCTTTTGCTACTGAAGGGGCTTTTATTAATATCCCTAAGAGTAAAGTAGTGGCTAAGCCGATAGAGATTATATACTTCTCAACGGTAGCAGATAAAGCCCTGTTAGTACAACCTCGTAACTTAGTAGTAGTAGGAGAGAATGCTCATGTACAGATCGTAGAAAGACATCAGAACTTGACTAACTCTACTGTACTTACTAATGCTGTAACTGAGATCGTAGCGCATAAACGTGCTATCGTTGATTTCTATAAGTTACAGAACGATAACGAAGAAGCTACACTAGTAGACAATACATATATTACTCAGAAACAAGAGAGTAGAGTTTCTGTTCATACTTTCTCATTCGGAGGTAAGTTGACTAGAAATAACTTAAACTTCTATCAAGACGGAGAACGCATTGATAGTATGTTAAAAGGTGTGACACTAATCAGTGATAAACAACACGTGGATCACTATACATTAGTATCTCATAACCAACCTAACTGTGAGAGCCACCAGAACTATAAAGGTATCTATGATGGTAACTCTACAGGGGTATTCAATGGTAAGATCTATGTAGATAAAATAGCACAGAAAACAGATGGTTTCCAACAGAGTAATAATATCTTACTAAGTGAGAAAGCTACTATCTATGCTAAACCACAGTTAGAAATCTTCGCTGATGATGTGAAGTGTTCGCATGGATGTACTATAGGACAGTTAGACGATGATGCTATGTTCTATATGCGTCAAAGAGGAATTCCTAAGAAAGAAGCAAAAGCATTACTAATGTATGCTTTTACAGATGAAGTAATGGAGTCTGTAAAAGTACCTGAGTTAAAATCTAAGGTAGCGAAAGTAATTGCTGGTAAATTAGGAGTATCTATGGGATTTGAAATTTAATTTCACGTTTTTTATACTTGGTCAAATATAAAAGAGACTGCCTCAGGCAGTCTCTTTTTGCATTTAATAAATGCTATGGTCATATTGGTTAGGTATGCTAATTATAATAATAAAAGCGACCTAGCTATTGGGGGCAGCTAGGTCGCTTAAGAAAAAGAAAGTTTGTTGTTTTTGTTGTATATAGAATATTTCATATATCGTGCCAAAAAATGTAATGTGTTGTGTTTTAGAATGTGAGGGTATAAAATGATATTTTTTTAACGGTATTTTAAGAAATATATGTTTTTATGATGATAATTTCTCTTTTGTATTATTATTCAATGTTGGAGAGTTCTGATTATTATTAGGTATTGGTATTGATGGCTAGTACGTAGGTTGTCTCCTACTATAGTTATTTTTAGCCGTTCTTACGCTATTTTAAGTTGATTATTACTTAGGAGTTATTTAGTTAATAATATGGGCTTAAAATGACTTGTATATACAGTATTATACATGTCTCACTTTATGCGGCCATAATAGGCTAGAAGTGTGCATATAGAGTCATAAAAGTCAATGTAGAGAATAAAGAAAGTATGAAGTGATAGTTTTGTCCATAGAATTATAATTCATACGTTCTTTGATATACTGTATATAGCGATGCGGTAGGGGAGTAATGATAAAAAAAGAGAGAACCTTCTGTATGAAGATTCTCTCTTTATAGATTATAAGATAATATAGATTGAGTTCTTAAGATTCACAACTGCTACATGTCACTAGGTTCGTTACCATCTCTTTAGATACACTCTGACTACGTTGGTAGTATAGTGTTTTAACTCCTAGTTTCCATGCTTCGATCATTAGGTTGTTTACTTCCTTAATCGGTAGAGCAGAAGGGATGTTTAGGTTTAAGCTTTGTGCTTGGTCTACGTACTTCTGTCTTACAGCAGCTTGTTGTATGATTTCAAGTTGACTGATTTCTTTGAATGTCTTGAATACTGCTTTTTCTTCTTCAGTAAGACCTTCTATCTGTTGTACACTACCACCATTAAGCATAATAGTTCTCCATGTCTCTTCGTTGTCTAGACCTTTTTCTTCTAGTAACTTCGTTAGGTATTTATTCTTACGCATGAAGTTTCCTTTAGATAGTCCTGCTTTATAGTAGTTACTACTAAAAGGTTCTATCCCTGGAGATGTCTGTCCTAAGATAGCAGATGATGAGGTAGTCGGAGCGATAGCCATAGTAGTCGTGTTACGTCTACCATATCCTTTCATGATCTCTGGTTCACCATAGATACGTGCTAATTCTTGAGACGCTTTGTCTGCTTTAGCGCTAATGTTATCAAATATCTGATTTGTTAGCATTTTAGCTTGTAGTCCTTCGAATGGGATCATATTCTTCTGTAGGTATGAGTGCCATCCTAGTACTCCTAATCCTAAAGCTCTATGACGTTTAGCAAAACGATTAGCAGCAGCTAAATAGTAGTTTCCTTCTGTTTTTTCTATAAACTCTTGAAGTACTGCGTCTAGGAAGTAGATCGCTAGTTTAACAGCCTCTGTGTCTTTCCACTCGTCGTATAACTCTAAATTCATAGAAGATAAACAACAGATGAACGATTCGTCATCAGAAGAAGGTAGCATAATCTCAGAACAAAGGTTACTTGCGTTCACACGCATATTAAGATCTTTGTATACTTGTGGTTTATGCCCATTCACGTTATCAGAGAAGAATAAGTATGGCATACCTTTTTGTTGGCGACTCTCTAGTACTTTAGCCCATAATTGTCTCTTCTCTCTATCCCCATCTATCATCTCTTGCATCCAGTAGTCTGGTATACATACTCCATAGAATAGGTTCTGAATAGGGTTACCGATATTTTTTATATTTAAGAATTCTTCACAGTCAGGATGGTCTATGTCTAAGTATGCTGCAAAAGCACCTCTACGCACACCTCCTTGTGATATCGTGTCCATCGCTGTATCGAACAACTTCATAAAGCTTACAGCACCACTACTCTTACCATTATCTGTTACAGCACTACCTCTCTCGCGAAGTGCTCCAAAGTAACCTGACGTACCACCACCAATTTTGGTTTGCATAATTACTTCACCAAGCTTGTGTGTGATTCCTTCTATACCATCAGGAATATGTACGTTAAAACAAGAAATAGGTAGACCTCTCTCTGTACCCATATTAGCCCAGATAGGAGAGCTTAGACTCATCCATCCACGTTCTATCATCTCTTGGAATGATTCTTTTAATTCGGGTTTATACAGTCTTCTGGCAGCAGCTGATGCGATACGGTCGATAGCACCTTCTACTGTTTCTCCTTTAAGCAAGTATCCTCTATTAAGGATCTGTTCACTTTCGGAGTTTTTCCACCAAAGTTTTTCTGTTAGGTTATCGTTGTCTTCTGTCAATAATGGTAATGAGAAATTGTTCATAGAATTCTTTTAGGTTTTTTTGATAGTGAATTTTTTGGTTTAGAATAGGTCGTCTGCAGAGAAACTCTTATCGTGCTTAGTGTAGTCAACAGGTCTCTTAGCGAAGAAATCATCTAAACTGTTTGCGAACACTTCTTCTTCGAACCAAGCCATTGGTTTGTATTGTTCGTGGGTGATATTAAAGACCTTTTTAAGGCCAATCTTTTGCATACTTTCGTCTACTCTGAACTTCATGAAGTTTAATAGATCTGCTTTGTTTACCGTTTCTATTTCTCCTGTGCTGAAGATCCAGTCTAAGATTCTACTTTCGATCTCGATAGATTTATGGATTACTTCATTCACATGATTGATTAACTCATCATCAAAGAAGTCTGGGAACTCGTCTCTAATCACATTAACGATATAGATACCTGCGTTAGCGTGTACTTGCTCGTCTACAGATGTCCATGCAATGATATTGCTAACATTCTTCATTAGTCCTTTAAAACGAGTAAAAGATAAGATGATGGCGAACTGGCTGAACAGAGATACGTTCTCAATCAATAAAGAGAATAAGATAAGAGATACTACATACTTTTTGCGGTCAGTATAGTTACCAGAGTTCTCTAATACTTCTGATAAGTATTCTACTCTTTCTTTAATAACAGGTACAGTTAATAAGTTCTCAAACTCGTCATTATATCCTAATACATCTAATAATCTAGAATATGCTTCTGAGTGTCTAAACTCACATTCTGCAAATGTACTTCCTAGTCCATTAAATTCTGGTTTAGGGAAGTGTAAGTATAGGTTTCCCCAAAAGGTCTTAACTGCAACTTCTATCTGAGCAATAGCTAATAAACTGTGCTTGATAGCTAGTTGTTCTTCTTTCGTTAAGTGTGAGTGGAAATCTTGTGTATCTGCTGTGAAGTCAACTTCACTATGTACCCAAAATGATTTATTAATTGCATCTGTGAATTGGTATATTCCAGGATACTCAAACGGTTTGTAGTTTACTCTTTTATCAAAAATCGACATAGCTTAATTTTATTAGATTATATAATTAGGACAACCTTCTTCTAGTCAAAACGTCAAGTGAGTGTACTTTTTAAAAGTGATGAACACTTGTGAACACTGCGATAGCCTTGTGTGTAAGTAGATAAGATTGACGAAGTTATCTTAGCTAATTTACTGTTTACTAATAACTAAATCAATAGAAAATGTTTGAAAATCATAATTAGTTATTAAACATCTGTTGATAACTATTATTTGTTGAAATGTTGTGATTGTCGATTTTATGGTGATATCATTTGAGAGAAGGTCTATTGTGAGGATATTGTCTTAATGCCATTTTGTTATTCCTAGTTTTTACAGAATAGTCTTAAAAAATATGTAATTATCTATTTCTGTTGAATAGAAGGGCACCTACTGAAAATAAAAAAAGTGGAAGGTATGCCTTCCACTTTTTAGTATATTAAGCTAGTTTAGCAACTAGTTCTCTCCATTGTTCTAATTCTGGTATTCCTGGTTTTCTCTTACCAAAGAATTGGACGATGATTTCGCCAATCTCGTTGAATACTTCTACAGAAGTTACGATACCATCTTCTGTAGGTTTGCGCACTATCCATGTCTGTGCTATCTTATCCATATCTAGGTGCATATTGAAGTCTGGGTCTAGTACATTGTACCAGTTTTGATGCCACATCGTTCTTTTTACCTCACCTGTGTGGATCTGGATATTACCTTTATTCCCTACAAAGACCATAATAGGCGTCTGAGCTTCTGAAGCACCTTCTAACAAGGTTACGATAGCATCTTTAGTAATCTGCTTAGCGTAGTACTCCTCTGGAGCTAATCTTAATGCTTGGGTACGAGTTAGGTTGTATTTCTTTAATAGTGAAAAGAAGTTATGTGTATCTTTTAGTTCTTTCCACTCTGTTCTGAATCCTTCTACATCTATCTCTTCATCTAGTCTTTCGTCTAGATTATGTAAGTAAGGTTCTGTTGTTTCTTCAGTTGATTGGTTCTCTGAAGTATATTTTTTTACTAATGCGTGGAATGCTTCTTCGTTGCTCTGAGGTACTAAATAAATCTTGTGAATAGCTTCACCGTCTTTACCAAAGAACTGTAAACTCATTCTGTCTTTATCTCCTGCTTTCTCTACTACTGCGAATACTTTCTTCCAGTGGCTTAAGAATATTCTTAGGTCTATATCAGGATTAACGAATAGACCAGCGTGAGGGCTACTAAAATCAGGGTTAGCATACACACCTTTTCTCTCGTGTACACATTCGTCATTACGTGTTAGTGCCATTACTTTTCCTAATGTTTCTACCTCAGATAGTATTGCTTCAAACTCAGGTTTTAATCTTGTAACAGATTCTCCTATTTGTGTAGCAAGTAGTTCCATTTCACTAGCGTTAAGTTCTTTGGCTGCATTGCGTATTCTAATATGTGGATTGGTCACCTTTAGAGCGTCCCAACGTTCTTTTAATGTTTGTGTGCTTGTACTCATAATTGTTGTTTTTAGATACCAAATATTATTAAAGGATTATTGCTAACAGGGTTTTTAGTTACCACACATGGGAAGTTATATACCTCAGAGATGATCTCTTGAGTTAATACTTCTGCAGGTGTGTCATAGATTACCTTTTTTCCCTTTTGTAGCAAGAGTATTTTATCAGCATACTGTGCTGCTAAATTTAGATCATGTATTACTACGATAGCTGTATTTCCTTTAGACGTGAATTCTTTAATGATGTCCATGATACGATGCTGATGTAGTACATCTAGATTGTTCAATGGTTCGTCTAAGAATAACAGCTTATTCTCAACATTATTGTTTAACTGTGATAATACTCTAGCTAAGTGGACACGTTGTTTCTCCCCTCCTGATAGATGATTATACTCTCTGTGCTGTAGTGGACAGATATCTATACAGTCCATACTCTGCTGTACTGCTGTCTTGTCTTCTTCTGTAGGGATGTGGTCAAAATAAGGATATCTACCCATCATAACTACATCTTCTACGTTTAGGGGGATATCTCCATTGTGATGTTGTGAAAACTTAGCTTTGTGTTTAGGTAGTTCTTTCGTACACCATTTAGGGTATTCACATGATTTCAATAGAACCTTGTTTCCCTTTTCGTGTAATTCATCAGCAAGTATACTTAAGAATGTAGACTTACCTGCTCCATTAGGACCTAATATCGCAATAAACTCACCTTCTTTACATTCGAAGTCTATATCGTTGATGATATAATTTCCTTTTGCTAAATAGTTTATTTTAAAAGCTTCAATCATAATTAGAGTGATTTTTTAAACTTGATTAATATAGCAATAAATACTGGTGCTCCCATAATCGAAGTAAGAATACCTATCGGAATCTCTGAAGGAGGCACAAGTGTTCTGCTTATCGTATCTGCAACTAATAATAGTATACTACCACATAGTGTAGACAGGGGTAGAATAAAGTAATAGTTTGATTTAAAAACAAGTCTAAGTATATACGGAACTATTAATCCTACGAATCCTATAGTCCCAGTGAATGCTACTATTGTACCTACCATAAGGGCAGATAATAGTACTATTTTTTTCTTTGTTTTCTCTACTGGTATTCCTAAGTGTGTTGCATCTCGTTCTCCTAGCATCATCGCATTTAAAGCTTTTCCCTTGTTGATTAACAAGGTTATAGATACTAGTATGACTACTGCAAGGATACTAACTTTAGTCCAAGTCGCCCCTGCTAAGCTACCTAAGGTCCAGAATGTTAAGTTTCTCAATTCTTCATCACTTGATAAGTAAGTCAGCAAGCCTGTCGCAGCACCTGTTAGTGATGTAATAGCTACCCCTGATAATAGTAAGACACTGATATTCGTCTTACCTGCGGTGGTAGACATTTTATACACAAAAGTCATCGTGACAATAGCTCCTATAAAGCTCATGATACTCAATAATGAGTAGTGTACAGCTTCTGGGATCAAGGATTTAATATGAGATCCTAAAACAATAGTAACTGCTGCAAATAATACAGAGCCAGCTGTAATACCTATAAGATCAGGTGAGGCAAGGGGATTCTTAAACATCCCTTGAAGAGTTGTTCCGGCAAGAGATAGTCCAGCGCCAGTTAAGATTGCCATTAGAACTCTGGGAAGTCGGACATCAAAAAATACATAATAGTCGCTTGGATTTACCTCTTGCTTAGTGAACAATATTTGGTATAAAGTCTGGAGTGATCCAGACTCAAATTGATAAACTCCTATGAATATAGACGCAATGGCTATTACAATTAAGATAACAGATAATACTATTGCGTAAAAAGAGAGTTTGGTTTTCATTATAATTTATTCAGATAGTAATTGATTTAATTCTTTCGCTGCTTGACCTACTCTTGGACCAAATCCACTTAATAATAAGCCATCCATTGCAATTACTTTTTTGTTTTTACCTGCGTTAGTTTTGTTGATACCATCGATTTTTAATACTCCATCGATACCTCCCATACTTTGTAATCCTGTTGTGAACATTAGGATGTAGTCTGGGTTACTGTTTAGTAATGATTCTGGTGTAAGAGGTTTGAAATCCTCAAATTCTGTTACAGCATTTTGTGCTCCAGCGATTTTAACAATACTGTTTACTGGTGTTTTGTCTCCTGCTACTAGTAATGTTGCAGCTCCACGAGCATAGATGAACAATACCTTAGGTTTGTTTTCAAATGAAGGAAGACCTTGTAAATCTTGATCTATTTTGTCTAGAAGTGGTTGGTAGTTTTCATTGTTTAATGACTGAGCTACTGTTTTTATTAATGTCTTTGTTCCTTCTAAAGAGAACTCTTGTTTAATAACTTCTAAGCGTATTTTTGTTTTTTCTAATTGACTTTTAAAGTCATCATTAAGGTCTTTTTCTGTAGCATATATAATCGTTGGTTTTAACGCCATAATGCTTTCGATAGATATTTTAGAAGTATGTCCTAGATCTTGTGCTGTTGTTTTAATGTCCTCAGGATAAGTACTAGTTACATCTACTGCTATTATATTTTCTTTTTCTCCAAGAGCAACAAGTGTTTCTGTAATTGCTCCATTTAGAGAAATAATTCTTTCTTTTACTTGAGCCGTTTCAACTGGTGTAGACTCTTGTTCTTTTTTAGAATTACAGCTCATCATTGCTGTAACGATTAGGAATAAAGCTGTTAGTTTTTTCATTTGAGTTGTTTATTTGAAATAGTTCTAAATTATGGCAAAAATAGAATCTTTTTTACGCGTTACAAAACATATTTAGATTAATTTTAAATTAATATTTAGTAGGCTAAAGTATAGTTATCCTTATCTTTGCTTTTACATTTGCATACTAAAGAAGTATGACGAGTATTTTTAATTAAATGAAAAGTAATATGTTAGATATAAAGGAGGTACGTAAGAATTTTCCAATTCTTACTCAATCAGTAAATGGCAAGCCTTTAGTTTATTTTGACAACGCAGCTACTGCACAAAAGCCAAAAGTGGTAGAGGATGCAATTGTTAAATATTACGAAACTATCAATGCAAATATTCATAGAGGTGTGCATACGCTTAGCCAATTGGCTACGGATGCGTATGAGGAAGCTCGTAAAAAAGTACAAGCTCATGTGAATGCTAAGCATGATTATGAAGTACTGTTTACAGCAGGGACTACGTTTGGAATAAATTTGGTGGCAAGTGGTTTTGGTAGTCTACTTAAGGAAGGTGATGAGGTGCTTATCTCAGCTATGGAGCACCATTCTAATATTGTGCCATGGCAGTTCGCTTGTGAACGTTCAGGAGCTACATTGAAAGTTATTCCAATGAATCAGGATGGTGATTTAATTATGGAAGAATTTGATAAGCTATTAAATTCTAATACAAAAGTAGTAGCTGTAACCCATATTTCTAATGCGCTAGGAACTATTAACCCAATTAAGGAAATTATAGCTAAAGCACATCAAGTAGGAGCTGCTGTCTTAATCGATGGTGCTCAAGCAACACCGCATATTAAACCTGATGTACAAGACCTAGATTGTGATTTCTATGTGTTTTCAGGCCATAAGGTGTGTGGACCTACAGGAACTGGTGTTCTTTATGGAAAAGAAGAGTGGTTAAATAAATTACCACCTTATCAAGGAGGAGGAGAGATGATCAAGACGGTTACTTTTGAGAAAACAACATATGCATGTCTACCACATAAATTTGAGGCAGGTACACCAAATATTGCTGGAGGAATTGTATTAGGAGTTGCTTTAGATTATTTAAACGGAATAGGCTTTGATAAAATAGCTGCTTATGAGCACGAACTTTTAGAGTATGGAACGAAGCGTTTATCTGAAATAGAAGGGCTTAAAATATATGGAACTGCCAAAGAGAAGACTTCTGTGATTTCTTTTAACCTAGAAGGTATTCATCCTTATGATGTAGGAGTTATCGTAGATAAACTTGGTGTAGCAGTTCGTACAGGACATCATTGTACTCAACCAATCATGGACTTTTTTGGTATTCCTGGTACGATTAGAGCTTCATTTGCTTTCTATAATACAAAAGAGGAAATCGATGTGTTAGTAGAAGCTGTGAAGAAAGCACAAATGATGTTATCATAATAAGTAAATAAAGAAAATATAACGATATGACAATTAAAGAAATTCAAGAAGAGATAATTGACGATTTTTCAATGTTCGACGATTGGATGCAACGTTATGAATATATTATTGAATTAGGAAAAAGCCTTCCGTTAATCGACCCTCAGTATCAAGTAGAAGAGAACTTGATTAAAGGATGTCAATCACAAGTGTGGTTGTATGCTGAGTTACAAGATGGCAAGGTCGTTTTTACGGCAAATAGTGATGCTATTTTGACTAAAGGAATTATTGCTATTTTGATTCGAGTGTTTTCAGGACAGAGAACAGAAGATATCCTAAATGCAGATATGTCTTTTATTGACGAGATAGGTCTAAAAGAACATTTGTCTCCGACTAGAGCAAATGGATTAGTTTCAATGATCAAACAAATTAAAATGTATGCTTTAGCTTATCAAGCTAAACAATAAATTTATAGAATATGGAAGAAGTAGATGTACAACAATTAGGGGAGAATATAGTTAAGGTTCTTAAAACTATTTATGACCCAGAGATTCCTGTAGATATATATGAGTTAGGATTGATTTATGATGTTTTTGTTAATGAAAATTACGACGTTAAGATTTTAATGACATTAACTTCACCTAACTGTCCTGTAGCAGAGACTCTACCAATGGAGGTAGAGGAGAAGGTAAGATCAATAGACAATGTAAAAAGTGTTGAGATTGAATTAACTTTTGAGCCATCTTGGACAAAAGATTTAATGAGTGAAGAGGCTAAATTAGAGTTAGGAATGCTTTAATTATGGAGGGAGAAATTGTAAATAAAGTTGCTAATAGTGCTCTTAAAGTTTTTGACTTAGAAGAGTTATATCCTACGAATCCTCGTATGGATATCGATATAGCACAGTGGTTATACGAAGGATTTGTTCTTAGAGAGAAAGAATTCAGAGCTGCATTAAAAGAGGTAGATTGGTCTATTTACGAAAATGCTTATGTAGGATTATTCTGCTCTACAGATGCTATTCTTCCAGGATGGGCATATATGCTATTGACAAGTCATCTTCAACCTGTTGCAAAACGTATATTCTTAGGTGATAGAGCTCATTTAGAAAAGTCTATTTATCAAGAATTATTGTTTTCTTTAGATTATTCTCAATATGTAGATTTGCCTGTAATTATTAAAGGTTGTTCAAAGAAGGAAATCCCAGAGGAGGCGTATGTTTTAGCAACACAATTAATGATGAATCACGCACGTTCAGTGATGTTTGGTGAAGCTTGTTCAGCAGTGCCTGTGTATAAACGCGCGATTAAAAAGTAGTCCATTCTTTGCTATTTTAACTTATTGTTATTATTTTTGATTAAAATTTTAACAATATGAAGAGACTTTTATTAGGAGTGTGCGCTTTCTTAGCAGTGTATTCAGCTCAGGCTCAGGAAACTGAGGCTAATACAGCAACAGAAGCTGTTAGCCCATGGACAAGAACAGGTAATTTTACTTTTTTACTTAACCAATCTAGCTTCTCAAATTGGCAAGCAGGTGGAGATAATAACGTATCTGGAAGTTTTAAAGTGAATTACGATTTCAATTACAAACAAGGTGATTGGAACTGGGATAATAAAATAATTGCTAGTTATGGTCTTACTAAGTTAAAAGGGCAAGATCAGAAAAAAACTGATGATAGATTAGAGTTTAACTCATTACTAGGTAAAAAAGCTCAGGGTAACTGGTTCTATTCTGCATTCTTGAATTTCAAGACTCAGATGGATAGAGGAGTAGATAAAGATGGAGTATATAACTCTCACTTTATGTCTCCAGCTTACTTACAAATAGGACCTGGTATGTTGTGGAAAAAGAGTGATAATTTAAAAGTGAATATTGCGCCAGCTACTTCACGTTTTATCTTAGTTCACGACCACTTTACAGAGTTTGGTGATGCTTTTGGTGTTGAAAAAGGTAAATCAATGAAATACCAACTGGGGATGTCTATTAATGGATACTACAAATTCGACGTTATGGAGAATGTATCTGTTGAGAATATCTTAAACTTATATTCTAACTATCTGAAAAAACCAGAGAATGTGGTAATTGATTATCAGTTGAATGTAGTGATGAAGATTAATAAATATCTTTCTACAAACTTTACATTCCAAACAATCTATGATGACTTAGCTTATAAAGGCTTCCAAGTTAGAGAGATGGTTGGAGTAGGAGTAAACTACAACTTCTAATAGAATACATACAAAGGAAAAAGGTTGGCATTTGCCAACCTTTTCTTTTTTATAATAGGTTAATACCTTTTTGTTCCGCTTCTCTTCTTACTTCCTCCGGCCAAATACTCGCTTGTACTTCTCCAATATGCTTTTTGCGCAATAAGAACATACAAATTCTTGATTGACCTAGACCACCACCTATACAAAGAGGTAACTTATCCTCAAGTAATAAGCTGTGATATAACAATGATTTTTTATCTAAAGCTCCTGCTAACTCTAATTGATGTTCTAAAGCTTCTTTGTCTACTCTAATTCCCATAGAAGATAACTCTAATGATTTACCATGAACAGGGTTCCAAACTAGTAAATCACCATTTAATCCTTTGTAACCATCTTCTGTAGGAGTAGTCCAATCGTCATAGTCAGCTGATCTGCTATCATGAGGAATGTCATTAGATAGCTTTCCTCCAATTCCTATAATAAAAACAGCCCCATATTCTTTCGCTATTGCATGTTCTCTTTCTTTTGGAGTAAGAGTAGGGTATAGTTGTAAAAGTTGCTCAGAATGAATAAAAGACAGTTTTTTAGGCAGGATAGGTTCTATTCCTAGTTCTTCATATATTCTGTGTTCTGTGTCTAGCAATGTTTGATAGATTGAACGGACTATATTTTTCAAATAACTTAGAGTTCTATCTGCTTTTTCAATGCGTAATTCCCAGTCCCATTGATCGACATAGATAGAGTGTATAGGACTGCTATCCTCGTCTGGACGAAGGGCTTTCATATCTGTTAGAATTCCTTCATGAGCATCTAACTCTAGCTCTTGTAGTCTAATTCTTTTCCATTTTGCTAATGAATGTACTACTACACCGCGATTGTTATTTAGAAATTTTACAGGGAATGACACTGGACGCTCTATACCGTTTAAATCATCATTAATACCTGTGCCTTCATTTACGATCATAGGTGATGATATAGGGTATAGGTTAAGTGCATTACATAGTCCTTTAGAGAATTGTTCTTTGACTAATGCAATGGATTTTTCTGTTTGTAAAATTTCTTTTTTGCTCATGATTTTTTGTTTTTGAATTTGTTTTAAAATAAAAAAGGCTCCTCAGAGAGGAGCCTTTAAACGGATAATGAAATAATATATAATTAACTTAAATCAATGCCAATAGGATTCCTCTTCGAGTCGTAGAAACGATTCAAATTATTATTAGAGAAATTATTGTTCATTGATAAATACATATAATCAGCTTTTTAGCAATACTGTAAAAATAGAAAAAATATTATTATCTAATCTTCTTTTACTAATTAATTTATAAACAAATATTTTATTCTTCTTCTGAAGATTCAATTAAATGGTCATAATCTGGGAATAAAAAGTTGTTGTAAGGGAAACGTGTAATGTGAATTTCACGTACTGCTTCGTAAACTTTCTTTCTAAACTCTTCAAAGTTTTCTTTGTTTGTTGCTGAGATAAAAATAGCATTGTTTTCACCTACTTTATTCATCCAAGTCTTCTTCCATTCTTCTATTGAATAGTGTTTAGAAGTACGTTCTGTCATTAGATCATCCTCTTCTATTCTCTCAGGTTGATAAGCATCTATTTTGTTAAATATCATAATAGTAGGCTTGTCATTACTCTTGATATCCTTAAGAATCTCATTTACAGATTCGATATGATCTACGAAGTCATGATGAGAAATATCTACTACGTGTAATAATAGATCTGCTTCTCTTACTTCATCTAAGGTACTTTTAAATGACTCCACTAACTGAGTAGGTAGTTTACGAATAAACCCTACAGTATCTGACAATAAGAATGGCAAGTTACCAATTACGATTTTACGTACAGTAGTATCTAGCGTTGCAAACAACTTATTCTCTACGAATACTTCACTTTTACCTACAGCATTCATCAGTGTAGACTTCCCTACGTTAGTATACCCTACTAAGGCTACTCGTACCATTGCTCCACGGTTTCCTCTTTGAGAAGCCATTTGCTTATCGATTACCTTTAGTTTATCTCTTAAAAGGGTAATACGGTCACGTACGATTCGTCTATCTGTTTCTATCTCTGTCTCCCCAGGACCTCTCATCCCAATACCTCCACGTTGTCTTTCTAAGTGAGTCCACATACCAGATAGTCTAGGTAATAAATACTGGAATTGTGCTAGCTCTACTTGAGTTCTTGCATACGAAGTTTGTGCTCTTTGAGCAAAGATGTCTAGGATTAGGTTGGTACGATCTAGTACTTTACAGTCTAGTTCCCTCGAAATATTCTTTTGTTGAGCAGGCGATAGTTCATCATCGAATATCACGGTATGAATATCGTTCTCTACAATATAATTATGAATTTCTTGCATCTTCCCAGTACCAACAAAGGTCTTAGGATTTGGCTTGTCCATTTTCTGTGTAAAACGCTTATATACTTGTCCTCCTGCAGTAAATGTCAAAAACTCTAATTCGTCTAAATACTCATTTAGCTTTGATTCATCTTGATCTTGTGTAATGATTCCAACGATTACAGAACGTTCAAAATTTATTTCTTCTCTATCAATCATATAAACTATATTATAGTGCAAAATTACTAAAATTGTAAGACTAAATAAGAAGATACTTTAAAATACTGTCTTTTAATTTGTTATCACTACCCTTAAAATGTGGAATATTATGAAAACATTTGCTCTTTTTATGAAATCAAATAAGTTTTACTCTTTGTTTTTCAGTATCTTGCTATAGATTGTTATGGTACATTTTTTGCCATTATAGAAGAAGTGATAACATTTTATACTTTTCGAAATGAAAACAATACAATATATATTTTTAGTTATTTTTTCTCTTACTGGGGCTTTAAGTTTTGGTCAGAGAGCTGTCGTAACAGCTAATAACTATGACATTAGTGATAATCTAGACCTTCAAGCTGTAGCTTCTATATTTGGAGAGTCTAAGGATTTAGCTGACTTTGAATTTAGATTGAATGACCCTAACTTGAGAATCAATAACCTCGATTTGAATAGAGATGGTTATGTAGATTATCTACGAGTTGTGGAATTAGTGGAAGGAAGAACACACCTTATTGTCATTCAGGCAGTATTAGGCAAGGATCTTTTCCAAGATGTTGCAACTATTGAAGTAGAAAAAGATACTAGAGAAAATGTAGTATTAATGCAAGTAGTAGGGAACTCTTATCTGTATGGGCCTAACTATATTTATGAGCCTGTTTATTTAAGTAGACCTCCTATGTTTACTTTATTCTGGACGAATAATTATAGAGCTTATCACTCATCGTGGGGTTGGGGATATTATCCTGATTATTACTATTATTACTCTCCTTATAGTACAGATAGATATATGAGCCATGTACATATCCAAATTAATCACTATAACAATTATTATTATTCTAGTAATAGATATAGTACACGTGCACAAAGAATGTATTATGATGTGGCTCAGAGCTCTTATGAAAGTCAGAATCCAAACCAGTCGTTTAGAACTAGATATGGAGAAGATAGTTTCTATAATAGAAAAGATCTAACAGATACGAGAGGTAGTTCTAACTCACGTAGTGAATACTCAGTGGACAGTAACCAAAATCCAAATTATAGAAGATCTGCTTATACAGATAATAGTAGTACATCTAGTAATGGAAGTGGTAACTCTCGTTCTAGTTACAGCAGAGGAGGTAGTTCTATGGATACTAATGGTTCTGGTTCATATAGTAGAGGAGAGGCGATAACGAATAGTGGAAGCAGCAATTCTCGTTCTAGTTACAGCAGAGGTAGTAGTTCTACAGATAATACTAGTTCTAGTTCTTATAATAGAGGAGAAGCGATATCAAATACAGGAAGTAGCAATTCTCGTTCTAGCTACAGCAGAGGTAGCTCTTCTAATAATACGAGCTCATCGTCTAATAATTCATCTTATTCTAGATCTAGCTATAGTAGAGGAAGCTCATCTTATCCTAGTAGTTCTAGTAATAGTAGTTATAATAATTCGTCTAGTAGTTCATCTTATCCAAGTAACTCATCATCTAGATCTAGTTATAGTAGAGGTAGCTCTTCTTATCCGAGTAGTTCTAGTAACAGTAGCTACAGTCGCTCGTCTAGTAGTTCTTACCCTAGTAGTTCATCAAGTAGTAGCTATAGTCGCTCATCTTCAGGAAGTAGCTCATCAGGCTACAGTAGAGGAGGAAGTGGTAGCTCATCATCATCGTCTAGATCTAGTTATAGTCGATAATTAAAGGTGTAAATAAGCTAGTTTTAGCACTAAATAAGAAAAGGCGAAGTATGATTACTTCGCCTTTTTTATATGCTTTAGAATTGTCTTATTTAAAGATGTCATTTAAGATTTTAGCTAATCTTAATCCTCCTTTTAGTAATTGACTTTCTACGTTGTCTTTGTGATCAAAGTGGTATCTGTAGCTTAGAGATTCTTCAGGCTCTACACTAGCGTATAGTTTATTAGCCATCGTATACGAATCATAGATCCAATCTTCTAATGTACCAGAAGTGATTTTTTGATTGTAGTTAGCACCGTGTACATCTAGTACAGTAGCATATTCTGTATAGCTATATTTATCGAAGTCAACTAGAGCAGAGTCCCATAGACTGTGTAAGTTAGTTGCTTTTCTAAACCATTCTATTTTTACTCTATTTCCTCCAAGATCTTCTGGTCTACCGATATGTAATGGTTGATGAGCATCACCGATGATATGGATTAAGAAGTAAAGATTCTCTTGTTTTTTTGCTAGCGGAAGATTCTTGTCTTTTAACTCCTCGATAAGGATAAGAGCTCTTTTGTATAAGTTCTCATCTGTAGAGTTAGCTAGTTCTTTATCGAATGCTTGTCTATCTAGATCACCTGGCATATTGATATAGTGCCAGCTATCTGCGAATTTCCAAGAAGGATCTGACTTTAAGAAGTCTGGCCAGTTAGCCCAGTAAGCTAATTGTTGGTTGCCAATGATTTCTTTTAATTGTTTTTTAGCTTTTTTGCTTAAGTTTCTTTCTGCTAATTCAGCTACTACTCTGTGACCAGTAGTACCCCAAGCAAATACATTAGCTGTCTGTAATGCAAAGAATGCAACTACAAATAGGGATAATAATTTCTTCATAATATTATTCGTTAAATAGAGCTATAAGTTCTGTAGCATCACTCGGTTTCATCTTTCCTGCGATAACTAAACTTAACTGTTTACGTCTTAAGGCTCCGATGTATCTTTCTTTCTCTAAATCTGTTTCAGGGATTAGCTCAGGGATAGCTACAGGATGACCTGTATCATCTACAGCTACGAATGTATAGATAGCTTCATTTGCTTTTTTCTTTATTCCTGACTCTCTGTCTTCGATCCATACATCTAAGTATACTTCCATAGACGAGTTAAATGAGCGTGATATTTTAGCCTCCACAGTTACTACACTTCCTAGAGGAATAGGTCTGTTAAAAGCGACGTGGTTCACTGATGCAGTAACGCATACTCTGCGCGAGTGTCTTCTAGCAGCGATACCAGCAGCTCTATCCATACGAGCTAATAATTCTCCACCGAACATATTATTAAGTGGGTTAGTCTCTCCTGGTAGAACTAAGTCTGTCATTAAAGTAGCTGATTCAGATACTAATTTTGCTTCCATTGTTATTATTTTCGACAAATATAGGCACATTAAATAAAAATCCCGAACCTTTTCAGATTCGGGATATATGTTTTAACTATTTATTGTACTAAAATCCAAGCATCAATATTGATAGTATTATGTATTTTTCTCATTTCTCGTTGAGCCTCTTGTTGAGTCGTATAGCTACCATAAGAGACAGGATATACTCCATACTTCGTACGAGATAGTGCTTTTGCACCTTCATACCCTTTCTTCTGTAGTTTCTTAGCCTCCGATAGCGAAGTTTGTTCTGATCTAAAAGCACATGCGATAATGTGATAAGGAGTACTTACAGTCTCTTCTATAACCACCTCTTCTTCTTTTACAGGAATAGAGATAGTAGTAGCAGTAGGCTCTATAATGAATGTAGCTTGTTGTATTTTATTCTCTACTCTGCTCTGAACATTTTTACCTACAGTGTACGCTTCATCGTTTAAGTACGCTTCATATCCTTTGTTTACAAAGACTCCAGCTGTACTAATAAATAAAGCTACTACAGCAGCATATTTAAAGAATGTATACTTCTTGTTTGTCTTCACAGTAGGTACCGTAACAGTTTCAGCAAGTGGGATGATAGGAGATCGCTCTATCGTCTTTGCCATTACTGTAGATAGACCAAAAGAGGTCATTAAGTAATTACTATTAGAAGCAGGTTCGAATACTAGATTACCTTCAGAATTAGTTTGGAACATACCCACATTCAGTAATTCTAAACTACCGATATTGCGCAACTCTACTTCCCATCCTTTAATATTCTGATTGATTAAAAGAACAGCTTCATCATAAGAGATATTCTCTTCTACAGCGATATGATTAGCTAATAACCCATCGTTATGCTTAATACTCGCATTAAAAGAAAGACTCTTCTGCGGAGGGAAGAAACATTGTTTCTCCTCACTGTAGTATGATGACTTGATTTCTGTCAATAGAGCTCCAAAACCAGGAATGATTACACACTGGTATCTATAAAGCAAAGCTGATATGTATTTTTCGATCTTCATAAAGACAAAATTACATTAAACAATAACTAATCAAAAAAATATTCACTATTATTTTTAACAACCTATAACTTTTTTATCTCTAGCAAGTTATATTTCTAAAACAAATGAAAGAATATCAAGGGATGACGTGATATTGGATAGGTTTTTGAGGCTGTGATGTGAAGATACAAATACTATAATTGATTACCTATACACCTATGGAAGAAGAGAGGTTATTTTATATGTTGGCATTACAATCTACTGTGGGAGTAGGGCCAATAACAGCTAAGCGGTTATTAGATTATTTTGGCTCTCCTAAAGAAGTCTTTTTAGCCAAAGAAAAGGATGTTGTAGCTGTACATCGCATTGGTAGTATGTTATGGCAGAATCTTCAAGATAGCAACGTTCTAAAAAGAGTAGAACAAGAGTTAAAGAATATTGAGAAGTATCGCTTGTCCTGTTTTGATTATACAGATAGTTGTTACCCTACTTTGTTGAAAGAGTGTGAGGATAGCCCTTTATTGTTGTTTAGTACATCTCCTAGTATCAGTTTAGACAATAGAAAGGTCATTAGTTTCATAGGTACTCGTAATCCTAGTAAGAGGGGTGTGGATATCTGTACAGAATTAGTAAGTGATCTGAAGCCATATAATCCTATTATTGTGAGTGGTCTAGCTTATGGCGTAGATATCACTGCACACTTAGTTGCTTTAGAATGTGGTTTAGATACTTATGCTGTTCTTGGACATGGATTGAATAGAGTTTATCCAGATGTTCATACGGCTGTAGCTAGGCGTATTGAAGCACAAGGTGGAGCTTGTCTATCTGAGTTCTGGGTAAGTAGTAAGGTAGATAGAGAGAACTTTATTCAGCGCAACCGTATTGTCGCCGGGATGTCTCAAGCGACTATTGTTGTAGAAAGTGCTATTAAGGGAGGCTCTATGTCCACAGTGACTTTTGCTAATGATTATAATAGAGACGTATTTGCAGTTCCTGGGAGAGTTGGTGATATTATGAGTGCAGGGTGCAATCATCTGATTCAAAAGAATAAAGCTCAATTATTAACTTCTGCTAAGGAGATTGTAGAAACTTTAAACTGGGATGCCCAAGCTAAAGCGCCTAAAGTTATTCAACCCCAACTGTTTCTTGATCTCAATCCTGAAGAACAATTGATTGTAGATTTTTTGAGTAAACACGAACGTGAGTTACTAGATATTATCGCACTCAGTTGTTCACTTCCGATTTATAAAGTAAGTAGTATCCTGCTTAATTTAGAAATGCTTGGAGTAGTAAGACCATTGCCAGGTAAGTATTTTGAACTACTATAGTGATGATAAATAAAAAAGCCTTACACTGAGGTAAGGCTTATAAGATATCTAAAGAAAGGTTATAGAAGACTATTTAGCACTTCCGTAACCTAGTTTCTCTCTTACTTTATTTAAAGTTCCTGTAGCAATTACAGACGCTTTTTCTGCACCAATACCTAGTAGACGATCTACTTCTTCTAAGTTATTGATATAGTACTCGTATTTCTCACGAATATCTTTAAACTTCTCAACGATAAGTTCGAAAAGCTCTTGTTTTGCATGTCCATAACCATAGTTACCTCCTAAGTATTTAGCTCTCATTGCTTCTACTTGTTCTGGAGTAGCTAATAGTTTATAGATTGTGAATACATTACAAGTATCAGGATTCTTAGGGTCCTCTAGAGGAGTACTATCTGTCTCGATGCCCATTACTTCTTTTCTCAATACTTTATCCGTTTGGAAGATATTGATGGTATTGTGTCTAGACTTAGACATTTTGTTTCCATCTGTACCTGGCACAACCATTACTTCCTCTTGGATTTTTACTTCTGGTAATACAAAAGTTTCTCCCATTTGGTGATTAAAACGAGACGCTACATCACGTGTAATCTCTAAGTGTTGCATTTGGTCTTTTCCTACTGGTACGAATTCTGCATCGTATAGTAAGATATCCGCTGCCATCAACATTGGGTAAGTAAATAACCCTGCATTAACATCAGATAAAACATCTGCCTTATCTTTAAACGAATGAGCTAATGTTAGACGTTGGTATGGAAAGAAGCAACTTAAGTACCAAGTAAGTTCAGTTGTTTGCGGTACATCTGACTGGCGGTAAAAAGTTACATGATTAACGTCTACACCACAAGCAAGCCAAGTAGCCGCAACACTATAGGTATTTTCTTGTAAAGTTTTAGCGTCTTTAATTTGCGTTGCAGAGTGCAAGTTCGCAATAAAAATAAAAGACTCATTCTCTTTTTTGTTTGCCATTTCTACTGCTGGTAGAATAGCTCCTAAAAGATTCCCTAAGTGTGGAGTTCCTGTACTTTGAACTCCTGTTAGAATTTTAGCCATTGCGTGATATTAATTATTTAAAAAGCAAAGATAAGCGAATTGAAGTTTATTTGCCTAGTTTTTACTAGCTAATGTGGTTATATGGCGATAGAATTGTTTATTTTTGAAGTTAGTAAAAGATAGAATTTGTAATACAAATGATGAAAAGTATAGGTGCGTTTTTCAGTTCACTTTGGCGACTGTGGTTTTATATCTGGATGGTAATCGTTATTTTAATATTATCTCCTTTTTTATTGATAACGATTGGATCAGAGAAGACATATCCTCAGTTTTTTAAAGTAGCTCGTATCTGGGCTATTCTCGTATTTTACGGAATAGGGATGAGGTATAAGATAGAAGAGGAGACTCCGTTAGAGAAAGGGAAGAGTTATATGTTTATTGCTAATCATACTTCGATGTTAGACATTATGATGATGCTTATCCTTGTAAAGGACAATCCTTTTGTCTTTGTAGGTAAGAAAGAATTATCGAGTATTCCAGTGTTTGGGTTCTTTTATAAGCGTGCTTGTATTCTAGTAGATAGAAAGGATGCAAGAAGTAAGAAGCAAGTATTCGACAGTGCACAAGAGCGTCTAAGTAGAGGGCTGAGCATCTGCATTTTTCCAGAAGGAGGCGTGACAGATGATAGAACGATTATACTAGACAGTTTTAAGGATGGTGCTTTTCGGCTTGCTATAGATCACCAGATACCGATAGCTCCTTTAGCGTTTGGTAGGTTGAGACATTATTTCCCTTTTGTGTGGGGGATAGGGCACCCAGGAGTGGTACCAGTTAAGATATTTCCTTGTATAGAAACGAAAGGGCTGACCTTAGAGAATAAAAAAGAAGTAAGAGATATAGCTTTTAATCTATTATATGATCCTGTGCTAGAATGGGAGAAGGAATATAAAGCGAAATAATGCAAAAAGCGGTGAGACAACGAAGATCTCACCGCTTTTTTAGTTATAGTGTGGTTTATGGATTCACAGTTGTATAATACCTGCTCCTGAAATTCTACCACTAGCATGAACGAAGTCATTCATAGATTGGTTTTGTTCAGTAGATAGTTTACTGTAATTAATATTAAGTTTAGAACGGCTCATTGATAAATCAAATAGTTCTTTTTGAATCTCTTTTTGACGGCCTGCATCAGTTGAAGCTTTAAACTCTTCTACTAATGCCATCTCTTGTTTATAAGAAGCAATCACATCTTCTTGTGGCACGTCTGGTAGCTTTAGCTCTAATGCATTAGGTTCTGTAATCGTACACTCTCCTCCTGCAACCATGTTCTGTTGGTGAAAACCTTTGCTCTCTGCAGGTAAATCTTCATCGTAGAAAGCTATGAACTCTGCTTTAGTAAAGAATTTATTGTAGAAGTTACCTACAGCATTCTTATTATGTGTAATCTGTTCTTCAGGATATTCTTCACCTAAGAAGTAAGTACATCTGTATAGATTATTATCTATAAATAGAGCGTTAGTCGATTTGATATTATCTTCATAAAGTACATCATCAATAACTACTTCTCTCGCAGTAGAACCAAATTTGTCAAAGTTTCCTTCTGTAGCATATACCATTGAGAAGATATAGTGTGGTTCTAATGTTGGGTTGATGATACCACCAGAGTTTTGTTTGAATACATTGAACTTGTTTTTTTGTCCATTGTAGTCTAATTCGTGTAGACCATTTTCTAGTTTTAATACCTCAAAAGTATTTGGTGCTAGGGTATATTTTTGATCATCTAGTGATACTGTAATCTCTTTATCAGTTGGGTTAGACAGATAAAAATCATGTCTTTTAAACGGATCGTCGCAGCTAATAAAGGTCATAATTGTTAGCATAAGTGCTAATAATCGTAATTTCATATTGTTGTTTTGTGTTTTATTGAAGTACAAAATTAAGTGATTCTCCTTTTAGTGCCTAGTGTTAATGGATTATTATATAAAAGGCGTTGGTATTTTTAGAATACTATTATTTAGTAACTTTAATCTGTGTTAAAAGAGGTTCGTATGTACTTTGATAAGAGATTATTACTAAAAGGTATTTTGATAACGTGGTTGCCGTGGTTGTTATGGACTATATGGGCTTGTAATGAAACTATGTTTCCGAGATGGCTCTTTGGACCTATGTTGGTTTTTGCTGGTATATTAGTATTGCTAAGTTTAATTTTTTTAATAGTAGCCCTTTTTCTCATTTTGTATAGAGCATTGTTGAGAGAGCCTGTAATAGTACTGAGTATTGTTGTCTTACTTTATCTCGTTTGTTTATTCATTGTTATTCAGTTGGCCTGTATTGTTGGTATAGTTTGACTTTTTTTGTTTTTATATGTTGTAGTTAAATTCTTTATGATGATAGAGTGAGTGACAGTGTAGTGTTTTTTAGTTAGTAATGACAGTTGTGAACTGTTTGATTTATAATGTATAATCAGAATATTTGTACTATGAGATTTTTTGATAATTTTTTTGTATTACTTGTTTTTAGAATAGGAATACTTACTGTTCCTTATCTGTTTGCAGTACAGGCTTATGATAGACAAGATCAATAGGGAAGATCAATGTTAGCTGTCTTTACATTGTTTGGGATGGTTATAGGAGCTATTTTATATCTATTGTTGTTTAGACCGGATATGGATGATAAGTACAGTGTAATACTCTATGTTAGTGGTTTTATGTATATAGCAGTATTGACGTTACGATATGCTGCACTAGCTGGATTTATAGGTTGATATATAAAAAAATCCCTCACAATATTATTGTGAGGGATTCGTATTTAAGGATAGAAACAATTAAGCTTCTTTATTTTTGATTTCGTCCTTGATTAATTGTTCAAGTTCTTCCATTAGTTCAGGGTTGTCTTTAATTACTGATTTAACAGCATCACGACCTTGTCCTAATTTAGTATCACCGTAGCTAAACCAAGATCCGCTTTTCTTCACGATTTCATAGTCTACAGCCATATCAAGTACTTCACCTACTTTAGAGATACCTTCACCATACATGATGTCAAACTCAGCAGTACGGAAAGGAGGTGCTACTTTATTCTTCACGATTTTTACCTTCGTTCTGTTACCGATCACATTCTCACCATCTTTAATCTGAGTAGATTTACGAATATCTAAACGTACAGAAGCGTAGAACTTCAATGCGTTACCTCCTGTAGTAGTCTCAGGGTTACCGAACATTACACCGATTTTATCACGTAACTGGTTAATGAAGAATACAGTACAGTTAGTCTTGCTAATAGTAGAAGTTAACTTTCTTAAAGCTTGAGACATTAAACGAGCGTGTAATCCCATTTTAGAATCTCCCATCTCTCCTTCGATTTCACTCTTAGGAGTTAAGGCAGCAACAGAATCGACTACTACTAAATCAATAGCTCCAGAACGAATTAAGTTCTCAGCAATCTCTAATGCTTGTTCCCCGTTGTCTGGTTGAGATATAATTAAGTTGTCAATGTCTACACCTAGTTTTTGTGCATAGAAACGGTCAAAAGCGTGCTCCGCATCAATGAATGCTGCGATACCACCTGCTTTTTGTGCTTCTGCGATAGCGTGTAAAGTTAAAGTCGTCTTACCTGATGATTCTGGACCGTATATCTCTATAATTCTTCCTCTAGGGAACCCTCCTACACCTAATGCAAGGTCAATACCTAGTGATCCAGAAGAAATAACTTCTACCTCTTCTACAGCAGTATCTCCCAACTTCATTACTGTTCCTTTACCATAAGTTTTGTCTAACTTATCAAGTGTAAGTTGTAACGCTTTTAATTTTGCTTCTTTATCTGCACTCATTTTTTATAAAAATTAGATTCTTACTGATGTAAAAGTAATATAAATTAATTACAGTCCAAGAGAGTGGTATCATTATGCTATGAATTATAGCAGAGATATATGATCTCTTTGCTATGATATAATTTATAGCAATGCGTTGTTCTTAACCTCGTCCAAGTGATAGTATGATGTAGGAGAAATAATTCTATAAATAAGGGTGTGAATATAATGAGGATGTTGGTTGCGATAAGGTCTAGAGAGTGAGTGGTAAGATTTAGATGTTGTTTTGAGTGATAAGGGAATGATCAGTATTTGATAGGGTAGTGATCGGCTATTTTATGCACTTTTAAGCCGACCAAATGCCCATCACAAGCCGACCACAAGCCGACCACCTCAATTATGATTGGAATAATAGGACATGATGGCTTCGTTCTTTTATGAGATAGTATGTAAGTTTAAGTGTATGGTGTTGCATTTGTAGTATGGCTTATTTATAGAAAGTGATTGACTGTATTGAAGGAAGAAGTGATACGGTGTGTACTATTTTAGAATTATGTATTTTTAGCATTTAATTTTAGTGTTATTAGGATAATATATGTATCAGATAAAAAATTGTTTTAAAGTAGTGCTGTTCAATTTAGTAGTGTTGTTTTCATTCTCTAGTTGTGATGGTTTATTAGGAGATAGATTAGTAATAAGTAATGTAATAGAAGGTACAGAAGACGTTATATTGATTCCTTCTCAAGATAAGGATGGAAAGTGGGGATATGTAGATACGGATAAGAATTGGGTGATAGAACCTCAGTATGCCGACGCTTGGATGTTTAGCAGAGGTATGGCTGTAGCGAGTGTAAGTGATGGTGAGTATGGTATTATAAACACAGTAGGAGAGTGGATGGTAGAACCAAAGTATCTAATCATCACCACTCATGTGGATAGACGTGGATCGAAATATTTCATGACACAAAAAGACCATAGGACTACGATATATGATGAGGGAGGCCATAAGATTACTTCTACTCTGGAGATGATTATCGAGTCTGATACCATTTTTGAGAATGACCGTTATCGATTAGTTGGCAGTAATAATCACTACGGGTTTATTAACCCAAAAGGAGAGTGGGTTATAGAGCCTAAGTACTCTTTTGGGACACAATTTTCTGAGGGATTAGCGAGTATGAGTCTAGATGATAACAGTCGTGTTATCATCAATGATAAAGGAGATGTTGTCAAGCATTTCTCTGAAGAAATTGGATATGTTGGAACCTTTAGAAATGGTTTAGCCCCTATCCGTAATAGAGATGCTTACGGTTATGTAAATAAGACAGGAGAGGTAGTTATCGACTATAAATATGTAGATGCTAGTGATTTTAAAGATGGAATTGCTTTCGTACTAGAGGATGATTCTAATATCTTTCATTGTATTAATACTTCGGGAGAGACGTTGTTCAGTAAGGAGTGTGACTTTATACTATCAGTAGGTCATGGATTAGTGTATACCACTGTGATGGCAAAGACGGGGATCCTGAATAAAAAAGGAGATATCATACTACCAATAGCCTATGATGTAATCTTCGAGATAGAACAAGGGCATTATGTAAAAGTGCGTCAAGATGATAAATACTTCTATGTAGACTTACGTAATGGTATGCGTTATTAAATTATTTAAGGTTAGTTTTTTGTGTAGGAAGTAACTTATCCCGACTTTTGTAACAAATAGAAAGACAATGAAATTACCAATATTAGCATACGGAAATAAAACATTAAAAGTAGACTGTGATGCGATAGATAGCAGTTCTGAAGATCTAAATAAGCTGATCGATAATATGTGGGAGACTATGGAGAACGCTTATGGATGCGGGCTAGCAGCTCCTCAGATAGGAGAGACTAAACAGCTATTCGTAGTAGATAGTATCGTGATGTATGAGAATGCAGAAGAGGATGAGCGCAAAGCTAATTTCGCAGAGGGAGATACAGGGATGCGCGAGACGTTTATCAACGCACGTATTATCGGTAAGTCTGATGAGACATGGGATGAGATAGAAGGATGTCTAAGTATTCCAGATATTTTTAAGCGTGTTACACGTCCATGGTCTATCACGATAGAATATCTAGATAGAGACTTTAAACCTCATACTAAGACGTTCCACGGTACTACAGCGCGTATTATACAACATGAGTACGATCATACGAGAGGGGTTTTATTTACAGATCGATTAAGCTCATTGACTAAAAAGTTGATAGGTACAAAGCTTAATAAAATTATGAATGGTAAGGTATTTACTGATTATAAAATGAAACCATAAGAAATACAAAAGTCGCTATAAAAGCGACTTTTTTGTTTTCGGTATATGGGGTTGGGATAGCGTGATTTAGAAGAAGTATATATCATGATGAATCTCTCTGAGAATGTGGACAGAATAGTCCTATTCCTTTTTTAACTAAAAAACGATTTTTATAAGAAAAGTTTATTTGTAATCGGTTGTTTTACTTGTTGTTATGGGCTTGGTTAAATTATTCTTAATTTTATTTTTTCACACTTCTCTATCCTACATTTGATCCAACAAAAACAAAGATTTATATCGCTATGAAATTAACAAAAATGACTTTAGCTATTGCATTAGTAGCTATTACTTTCGCTTCTTGTAAACAACAAACTGAAGCTCCTGTATCTGAAGAAACAACAACTACTGAAGTAGTAGAAGAGACTACAGCACCTGAGGCTGTGGACACTACAGTATTAGTTGCGTCTTGGACTCAACCAAACCCTATTAATGATAAAGAAGTACAAGGATTCGAACTAAAAGAGGACGGAACTGCTACTTCTATTAATATGGCTACACTTAAAACAAATAAGTGGTGGGTAGAAGGAGATAAATTGTTCTTAGAACAAGAGAGTATCGGTAATGGTACATCTAGTGTAGATACTGTGTCATACCAATTTGAGGTGGTTGATGGTAAAACATTAAACCTAGTGAATGGTGAGTCAAAAGATTCATTCACTAAAAAGTAATCTAATTTAGATTTTTTAAGTACAAATGAAACAAACAGTTCTTGCTTTAGCTTTTGTAGCTATCGCTTTCGCTTCTTGTAAACAACAGACAGAAGCTCCAGTAGTGGAAGAAACTACACCAACAGAAACAGTAGCTGAGTCTACTCCTGTCATTCTTGATATGAAACACTTGGTAGGTGCATGGACACAACCAAATGGAGCAGATGCAAGTCTACTACAAGGATTCGAACTAAAAGAGGACGGGACAATGTCTTCTATCAAAGATAAGGCTAACGAATTCACTAAATGGAAGATGGTAGATAATACTGTTATCTTCGAAACAGCGATGATAGGTACTGATTCTACTTCTGTGAAGTCTGCTACGTTTACGTATGAGGTGACAGATCAGAATACATTAAAGCTTACTACTAATGGTGTGACGGAAGTGTTCACTAAACAATAAGAACTATTATTATTTATATAAACAGAAGCTACCTCAAAAGGGTAGCTTTCGTTATTTTTGTAAGTATAATATAAAGGTAATGATGGAACATAAAGAACTTAATTTGTCGGTAGTAGAGCTAAAGTCGTTTATTCCATGTAAGGACTTTGAGGTGTCTAAAGCGTTCTATACAGCTATTGGATTTAAGATAGTATGGCAGAGTGAAGAACTGTGCTTGCTTGATTGTGGAACGGAGAAGTTCTTTTTACAGAATTTTTATAATCAAGAGGCAGCAGAGAATCTAATGTTTCATTTGCAAGTAGAGAATGCAGATGATTGGTACACACATCTGCAAAACCTAGATCTTCAGTCAAAATATGATATCCGACTGACGGCTGTAGAAGATAGGGAGTGGATGATGAGAGACTTTGTATTAATAGATCCTTCTG
The DNA here is from genome assembly GCF_000833025.1 of Myroides profundi. Lineage (NCBI taxonomy): Bacteria > Pseudomonadati > Bacteroidota > Flavobacteriia > Flavobacteriales > Flavobacteriaceae > Myroides > Myroides profundi. The sequence goes on from NZ_CP010817.1 coordinate 73,922, forward strand.
GAGTGCTGTGGCGTATAGCACATAATATCTAATGCTGTCCAATGGACTTAGTATAATTATTAGCTACCTGTAAGGTGGCTTTTTCTATTTTTACTAGTCATAAAAAGATAGATATGACGACAACAGACTTGAGTAAACTACAATATTATATAGATGTGTTACCAGCTAGATTAGAGCAGTTTACAGAAGAAGAGTTTTCTTATAAAGAAACAGAGGGTAAGTGGAGTAAAAAAGAGATAGTAGGACATCTTATCGATAGTGCGACTAATAATCATCACCGTTTTGTTAGAGGTCAGTTTGAGGATAATCCTTTTGTTTCTTATGCGCAGAATGAGTGGGTAGAAGCGAGTGCTTATCAGCAAATGTCACAAGATTCTGTGATTAGAATATGGAAGATGTATAATGCATTTCTCTTAGAGATCGTTTGTAATATTGCTGTTGAGGTTTTGAATATTAAAATGGCTAATGGTCATACGCTTGCCTTTTTAGTAGAAGATTATGTAAGTCATTTAGAACACCATTTAGGTCAGATATTTGATGATTTTGACTTTAAGGCATAGGGATAAACAAGAAGAGGTTGACCTATACAGTCAACCTCTTCTTGTTTAGATAATACCTGTGTATTACTTAATAAAGTTAAGTGTCTTATCTGACCATTCACCGATAAGAGGTAATGGTTTTTTCTTTTCTCCAGCTGCATTAAGTATTCCCATAATCATATATAAAAGAATAATTAAGTATAATACTAGTGCTATCATGCCTGCAATGATTGGGAATATACCTGCTATTACTCGTATAACAAGTGATAAAACGAAGCTTAAGATTAATACACCAAATGATTGTCTTAGATGGTATTTTAGTAAATCATTTGCTTTTTCTTTTCCTACAAAGAATGCTACTAACCATCCAATTAATGTGATGTATGATACGATTGATAAGGTTTTATTGTCCATTTTATGAATTTTATTTGAAACAAATATCTGTATAATTGTCTCATATATTATTGTTTAGACTCGTCTATTTCGCAAAAATGGCTGTTTATGGGGATATTTAAGGAATGCATTATCCCGTTCAATTCATAACAAAAGATAAATCTATAAGGTCAAGTATTCTTACAGAATACCTTTCGTAGAGGAGATGCTTAAAATAGAAGCTGAGGTTCTAAAAAAAGGATTGAATAATTTGATAGTTAACTATTTATGTAAATTTTATAAGGTTCAATTCTCATTTTTAAATCTAAATACTATCTTTGCACCGAAATTCTTCCATTTAGGATTTCAAACATATATAATCTACACTTAAAAGTATATAGCATGCAACTGTATAACACATTAAGCGCAGAGGAAAGAGCTGAACTTATCGAGCAAGCGGGAGAGAACCGTTTGACTTTATCTTTCTATGCGTACGCCAAAATAGAAAACCCACAACAATTTAGAGACGATTTATTCCTAGCTTGGGATGCATTAGACGCTTTAGGACGTACTTATGTAGCTCATGAGGGGATCAATGCTCAAATGTCTGTGCCTGCATCTAAGTTTGATGCATTCAGAGAGACGTTAGAGCAGTATGACTTCATGAAAGGAATCCGTCTGAATGTAGCTGTAGAGCAAGATGACTTATCATTCTTAAAGCTAACAGTAAAGGTTAGACACAAGATCGTAGCTGATGGTCTAAACGATGATACATTCGATGTTACGAATAAGGGAATTCACTTAAAGGCAAAAGAATTCAACGAATTATTAGAAGACCCGAATACAGTAGTAGTGGACTTTAGAAACCACTATGAGAGTGAAGTAGGGCACTTCGTAGGAGCGATCACTCCAGACGTGGACACATTCCGTGAATCACTGCCAATCATTAAAGACCAATTAGAAGACATCAAAGAGGAGAAAAACTTATTGATGTACTGTACAGGAGGTATCCGCTGTGAGAAAGCATCAGCTTACTTTAAACACAACGGGTTTAAGAATGTATACCAATTAGAAGGAGGTATTATTGAATACACTCGTCAGGTAAAGGCTGAAGGATTAGAGAGTAAGTTCATCGGAAAGAACTTCGTGTTTGACCACCGTCTAGGAGAGCGTATCACAGACGATATTATCTCTAACTGCCACCAGTGTGGTAAACCATGTGATACTCACGTAAACTGTGCTAACGAAGCATGTCATTTACTGTTCATTCAGTGTGATGAGTGTGCTGAGAAGATGCATGGATGCTGTTCTGATGAGTGTTTAGATATCATTCAGTTACCAGAAGATGAACAAAAACGCTTGCGTCAAGGAGTACAAAAAGGAAACTTAGTATTCAAGAAAGGGCGCTCAGAGGCATTAAAGTTCCAAGGAGAACGCAGCGCTACTGATGAGATCAAAGCAGTGAAGGTAAGTGCAGTAACGCAAATCCGCAAGAAACAAGCAGAGCGAAAAGTTCTAATCGGGACAGCTCAACACTACTTTACTAAAGCAAGTGTAGGGCAGTTTATTGTTGACAAGGAGTTAAATGTTGGAGATAAAGTAGCTATTGTAGGGCCTACTACAGGTGATGAAAGACTAACTATAGAGAAGATGATGGTAAATGGAGTGGAAGTTAGTACAGCTAATAATGGAGATAAGGTGACTATGGAATTAGGTTTCCGTATTCGTAAAAACGACCAATTGTATAAAATAATAGATTAAGCATAAAGAATATGACAGTTTCAGGAAGAGTAGAGCTTATGGCTCCTGCAGGTAACTTCGAGTCTTTACAGGCCGCATTAGATAACGGTGCAGACTCAGTATATTTCGGAGTAGACCAGTTAAATATGCGTGCACGCTCTACGGTGAACTTTTCTATTGATGATTTAGAAGAGATTGCGAGAAGATGTAAAGAGAAGAATGTACGTACTTATTTGACATTAAACACTATCGTTTATGACCACGACTTATCAGTGGTGAAAACTTTATTGAATAAGGCAAAAGAGGCAGGGCTTACAGCAGTAATCGCATCTGACCAGGCAGTAATTGCATCTGCAAGAGCGATCGGGTTAGAAGTACATATCTCTACTCAACTAAATGTAACGAACATTGAGACTGTTAAGTTCTATAGCTTATTCGCTGATACTATCGTATTATCTCGTGAACTGAGCTTGCGACAAGTAAAAAAGATCACTGAAGCTATTGAAAGAGAACAAGTGAAAGGGCCTTCTGGCAATTTGGTAGAGATAGAGATCTTCGGTCATGGAGCATTGTGTATGGCAGTATCAGGGAAGTGCTATTTAAGTCTTCACTCACATAACTCTTCTGCAAACAGAGGAGCATGTAAACAAAACTGTCGTAAAAAATACACTGTAATAGATCAAGAGAGTGGTTTTGAGATCGAGATAGACAATGAGTATATGATGTCTCCTAAGGACTTATGTACTTTAGATTTCTTAGATCAAGTGATTGATGCTGGTACTAAGGTGTTGAAGATAGAGGGTAGAGGTAGAGCTCCTGAGTATGTAGCAACTGTGATTCGTACTTACCGTGAGGCTATTGATGCTATCGCTGATAGTACTTACTCTCAAGAGAAAGTAGCAGAATGGATGAAAGCTTTAGAAACGGTGTATAACCGTGGATTCTGGAGTGGATATTACTTAGGACAGAAATTGGGAGAGTGGAGTGATAATCCTGGTAGTAATGCAACTCAGAAAAAAGTGTATGTAGGTAAAGCTGCTCACTACTTCCAAAAAGCGTCTATCGGAGAGTTTAAAATAGAAGCTTATGATATCAAGGTAGGAGATAAGATTCTTATTACTGGACCTAGTACGGGAGCACAAGAGTTAATCGTAGAAGAATTATTCGTCAATGAGCAGAAGGTAGAGAAAGCGACTAAAGGAGATGACTGTACCATCAAGATTCCGTTTAGAATTCGCTTATCTGATAAACTGTATAAAATAGTAGAGGCATAATGGTCATAGTCACGCTACAACGCGATAAGTGTATCGGATGTAATTATTGTGTTGAGGTTGCTCCTCAGCAGTTTCAAATGTCTAAGAAAGATGGAAAGACTGTTTTATTGAAATCTTTGAATAATAAAGGATTTCATACGCTTAAGTCGCCAGATTATACTATTTTAGAGGCATGTGAACAAGCAGAGAAAGTTTGTCCAGTACATATCATTACCGTAAAAGATGTATAATATGAGAAAGATATATTATTTAAGTACTTGTACGACATGTAAGCGTATCATGGCTGAGATGCCAGAATTAGATACGTTTGAACTACAAGAGATTAAGAAGACCCCTGTAACAGAGCTACAGTTAGAAGAGATGTATAAGCAAGTGGGTAGCTATGAAAAACTATTCAATAAGCGTGCTCAACTGTACAAAAGTGAAGGGTTGAAAGACAAGAATCTTCAAGAAGATGATTTTAAAAAGCTTATTCTAGAGCAATACACTTTTCTAAATCGCCCAGTAATGTTTATCGACGGTAACATTTATGTTGGGAATAGTAAGAAAGTAGTAGAGGCTGCTATCGAACAAGTAAAGAATAAATAGTAAAGAAAAGAGTCAGCATGTGCTGGCTCTTTTTTATTTATAAGGGAAACATTAATACAATAAATTATATAAACGCTTCAGATAAGGTTTTTACCTGCTGAGGTAATTATTTGTTTATAGGAGGATAAAAGTTAGCAATTTTGTGTTTTAAAATCAAAGAGATATGAGACAGGTAGTATTATACATTTCGAGTAGTTTGGATGGTTATATCGCAAAATCAGGGGATGATTTGAGTTTCTTGGATGCTGTACAGCGAGAAGGAGAAGATTATGGTTATACCGCTTTTGTAGAAACGATTGATACGGTCTTGATCGGAAAGCGTACGTATGACTGGGTAGTAAGTCAAGGACATGGATTTCATCATGCAGATAAAGAGACGTATGTCATGACTAGACAAAATTTACCTACAGAAGGTAATGTGACTTTCTATAATGGTGATCTAAAGGAATTAGTATCTAGATTGAAATCACAAGAGGGTAAAGATATATTCTGCGATGGAGGAGCACAGTTAGTCAACAGATTATTGAAGGATGGACTCATAGATAAGATCGTATTATCTGTTATCCCAGTATTATTAGGTGGAGGTACTAGATTATTTGATATCGGTATACCAGAGTCTAAGTTAAAGTTAGAGAGTACAAAGTCTTTTGAATCAGGATTAGTACAATTATATTATAGCTTAATCAAGTAGTATATTAAGTATTCTTTTGTTGAATGACCTCTGTTTAAATAGGTTTGTTAGTATTTTTAAGTATATTTTTTATACAGACATTTGTCTGTATATCTGTTGATTAAATACTTTTTTAAAAAAATATTCTTTTTTTGATGTGACCAAATGCGATGCTTGTTGTCTTAATATCGAAGACGAAAGGGAAGAATTGCTATTAATTCCTTTATAAAAAAAGAAAAGAAAAAGTTTTAAGTGTTTGGGGGTTAAATTAAAACAGAAGAGTTAAGGTTAGGTTGTTTTAGTAAAAAATTTAATTCACATAGTTTCATCGCGACTTTTAACTATTGCTGACTTTGTAGATTGTGGTGGTCTAAATAAGGACTTAGAAGGCGTAGTTCATAGTTATGGTTGTTTTGGTTATCTCCTATTCTAGGCGATGAAACGAACAAATAATAGGAGTATAAAACACAAAAGAGAGCTATATGGCTCTCTTTTTTTATGTATATATAATTTGTATTTTATTATTTTGAGTATGAATGTGTTTACTACTATAAGAGCTTTTATTTGAAGTTATAGAAGATAAACAGGTTTATTATCACGGATATATTGACTTAGCGATAATCTGTAATCTTATAGACAGTATTTTGTGCTATTTATAAGTCAGTTAGTAATGATTTTGTTACCTTTGTAGCTATTATTTTTTAATATATGATACAATCGATGACAGGATTTGGTAAGGCATGTTTGCAATTACCAACAAAGAAAATCACAGTAGAAGTAAAATCGCTTAATAGCAAAAGCTTAGATCTAAATGTTAGATTGCCTTTGATGTATAGAGAGAAAGAACTACCTCTTCGTAATCTTATAGCACAAGAATTAGAGCGTGGTAAAGTAGACTTCTCATTATATAGTGAGATTACAGCAGAAGAAACTTCTAATAAGATTAATGGCCCTATCGTGATGGCATATATTGATCAAATGAAGGAGATTATCCCTGATGCAGATGCTACAGAGCTTATGAAAATGGCTGTACGTATGCCTGATGCATTAAAAGTAGAGCGTGCTGAATTAGACGAGAATGAGTGGAAAGAGATAGAAAAGGTTATCACTGATGCTATCGCTAATATGAAGGAATTCCGAGCTAGTGAAGGAGCTTCATTAGAGCAAGACTTCAGACTGCGTATCGGTAACATCCGTAAGTATATGGATGAGGTATCTGTATTAGACAAAGAGCGTATCGTAACTGTAAAAGAAAGATTGCGTACGAACTTAGTAGAACTTCAGTTAAATATCGATGAGAATAGATATGAGCAAGAGGTGATCTACTATCTAGAAAAGATGGATATCACAGAGGAGAAAGTACGTCTGAGCAAACACTTGGATTACTTTATTGAAACACTTGAAGGAGCTGAGGCTAATGGTCGTAAACTTGGGTTTATCGGTCAAGAGATGGGACGTGAGATTAATACTATGGGATCTAAATCTAACCACGCTGAGATGCAGAAAATAGTGGTAAAGATGAAGGATGAATTAGAGAAGATAAAAGAGCAAGTACTAAACGTACTTTAGGTTATATATACAACACGACAGAATATTATTATGCAAAGAGGTAAGTTAATCGTTTTCTCTGCTCCATCTGGTTCAGGTAAAACTACAATAGTAAGACATTTATTAGAACAAGAAGATTTGAACCTAGCGTTCTCTATCTCTTGTACATCTCGTGAACCAAGAGGGGAAGAGGTGAATGGTAAAGATTACTATTTTATTTCTCTTGATGAGTTTAAACAAAATATAAAAGGGGAGAAGTTCTTAGAATGGGAAGAGGTATATAGAGATAACTTCTATGGAACACTTAGTAGTGAAGTAGAGCGTCTGTGGGCAGAAGGTAAGAATGTAATATTCGATATCGATGTAGCAGGAGGTCTTCGTATTAAACGTAAATTCCCAAATGAGACTTTAGCTGTATTTGTGAAACCACCTAGTATAGATGAATTGAAGATTCGTCTTAAAAAGCGTTCTACAGAGAGTGAAGATAAGATCAATATGCGTATTGCGAAAGCTTCAGTAGAATTAGCTACAGCTCCTCAGTTTGATATGATTATTAAGAATTACGACTTAGATACAGCGAAGAATGAGGCTGTAGAGTTAGTAAAGAACTTTATAAAGTAAGAAGATAAGTATGAAGGTAGGATTGTATTTTGGAACATTTAATCCTATTCATATCGGTCATTTAGTTATTGCTAACCATATGGTGCAGTACACTGACCTGGATGAAGTATGGATGGTGGTAACTCCTCATAGTCCTTTAAAGAAAAAGAAAGGTCTATTAGAGGATTTTCATAGGATACATATGGTTAATTTGGCTACGGCGGATTATGATTATATCAAGCCTTCTGACGTAGAGTTTAATTTGCCACAACCTAATTATACCGTGAATACGATGGCGCATCTACATGAGCGCTATCCTAAACATGAGTTTAGTTTATTAATGGGACAAGACAATCTAGATAGTCTGCCTAAGTGGAAGAACTACGAGGTGCTACTAGAGCGTTATCCTATCTATGTCTATCCTCGCATATTCAGTGGCAAAGAGGAGGCTAATCCTCTTCTAGCTCACCCGAATATACACTTAGTAGAGAATGCACCAATCATGGAGATCTCTGCTACGTTTATTAGAGACTCCATTAAAGAGGGGAAGAATATTATGCCTCTACTTGATAAAGAAGTGTGGAAGTATATAGACCACAACTTGTTTTATAAGAAATAATTAAATAGAATTTAATACTATAAAAGGAATGCATTTGCATTCCTTTTTTTAATTTTATAAGATAAAAGAAAGTAGTTATGTTGAATTTTGAATTATATAACCCTACTCGTTTATTGTACGGGAAAGGACAGATAGGTGAGATAGCTAATCTAATCGATAAAAAGAGTAAGGTACTAATCGTATACGGTGGAGGTAGTATTAAGAAGAATGGTGTTTATGATCAAGTGATAAAGGCTTTAGAAGGGTATGAAGTAGTTGAGTTTTCGGGAGTAGAACCTAATCCTCGATATGAGACATTAGTGAAAGCTGTTGATCTGATTAAGAAAGAAAAGGTAGACTTTATCCTTGGTGTAGGAGGAGGAAGTGTGATAGATGGGGTTAAGTTTATATCTGCAGCTGTGCACTATGAAGGAGATGTCATAGATATTATTCAGAAAAAACTAAATGTGAACTGGAAGGCTATGCCTTATGGTGCGATACTGACATTGCCTGCTACAGGTAGTGAGATGAACTGTGGTGCCGTGGTAACGATAGAGGCTACACAAGAGAAGTTATCATTCTCAGGAGAGGTATTATATCCTGTGTTCTCTGTATGTGATCCTACTGTGATTGCTTCTTTGCCTGAGAAGCAGATTGCTAATGGTATAACAGATGCATTCGTCCATGTGTTAGAACAGTATATTACTTTTCCTCAAGGTGCACCTTTACAAGATAGGTTTGCAGAGAGTATCTTACAGACCTTAATAGAAGTAGCTCCTAAGATATTAAAGGATCCTACTGATTATGATGCAGCGATGAACTATATGTGGTGCTGTACGATGGCTCTAAATGGGTTAATATCGAAAGGAGTAAAAGAAGATTGGGTGACACATGCTATTGGTCATGAATTGACTGTGTTATATGGTATAGATCACGGTCGTACATTAGCTATTATAGGCCCTAATTTATATAGCGTGATGTTTGACACGAAGAAGGAGAAATTAGCGCAGTTCGGTAGACGAGTATTTACTCTAGAAGGTAGCGATGATGAGGTAGCTAGACTGGCTATAGAGCGTATGATAGCGTTCTTTCATTCTCTAGGAGTTGCTACTAAATTGAGTGATTATACTGAAGATGGGGAGAAGGCTGTAGAGTGGATTGCTGAACGATTTAATGAAAGGGGATGGCTAGCAATGGGAGAAAAGAAAAATATAACAATTGACAAAGTAAGAGAAATAGTCAAACTAAGTTTATAATTCTATAGAGAAGCACATTTACTGTAATGGTGAATGTGCTTTTGTTTTTTTATGTTTAAAGGAGTTGATAATTAGCAGTATATCTTATATACTGTTAATTTAATCTAAAATTGGTCACGGAATGTGAAGGTATATGCTTTGTTTTTAATTAAACTAAAATGCGAATATGTAAATAAAAGTGTTTTTTATCGGCTTGTTTCTGAGTTAAAGTTAGATTTATTTCAATATTTATTGAATAAATGATGTGTTTTTTCAGCTTAAGCTATTGTTGTTCTAATTGTTTGCAATGTGTTTTTTACTTACTTTTGACCAACTAATAAATTTAGTGTATGAATGAATATCCGAAAATTGCAGTTATAGGTGGTGGGAGCTGGGCTACTGCTATAGTAAAAATGTTGAGCGAAAACCTAACTGAGATTGCTTGGTATATGCGTAACGAATCTGCATTAGAAGAGATAAAAGTTAATTATCACAATCCTAATTATCTAAGTTCTGTAGAATTTGATGTAGAACAATTAAGGTTGACAAATGATATTAACAAGGCAATCTCTTATGCGGATTATGTAATCTTCGCTATTCCGTCTGCGTTCTTGTCACAGGAGATGAGTAGACTACATGTTAGCCTAGAAGGGAAAGTTATCGTATCTGCGATTAAAGGGATTATCCCTGAGACGAGTCTTATCGTAGGAGAGCACTTCCATCAAACTTATAATGTACCATACGAGAACATTGCAGTAATCACTGGTCCATGTCATGCTGAAGAGGTGGCATTAGAACGTCTATCTTATTTAACGATTGCTTGTCAGACAGAAGAGTATGCTAAGACAATATCTAACTGTGTAAGCAGTCATTATATCAAAGCGAAAACAACGGATGATATTATCGGTACAGAGTATGCAGCAGTATTAAAGAATATCTATGCTGTAGCATGTGGTATCGCTCATGGTCTGGGCTATGGAGATAACTTCCAAGCTCTACTGATGAGTAATGCTATCCGTGAGATGAAGAAATTCATTAAGAAAGTGCATAGAATGAAGCGTAATATTAATAACTCTGCCTATTTAGGAGATTTATTAGTAACAGGATATTCTCTGTTCTCTCGTAACCGTATGTTTGGTAATATGATAGGTAAGGGGTATACTGTAAAGTCAGCTCAAATGGAGATGAATATGATTGCAGAAGGGTACTATGCTTCTAAAAGTGCTTATGAACTAAATAAGCAATATGGTGCTAAGACTCCGATAATCAATGCGGTATATGATATCTTGTACAATGGAAAAGATCCTAAAAAGGTATTCAGAAAACTTACTGAGAAATTAGATTAAAAAAAATATAGATTTAGCCGTGTTTAGGTTTTATTCTAAAAATGTAAAATAACTTATTGTTTTTCAATAAGTTATTTTTTTTAGCTGTATTTTTGAGATACAAAAGTTTGTTTGTAATTTGTTGATTTAATGTTAGTTATGGAGTGTTCTCTTGGGGGAGATTATTCCATTTAGTTTTGTCGAGTAAAAAATTAAAAGATGGATCATTTAATCAATCACCCTGCTTTATTAGGGGTATTTGGAGTAGTTGTTATTATCATGCTACTTTTAGACTTAGGAGTATTTAATAAACACAGTCACACTGTATCAACAAAAGAAGCATTGATCTGGACAGCGGTGTGGATAGGCTTAGCAATGTGTTTTAGTGGAGTTATTTATTATTACCTCGACTTCGAAAACTTTGCAAGGTTTCAATCAGCTTATTGGATAGAGAAAGCACTATCAGTAGATAATCTATTTGTATTTATATTGGTATTTACCTTCTTTAAGGTTCCAAAAGAATTACACCACAGAGTGTTGTTCTGGGGGATTTTAGGAGCTTTAGTATTTAGAGCTATCTTCATTTTTGCAGGTGTAGAGATTATTAATCATACATATCTACCTGCGATGGAAGTATTCGGTAGAATAGTAGAGATTAATGTGGTATTGACCATATTTGGTATCTTCTTGTTGATTTCAGGTATTAAGTCTTGGTTTGCAAAAGAGGAACACGATGAGAATGAAGACCTGTCTAAGAATTTTGCTGTACGTATGGTACATAAGTTCTTTAAGGTAAGTGATGAATATGATGGAGAGAAGTTCTTTACAGTGAAGAATGGAGTGCGTATGGTGACGCCATTATTCGTAGCATTAATGGTGATAGAGTTCACAGACGTGATCTTTGCAGTAGATAGTATACCTGCTATTTTTGCTATCGCACCAGATGATCCATTTATCTTATATACATCTAATATCTTTGCGATCTTAGGATTGAGATCATTATATTTCTTGTTAGCTAACTTTATGGATAGATTCTCTAAGTTAAAATATGGTTTAGCTATTATCTTATCTTTTATTGGTATCAAGATGATAGTATCACCATTCTACCACGTAGAATCATTAGTGTCATTAAGTATTATCGGAGGTGTATTAGTACTATCAGTAGTAGCATCATTTATGTTCCCTCCTAAAAAGGATTAATAAAAGTATATCAAATATATAATAAAAAAGCCCTTCTAACAGAAGGGCTTTCTTATATTTTATTAGTTATGATATCTATAATTTTAAAGATTTTGTAGGGCTAGTGTGTCCTCTATGACACATCGCACATGATACTACATCGATGGTCTCAGGTTTCGGGTGATTCTGCCAATTAAAGTTCTCTGCATTGATTTTTTGAGTCATTGTGATCATACCTCGAGCGTACTCTTTTTCTTTTTTTGTATCTGCAGCGAAGTCTAGTTTATCTGTTCCTTCTACTGTAGTATGACAGTATCCACATTTCACTCCTAACGCATCATTATAACCTCTCATTAGCCCTTTAAGGCTGTCATTAGAAATATTTTTCGGTAATACCTTTAAGTTCTTCCACTCTGTATCTCCTGCTTTACTTTCTGTTACAAGAGTTGACGAGCTAAAAGCAAACAATGTTACTAATACACCTAAACAGCATAAAATACTCAATACGTTTTTAATTTTCATAATCATCTATTTTTTAAGTTGTGCTTACCAAATTAAGCAAACTAACATTTGGATTGATTATAAATTAAGGTGTTGATAGATAGGGTATTAAATTATTTTGCTAATATCCCTTTTTTACTAGTAAATGGCAATGTCTGTAAATGTGCATCTCCTAGAGAGTCCTGAATGAAGGTATATGTCTTGTCGTATAATTTTCCTCCTTGGAAGAAAGTAAGCATAAACGAATTACTCAGTTTAAAAACAGATTCATCTAGCAATTCTATTTTTACACTTTCTTTTGGAGCTAGAGATTTAAATGCATGTCTAAATACTCCTGTACCTCTTACTTCACCATCTATCTCACCTATCGCTTGTGATACTACTAGGATAGCTTCCATTTCTTGATCTGAGTTATTGAATAGATATGCGTACCATGAGTCTGCTAAGAATTCTTCGTTATATTCTTTTATGATTGCAATCTCTATATCTTTTACTACTGGAATCTCTATGTCTTTTTTCATTGTATTAATATTTTGGGCAAAGATAAATGATTTTGTCCTAAATATGGTAGTGATTGAAGTGAGGTAGAGTTGGTTTAATATTGTAGTATAAATAAGTTGTTGAGTGTTAATTTTTAGGTTAATTGTAGGTTTTTTGCTGATGTATGTTTGTGTTGATTTTAATAATAAAGTAAATAATTTAAAATAATGCTGTCTTAGTTGTAACAAAACACCTAAATAGAGTACTAATTGTTATAATAAATATTTATAGCAATGCGTAAGTTGTTTGTTTTTTTAGAAAAGAAAAGATTGTCTCGAAGCAATGATAAGACCATGAATACGATATTGGTTGTCTTTAAGTGGATAGCGATAGTGTATTTTGGTTTACTGTTTTTGGTAATGGGGATGAGTGGATTCTTTATTATCGAAGATATGAATCTAGGTATGGGATCACCTATACAGGTGATTAGTAGATTTTGGATGTATTATATGGTGATGGAGATGTTTATGAGGTTTACACTTCAGAAGTTGCCTACTGCTACTATAAAACCATTGCTCGTACTGCCTTTCCCTAAGATTAAGATCGTAAACTTCTATATAGGAAGTTCATTCATCAGTGCGTTTAACTTTATTCAGTTACTATTTATTCTTCCATTTGCGATAGTTAGTATGGTACAGGGATATTCTGTTCTAGGAGTGATTGCTTGGATGATAGCTGTCTATTTATGTGTGTGTACGATGCACTTTGTCAATATACTGATAGAGTCTTATAAATCTGTTTTTATAGCTGTTATAGTCGTATTCGGCTTATTAGCTGCGATTCAGTATTACCAATTATTTGACAGCACTTTATACACACAGCACTTGTTGTATAGTGTGTATGAATATCCTGCATTAGTATTAGTCTACGGTGGAGTGTTATGGTTAGCTATTAAGATGACAGTGCATTACTACGCTAAGAATATGTATATGGATGATCTGCTAAAGGTCAAGGTAGAAGTAGCGACTACACGTGAGATGAAATGGTTAGATGGATTTGGAACGTATGCTTCTTTTCTTAAGAATGATTTGCGACTAATCACTCGTAATAAAAGAGCACGCACAACAGTATTAATGAGTGTATTATTTATGTTCTACGGATTCCTTATACTTCGCCCAACAGAAATGGGAGGGTATCCGACCTTTATGCTAATCTTCGTTGCCTTCTTTGTATCAGGTGGTTTCCTAATGATGTTTGGACAGTATGTGCCTAGTTGGGATTCTTCTTATTACTCTTTTATGATGACTCAGAATATCACGTATAAGAATTATTTAAAGTCTAAATGGTTAATTATTGCATTGGGAACTGGTGTGTCTATGTTGGCGGCGGTATTGTATATCTGGACGAGTATGGATCTAGTGTATTTGATCATTGCGAATGGAGTGTTTAATATTGGTATTAATGGTTATATCGTATTATGGGGAGGTGCTTATCTAAAAAGCCCTGTAGATCTAACAGCGAACAAGAATGTGTTTGCAGATAAGAATGCATTTAATCTAAGGGTAATGCTGATCTCGCTACCGAAGCTCTTTTTGCCTATTCTAATCTATTATATCGGCTTTTGGGTATATGGTTTTTGGGGAGGATTCACCTTGTTAACCGGAATAGGGATCATAGGCATGTTCTTCCAAAATCAGGCGTTTAAGTACATAGAGAAAATTTATAAACAAGAAAAATATAGCACAATAGAGGCTTTTAAATCTAAGTAATATGATAGTAGTAAATAATTTAGTAAAGTCTTATGGTCAACAGACTGTTTTAAATATACCTAGTTTAGAAATAACAAAAGGACAAAGTGTTGGATTGGTTGGGAATAATGGAGCTGGTAAAACGACCTTTTTTAGCCTTCTATTAGATCTAATCAAGCCTACTCAAGGGAGCATTTCTAATAAAGGGAATGTAGTTAGTGAAAATGAGGAATGGAAAAAGTATACAGGATCATTCTTTGATGATTCTTTTTTAATCGGGTATTTGACACCTGAAGAATATTTTTATTTCGTTGGTGAACTGAGAGGGATGTCTCGTACAGATATAGAAAGTTATTTAAACGAATATGTGAGTTTCTTCAATGGAGAAGTGCTGAATCAACGTAAATATTTGCGTGATTTCTCTAAAGGTAATCAAAAGAAGGTAGGTATTATAGCAGCTTTTATGGGAAAACCAGAGTTAGTTATCTTAGACGAACCGTTTGCTAATCTGGATCCGACTACACAGTTGAGATTAAAAGAATTGGTAAAACAAAAGATGAAAGATAGAGAGATCACAATTATTATATCAAGTCATGATCTTCAACATACTTATGAGGTGTCTGATCGTGTGATCGCCTTAGAAAAAGGACAAATCATGAAAGATGTCTTGACTCAGGATATCACGTTTGATGCATTAGAAGAGTTCTTTCAGGTATGATAGAATGCATTTCTTTTTCGTCTCAGTTTGATTAAAATGAAATAATACATTATGGTATAATGACATTGTTTTAGATTGGGATGATTAGGTTAAAATAAAGATAGAAATATTAATAGATGCGCTTCGATTTCGTTATGGATGTATGAGAGAAGAGCGTTTCGCTTGCACTTCTTAGGGGATTGCTAGGAGTTTTCTAGGGGTTTTCTTGCCTAGAAGGTGCTTTTCTCGAAGAAAGGTGCAAGAAACCCTCAAGCAATCCCCTAGTAAATCAGTATCAAGCTACTTTTGGTTTATAAATAGACACTGATAAAGACTAGATTTATTTTGGGGTTGTTTTGCTTTTTTGTGAATTCAAAAAGCTCATTAATAATCGAACGAAAAAGAAGAATATTACTTAATTGGTTAGTTAGCGGGACTCTAGTAAATATATTTTGCTAGAGTTTTGTGTTTATAGCTATAACCTAAGATTCCATAAAAGTAGAATAATAGAAAATATAGGATATTGTGAATGTTTTAGTGATATGAGGTTAGATTTCTATAGGATGCTATAAATTGACTGAGATATTGCGATAAGTAGTGTAAATTACTTTTATAGGTTTTGTTTCTGTAGAACTTTAAAAACTTTTAAAATACTGTAGAAGTATTACTAAAAGTAATGTATTTTTACGTTTTGTTATATACTAAAATAGTGAATTTGTAGTTTTTAAGTAAAGCTCATTGTGTTGAATACTCGTTTTAAATATCTGATTTTTTTAGTTTTACTTCTTTTGGGAGCGGCTTGTTCTGTAAAGAAAGATAAGTTATTGAATAGAGGGTATCACGCGATGACTACTCGGTATAATATTCTATATAACGGAGAATTGGCTTATGATGAGGCTTTAATTTCTTTAAAAAAGGATTATTACGATGACTTTTGGGAGATACTTCCTGTAGAGCGCATCGACATTAAAATAGACTCTACACGTGAGTTTGACAGAGGTAGATCACTAGAGTCTAAAAAAGGATCTATTCTAGAAAATGTGCAAGTAGATGGAGCTAATGTTACAGGAGAAGAAGAGCAAGGAGAGGTAGGATTTAGACGAGCTGAAGACAAGGCTGCTAAGGCCATTCAGAAGCACTCTATGTACATAAAAGGGCGTGAGCGCAACTTCCAGATCGATGATGCTTATCTGATGTTAGGACAGGCTAGATACTATGATGGACGTTTTGTACCTGCGCTAGAGGCTTTTAATTATATTCTGTATAAGTACCCAGATGGGAGCTTAATAAATGATGCGATCATCTGGCGTGAGAAATCTAATGTGCGCCTTACTTATGATGATATTGCGATTAAAAATTTAAATGAATTTCTTCGAGATAAAAAAGATAAACTAAGGAAGCAGCAGGTAGCAGATGCGAATGCTACGCTTACTCAGGCTTATATCAATATAGAGGAATATGCTTCTGCTATACCGCCTCTAAAGATCGCTATAGAACACACTAAGGATAAGGAGGAGTATGCACGTTATACGTTTATCCTTGGGCAGCTATATGCTAAGTTAGGCAAGGAGATGGAAGCGAATGAGGCTTTCGGTATTGTAATCGATATGAATCGAAAGAGCCCTCGATCTTATGTGATACAGTCTCATGCGCAGCAGTTTGGTCTGAAGCCTACTCAGGCTAAAGATTCGGTAGCATTTTTAAAGAAGTATAAAAGATTAATTAGAGATAGAGAGAACAGAGATTACTTAGATGTATTACATCGTCAGGTGGGACTGTTCTACGAGGGTAGTGGCAATACAAAAGAGGCATTAAAATCGCTAAAAAGAGCTGTTAAGTTAAGTAAAGGAGATAAGCAGTTAAAGTCTAAAAACTACTTGAGTATAGCCGAGATTTACTTTAATGAGGCTGGTTATGCGTTGGCTGGTCAGTATTATGACAGTGTATTATCTATCATGCCTGCTAAGGCTAAAGAGCGCTTTAGAATCACTAAGAGAC
Organism: Myroides profundi; assembly: GCF_000833025.1. Lineage (NCBI taxonomy): Bacteria > Pseudomonadati > Bacteroidota > Flavobacteriia > Flavobacteriales > Flavobacteriaceae > Myroides > Myroides profundi. Next base: position 91,014 of record NZ_CP010817.1, read on the forward strand.
GTGATGCATTAAGAGATGTGGTGAAATATGAGAGAGTCGCTCATGTGAATGATAGTGTACTTCGATTAGTAGCGATGAGTGAAAATCAACGTATTGCTTATTTTCAGAAATATGTAGATGAGCTAAGAAAAGAAGACTTTAGAAAACTACAGGCAACACTTAAAAAGCAAAAAGGAGGGAATCAGAATTATTTTAATATGGCTACTTTCGGTGATGCTATAGATGTGGCTTTTGGTACAAATAATCAACAGACAGGAGGCAGTTCTACATTCTACTTCTACTCAACTCAAGCCGCTGCTTTTGGAAAGACAGAGTTTAGAAGAAAGTGGGGAAATAGACCTTCAGTGGATAACTGGAGATGGGCGAGTGATATACAAGAAGCACAGAATAATGCTGTAGTGGAGGAACAAGCCGCTCAGAATGCAAATCAGGATAATAGTACTGAGCAGTTTAACGATACTAGATATGATATCAATAGCTATATTTCGAAAATTCCAAGTGATGAAAAAGAAATAGCGTCTATCAAGAAGGATAGAGACTTTGCTTATTTCCAACTGGGATCTATGTATGCAGATCGATTTAAGAAATATGATTTAGCGAGTAAGCGATTAGAGTCATTATTGACCTTTGACCCTGCCGAGAGATTGATTCTGCCGAGTATGTATAAGCTCTATAAGATATACTTAGAGATAGATATGGCTAAGGCAATAGCGATGAAGGATAGAATAATTAATCTATATCCTAATTCTAGATATGCCAAGTTATTACAGAATATGTCTATGGATAAGATCGATGACTTATCACCAGAGCAGATTTATGGACAGGCGTATAAGGTGTATGCAGATGGTACAGATTATAATAATGCATTGCGAACTATAGATAGTGCTCTAGAGCGATTCGATGATGAAGGCTATGTGAGCAAACTAGAGTTGTTAAAAGCTCATGTGATTGGGCGATTAAAAGGGCTAGAAGCCTATAAAGAAGCATTGAACTTTGTGGCTCTGACCTATAGCTCTTCTCGTGAAGGAAGAGAAGCAGAGGAGTTGTTAAAGACAACAATCCCAATGTTAGAAGCTAGGGAGTTCTCAAGTGGAGATTCAAAGAATTGGAAAGTAGTGTTGCTAGTACAAGACAAGGACTCAGGCGCTAATCAAATGGTTAGTCGTAGTTTTATACAGTTTGCAACAGCTAATAGCAGTAAAGGGATTAAGTACTCAGAGGATCCTTATATCGGTGTAGGAGAGTTCTTTGTATTACATGGATTTAAGAATAAAGAGGAAGCAGAGCAGGCTGCTAGAAGTGTAAACAGCAACGCTGTTACTATAAGTGCAGATAATTATATTATCGTTCAGATTAAGAAGAATTGGGAGAAGTATATAGCTCCATCAGAATAAGGTTGAAAAAAAGTAAAGAAATTATGTTCCAAAAAACGAAAAATGACGGGTCTATAGATCATTTAGGTAAGACAAATAGAATTATTGAGGCTACAACAATTAAGGGTGATATTGAGGCAGTTACAGACTTGCGCCTAGACGGAATCTTACATGGAAACTTAAAGGTTAAAGGAAGAGTAGTAGTAGGACCTCAAGCCCAAATCATAGGAAATGTGGAGTGTGAAAATGCGGATATAGAAGGCCTAGTAGAAGGTGTTCTGAAGGTAAAAGATTTACTGCATATCAAGGAGACTGCAGAGGTAAAAGGAGATTTATTAGTAGGTAGACTTTCGGTAGTACCAGGGGCTAAGATTCAAGTGAAATGCGATATGGCTATAGCAGGAAGCGGAGAGCAAGGTTCAGGTAAGAAAGGAAAATAATTAGAAGTGAAAAAAAATTCAGGCCCAAACCGTTGGTTAAATTTAATTAATATCCCTATTCAGATGGGGGTAACTATTTACTTGTTTCACTTGTTAGGTACTTGGTTAGATGAAAAATATAATTTAGTTGACGGATTAGCAAATAAAATTTGTACGTTAATTGGAGTAGGATTAGCTTTGTACCAAGTTATAAAACAAGTAAATCAATTAAATAAAGATTAATGGATAAGGAAACAGTAAGTTTAAGTTTAAAACTTTTTGGGGTTTTAGCAGTTATATTTGCAATTCATTTTGCACTTTTTACATATACTGATTTTGGTCAGTCATTTGTAGAATTAGGTTATTCATTAGCGGGTTTTTATGGCTTTGAATTTATTTTTTCTATAGGAATGTTATTTGCTATGCAAGGAATAAAAACAAGTATGCCTAACAGTTTAGGATATGTGTTTTTAGGCTTTATTACAGTTAGGTTATTGGCTAGTTACCTGTTTGTAAGAGAAGGATTAGATAGCGAGAATGTTGATGAACTATTTAAGTATAATTTTCTGTTAGTTGTCTTGATTTATCTAGGTGGAGATGCTTTTATTGCATATCGTATTTTAAATAAGAAGGTTAGTTAACAAAAAGATAATAAAAAAAAGTTTCGCAAGAAAGTATGAAAGTCTAAGATTTATTGTACTTTTGCACAAAATTTTAAGAACCATAAATATTCAAGAAGTTAAGGTATGGTGACTCTGAAGAAATCACTGAATTTATTAGCAGCTGTAATTTTTACAGCATCGTCGGTATTTTCGTACGCACAAAGTAATGCTCAGAAGCTTGAAGAATCTATTCAAGAAACAGAGCAGTCAATTGAAGAAACAATCGCTGCTGTAGAAGGTACAGAGCATGTAGAAGGTGAAAAAACACAAGCTGAAAAAGTGCAAGATCACATCACGCACCACTTAGCAGATGATTACTCTTTCATTTTCTTCTCAGACGAGGCTACTGGTAAACACTATGGGTTTCCGTTGCCAGTTATTTTAATAGACAATGGTCTTAAAGTATTTATGTCATCAGAATTTGACTACGGTAACAAAGTAGTTGAAAAAGACGGACAACACTACAAGTTATATCACAGTAAGATATACAAAACTGATGCAGCTGGTACTATCGAGTACGATGCTGAGCATCATCCTACAAATGAGAAGCCATTAGATTTTTCCATCACTAAAAATGTGGCATCATTATTATTTACTACAGTATTAATCTTCCTTATGTTCTTAAGCTTAGCTAAGACATACAAAAAAGGACCGAACAACTTGCCTAAAGGTTTTGCAAGAGCTTTAGAACCAATGGTACTTTATGTTCGTGATGAAATGGCTATTCCAAATATCGGAAAAGACAAATACAAAAAGTTCATGCCATACTTACTGTCAGTATTCTTTTTAATTTTCTTATTGAACTTATTAGGATTGACTCCACTAGGATTCAACGTTACAGGAAGTATTTCGGTAACTGCGTGTTTGGCAATCTTTACATTCATAATTACACAGTTCTCTGCTAACAAGGATTATTGGAAGCACATGTTCTGGATGCCAGGTGTACCAGCGCCAATGAAATTAATGTTAGCACCTATTGAAGTATTAGGAGCATTAATTAAACCATTCTCATTGATGGTTCGTTTATTCGCTAACATTACAGCAGGTCACTCAGTAGTATTTGGACTTATCGCTATTATCTTCGTGATGAAAGAAGCTTTAGGTACTGCTGGAGCAGTAGGGATAGGATTCTTCTTATCAACGTTCTTAGTTGTATTAGAGATCTTAGTTGCTTTCTTACAAGCGTTCATCTTTACAATGTTATCTTCATTGTTTATCGGAATGGCTGTAGCAGAGCACGAACATGATGAGGCTCATCATTAATAGAATTAAATTAGAATAAAAATAAAATTTGTTTAATTAATATAAATCAATCACTATGACATTACCAAACATTATTGGTGCAGGTTTAATCGTAATCGGAGCTGGTTACGGATTAGGAAAAATCGGATCTTCTGCAATGGACGCTATCGCTCGTCAACCAGAAGCTGCTGGAAAAATCCAAACTGCAATGATCATTATTGGAGCTTTATTGGAAGGTTTAGCATTCGGTGCTTTAATCTTAGGTAAATAATCCAAGACAAGTAAAAGAGTTTATCTGTAACGGTTGGTTGCAGATAAACTTCTTAATTAAACAACATAGGTATTAAAAAGTATAATTTTAGATAATGGATAAATTAATTAACGATTTCGGTTTTGGATTATTTTTCTGGCAGTTCATCATTTTATTGGTGATTGTATTCATCCTAGGAAAATTTGCATGGAAACCAATTGTAAATGCTTTAGAGGCTCGTGAAGAGGGTATCGCTGATGCATTAGCAGCTGCTGAAAATGCTAAAAGAGAAATGGCTAATTTAAAAGCTGATAACGAGAAATTATTGGCAGAAGCTCGTGCTGAGCGTGATGCTTTAATTAAAGAAGCTCGTGAGATTAAAGAAAAAATGTTAGCTGACGCTAAAACTGAAGGTGAAGCTGTAGGAGCAAAAATGATTGCTCAAGCAAAAGCTGCTATCGAAAGTGAAAGAGCTACTGCTATCGTTGAGTTAAAAACTCAAGTTTCTTCTATTTCTATTGAAATTGCTGAGAAATTATTAAAAGAACAATTAGCTAACACTGAAGCTCAATCTAAATTGGTTGAGAAGATGTTAGACGAAGTTAAATTAAACTAATAAAAGGATCATTATGGTAAGCACTAGAGCAGCTGCAAGATATGCAAAAGCAATGCTAGAAGTTTCTGGTCAAAAAGGAAATGCTGAGGCTATTAATAGCGATATGATCTTGATCTCTGAATCAGTATCTCAAAGTGAAGACTTAAAAGTGTTTTTAACTAATCCTATCGTGAGTGGTGAGATTAAATTAAATGCTTTGTTAGAAGTATTCGCTAATGTTGATCAAAGTACTAAAGAATTGTTTAAAGTGCTTAAAGCGAACAATAGATTTGAAATCTTAGGTGTAATCGCTTTACAGTTTCAAGAGCAATACGAAGCTTTGAAAGGTATAGAGAGAGTTGTAGTTACTACGGCTGTTCCAATGGATGCCGCTTTAGAGAGTAAAGTTTTATCTAAAGTTCAAAGTTTAGCTCCTGGAAAACAAATTGTTATTTCAAATATAGTAGATGCTTCTATCTTAGGAGGATTTATCTTGAAAATGGGAGATAAACAGTACAATGCTTCAATAGCGAATCAATTACAAGTTTTAAAAAGAGAATTAACTAATTAAAAAATCACCGCACGAATGTTCGTGTATAAACATAGATAAAAATGGCGGAAATTAAACCAGCTGAAATATCAGCGATTTTAAAGAAACAATTATCTGGATTTAGCTCAGAGGCTTCTTTAGAAGAAGTAGGAACAGTACTTGAAGTAGGAGATGGTGTTGCTCGTGTATACGGGTTAACAAATGCTGAATACGGAGAGCTAGTTGTATTCGAGAATGGACTAGAAGCAATGGTGCAGAACCTTGAAGAGGATAATGTAGGTATTGTATTGTTAGGAGCTCCTACTGGTGTTAAAGAAGGATCTACAGTAAAAAGAACAGGTCGTATCGCTTCACTTAAAGTAGGTGAGAAAATGGTAGGACGTGTTGTTAATACATTAGGTCTTCCAATCGATGGTAAAGGTGCTATCGAAGGTGATTTATATGAGATGCCATTAGAGCGTAAAGCTCCTGGGGTAATCTACCGTCAACCAGTAACTGAGCCGTTACAAACAGGTATTAAATCTGTTGATGCCATGATTCCAATCGGACGTGGACAACGTGAGTTAGTAATTGGTGACCGTCAAACAGGAAAAACAACTGTTTGTATCGATACTATCTTAAATCAAAAAGAATTTTACGATGCTGGGCAACCAGTATATTGTATATATGTAGCTATTGGACAAAAAGCTTCTACTGTAGCAGGAATTGCTAAAACTTTAGAAGATAAAGGTGCAATGGACTATACTATTATCGTAGCTGCTAATGCTTCGGATCCAGCTCCAATGCAAGTTTACTCTGCAATGGCTGGTGCTGCTATCGGAGAGTACTTCCGTGATACAGGACGTCCTGCATTAATTATCTATGATGATTTATCTAAACAAGCGGTAGCTTACCGTGAGATGTCATTAATCTTACGTCGTCCACCAGGTCGTGAGGCTTACCCTGGAGACGTTTTCTACCTTCACTCAAGATTATTAGAGCGTGCTGCTCGTATTATTGGTGATGATGAAATCGCTAAGAACATGAATGACTTACCAGAGTCTATCAGACCATTCGTTAAAGGTGGTGGTTCATTAACTGCTTTACCTATTATCGAAACTCAAGCTGGTGACGTTTCTGCTTATATCCCAACTAACGTAATTTCGATTACTGATGGACAGATATTCTTAGAATCTGATTTATTTAACTCAGGTGTTCGTCCAGCTATTAACGTAGGTATTTCTGTATCTCGTGTTGGAGGTTCTGCTCAAATTAAATCAATGAAGAAAGTAGCTGGTACTTTGAAACTTGACCAAGCTCAATACCGTGAGTTAGAAGCTTTCGCTAAGTTTGGTTCTGACTTAGATGCTGCTACAATGAACGTTATCTCTAAAGGACAACGTAACGTTGAGATCTTAAAACAAGCTGTTAACGATCCATATACTGTAGAAGATCAGGTAGCTATTATCTATGCAGGTTCTAAAAACCTTCTTAGAAGCGTACCAGTTTCTAAAGTAAAAGAGTTCGAAAAGGATTATTTAGATGCTTTAAACTCTCGTCATAGAGATGTATTAGATCAGTTAAAAGCTGGTAAATTCACTGATGAAATTACTGGTGTACTTGAGAAAGTAGCTAAAGAGATTTCTGCAAAATATTAAGAAATAATGTTTGTCTACAAGTGATATCATGTCACTTGTAGATAAATTTATATACAATTTACAATGGCAAACCTTAAAGAAATACGTAATAGGATTTCATCAATCGGATCGACAATGCAGATTACTTCTGCTATGAAGATGGTATCTGCAGCTAAGCTTAAAAAAGCTACTGATACTATTATGGCTATGCGTCCATATTCAGAAAAGTTGACTGAATTGATTCAAAATGTTAGCGCAACTTTAGAAGGTGATAATTCAGGAGTATATTCTCAAACTAGAGAGGTTAAGAATGTTCTTCTTGTGGTTATTACTTCAAACAGAGGTTTGTGTGGTGGTTTTAACGCGAATATTATCAAACAAATTAATGCGCTTAAAGCTACTCAATATAAAGACGTTAATGTTGATTTATTGACAATTGGTAAAAAAGGTCACGATATATTACGTAAATCTTTTACTGTAATTGAGAACAAAAGTGATTTGTTTGATCATGTAGATTTTGCAAATTGTGCTGTTATAGCTGAACAAATGATGGAAGCTTTCGTTGAAGAGAAGTATGATTCAATTCAGATCGTTTACAATCAGTTCAAAAATGCTGCTACACAAGATGTAGTAACAGAACAGTTTTTACCATTGTTACCAGTTGAAACTAGTGAGAATACTAGTTCTGACTATATTTATGAGCCTTCTAAAGAAGAGATTATTAATACATTAATTCCTCTTTCTTTAAAAACTCAATTATTAAAAGCGGTTGCGGACTCTGTAGCTTCTGAACATGGAGCTCGTATGACTGCGATGCACAAAGCAACTGATAACGCTAAAGACTTACGTGATGAATTAACGTTAAGTTACAACAAAGCTCGTCAAGCTGCTATTACAAATGAAATTCTAGAAATTGTTGGTGGTGCTGAGGCATTAAACAACTAATCTGAATATTATACTTTTAAAAAAGGGATACTCGTCTGAGTATCCCTTTTTTTGTATTATTAAGTGATTTAAGACGCTTTTTGATATGAGGTATCTGTTTGTTAGGAAATTGATGAAGAGCAGCTTAAAAAGCTTTTAATGTAGTTAGTTAGTTAGTTAGTTAGTTAGTTAGTTAGTTAGTTAGTTAGTTAGTTAGTTAGTTAGTTAGTTAGTTAGTTAGTTAGTTAGTTACAATAAAAAAGCCGTTTAAGATGTCTTAAACGGCTTTATACTTATATCAAGTAATCTTATTTTAATTCTCTAATTAGATAGATGTATACAGGGAAGTGGTCACTGAAACCAGGCTCTCCGTTAGTGTTTCTAAGCGGATAACCTTTGTACTGTCCTGTTGGTTGAACCATAAAAGGTTTTTTATAGATTCTTGCTTTCCAGTACGCCCATGATGAGTAATCATCTCTAACGTAAGGCTCGCTAATTACCATTTGGTCAAAAACATCCCATGCATCACGGTAAGCTAATGTCCCTAATCCATCTTTTGACATTTTTTCCATTGGATTAAAAAGACCCTGTGGAGTAAGTTCAGATTTTTTACCAGCTGTTTTTAGTACCTTTTTCATACTGTTGTTGTATGGACCGTCGTTCATATCTCCCATAGTGATTACTTTCGCATTTGGGTTGATAGTGTATAGTGAGTCGATGATCTTTTTGTTTAATGCAGCAGCGGCTTCACGTAATGGGCTACTTCTTTTCTCTCCACCCACTCTAGAAGGCCAGTGATTTACAATAAAGTGTACTTCTTCTCCATCTAGAAGACCTGTTACTAACAGTTGATCACGAGTATAGATACGAGTACCTTTTTCTCCTGTATGTCTGTCTACTTTATTCATATCGTAGATATAAAGAGGATGTGGAGTCGCATTAGTTACAGAGAAGTGTTTTTTCTGATATAGTAATCCTACATCAATACCACGTTTGTCAGGAGAGTCAAAGTGCGCTATACCATAATCTCCAGGCGCAAGTTGTGGGTCGCGTACTAAATCTTCTAGTACAGCTCTATTTTCAACTTCGGCAACACCTATTATTGCAGGCATTTTAGTGTTTTCGTCTGTACCAATCTGAGACATAACTTTCGCAAGATTGTGAATTTTCTTTTGGTACTTTTTAGATGTCCAAGCTTGTGCTCCTGTAGGAGTCCACTCTTCATCATAGATTTTGGGGTCTCTAATTGTATCAAACAAGTTCTCACAGTTGTAGAACGCAATTGTTTGAATCTCATACTTTTTCTCTTGTGCTTGTGCTCCCATTGAGATAAGCGCAAACAACAAAAAGATTCTTTGAAGTTTGATGTGCATGACTAGGTTAATTTAAGTAAAGAATTGTCTTATTTCTTTGACAAAAATAGCTAATATTATTATAATAACATACCTTTGTATTAGAAATAACCTTACGGTATTTCTTAACATAGCACTTTAATCATTTTTAATTTATGAAGAAACTTTTATTTAGTTTGTTCTTTGTGTTACAGGTAGTTATATCTTATGCGCAAGGAGTTCAGGAAATTAAAGGGAAAGTTGTGGATGGTGCCACTCAGATGCCAATGAATGCGGTATCTGTAAAAGTACAAGCTTCTACTACTTCCTCTTTAACAGACAATGAAGGGAGATTCACTTTAGAAAATGTTAAAACGGGTAACCATGATGTTGTAATCTCTTATGTGGGATATGTAACAAAACGTTTACCTGTAGAGGTAGGTGATGGCATCATCGACCTTGGTACAATTTCTTTAGACGAGGATTTCGCTTCTATTGCAAATTTAGGGCTTATTACACTTACGGAGAATGACCTAAGTGATGATGACTCTAGTAACGACACTTCATCAGGTTTGTTACAAGCTACTAAAGATCCTTTCCAACAAGCAGCAGCTTATAACTGGGGATCTGCATTCTACAGAATGCGTGGACTTGATAACGAGTATGGTAAGACAATGATCAATGGGGTAGTAATGAACAAAGTTCATGATGGTCGCCCACAATGGGGGAACTGGGGAGGTCTAAATGACGCTACTCGTAACCAAGTTTTCTCTTCAGGATCTACTCCTTCAGATTTCTCTTTTGGTGGAATCTTAGGAACACAAAACATTTCTACAAGAGCATCTCAAATCAGAAAAGGTGCTAAAGCAGGTTTCTCTGGATCTGATACTAATTACAACTGGAGACCTTACGCTATTTACTCTTCTGGTTTAGATAAGAATGGATGGGCATTTGCTTTATCTGCATCTTATAGAGGGGCAAAAGAAGGTAGGTTTGAAGGTACAAATTATGATGCATTATCATTATTCGCTGCTGTTGAGAAGAAATTTAATGATAATCACAGTTTAAACTTTACAGCTATTTATGCTCAAAATAAAAGAGCTAAAAACTCACCTATTACTCAAGAGCAAGCTGATTTAAAAGGGTATAAGTATAATTCTTACTGGGGATGGCAAAATGGAGATAAAAGAAATGGTCGTTACAAAGATGTTTCTGAACCAATCTTCCAATTGACACACTATTGGAAAATAGATGAATTAAATAACTTAACGACTACTGCTTCTTATCAATTTGGACATATTAAAAATAGTCGTTTAGGATACCAAGATAACTTAAATCCAGATCCTGCATACTATAGAGATATGCCTAGCTATGCACTTAATAATAGTGATAAAAATTCTTGGGAATGGCAACCTTTAAGAGAATTGGCTAAAGTAAAAGAAGCTCAATTTAAAGAAGGAGGTCAAGTTGATTGGGAAAAAATATATCGTTCAAATAGTAGATTTGAAGGAAGAAGTAAGACAATCTTGTACGAGGATGTACAAAAAGATCAAACATTTTCTTTTAACTCTAACTTAAAATCTATATTATCTGATCATGTTACTTTAGATGCTGGCTTTAATTATAGAAGAGTTAATTCTTCTTACTTTAAAGAGCTTGTAGATTTATTAGGAGGATCTTATTATAACGATATAGATACCTATTTAATAGGAGATAATTCTCAAAGTGACTTACATAATAGAGATAGAAAGGTTTATGAAGGAGATAAGTTTGGATATAATTATTCAGTTGACTCTAACATAATAGATGTATTTACACAGTTTAACTTTGATTATGATAAATTCGACTTCTATATAGCACAGAAGATAGGCTACACTTCATACGAGAGAGATGGAAAATATAGAAATGGTGTTTATCCAAATAATTCTTATGGTAAAGGTGGTTTAGTAGATTTTAATAACTTCGGATTTAAAGGAGGGGCTACTTACCATATTACAGGTCGCCATGCTTTAAATATGAATGTAGCATATTATAATCAAGCACCAACTATTAGAAACACTTTCTCTAATGCAAGGGTAAATAATTTGGTAACTAAAGATTTAACTAATGAAGATGTATTTAGCATTGATGGTAGTTATATCGTTAGAACACCTAAGTTAAAGGCTCGTGTTTCAGGATATTTATCTGAAATTAAAAATAGTACTCAAATCAACTTCTACTATGCTGATGGAGCAGGTATTATGAATGCTGATGGAGAATTGTTAACACAATCTGGAGGAGCATTTGTATCTGAAATTCTAACAGGTGTGAATAAACGTAATTTAGGTATTGAATTAGGTGCAGAGTATCAATTGACTCAAACATTGAAAGCTACAGCAGCTGCTGTAGTAGGTCAATCGTTCTACACTAATAATCCTAATATTAGATTGAATTCTGATAATGTAGCGAAGACTTTTGATTATGGAGAAGCTTATATGAAGAATTATAAAGTAGGTAATGGACCTCAGACTGCACTATCTTTAGGGTTAGAGTATAGAGATCCTGCTTATTGGTGGGTAGGAGCAAATATTAATTATATGGATAACTCATATACTAATATTTCAGCGCTTAGAAGAACAGATAACTTCGTAAAAGATCCATTAACTGGACAAACTTTACCAGGTGTTACAGATGATAAGTTAAGAAATATCTTAAAGCAAGAGAAATTAGCTGACTTTACTGTAGTAAATATAACAGGAGGTAAATCTTGGAGATTGCCTAATAGAAATTTAATCGGATTCTTTGCAAGTATCAATAATGTGTTCAATAGACATTATAAAACTGGTGGATTCGAACAAGCTAGAAATGCTAACTATAAACAAGAAGTTCTAAACAACGCTCAGTACTTTAATGAAGGTCACGGGTACAATACTTTTGGAAACAAGTATTGGTACGGTTATGGACGTAATTTCTTTGTAAATGTTTATTATAATTTCTAATAATAATACCTATGAAAACATTAATTAAATCAATATTATATTTTTCTTTTGCAGCTCTAGTTTTTACAGGGTGTGCAAAGAACGATGACTTCTCTATACCTACAATAGTAGATCCAGCAGCAGGTCTAAAAGAAACTAAATCTATAGAAGATATCTATAAATTTATAACTCCTACAATAGCTAAATATGAAGCAGATGATATCATTAAAGGTATTATTGTTTCTACTGATAAAGAACAAACTTTCTTTAAGGAAATTTACTTTGTAGATGAACAAAATAATAAAGCAGGTGTATTTAAACTAGATAAGTATTCAACTTTTGTTGATTATGAAATCGGATCGACTGTTTATATTAAATTGAAAGATACTTATGTTCAATTAAATAATGGAATTTTAAGTATCGGTGGACAAAATGGTAAATTTGTTGGTTATTTAGCTGATCCTATTTATAAAAAACACATTTTTGCTAGTAATAAAAACGTATTGTCTCTAAAAGAATTAGAGGAAAATTACTTAACTGAAGTTACGTTGAAAGAGGTAATTGAATCTAATGGAAAGGATCATTCATTCATTGGGAAATTAATACGTATTAAAGATGTACAGTTTGATAGTGAGGCTAGAGGTAAAACATTTGTAAGAAATGGAGAATCTGCTACATTTAATATTATTGAGTCTAGAGAAGCTGTTGTTAATCCTTTACAAGGTAAAATCGGCTTTAGAGTTGCTTCACAGAACAAAGTGTTTAGCAATAAAATAGTTGATAATAATAGTGGAACAATGACAGGGGTAATGACTATCTTTAATAAAGATTTTCAGTTTATTCCTCGTTTTACGTCTGATTTAAAGTTAGATCAAGATCCTTTTAAAGTTGAAGGAGGAACAGATCCTGAGGTTCCTGTAGACCCTAATATTAAAGTTGAGCCAGGTAAATATTTAGCTTTCCCAGGTGCAGATTTTAAAGATTGGAAAGCATTTGAAGGAGCAATGAATAAGTATGGACTTGAGTTTGCTGTACAGTCTAAAGGACAAGGATGGGCAAATAGTGATGCATTAGAACTTAAAGGTACTCCTGAAAAAACAGGATATACATTCACAATTGATGATGTTAAAGTACCTACAGGAGCTACTGAGCTTTCTTTCTTAATGAAGGGTACTGCTGACGCACGTTCATTATCTATTAACGTATTTCAAGCAGATGGTACATTCGTTGCTTATAATGTTGGAGCTGTTGTGGGTAGTAAGCGTGTTGAGAAATCAAAAATTAATACTGAAGAGCAATTTGTTAATAACTACGAAGGTGTTATTGATACTAAAGGTGAATGGGTTAAGATTATTCTTAACTTGAAAGGATTCAACTATAACACTACAGGTAAAGGTAATTTTATTGCGTTTAAACATGGTGGAGCTACTAAAACGATTGCAAGTAAATATGATTTAATTATAGATGAGATTCGTTTTGAAGATGGTACTCCTGCTGATGGAGGTACTGATCCAGTTGACCCAGTAGATCCTGAGGTTCCAGAAGTAGGGAATATCTTAAGTAGTTTTGATGTAGTTAATGGTCTTGAATGGATTAACAGTAAATATGCTGTTGTTGAAGCAGGTAAAGGTCTAGATGGTAAATCAAAAGGATTAGTAATCAATGGAGATAGAGACAAAGCTGATACTGCTTATCGCTTAAGTAACGTTAAAGTTCCTGCAGATACAAAGAAAATCACTTTAAAATTAAAAGGAACTTCTAAAGGGCGTTCTTTAGTGTTTAACGTGTTAGATAAAGAAGTTAAGAGCAACTTTTTTAGCTTGAAAGATGTTAAGAGTGATGTTACTTTAACTGGAGAAGGATCGAAAAATACTTATACAGGTAATATTGATACTAATAACAAATGGATTACAGTAACTTTAAATTTGCCTGCTGGTAATGTAAATAATACAAATGCTGGTAAATTCTTCGAAATAAGATTAGGTGGTAAAGAGAATAATGTTGATTCTAACTATGATTTAGTTATTGATGATATCGTTTTCGAATAATCTTTATTCAATATAATAACTTAAAAAGCTCGGCTATGCCGAGCTTTTTTTATGTTCTTTACTTAGAGTGTGTATTCTAGAATTATTGTTTTAGAATAGGTCTAAAACATCTTATTGATGATCTCTTGGCCATAAACAAGAGATACTTCTTCAACGAAAGATTGGAAGCTAAAACTTGCCTCTTCGTTTGCGTTATCTGAGATTGTACGTATCACAATAAAAGGTACTCCAAATTCAAAACAAACCTGTGCTACTGCAGCTCCTTCCATTTCTACACATAATACTTCTGGCAATTGTGACTGAAGATTGTTTTTTTGTTCAGACGTAGAGAAGAACTGATCCCCACTAGCTATTGTTCCATAATGAACAGTAGGTTTAGTAATATTAAATTTGGCTAATTCTGAAGGTGTGATTAATTGGTGTAGATTCTCTAACCCAAACATATTCTCTATATGCTCACAAGTTTCTTTTGACCACTCTTTATCAGTATCAAAATATGTTTTACCTAGTAGTGGTATTTCAAATTTGGGACGCAAAGGAGAAGCATCCACATCATATTGTACCAAATTCTTTGCTACGACTACATCACCTATTTTTACATTAGGGTGAATACCTCCAGCAACACCAATAAAAGCAATGCGATCTACTTTAAACTCTAATAAAAGTGTTGCTACAGTAGCAGCTGCAGCTACTTTACCAATTCGAGAGTAGACTACTACTACTTTTTGGTCATGGATATAACCTTCATAGTAAGTTCGATTACCTATTTTTCTTTCAGATTTATCTCTTAGTTGAGTGATAATTCCATTTACTTCTTGTGGAATTGCCCCTAATATACCTATTGTATTTGTTGAGTGCATAAGTTTCGTGCTATTTTGAGTAATCAAAATTACGAAAATTATATCCAACCTATTTTTGATAGTATTTGATGTTGTGTACTTTCTTCTCGAATGCATGTAGAATTCATGCAAAATCCTTGTTATAATTTACATCTACAGCAAGTATATAACCATAATTGTACTTGGATTGAGCATTGAAATAGAAATGCTCTTAAAGTTAGAAAGTAATTAATAGTGTATTTTAATGATAATATAATCATGTTTAGTTGTATTTCTTTTTATATCTTGTCATTTCGCGTATATAAAAACACCTATTTTTAAAACAAATTAGTATTAAAATATAAGATAAAATAAAGCGCTATACTAGGCTGTAGTCTATTTTAAATAAGATAATTAACGGAATGGGGATGTGAAAAAGTTGTAGAATAAAAAAATATTTAAGAGAGATGTAAAAATAGTATCTTTACAGCGAGTAAATAAATGCAATAATTCCCGTATGGGATTCAATATATAAAAATTATTAGATGGCTTGTACAAATTGTTCAACAGAAAAAGATAGTAGTGGACTCCCGAGGGGATGTCAGAATAAGGGGACGTGCGGAACAGACGGCTGTAATAAATTAGCAGTTTTTGATTGGTTGTCAAATATGGTTTATCCTAATGGCACCGAGATATATGATATAGTAGAGGTTCGTTTTAAGAACGGTAGAAAGGATTTTTATCGCTACCCAAAAGAGATTGCAATCTCTATGGGAGATATTGTAGCTACAGAATCTTCACCAGGACATGATATTGGTATTGTGTCATTAGTAGGAGAGTTAGTGAAGGTGCAGATGAAAAAGAAAAAAGCTGATCCAAATGGAGAGGTTTTAAAAATCTATCGCAAAGCAACTCAAAAAGATATTGATATATGGCAAGAGGCACGTAATAGAGAAGAGACCGTTAAAGTTAGAGCTCGTGAGATTGCTATAGCTTTAAAATTAGAGATGAAAATCTCTGATGTAGAGTTTCAAGGTGATGCTTCTAAGGCTACTTTTTATTACACAGCTAGTGAGCGTGTGGATTTCCGACAATTAATTAAGGATTTTGCACGTGAGTTTAGTATCCGTATTGAGATGAAGCAGGTTGGGTTTAGACAAGAAGCTGCTCGATTAGGAGGAGTTGGTTCTTGTGGACGTGAATTATGTTGTTCTACTTGGTTAACAGATTTTAGAAGTGTTAATACATCTGCAGCACGTTATCAACAGTTATCACTTAATCCGCAGAAGTTAGCAGGACAGTGTGGTAAGCTAAAGTGTTGTTTGAACTTTGAGTTAGATACCTATTTAGAAGCATTGAAAGATATGCCTGATTCTGATACAAAGCTAATGACAGTAAAAGGATTAGCGATATGTCAGAAGATAGATATATTCAAAGGACAAATGTGGTTTGCTTATATTAATAATTCTGCGAATTGGTATGTATTATCTACTGAGATGGTGAAAGAGATTCTTGCTTTGAATAGAAAAGATCAGAAAGGGCAGGAGCTAGAGAGCTATATGCTAGAAGTAGAATGTGAGGAGATAGACTTTAACAATGCGTCTGAACAAGATAGCGTTACTCGTTTTGACCAGCCAAAACGCAAGAAAAAACCTTCTAGAAATAACAAGAAGAAGGATGGACAGGCTAGAGAGGGGCAAGAAGCTCAAGCTCCGAATACATCTCGTGAGAAAACACCTAATGGGGAAGCACGTAATAATAAGCAACCTAAACAAGGTGAAAGAGAGCCTAGAGATAAGCAACAACCTCGTAATAGAAACAAGAATAGAGCAGAGGGGAATAAGGAGAGAGAAGGTGCAAATCTAGAGAAACAGAATACGGGAGAACAAAAAAATACTCGTAAAGAGGTAAAGGGGCCTAGAGAACAGAAAGGACCTAGAGAACCTAGAGAACCTAGAAATGAAAATAAGGGACCAAGAGAAGGTAAACCTCATTTTAAGGAAAAGAAGAAACCTGTAGAAGGAACTAATGAAGGAGGAACTGATGGTGAAGGGGTTGCTAAGGCAAAACAACACCATAAAGGAAACCGCCCAAATAGAAATAAACGATTTAAAAAAGATAATAATAGTGACAATTCTAATGCAGAGAATTAGTAGTTATTTATTGGTGTTAGGTGCTGTGATGCTTTCTGTTGTATCTTGTCAAAGAGATACGAATATGGTCTTTGACCAATATCAGAAGACTTCAGGTTCTTGGGATAGAACAGATGTAAAAACATTTGTGTATGACGTGCATGATACTGTACAGCGTCATAATCTTTATTTGAATATAAGAGTGAATAAGAGCTATCCTTATAGTAACTTATTTGTTATTTTTAAAACACATCAACCTAATTTAGATGTTGTAATAGACACTTTACAGTTCCAGATGGCTAATTCGGATGGAACATTATTAGGAAATGGTTTTTCTGATGTAAAGGAGAGCAAACTAGAATTGAAAGAAGGACTTGCTTTCCCTGTTAAAGGAAGCTATAAGTTTACGGTAGAGCAGGTTGTTCGTGAATTAGGAGAGGTAGAAGGAGTTCCTTCTTTAGAAGGAGTTTCTGAAGTAGGCTTCCGTATAGAAAAACAATAATAGAATAATAGATTTATAAGTATTATAGACTTTATGAGTTCAAGTAAAAACAAAAAAGGAGATAAGAAGCAACCAAAGAGTTTGCGAGGTTATTTAAAGACGTTTTGGATTCTGTTCTTAGGAATGGTTGCCGCAGTTATTTTCTTTTTCTTATGTGCATCTTGGGGAGTTTTTGGACAGATGCCAACCTTTGATGAGTTAGAGAACCCTGCGAGTAATGTAGCGACAGAGATTATCTCATCAGATGGTAAAACGATAGGTAAGTTTTATTTAGAAAACCGCGTTCCTGTTAAGTATGAAGATTTACCAGAGTATTTAGTTAATGCTTTAATATCTACTGAAGATGAGCGTTTTAAAGAGCATTCAGGTATAGACGCTCGTGGTACACTTAGAGCAATTACTTCTGTGGGAAGCAGTGGAGGAGCTAGTACCATCACACAGCAGTTAGCTAAATTATTGTTTCACGGAGAGGGATCTAGAAGTTTGCCTAAACGTATTACTCAGAAGGCAAAGGAATGGGTTATTGCTGTGAAACTAGAAAGACAGTATACGAAGGAAGAGATTCTTACGATGTATTTAAATAAAGCTGACTTCGTTAATAATGCAGTAGGTATCCGTTCTGCTACTCGTATTTATATGGGTAAAGAGCCTAAAGATCTTACTTTAGATGAGGCTGCTATGTTTGTGGGGATGTTACAGAATCCTGCTTATTTTAACCCTGTTCGCAGACCAGAGTTAGTACTTAAGAGACGTAATGTAGTGTTGCACCAGATGGCTCGTAATGGATTTATTTCTAAAGAAGAGAGTGTAAGATTACAAGAGTTACCATTAGCATTAAACTTTACTCCAGAAAGTCATAGAGAAGGTATTGCTACTTATTTCCGTGAGTATTTACGTGATTATATGCGCCGTTGGGTAAAAGAGAATCCTAAGAAAGACGGTACTACTTATGATATCTATCGAGATGGATTAAAGATATATGTGTCTATAGACTCTCGTATGCAGAAGTATGGTGAAGAAGCTGTAGAAGCACATATTGCTAACTTACAAGAAGAGTTCTTTATAGACCAAAAGAATAATAAAATGGCTCCATTTTATAAAATTAACCAACAAGAGGTTGATAATATTATGATGAGAGCAATGAAGACTTCAGAGCGTTGGAGACAGATGAAGGAGCAAGGGAAATCTGAAAGTGATATCATCAAATCATTTGATGTTAAAACAGAGATGAGAATCTTCTCTTGGAAAGGAGAGAGAGATACTGTAATGACTCCTAAGGACTCTATCCGTTATTATAAGCATTTCTTACAAGCGGGTATGATGGCAATGGAGCCTCAGACAGGACATATTAAAGCATGGGTAGGAGGTATAAATTATAAACACTTCCAGTATGACCACGTAGGACAAGGAGCGAGACAAGTAGGTTCTACATTTAAACCATTTGTATATGCTACAGCTATAGAGCAATTGCATTATTCTCCATGTGACTCTATTATAGATTCACCATTCACTATGCCTAAAGGTAGATATGGTATCTCAAGAGATTGGAGTCCTCAGAACTCGAACCGTTCCTATAGAGGTATTATGACTTTAAAACAAGCTTTAGCAGGATCTGTAAATACTATAACTGCTAAGCTAATGGATAAAGTAGGGCCTAAGGCAGTTGTGAATATGTGTAGAGATTTAGGTATCTCAGGAGATATTCCACAAAGTCCTGCGATTGCATTAGGAGCTGTTGATATTACTGTTAGTGATATGGTTGCTGCTTATAGTACATTTGCGAATCAAGGTATTTATGTGAAGCCTATCTTTATTACACGCATAGCTGATAAGAATGGAGTTATCTTATTCAATGCAATACCTGAGACGAAGGATGTAGTAAGTAAGGATGTAGCTTATGCTATTATTAAGTTATTAGAAGGAGTTACTGAGTCAGGATCAGGGGTAAGATTACGTACTACTTGGCAAGGTGCAGGTTATAAACGTGTAACAGGTCACCCTTATAAGTTTACTAATCCTATCGCTGGTAAAACAGGAACGAGTCAGAACAATAGTGATGGTTGGTTTATCGGTATGGTACCGAATTTAGCAACAGGAGTATGGGTTGGTAATGATGATAGAGCAGCTCACTTTAGAACGATGACTTATGGACAAGGAGCAACATTAGCATTACCTATCTGGGGTATATTCATGAATAAGTGTTATGCTGATAAGAGTTTAGAGGTAGCTAAGTCAGGCTTCCCTGTTCCAGAACACCTATCTATACGAGTAGATTGTACGAAAATTGTTCAACCAGAAACGGATGATGTTTCTGAAGGAGCACTAGACACAGAAGAATTTGATTTTTAATAATAGAAACGCCTTTTTTTAAAGGCGTTTTTTTTTGTATTTTAGGAACATATTACTAAACCAAATATTATGATCAATAAAAAGGTAGCTAATGTTCAAGAAGCTTTAGCAGATATACAGAATGACATGACTATCATGTTAGGAGGATTTGGCCTTTGTGGTATTCCTGAGAATAGCATAGCCGAATTGGTAAAGAAGAACGTAAGTGGTCTAACGTGTATTTCGAATAATGCAGGTGTAGATAATTTCGGCTTAGGATTGTTATTACAGAAGCGTCAGATAAAGAAGATGATCTCTTCTTATGTAGGAGAGAATGCAGAGTTTGAACGTCAGATGCTATCTGGAGAGTTAGAAGTAGAGCTTACTCCACAGGGTACTTTAGCAGAGAAGTGTAGAGCTGCTCAGATGGGTATTCCTGGTTTTTATACTCCAGCAGGTTATGGTACTGAGGTAGCAGAGGGTAAAGAGGTAAGAGAGTTTAAAGGTAAACCACATATATTAGAATTAGCTTTTGAAGCTGATTTTGCTATCGTAAAAGCATGGAAGGGCGATGAGGCAGGTAATTTAATTTTTAAAGGAACAGCACGTAACTTTAATGCCTGTATGGCAGGAGCAGCTAAGATAACTGTAGCAGAAGTGGAAGAATTAGTTCCAGCAGGTCAATTAGATCCGAATGAAATACATGTACCTGGGATATTCGTTAAGCGTATTTTCCAAGGAGAACAGTATGAGAAGAGAATTGAGCAACGCACAGTTCGCTCAAAGAATTAATCACCTTTTAAACTTAAGTTATGTTAGATAAAGTAGGAATTGCAAAACGTATAGCAAAAGAAGTTAAGGATGGCTTCTATGTAAATTTAGGAATAGGTATACCAACATTAGTTGCAAACTATGTACCTGAAGGTATGAATGTTGAGTTTCAGAGTGAGAATGGTATATTGGGTATGGGCCCTTTTCCGTATGAAGGAGAAGAGGATCCAGATTTAATTAATGCAGGTAAGCAAACAATTACAAGTTTACCAGGGGCATCTTTTTTTGATTCAGCTACTAGCTTTGGAATGATACGTGGACAACATGTAGATTTGACTATTCTAGGAGCTATGGAAGTATCAGAGCAAGGAGACATTGCAAACTGGAAGATTCCTGGTAAGATGGTAAAAGGTATGGGAGGAGCTATGGATTTAGTAGCTTCTGCAGAGAATATCATTGTGGCGATGATGCATGTGAATAAGGCTGGAGAGTCTAAGATATTAAAAGAATGTACATTACCTTTAACAGGAGTGAAGTGTGTGAAAAAGATAGTAACAGAGTTAGCTGTTATGGAAGTAACAGATCAAGGTATTAAACTGTTAGAAAGAGCACCAGGAGTATCTGTAGAAGACATTATAAAGGCTACTGAGGTTACTTTAATCATTGAGGGAGATATTCCTGAAATGACAATATAAAAATTCAATAGAAGAGCTCTTAGAGCTCTTTTTTTATTTCAGCTTCTTTATTTCTGAATACATATATGCTGATTAAGTCTGTAATTGTTTATTTTTATATAAAAAATGCACATGAATAAGTTTGTCCAATTCCCTTTGTATCTAAAGATAACCTGTGTTTTACTTAGCTTGGTTGTATTTAGTTATATCGCTATTTTGCTTGAGAACATATTTGTACCTATGTTTTTAGGTGTATTGGTAGCTTCTTTATTAGTTCCTTTTAGTGAGTTTTTAGAGAAGAAATTTAGATTTTCTAGAGCTATTGCATCTATAGTAGTTGTAGTCTTAGCTTTGCTTGTTTTGAGTGGTGTTCTATTGTTGATAGGAATGCAATTAACGCACTTACAAGATGATTGGCCAGCATTCCAACAACAGTTGTTAGAGGGAGTCTCTAATATCCAAGAATGGGTATATACCAAATTTGGTATTGCTAAGGAGAATCAAATGAATTACTTAGAATCTGCCGCATCTAATTCACTTAAGACAGGTACAGATATATTAGGCGCTGCTATGAGCTCTTTGTCTACTTTATTGATGTTTCTTGTATTCACGTTCTTGTATTCTGTGTTCCTATTGATCTATAGGGGGCATTTGGTACGCTTTGTATTAATGTTATTTCACAGTGACCACAAGGATAAAGTGTTAGATACGATACATGCGATCCAGAATATGGTGAAGAAGTATTTAGTAGGGCTAATGTTACAGATGATGATTATGACTACACTAGCATTTATCGCGTTTTTAATACTAGATATTAAGTATTCGTTTATGCTAGCATTGATTACAGGGGTACTGAATGTATTACCTTATATCGGTATTCTGATAGCTTTAATTATTACTATTCTAGTGACATTTGCTTCAGCTTCTGGAGCCAAGGTATTATTTGTATTAATTGCCTTTGTTGTTATCCATGCTATTGATGGTAATATTGTGATGCCTAAAATAGTTGGGTCTAAAGTTAAAGTCAATTCATTAGCCGTGATAGTAGGACTTATTTTAGGAGAGATGGCATGGGGAATATCAGGGATGTTATTAGCTATACCTACTTTAGCGATTATTAAGATTATATGTGATCGAGTAGAGAGTTTAAGACCTTGGGGTTATTTATTAGGAGAAGAGACCTATCCAGAAAAGATCAATATAGAAGAAGAAAATAAAGAATAGCTTTAATATAAAAGAGGTTAGCTAATGGCTAACCTCTTTTATATTAAAGCTATCTATTTCTTAGATTTATACACAAAGAAAGGAACTTTTAAGCGTTTAGCTAAGTGCTGTGTAACGCTCTTAGATAAGATATTCTCTATAAAAGTTTTGTTTCTTTTGATTGTCGCTACTAGATCTACAGGTTCATGTTCTATAAAGTCAAGTAGTGTCTTCTCTATATTTTCTGCATTGAAGATATGGAAACTTACAGGAGCATCTTTATACTTCTCTTTCCATTTATTATAAACTTCTTCACATGAGATACATCCTTTTGATTTAACATGTACTATTTTTAAATGTGCTTTATTAGTTTTGACACCTTGAATAATATCATCCAATGTAGCTTCTTCTTCCTCTTCGAAGCGTGAAGTAAAGATGATATTGTTTAGATCTCTAAAATGAGCTTCTTTAGGTATGCTTAGTACAGGAATATCTACTTTAGTAATCGTATTAATAGTATTAGAACCTAATAATTTCTTGTGAAAACTAGCATTAGCACCATCAGTACCCATTACTAGAAAATCAATATGATTCTCTTCAATAGCATTTAGTATTTCAGGAATAAGTAATCCCTCTTTTACTTTAAAGAATACAGGCACGTGTTCTAAGTTTAGTTCAGCTCTCATGTCTATAAGAGCAGGACTATTAGCATGTAATTGTTCTAGTTTTTCGAAGTCATTTTTCTTAATGACGTTTTCCACTAGATGTGGGCTAATCCCTCCTGATATAATAGGCGGATCATAAACATGTAATACATAGAGCTCGGCTTCTCTATAGTTAGCTAACTGCAATGCATATTTAAAAGCATTATTTGCAGTCTCAGAATAATCAGTTGGGAATAATATCTTTTTCATAATAGAAGACTTTCTTGTAGCATACAAGGTAGTAAAAAAAACGATGATAAATTATTTTTACATCAATAGAGTTTATGATACAATTCTATTGATTAACTAGGAATATCTAGGATATATGTTTGAATAATTATTCTTTTTTTACCTAAAATTTATATGATAAATCAGTGGTTACAGCTATCTTATTTCCACTGATTTTTTTGTAAAAATCGCTATTATTCTCTCCTAATGGAGGTAAAGTCAGACTGTGTTTAGTCGCCTCTTGTGTGTAATAATCTAGTCTGTTTTTATATTTAGGAGATACGATATTGTAGATATGGTTACCTGTGAATCCCTTTTCTATAATAGCAGTAGATAACGTGATGATATCATTAAGGTGAATCATATTGATAGGTAACTCAGGGTTCTCTAATATATTTCTTCTAACGATATAGTCTACAGGTTTTCTCTCTTCACTGAATAATCCTCCTAGACGTAAGATACAAGTGTTTATTCCTTCTTCATTTAATAGGACATCTTCTGCTTCTCTAATTTGTACTGCTGTAGGTTCATTAGAGAATAGTTGATTGTCTTCTGTGATTTCTTCTCTTTGTGGAGCATATACAGACACAGAACTCATCATGATGACATTCTTGATATTGTGTTTGCGAATATAAGGAAGAAGTTTTTTAAAATTCTCAGCGTATGTTGGTTGAGGCTCATCTCTGATAGGAGGGATAGTAATGATAAGAAGCTCAGCATTACCGATGAACGGATCTAAAAACTGAACATTATCTTCATATAGATTGATATGATAAGGCTTGATCTGATGTTCCTCTAAGATATTCATTTTGGCTAGAGTAGTGGTCGAGCCCTTGACGTGATATCCTTTTTCTATTAAATTTTCGGCTAATGGTGTACCTAACCATCCACTACCGAGTATGCTTATATGTTTCATATTAAGTGGTGTAATTTTTAAAATAGTTATAAAAATAAGAATTTACTTTGTAAGGATAAATTTATCTACGGATATTTGGTCTAGAAAAACAAAACAACATGAAGAAAATACTATTCCCCCTATTAACTTTCGGGTTGTGTTTGACAATGTCTAGCACTGTTTCTGCTCAAGAAGTACAAAAACAAATCGTAGTAGAAAATCGAGTAAACGATAGTAAACAAGTAGATAAACCTTATGTTATCTTAATCTCTATCGATGGTTTCCGTTACGATTATATCGAGAAGTTTGGAACTAAGTTTTTAGAGAAGTTCGGAAAAGAAGGTGTGAGAGCAGAGTCTATGCAACCATCTTATCCATCAGTTACTTTCCCTAACCATTATACAATAGCGACAGGACTATACCCTTCACACCATGGTTTAGTTGGGAACAATATGTATGACCCAAAGATTGAAGAGAGATACTCACTTAGAAATGCTAAAGCAGTACACGATCCAGCTTGGTATGGAGGTACACCATTATGGGTATTAGCAGAACAACAAGGAATGTTGAGTGCATGTTACTATTGGCCTGGATCTGAAGCACCTATTAAAGGAACTTTACCATCATATTACTATGCTTACTCTGAGAAGTTTGACATGGATGGACGTATTAATGAAGTAGTGAATTGGTTGACATTACCAGAAGAGAAAAGACCTCACTTCATTACCTTCTATTTACCAGAAGTAGATCATGCAGGTCATGGATTCGGACCAGATGCTGAAGAGACAAAAGAAGCAGCACATTATGCTGACCAATCTATAGAGAAACTTGTAGTAGCTGTAGATAAGTTAAACTTACCTGTGAACTATGTGATTGTCTCTGATCACGGAATGCTAGCACTTGACCAAGAAACGCTATTGAGCTTTCCTTTAAAGTTAAAAGGAGATGAGATGAAACTAGCGAGTAATGGTACTTATATAAGCGCTTTTATCAATGATAAGACTCAGATAGATAAATACTATAAGAAGATTAAAAAAGCGAGTAACCCTAAGCACATGAAAGTGTATAAGGCTGAAGATCTACCTAAAGAGTTCCATTTTAGCAAAGAGCATGATCGTTTTGGTAGAATTGGTGACATCGTTGTGACAGCAGAAGCTCCATACTATTTTACTAATAGAAAATTAGCAGGTAGTCACGGTTTTGACCCTATTGCTGTGAAAGAAATGCACGCTATATTCTTAGCTAAAGGACCACAGTTCCAATCAGGGAAGACCATAGGAACATTTGAGAATATTGATGTATATCCTGTTATCGCTAAAATACTTGGATTAGAGATTACAGAAGAAATAGATGGTACAGATAAAGTAGCTAAAGAAGTATTAGTAAAATAATCAGAATAATCTATTCTATTGAAATAAGAAAAGGCTTGTAGAAAACTCTACAAGCCTTTTTATTTGCGTTTTAAGACACTTCAATTAGAATTGGTACCCAAATCCTAAGTTTAAGTATATATTGTGCATAGAGAATGATATAGCGTCAAAATCACTATTTAATACTCCATTAAATCCATAAGATAATTCTCCTAGTAAAAAGAAGTGTTTATTCATCTTCCACTCAGCACCTACTTGAGTACCCCATTGGAATTTACGTACTTCATCAGAGAAGTCATAAGGTGCACTACTGTCATCTTCGAATGTAAGTTTAGGCCCATTAGGGGTATTTTGTCGCAAATAACCATTAGTTACATACCCATCAAATGTTTTGTCAATTAAAGCTGAGAAGTATAAACCTCCATAGATATTCCAGTTATCATTGATAGAGTACACCACATTTACAGGAACTGTTAGATAAGTATTTCTTACCTTCGTTTTTACATCTCCTGTGAAGTAACCTCTTACTTTAGAGTTGTCTTGTATAATCTCAGTTAGATATTCTTTTACATTGGCTTTAGTTGTCATTCCTTTACCTTCAAAGCGAAGACCTAAACGAACTCCCCATTGTTTGTCATCAGTTAACCATTTCGTAGCATTAGCTTCTAATCCTAACTGTAGACCTGGGTTATAACTATTGATTTTTCTTATTTCTTTTGGAAGACCTAGAGGAGAAGAACCGCCTATACTAAAGTGTGCTCTTACTTGGTAATCCATATTTTCTGTAAAGAATTTTTCAAAAGAATTTTTGTCTGATGCTTTTGATACTTCTTGATTTTGTGCAGAACCAGCAGTCAGTACTCCTAATGATAATACTAACGTATATAATATTTTTTTCATTGTCTCTTAATTATGTATTGTGCTAATATTATTTGTCATAGTTAAGTTTAACTTCATCAATGTAAAGTGTACTTCCTACGGCTCCATTAAATCTATCTCCTTCAACGCTTGATGAAAATACGATTGTTATCATATAGTTGTTTTCTGGATCAAAAGTTTTACCTGGTAATACTGTAAATGGTATTTCAAAGCTAGTCCAATCGTTTGCTTCTAATCTTTGCTTATCACTTAATCTTGCCATAGCTACCATTCTTGGATCTTGGAAACTATGATTTCCTCCTAAATATTCTTTGCTAGAATCAGAACCTTTTTCAAAGATAATAGCATAAGCATCCCATCCGTCTTTTGTATAGTTTGATCCATCAGTACTATTGACTTTAAAATTCTCACCTGCTTTGTACTTATAATATCCTGTTAGAGATACTGGCATGTTAAGTTTCTGTCCATAAGGGATACCAAACTTAGTAGAGTTTATAGGAGGGAAAGTAAAATCAAATACCCCTAAATATAGGTTTCCTGCAGCAAGAGGAGTCTTCATCATATTACCAAGAGGTCCAGTACTTCTAGTTACCATTTTTACTCCTTTACCTTTGTATCCATCATTAATAGAGAAAGTTGGGTATACTTCTGGAGATAATTCTTGGTCGTCTTCTAGTAGTGTTTCTGCTAACATATTGTAACCTAGGTTACCACTAGCCCAGTCGTATTTTTCTTCTCCTGTAGGTAATTTTTCATAGAACTCATGATAGATTCCTTCTGGTCCATCTGTGATTTCAGTCTTTACATTTTCAAAGCTATATTCACTGATAAAAGTATTGTTAATAAAACTAACATTATAAACTTTCTTAAAAAGACCATCACTTGATGTAATAGTGTATTTTACAGCACCATTAGAGAAGTCTTGAGTAGTTCCGTTTGCAGGTTCTATTGTTGCTCCTTCAGTTAGTTTAAAAGTTGGTGCAAATGTTTTTTTCTTAATATCTGAATGTAGAAGGAAGAACACTTTGTTGTTTGTGATAGTTGGATTCATAGATAGATATTCCTCTGCACCTTCTATAGTTGCTTTTAGAATATCTGTCTCTCTACCAATCGCCTCATCTTTTATACAAGACGAGAATGTGATCCCTATGGTTGTCAGTAGGGCGAATAATAAGTAGTTTATTCTCATAAGTATTGTATTATTTTGTTATATAATTTTGCTGTTCGTTATTTAATGATAATTTAATATTTAAGTAATCATCAAGTAATAAACGAACATGCAAAGATAAGGATTATCACCCCAATAGCCGTTTCCTTCAAATACGTTAAGGATATGAGAACAACTGTCTTTTTTGATATTAATATAGTCAATTCATTTTTTTGTAGTCTTAAAGTTTGCCTATTCATTGAGAAAACGAAAGACACTATGAGAATATTTCAAATGGTTTTTAAATAATAAAAGGCCAATCTATACGATTGACCTTCATAGTTTAATGTTTTTTTAACGTTAGAACGTATACCCAAAACCGAGATTTAAGTAAATATTATACATTTTAAAGGAGATAGCATCAAAGTCTTTTTTGAATACACCATTCAATCCCCAGTTTAGATCTGAGAATATGCGGAAATGTGTATTTAGCTTGTATTCACCTCCTAATTGTATACCGTATTGAAACCTGTTAAGGTCTTCTGAGAAGTCATAGTCTCCTTTAGCATCTCCTTCGAATTCTACAGGTGTACCGATGGGGGTACCTTCTCTTAATACTCCATCATACACATATCCTGTAAAGTCCTTGTCTATTAAGCCTGATAGATACAGTCCTCCATAGGCATTCCAGTTCTCAGACGCATTATAGGCTACTAATACAGGGAAGGTGATATAAGAGTTTTTCATAGTAGTCTTTACGTTTCCTGTGAAGTACCCTTTGGTTTGCTTTCCATCACCACCATCTATCTGAGTATAATAGTTCTTTACACGAGCATCTGTTTTCATACCTCTACCTTCCATGCGCAGTCCTGTACGGATTCCCCATTTGTGGTCATTGCTCAACCATTTAGTGACGTTTAACTCTAGTCCTAATTGCAGCGTAGGGTTATAGCTATTGATCTCTCGTATCTCAGCAGGCATACTGAGTGGAGTACTTCCTCCTATGCTGAATTGTCCTCTTAGTTGATATTCTATATTTTCCTTAAAGAAAGCTTTAAATCCTGTTGTGTCTTTAGTTTGAGCGAAAGACACTGTGTTTATTCCTATCAATAGGATTAAACAAATACTATATCTCTGTAGTAATCCCATCTTATTCCTTATTATCTTTTTCATAAACTAACTCTATCTCGTCTACTAGTAGTGTACTGCCTACTGCGCCCTTAAAGTCCGCTCCATCTATACTAGATGTCATCACGATAGCGAGTATATAATCTTTCTGTGGATCATAGGTCTTACCAGGTACTAGCACAAACGGGACATTAAACTCCGTCCACAAGTTCGTCTCTATTCTATCTTTAGCTTCTATTCTAGCGATAGCTACATTTCTAGGGTCTTTAAAAGCGTGATCACCTGCTAGGAAGTTGTTTTTCTTTTGTGTTTCAAATAAGATTGCATAGATATCAAAAGTGTCTTTTGCACCAGGTATCTCGTTATAGTTACTGTCTGTCACGACCTTACCAGCAGTGTATTTAAACGAACCTCTTAGACTACTAGGCAGCTCACCTGTATATGGCAGCCCAAACTTGGTAGACTTAATAGGAAACAGAGGGTTGAGTTTAAAAGTACCTAGGAATAAGTTACCTGCAGCTATAGGGTTACCTGCTATCTGTCCCGTTTTTGAAGTATAGACCGTCTGCATCTTTACAGACAGACCACCTCTTCTACCAGGTGCTATCGTAGTAGGGTATCCTTCTGGTGGCGTGTTTCCTGCTACAGTAGAGTAGCCATCATTACCACTATCCCAGTCGTATATTTTATCTCCATTAGAGCCTATTTCGTAGAATCTATAGTATCTGTTTTTATTTGTAAGTTCTGCATTGTTAAAGGTGTATAATGTACTTAGCTCATCACTCGTGAAGCTAACGATATACTTCTTTTTCCAATTTTGATCTTGTGCTGTTACGATAACTTCCTGACTATTTCTGAAGTCCCTTGTTGTACCATTAGGAGGATCCATAGTAGCATTAGGCGAGATGATAAAGAAAGGTGTTTGTTTTTCTAAATCAACATTCGCTTTTACTCTAAATTCTACAGACGTATTTGTGATAATAGGATCTGTCTTTAGATACTCAGAAGGAATATATGCCTCTAGAATGTCTGCATTCGTATCTAGTTCCTCATCCTTGATACATGATGAGAAGATTAGTGGAGTTAGCAGTAAGAAGGCTTTAATGTACTGATTCATATAAGTCTTTTTTATTGGGATAACAATATTCTTGCCACAGTTGGTTTTAGTATGATGTCTTCTTCATTTAGATGCCCTATATCCTCTGTCATAATCGAGATAAAAATAAAAATATTGTTCTGATTATTTATCTAAAAGATGATTTTTTAGTTAGTATTTATACCTGTTTTAATGTGATGATTATTAGGTTTTTGCATAATAAAAAAAGGGATGACTATTCAGATCATCCCTTAGTTAGTATATATTGGATTGTATTATTTCAGAGCTCTAGTTTGATATAGATCCGTACGTCTATCTTTTTTGATACGTACACTACCGTGCTCGTGTAGTTCTTTCAGTAAGTCTACATCCACATCTACGATAAGTGTCATCTCTGTATTAGGTGTTGCTTCTGCTTTCACCCCATTTGTAGGGAAGGCAAAGTCAGATGGAGTAAGTACAGCTGCCTGAGCGAACTGAATATCCATATTATTCACCTTCGGTAGGTTACCCACACATCCAGCTATCGCTACATAACACTCATTCTCGATCGCTCTAGCAGCAGCACAGTTTCTCACACGAGTATATCCATTCTGCGTATCTGTAAGGAATGGAACGAATAAAATATCCATCCCTTGATCTGCTAGTAATCTAGACAATTCTGGGAACTCCACATCATAACATATCATGATACCGATCTTACCACAGTCAGTATCGAAGGTCTGTATCTTAGATCCTCCTCTCATACCCCAGTAGTGTACTTCGTTAGGAGTGATATGGATCTTAGAATACATCTCGTAAGTACCATCTCGCTTACATAAGAATCCTACGTTATATAAGATACCATCTACTAAGTACGGCATACTTCCTGTGATGATATTGATATTATAAGAGATAGCGAACTCCTGAAACTTCTTGCGTATAGAGTCAGTATATCTTGCTAATTCACGTATTGCATCTGCCTCAGATAAGTGGTTATAGTCAGCCATAAGTGGTGCTGTAAACAACTCTGGGAACATAGCGAAGTCACTCTCATAGTCAGATACCGCATTGATAAAGAATTCTGCCTGATCGAAGAACTCTTGTAGGTCGTTTAGCGGTCTCATCTGCCACTGTATCAGCCCTAGTCTGATCACACTTTTTTTAGCATTGATCAGCTGTACATCTTTCTCATAGTAGATATTATTCCACTCTAGAAGCACTGCATATTCTTTAGAGCTCGTGTCTCCCTCTAGGTAATTGCGCATTAGGCGTACCATGTGGAAGTCGTTAGCCATCTGGAATGACATGACTGGATCGTGTATTTCTTTTGTTTTTACTTTTTCTAGATATTGCTTAGGTGTTAGTTCATCAGCATATTTAGAATATTTAGGGATACGCCCTGCGAATACGATAGACTTCAGATTTAACTGTTCACACATTTCTTTACGCGCATCATATAACCTTCTTCCTAATCTAAGTCCTCTATACTTAGGATGGATGAATACGTCTATCCCGTATAGTACATTTCCTTCCGGATTATGCGTGCTAAAGGTAGAATATCCTGTAATCTGCTCATAGGTATGTGCAGACATTGCCTGTTTTTCATCAATAATAAGTGACAAAGCTGACCCTACTACAACACCATCTACTAAAACGACAAGCTGTCCTTCTGGAAATACTTCTAATAATTGTTCGATTTCATCTTTGTTCCAGTACGAATCTTCTAGCCCTTGGTATGATTCGAGCATTGATTTTTTTAGCTCTAAATAATCGTCAATTAATAAATTTCTTAATTCTACTTTATTGATAGTAGTCTCCATAATGAATTTTTTTGTTTGCAATTTACGAATAAAAGAAAACAAAGTAAATGAGAAGTTTGGTTAAATATTCAAATAAGTGTTAAAAAACGGGGCTATTTTTGATATTGTTTCTATTGAACAAAGCTATATGTAATAAAATATTAACCATTAAAAAAAACAGTTATGAGTTCAATAAAAAACAAAGTGCAATTAATTGGCAGAGTTGGACAAGATCCAGAAGTGAAAACGTATGAATCAAATAAAAAGCGTGCTACTTTCTCACTTGCGATAAACGATGTGTATTATAACGATGCAGGAGAACGAGTAGAATCGTGTAATTGGCATAATATTACAGTCTGGGGGAAGCTAGCCGACATTGTTGAAAAGTTTGTTAATAAAGGAAAAGAAATTGCTGTCGAAGGTAAGTTAGTTAATCGTAGCTTTGAAGATAAAGATGGTAATCAGCGCTATGTTACCGAAATTGCTGTTTCAGAATTAGTTTTTCTAGGCAGTAAGTAAAGTTTTATTATTTCTGTTGTCGCTCAATATTCGCAAGAATTTTGAGCGACTTTTTTTGGTGTTAATCCTTTGCAGATAGCTCTTAGAATGGAATTGAGCAACTATTTAGTACAGTGTTATTTAACTTTATAATTAAAGTCTTACATCTCATTTTTTAAAAAAGCCTTACCTTGCTACAGGATAATTTAAGTAGTAATACAGTGGATAAAATATTAGTTATCGAAGATGATATTCGCGTAGCAGAATTACTTCAGCGCAGTCTAGAGGAACAAAACTTTGAAGTAGATGTCGCTTATGACGGATACTTAGGGAAGAAACTTGCCTTGCAGAAACCGTATGCACTAATCATAACAGACGTAATCTTACCTAAAGTCAATGGTATCGATCTGTGTAAGGAGATAAAGGCTACCTTACCTCATATCCCTATCATTATGCTTACAGCACTAGGTACCACAGATGATAAGGTAGAGGGATTCGATGCAGGGGCAGATGATTATTTAGTCAAGCCATTTGAGTTAAGAGAACTTTATGTACGCATACGTGCATTGCTTAAGCGCTTCGAACATATACAGTCTACTGACGCTCATCTTTTAAAATATGCAGATTTAGAATTAGACCTAAACGAAAAGGTATTTAAGAGAAACGGACAAGAGATACATCTGACTCCTAAAGAGTTTAACCTACTGCAGTATATGATGGAGAATCCTGAGCGTGTACTATCTAGAACAGAAATTTCTGAGAAAGTATGGGATACACACTTCGATACAGGAACTAACTTTATCGATGTATACATCAACTATCTGCGCAAAAAGATAGAAATAGACCCTTCTAAGAAAGTGATTCATACCAAATCTGGTATGGGATTTATACTAAAGAGTAATGAGAATTAAGACTAGACTTACCTTATTGTTTACGTTACTAGTGGCATCTATATTATTAGTATTTGCTGTAGTAGTGTATTGGTCGTCGTCTAAGAATAGGGAAGTGGAGTTCTTCGAAGAGTTAGAGAAGGAAGCCATCACTAAGGCTAAGCTATATCTAGAGACAGAGGTAAAGTCATCTACACTACATAAGATATACCGATATAATAATGAAGTTATCAATGAGGTACAGGTAGCTGTATATGATTTTGACTTTAATCTATTATACCACGATGCAGAAGAGATCGATAGTGTCAAGGAGACTAAAGAGATGATCGATCAGATCGCTTCACAGGGGCGTGTACACCTATTCCAAGATGACTGGCAGGTGATCGGTATAGTGTATAACAGTGGAGGTAAAGACTATGTAATCACAGCCATTGCTCTAGATCAGTACGGATATACGAAGCTGCACAATCTCTTTCTGACCATACTTGTGTTGAGCATTGTGTCCTTGATTGTTATTTTCTTTGTGGGAAGCTTCTTTGCAGAGCGTGTTCTACGTCCATTGAAGCTAATGAATGAAGAGATTAATAATATCACGGCTACTAATCTAGATTTGCGCGTGAGTACTGAGGCTAATCAGGATGAGCTGAGCCGATTAGGGAATACATTTAATACGATGCTAGACCGACTAGAACAGTCTTTTGATTCACAGAAGCAGTTCGTGTCGAATATCTCACATGAGCTACGCACTCCATTAGCAGCAGTGATAGCAGAGTTAGAGTTATCACTTTCTAAAGAACAAGACACCGCTAGCTATATCAGAACAATAGAGAATGCTTTATCAGATGCGAAGAAATTGGTACGATTATCAAATAGTTTACTAGACTTTGCGAAGGCGAGTTATGATCCTACCGAGATTGTATTCAAGCCTACTAGAATAGATGAGGTGATATTAGATGCCTGTCAGAAGATACAGAGAGGTAATGCTGGATACACCTTCAGCTTTATGATAGATGAAGAGATAGACAGCGAAGAGCTAGTGACAGTACGAGCAAACCCTTACTTATTGGAAGTAGCGATTATTAACTTGCTAGAGAATGCGTGTAAGTACTCCGATAATCATCACGGTAAGGTGAGTATTTCTAATCTGAATAATGCCGTAGTGATCAAGATAGCAGATGAAGGATTAGGGATGAGTGCAGAGGATCTAGACGGGATTTTTAAACCATTCTTTAGAGGTGAGAACGGAAAGCACTTAGACGGAAATGGTATTGGACTCTCATTAACCAAGAAAGTTATTGACTTACATAAAGGTACTATTACAGTCATTTCAGAAATAAATAAAGGTACAGAGTTTACGATAACCTTATAGTACAACCAAATAATAGCAGAAAGCACTCCTAGTAGGGGTGCTTTTTTTTGTGGCGTTGTTTCTCCTTATGATTAGCTATTAGAAGGTGTTCTAACCCTGTTGAATGTCTTTTTTTTCCTTTTTCGGTAGGGGTGGTCGGCATGTGGTCGGCTAGTGATGGGCATTTGGTCGGCTTATAAGTACCAAAAATAGCCTATCACTAGCCTATCATACTTGTATCACTAGGGGAGCAAGTGAACTTAAAACGAAATAATATCAAGGCGTGTGATGATTTAATCGCTTTTGGAACGCTATATGTGGGTATTCTAATAGGATTCTAATTTTTTTCTAAAAGCTTTCTAATAGCCTCTAGGAGGGGTAATACCTACTTTTGCCAAGTCAAAAAAAATAAGAGATGGAAACAGAATCCACATTAGTTAAACGGGAATGTTAAACCTTCTTTCTGAATATGCATGATAACAATGTAGCTCAGAAAGAGCAAAAAAATAGTTATCATGTTAATTACAGTATTTATAGGAAGATTAGCTCTTGCTTTTATTTTAGGAGCTCTTATCGGGGCAGAGAGACAAGTGAGACAAAAAAGTGCGGGTCTAAGAACCAATACACTAGTGAGTATCGGTGCAGCAGGCTTCGTGTTGATGGCGTATACCATCGGAGATATGGCTGTGGGTAGAGTAGCCTCTTATGTAGTAAGTGGTATCGGATTCTTAGGAGCTGGAGTGATTATGAAAGACGGATTCAGTATCCGTGGACTGAACACTGCTGCTACGATCTGGTGTTCGGCTTCAGTAGGGTCTATGTGTGCAGTAGGCTTATGGATGGAAGCGATAGCGATGACAGTATTGATTTTATTAGCACATATTTCGCTTAGACCTATTGGCAATATGATTAATAAACTCTCTTTTGAGAGTGAGACAGACTCAGCTGAGGTTCATTACGAGATTATCGTAGGATGTAAAGAGCAGGTAGAGAATCATATCAGAGTAATGGTGTTAGAGAATCTACGCGCTCAGAAAGACCTTCAGCTACGTTCATTAAAAAGTACAGATAATGGCAATCCTGCTTTTTCTTACCTGAAGTTTGAGATACTATGCATTGGTAAGAAAGATGATATTCTAGAGCAGATCACGAGTAAAGTGTCTTTAGAATATGGAGTATCAGAAGTGACATGGGAATTGACAGCGTATTAATCTATTAAAAACTGAGGTATTATGAGAATGCATAACAGAGATTTAAAAAATCTACAGAAGATAGCAACTGATATGAACAGTATGGAGAAGATAACGATGATGCTGCCTGTGATCAAGAAGATGCCTATTATCGACATCAGTGAGCTACTGAGTAGAGTGGCTAATGATGATTTGGTTCTTGTGTTTAATGAGTTTACAATAGCAGAGCAAGGGGAGATTTTTGCAGAGTTTCCGTTGGTGAAGCAGTTAGGATTCTTTCAGAGAGTGAGTAAGAAGCTATTCGCTAGGATATTCGAAGAGATGCCATCAGATGCTAGAGCAGATCTGTTTCAGCTGATGACACAGCAGGAGCAAGTAGACTTACTGCCTTATCTGACGAAGAATATACGCGAGAATGTGCTAGCACTTAGTTCGTATCCAGCGAATACAGCAGGTGGAATTATGATTACAGATTTCGCTACAGTGTCTAAAGACATGACGTGCTTCGAAGCGATACAACAAGTGCGCAAAGACTCTCCTTCTAAAAAGACGATATACTATGTATATGTAGTGAATGAGGATAAGACTTTAGTAGGC
Organism: Myroides profundi; assembly: GCF_000833025.1. NCBI lineage: Bacteria > Pseudomonadati > Bacteroidota > Flavobacteriia > Flavobacteriales > Flavobacteriaceae > Myroides > Myroides profundi. The sequence goes on from NZ_CP010817.1 coordinate 127,160, forward strand.
TTTATTACTTTAAAAGATTTGATCATAGCTGAGCCTGATGTATTAGTGAAAGACGAATTACATACAGAGTTTGTATTTGGATTTCTAAGTGATAGCAGTGAGTCAGTAGCGAAGAAAATAGATAAGTATCAGCTAGTAGCCTTGCCGATACTAAATGATAAGAAACAACTAGTAGGAATAGTGACACATGATGAGGCACTAGATGTGATACAAGCAGAACATACAGAAGATATGGAACGCTTCATGGGAATCATCGGTACGAATGAGGAGTCTGATTATAATCAGACGAGTATATTCAACCATTTTAAGAAGAGAGTGTTTTGGCTAGTGACACTAGCAGTGATTGGGATAGGAGCAGGGATGATTATCTACAGTTATGAAGCGACATTAATGCAGCTGATGATTCTAGCCTTATACATGCCGATGATAGCTTCTACAGGAGGTAATGCAGGGAGTCAATCTGCGACAGTAGTGATCAGATCACTGGCACTAGGGCAGATTACAGTAAAGTCATGGCTAAAGGTGTTGTGGAAAGAGTTAAGGATAGCGCTGATGTTATCTTCGTTTCTAGGTTTAGTTGCTTTTGGTATCGTAGTGTTTCTAAACTGGGGTACAGAGATTCCGACAGGTTATACACTAGCGTCCATAGGAGGAGTGATCGCGTTAGCCCTGTCGCTACAGGTGATTACTTCTACGATAATAGGAGCATTGTTACCGATGTTGGTTCGCAGGTTTAACGGTGACCCTGCAGTAGCAGCTAGCCCAGCTATCACTACGATCGTAGATATCTCAGGGTTACTGATTTACTTTAGTATAGCAGCTCATTTCTTTAACTTAAAGTAGCACGGTTATTGTAGTTTACACTTAACATAAATTATATAAAAAAGAATGCAAAAATTACGCTCTCGATGCGATCTGTCAGCAGAAGGCTAATAAAAATTCATAAAATGCTTCGTTATTTAATATGGAATCTCCATATTATGAAGTAACTTTAAAGTGTTTTTAAGATAAAAACTTAGTGAAATAATAAATAAGGTATTAATTAAAAATAAACATAATGGCTAAAACATTAAAACTAGCAGGTATTTTAGGAGTTAGCATATTATTGAGCTATTGTTCTGAGAAGAAAGAGCAGGCAGCAGATAGTGCTCAGTTTACAGTAGAAAATAAGATCATCACTCTAACTGAAACTTCAAATCTAAAAGACAGAATAAAAACAAGTAAGGTATCAGAAGAAGACTTTACTTTCGATCTAGTTACTGCTGGGGTAGTGAAAGCTATTCCCAACCATTATGCAGAAATAGCATCTCCTTTCTCAGGGAGAATAGTCAAATCATTTATCAAACTTGGTCAAAAAGTGAGTGAGAACACTCCTTTATTTGAAGTGTCTTCACCTGACTACTTCGAGGCTCAAAAGGATTACTTCGATTCAAAACAAGAGTTTAAACAAGCAGCTCTAAACCTTAAAAGACAAGAAGACTTACTGAACAACGGTGTTGGGGTAAGACAGGAGTTTGAAGAGGCAGAGACAGAATACTCTATCGCTAAGGCGGCTTATGATAACGCTCGTGCAGCATTAAAGATATATAGTGTAGATGCTAGCTCACTAGTACTAGGACAGGCATTGACAGTGCGTTCTCCTATAGCAGGAGAGGTCTTAGAGAATAACCTAGTGATAGGGCAGTTCATTAACGATGAGGCTGACCCAGTAGTGAAGATCGCCTCACTAGGTAAAATATGGATAGTAGGTAAAGTGAAAGAAAAAGATATCAATCACTTAGCTAAACTAAACAAAGTACAAGTGGAACTTGCAGCATATCCTGATGCTCCACTATCAGGTACTATCTATCATATCAACGAGATCGTGGATGAGGAGACTAGAAGTATAGATGTACTGATAGAAGTGGATAATGAGAAGAGAATTCTAAAACCTGGTATGTATGTGAGTGTTCGTTTTATCGATCAACCAGAACCAGTAATCTTAGTGCCATCTAGAGCAGTATTACAAGGTGAAGATAACTCATTCGTATTCGTGAAGGTAGGAGAAAATAAGTATGCTAAGAAGAGCATCGTGATCGGAGGAGTTTCTGGAGGTAAGACCGTTATTCTATCAGGATTAGATAAACAAGATGAGGTAGTAAGTGAAGGAGGAATCTACTTGCCACAAGCTATTTAATAATAAACAATAATACAATGAAGAAAGGTATAATAGATACAGCTATTCACAAAAGATGGCTTGTAGCAGCGTTGTTTGCTTTGCTGTGTATATTTGGATATTATTCTTGGAAACAATTATCAATAGAAGCTTATCCAGATATAGCAGATACTACTTCTCAAGTAGTAACACAAGTGCCAGGACTGGCAGCAGAAGAGATAGAATTACAGATTACCATTCCGATAGAGCGTGCTCTTAATGGTATGCCTGGAATGCACGTGATGCGTAGTAATAGTACATTCGGACTGTCTATGATCACGATAGTATTCGCTGATGGAGTAGATGACTACTTCGCTCGTCAACGAATCCAAGAGCGATTAAACGATGTAGAGTTGCCTTATGATGCGACTCCTGAGTTAGATCCGCTGACATCTCCTATCGGTGAGGTATATAGATATATCATAGAAGGAGATGGATATAGTCTTAGAGAATTAACGGATTTACAAAACTTCGTGATTATCCCTAAGCTTAATCAAGTGCCTGGTGTAGCTGAGGTAACTAACTTCGGTGGAATCACTACTCAGTTTCAAATCGAACTAGATCCACATAAACTAGAACAATATGGTCTATCGCTAAGCGATGTGACAGAGACGATAGAAGAGAATAACGTCAATGCAGGAGGAAGTGTTCTAACGAGAGGAGACCTTGGGTATGTAGTGAGAGGTATCGGGTTGATTAAAGATTTAGAGGATTTAGGTAAAATCGTTGTTAAGGCAGAAGATGGTATACCTGTATTCTTAAACGATTTAGGTCGCTTAAAATATGGAAATGTAGAGCGCAAAGGTATTCTTGGTTTTACAGATAGAGAAAGAGATTATTCTGATAGTATTGAAGGTATTGTACTGTTATTAAAACACGAAAACCCATCTGTAGTATTAGATAAGATACACCAATATGTAGATGAACTGAACAATGGTTTATTGCCAGAAGGTGTTAGAATACATACTTTCTTAGATCGTACAGATTTAGTAGATACGACATTACATACTGTGTCTACTACGCTAATCGAAGGAATTAGCTTAGTAGTGATTGTGTTGATTGTATTCTTAGGAAGCTGGAGAGGGGCGCTATTAGTAGCGATTACGATTCCTGTATCTCTGTTGTTTGCATTTATCATGATGCATTTTACAGATATACCTGCTAACTTACTTTCGTTAGGAGCGATTGACTTCGGTATTATAGTGGATGGTGCCATCGTGATGATGGAGTCCATACTGAAGAAGAGGGAGGACAATCCAGAAGAGGAATTAAAAGAGAAGTCTATAGCACAGCGTACTAAAGAGGTGGCTAAGCCTATCTTCTTCGCTACAATCATTATTATCACAGCATACTTACCACTATTCGCTTTTGAACGTGTAGAGAAGAAGTTGTTTACACCGATGGCGTTTACAGTAGGGTATGCCTTGATAGGTGCGTTATTAGTAGCCTTGATTTTGATACCAGGTCTTGCGTATGCGGTGTATAGAAAACCAAGAAAGATCTACCACAATAAGTGGTTAGAGAAACTAACAAATGTATATCACAATAGAATTATCAAGATTGTAAATAAGCCAAAGCAAGTATTCGTACCGCTATTAGTTGTTTTAGCGATTACAATAGGATTGTCAATGAAGGTAGGTAAAGATTTCTTACCTCCATTAGATGAAGGTTCTATCTGGCTTCAAGTAACCTTACCTCCTGGTATCTCATTAGAGAAATCAAAAGAGATGAGTGATACACTACGTGCTAGAACTATGAAGTATGATGAGGTAACGTATATCATGGTACAGTCTGGGCGTAATGATGATGGAACAGACCCATTTACTCCATCACATTTCGAATGTTCGGTAGGTATCAAGCCTTATAAAGAATGGCCTCGTGGTAAGACTAAAGATGACTTAATCGAAGAGCTGGCAGCAGAGTATGAGTCATTACCTGGATTTACAGTTGGGTTCGCTCAGCCGATGATCGATGGGGTAATGGATAAGATATCTGGAGCGCATAGTGAATTAGTGGTAAAGGTATATGGAGAAGATTTTCACGAGACTAGACGTATAGCGAATGAGGTATTAGGTACGCTGCGTACGGTAGATGGAGCAGTAGATTTAGCGATAGATCAAGAGCCACCATTACCACAGCTACAGATCCATGCGAATAGAGATAAGATAGCTCAATATGGATTAAATGTATCTGATGTTGCAGAACTTATCGAGGTAGCTATAGGTGGTAAGGCTATATCACAGATATTCATCGGAAATAAAGTATATGACATCAGTGCTAGATATACTGAAGAGAGTAGAAATACACCAGAGAAGATCGCTAACTTAATGTTGACGTCTAGTACAGGTGCTAAGATTCCGCTGTCTCAGGTAGCAGATGTTAAGACGAGTACAGGAGAGAGTACGATCACTCGTGAGATGAATAGACGTCACTTAACTGTAAAACTAAACGTGCGTAATAGAGACTTAGCGTCATTATTAAAAGAAGCGCAACAAAAGATAGAAAGCAATATCACGTATGATCATGAGAAGTTCCATATCGAATGGGGTGGACAGTTCGAGAATCAGAATAGAGCGTATAGCCGTCTGGCAGTAATTGTTCCTTTGACTTTGTGTTTAATGTTTGTATTACTATACGGAGCTTTTGGACAGTTTAGACAAGCTGGATTATTGATGATCGTTGTACCGTTAGCTTTATTTGGAGGGATGTTAGCCTTGAACATTAGAGGGATGTCATTGAACGTATCTTCAGCAGTAGGATTTATTGCGTTGTTTGGGGTCGCGATACAGAATGGGGTGATTATGATCTCCCATATCAATGATCTCCGCAGAAGAGGTATAGCATTAAAAGAAGCAGTACTAACAGGTGCAGAAGAGCGTTTCAGACCTGTATTGATGACGGCTACAGTGGCGGTATTAGGATTATTCCCTGCTTCGTTAGCTACAGGTATCGGTTCGGATGTACAGAGACCTCTAGCAACTGTGATCGTTTATGGTCTATTATTCGCTACTGTTCTTACACTATTTGTATTACCTGCCTTGTATTATATGGTAGAGCGCAAATGGGGTAGTGATAGCGACTTCGTAAAAAGTGAAACAGACGAAAATTAGGATTAGGTATGAATGTTATTAGAAAATATATACTAGTAGGATTATTAGCATTGTTCTGTAATGAAGTTGTGGTAGCACAACTTCATACAGACAATGTAAGTGATAAGACAGCATTGACATATAAGGAGTATCTTCATAAGATGTCAATGAACAACTTAGGATATGCCGCAGCGAAGTATAATATAGATATTGCAGAAGCGGAGGTACAAGCAGCTAAGATGTTCCCAGACCCTGAGCTGAGCTTTGGTTGGTTTGATAATCAACAGAAGCGTATGCAGATGGGATATGGCTTTGAGGCAGAGTTATCATGGGATTTAGAATTAGGTGGTAAGCGCAAGGCAAGAAAGAATTTAGCTGCAGATCAGAAGACATTAGCAGAATTAGAGTTGCAAGAGTTCTTCCAGACTATGCGTGCAGAGTCTACTATCTTATATTTAGAAGCCTTGCAGAATAAGATGTTGTTCGATATACAACGCGACTCTTATGAGTCTATGAAGCAAGTAGCTAAGTCTGATAGTATTCGTTATACATTAGGGCAGATCAGCAAAGTGGATGCTATCCAAAGTAACTTAGAAGCTAAAGGGATGTATAATGAGTTACAAGATGCAGATGACGCTTGGGAGAATAGCTTGATAGAGATCAGAAACGTGATCAGTAAACAGAGAAACGATACAATCTATTTGCCTCAGGGAGACTTCAACAAGTTTGATAGATTATTCTCTTTAGATGATTTGATTGTGACTGCTCAGAACAATAGAGCTGACTTCCTTGTCGCTAGACAGAATAAGGTGGTAGCGAGTAAACAAGTCTCTTTAGCTAAAGCAGAACGTGCGATAGATTTAGGACTTAACTTTGGGGTAGAGAACAACTCTTTTGTAAAGAATGCAATCGCTCCTACACCTGGTAATACGGTGGTGAAAGCAGGTTTTTCTATTCCGCTGAAGTTCTCTAATAGAAAAGAATCAGGATTAAAAACTGCATTATACGAGGAACGTCAAGCTCATCTAGAATATGACTTTATAGAGCTAGAGTTAGAGAAAGAGATCACTCAAGCATATCGTAACTATCTAACGAAACAAAAGCAGATCAATAGGTTTGAAAAAGGAATGTTAGAAGAGGCTAAACAGGTATATGAAGGTATCAAGTATAGCTATCAAAGAGGGGCGAGTAGTCTATTAGAAGTGTTGGATGCACAACGTACTTATAACGAAACACAACAGGCTTATGCAGAGACGCTATTTGGCTATGCATCTGCTCTAGTGGAGTTAGAGAACGCAGTGGGTATTTGGGATATTGATTTTTAAGAATGAGAGGTATGAAAAACTTATTACTAAGTGTATGCTCTGTGTTAGCAGTATCAGGTACAGCTATAGCACAAGATGTAAATCACGATTTAAAAGGGAATACTACTTTTAGTGTAAAAGGAGGTTGGATACAGTCTACGCTTAAAGGAGATGATCTAGAGTATTTAGCTATAGATGGTAAAGTGAGTAACCGCAATAACTTCTTCGTGGGAGTAAGTGTGGATAATAGTTTAGGAAAATATTTTGGGCTGAAACACGAGTTGTTTTATCAACAGTATGGTGGTCGCTTCGATAGAGAGACTGAGGATGGGGTAACACTAGACGCTAAATTGCAAATGCACAGTCTACGCCTTAATCCAATCAGTGCTGTATTTAAAGTAGGAGGGCTACAGGTATATGCTGGTCCTTATGTGAATATGCTACTATATTCTTCTATCACAGCAGTAGATGAAGAGGGGAATACTTATAAAGATCACGGTATCTTCGGTAGTATAGAAGATGATCAAGAAGATGGGCAATATTTACAGAAGATGGACTACGGTATCGTAGTGGGTGCTGAGTACCAGTTTAACTGTGGGTTCTTAGTAGGAGCTAACTACAGTAGAGGATTTGCTAGTATCTTCGATAACTCGAATACATTTGGGTTAGAAGAAAATCCTGGTGTGAAGGATCTAAAGATATATAATCAGAGTTTTAATGTATTCGTAGGATATAGATTCTAATCAAAGAATACATTGTTTATAAGTGTAAGTGAGAGGCTAGTTGATCATCAACTAGCCTCTTTTTATTTATAGTAGTATCTCTTTAATCTCTGATAGTTTTTTAATAGAAGTAAAGTTCGGATGTACTATTTCGTGATCAACATGCTCGTGTAACCATGTGGTATGGAAAGGGACGTGTACTGCGTGGCCACCTAATTCTAATACAGGGAGTATATCAGATCTTAGAGAATTGCCTATCATAATAAATTCTTCAGGCTTGATATCTAAACGTCCTAATAACTTCTGATAGTCTATTTCTTCTTTATCCGTCATGACTTCTATATGATGGAAGTATGTTCCTAAACCAGACTTGTGCAGTTTGCGATGTTGGTCTTTTAAGTCACCTTTGGTTGCGACTACTAGTTTATATTTTCCTTGAAGTTCTTTTAGCACTTGTTCTACGTCATCTAATAGTTCCACAGGCTTGGTTAATAAATCCTTTCCTATAGCAATGACTCTACTGATTACTTTTGGGCTTACAGTCCCCTTTGAGATTATATTAGCCGCTTCTACCATGGATAGGGTAAAGCCTTTTATTCCATATCCGTATAGAGGTAGGTTGTCTATTTGTGTTTTGAATAGTATCTGTGAGATACTTTGATGTGTTAGGTAATCTTCCATTAAGATACAGAAGGCTTTCTCAGCTTCATTAAAGAAAGGTTCATTCACCCATAGGGTATCATCCGCATCAAAAGCAACAACTTTAAATGGTTTTGTCATGTTGTTTATTTTAGTATGTTATGTAAAGGTACGGGATAAAAGGATGAAAATAGGTATACAGAATATAGTAAAGTATAGAATGAATTGTATTTTTTATATATTAAGTTAATATTAATTAAAAATTAACAAATGAGTATTTTTGGTTAAAATAAACATACAAAATGAGTATTTTTAATCTTTTAAATAGTGTGTTTTAAGTTAAATAAATTAATATAATATCTGAATTAAGGTTTGTTTTTGTTCTTATTTTAGGTGTTTGTATTGATTATATATTATATGTGTTTTTTTTGATTCATTTTTTTATATTTTTGGCAATGCTAAAATAATCTTAAAAAGATGTTTATGAAATTAAAACTTTACTTAACGTTTTCTATGCTTGTGTTAACAAGTGTAGTTTTTGCACAAGCAAAAAAGACCATAACTGGAAGTGTAAAAGACACTGAAGGTTTACCGTTGATTGGTGCAACTATTGTTCTAGAGGGAACTGACTTTGGAACAAGTGCAGATGATCATGGGATATTTACAATTAATGCTGGCGAAGGCGATGTGTTAGTTGTTTCGTATGTGTTCTATGAAACACAGAGAATTAGGTTAACATCAAAAACACATTATGACATAAAATTAAAAGAAGATGGTCAAGTGTTAGAGGATGTAGTTGTTGTAGCTTATGGTACTGCTACGAAAGAATCTGTAACAGGTGCTATCGCAGTTATAGAAAGTAATGATATTACTAAAAGACCAGGGACTAATGCTTTAGGAGCATTAGAAGGTGCAGCTCCAGGTATTCGAGTAAACAATACTTCAGGGCAACCTGGATCTGAGCCAACTATCCGTATCCGTGGTTTTTCTTCACTAACATCTAATAGCCCTTTATTAGTTGTAGACGGCGTAGCTTTTGGAGGAAATATTTCTGATATCAATCCTAATGACATAGAAAGCATGTCTGTTTTAAAGGATGCTTCTGCTTCTACTTTATATGGTAATAGAGCGTCAAATGGTGTTGTGATGATTACTACAAAGAAGGCATCAAAAGGGAAAGGTTTTTTTGGAGTTAATATGAAACAAGGTCTATTTACTCGTGGTATCAAAGAGTATGAAACTATGGGGACTAATGACTTTATGGAGACTATGTGGACAGGTTATAGAAATAATCTAATAAGTGCGGATACTAATATTGAACAAGCAAGTGTTTTAGCTAATCAAAAATTAATTAGTGATATACTTCTTACAAATATTTATAATTTGCCAAGTGATCAATTATTTGATGCAAATGGTAAATTAAAACCAAACGCATCTATTTTACCTGGATATGCAGGAGATTTAGATTGGTATAAACCTATTGAAAGAACTGGTATGTATCAAGATATCAATATGAGCGGACGTGTGGCTAATGATAAGGGAGGAGCTTATTTCTCAGGAGGATTTTTAAATAATGAAGGATACTTTAAAGGGAGTGATTTTAAACGCTTTACTGGAAGGGTGAATGCTGATTATAAAGTAAATGAGGCTATTAAAGTAGGGACAAATATTGCTGCTTCACATCAAATGTCTAATGGACTGAATGCAACAACAGATAATACAGGATCATATACAAATCCATTTATGTATGCGCGTAGTATTGCTCCTATCTACCCTGTGCATTTACATGATCAAAAAACAGGGGATTATATATATGATGATAATGGTCAAAAGATTTATGACTCAGGAGATAGTACCCGTAAACAATATGCAGGGCGTCATGTAATTTGGGAAAATGAGTTAAATAGTATTGAGTCTATTCGTAATACTGTTAATGGACAGTTCTATGCTGATTTTAAATTCTTAGAAGATTTTACTTTTACAATCAAAGGAGATTTGAGTCTTAGGAATTCAGAAGAGAGAAAGTATGATAATGCTATTATTGGAGATGGAAAGGGAAATAGCGGTCGTTCAAGACGTGATATCTATAGATATAAAACTTACTCTGCTCAACAATTATTAAATTGGAATAGAAGCTTTGGAAATCATAATTTAGATGTGTTAGTAGGACATGAGAATTTCAATAATGACTACAGTTATTTATATGGATTAAAGGCAGGACAAACATTTCCAGGTATACCTGAATGGGCAAACTTTAGTGATGTCACGAGTTTAACTGATTATACTATTAAATACAGAACTGAAGGATATTTATCTAGAGTAAAGTATAATTATGACAATAAGTATTTTATTGAAGGATCATTTCGTAGAGATGGTTCTTCAAAGTTTCATAAAGATAATAGATGGGGTAACTTTTGGTCTGTAGGAGGTAGCTGGGTTGTTTCTGCTGAAGACTTCTTCAAAGTAAAACAAATTGATTATTTAAAATTAAGAGCTTCTTATGGTGAAGTTGGTAATGATGGTGGAGCAGGAACTTATGCTTACCAAGCTTTATATGCTTTAGTGAAAAATGGAGGGACACCAGGGTTATACAAAAACCAAAATGGTAATGATGATTTACAATGGGAAACATCATCTTCTGTAAATGTTGGCTTAGATGGTAGACTATTTAATAGAGCTAATTTTACAGTTGAATACTTTGATAAACGTTCTCAAAATTTATTATTTGATTTGAATATGCCTTTATCAAATGGTTCAACTAGTGCTGGGACAATAAAATCAAGTGTTATTAGTAATGTAGGTACTATTTCAAATAGTGGTCTTGAAATGTCTTTTGATATTGATATTATTCGTAATAAAGATTGGAAATGGAATGTTGGATTCAATGCAACTTGGTTGAAAAACAAACTTGTTAAATTACCTGCAGAGAATAGAAAAGAAGGTATTCCTTCTTCACCTTTCTTACGTAAAGAGGGTAAAAGTATCTATGAATTTTGGATACCTCAGTTTGTAGGAGTTGATCAAATGACAGGTAAATCTCTGTATATAGTTGATACTGAAAATTATGATGTTAATGGTTCTGCACCTGGTAAAGATAAGATTGATGCTGTTAATTTAGTTACTATTAATGGAGTTACATATACAACTAATACTTCATTTGGTAAAAGAGAGTTTGCAGGAAATGCTTTACCAAAAATGGAGGGAAGTTTTACAACATCATTGTCATATAAGAATTTTTCATTGTCAGCATTATTTACTTATGCTTTAGGAGGGAAGATGGTAGATTATTCTTACATGAGTTTAATGTCTGTTAATACTACACCAAGTGCTATACATAAGGATGTTTTAAATTCTTGGAATGGTGTACCAGAAGGGATGACCGAAACTTCAGCTAATAGAATTGATCCAAATGGAACACCCTTGGTGCAGTTTGGAACTGTGGGATCACAGAATAATGCACTATCTGATAGATTTATTCAAAATGGTAATTATTTAGTAGTTAAAAATATAGCTTTAAACTATGAGATGCCAAAAACAATGTTATCGAAAATAGGAGTAAGTCAAATGAGTTTGAATTTAGGAGTTGAGAATTTAGCAACTTTTACAAAACTAAAAGGGATGAACCCTCAGCAATCATTTAATGGAACAAGTCAAGATGCTTGGGTAACTGCTAGAACAGTAATATTTGGAGTTAATGTAGGATTTTAATGATTAAAATTAAAGAAAATGAAAATAAAATATATAAAATACGTTTTGTTGTCTACAGTATTGACTTTAGGGGCTTGTAGTACGGATTATTTAGATACAACACCAACTAATCAAACATCTCCTAGTAATGTATTTAAAAGTACAGAAACAGTTGCTATGGCTATAAATGGATTAGCTAAACTGATGACTGCTCAGCATATAGGACAAGGTTATAATGGAGAAGGAACTATAAAGTTATATTTTGGAGAGTATCCTGGAAATAACTTTAGAAAAGATGTATCTGCTTCTATTGCTAACCTAGAGAATATTGAGAACACAAATAGCTCTTTAAATGCATATCCATGGCATTATTATTATATGTTAATTACAAATGCTAACGATATTATTGCTAATGTTGACGGAGCAGAAGGTCCTGTAAATGATAAGAAGTATTTAAAAGCTCAAGCTTTAGCTTATCGTTCATATGCGTATACGATGTTAGTTCAAATATATGGTAATCGTTGGATAGATTCTAACAATGGAGAGACAAAGTCTGTTGTGTTAAGGTTATCACCTAATGATTCTAAAGAATTGCCACTATCATTACTAAAAGATGTTTATGCACAGATTTATAAAGATTTGGACTTAGCAATTCAATTGTTTGGAGAGAGTGGCTATAAGAGAGAAGCTTCTAAGAATTATTTTGTTGACTCTAGCGTGGCTCATGCAATATATGCTAGAGCAGCGTTGAATAAACAAGATTATACTGTTGCATTAAGAGAAGCAGGATTAGCTAAAAAAGATTATCCTTTAATGTCAACTACAGCTTATAAAGCAGGATTTGGTAATCCAACTTCAGAATGGATATGGAGTAGTTATGGGGCAGCAGATGAACAATTACATTATTATTCTTATGGAGCATATATGGCATATAATTCTAATGCGGGTGCAGTTAGAAATACACCAAGTAGAATCAGTAAGGAGTTCTACGAAACTATTCCAGGTTCTGATATAAGAAAAGAATTGTTTATTGATCCTACAGGATATCCAACAAAAGAATATAATGAAGACAATGGTTTAACAGTTGCAAAGAGTCAATTAGATAAAGATATTAGAGTAAAATATCCAGATATTCAGAGTGATGCAAAGACAGCGGCTTATATGCAAGTTAAGGTTAAGAATAATACAAACCCTGGAGTAATGCATTTAAATCATTTTCGTTCTTCGGAAATGTATTTAATAGAAGCAGAGGCACTACATTTTTTAGGTAGAGATAATGAATCATCTAAAATATTAGAGAACTTAACAAGAGAATCTGGACGTGATGTTAATTACAGTTGTAGAAAAACTGGGAATGACTTATTTAATGAAATTGTAAAGTACAGAGGTATTGAGTTATGGGGCGAAGGATTTGATTGGTTTGATTATAAGCGTTGGAACTTAACTATAGATAAAAAAGTAGGATCAAAAGGAGGTAATGCTAGTCCTACCTTTGCTAGAAAATTCACTCCAGAAATGAATAATAAATGGACGTGGAGAGTACCTAAAGCAGAATCGGATTATAATCCGAATATCTAATCAGTTTACAGATATTAAAGAATTAGTTAGCTTAAAGGCTATTCATAAATTTGGATGGCCTTTATTGTTTTCAATAATTCAAAATAATAACACTCTCTTAATCTTGGAATTAAGGAGTAAGTTTACTTTTGAACTAGATAACTTTAAATGTTAATATTGAAGTTTTTTGTCTATTAAATGTTTGTAAAGTCTCTGAGTTTAATAGTTTTGTAGACAGAGACCTTATTAAACAAAACTAATCTTAAATAAATGAAATTTAAAACAACCTTATTTGCAGCAGTAGGCTGTATGTTTTCACTTTCTGCCTTAGCTGGTGAAACATTACCGAAACCAAAGTTAGTAGTAGGAGTCGTGGTAGACCAGATGAGATGGGATTACCTTTATAAATACTATGATCGCTATTCAGATAATGGATTTAAACGCTTATTAAACGAAGGTTTTTCAAGTGAAAACACACTTATAGATTATATCCCAACTTATACTGCTATCGGGCATAGTACTATTTATACAGGTAGTGTACCTGCTGTACATGGAATAGCGGGTAATGATTTTATCATTCAAGCGACAGGTGAGAGTATGTACTGTACTCAAGATGATAGTGTAGAAGCTGTAGGAGGTGTAGGTAAAGTTGGAAAACAATCACCAAAGAATTTATTAGTGTCTACTGTGACAGATCAGTTAAAACTAGCTACTAATTTCCAATCAAAAGTAGTAGGTATTGCTATAAAAGATAGAGGTGGTATATTGCCTGCAGGTCATTTTGCTAATGCTGCTTATTGGTTAGATGGAGCTTCTGGTGATTGGATTACAAGTACTTTTTATATGAATGATTTACCTAAATGGGTGAAGTCATTTAATAAAGAGAAGTTAGCTGACAAATACTTTAAGAAAGGATGGAATACAATGTATCCAATAGATACGTATGTATTAAGTACTGCTGATGATAATGAGTATGAAGAAACATATAAAGGTGAAGCAAAGCCTGTATTCCCTCGTGATTTAGTTAAACTAAAGAAAGATAATGGGTATGATTTAATTAAAGCTACACCATTTGGTAATTCATTAACTCTTGATTTTGCAAAAGCTGCGATTGATAGCGAAGCATTAGGAGCTAATCCTGCTGGAGTTACAGATTTCTTAGCGGTAAGTTTATCTTCTACAGATTATGTAGGACACCAATTCGCTATTAATTCAATAGAAATAGAAGATACATACTTAAGACTTGATGCTGATTTAGCAGAGTTCTTAACTTATTTAGATAAGAAAGTTGGAAAAGGAAACTATACTTTCTTTTTAACAGCAGACCATGGAGCTGCTCATAATCCTAAGTATTTTGCTGATCAAAAAGGTAACTCAGGTTATTTTAATACAGCTGAAGCAAAAAAAGTATTGAACGAAAAGTTAGAGAAAAAGTTCGGTGAGAAAGAAATCATCAAGAGCTTAACTAACTACCAAGTTCATTTAAACAATGCTTTGGTACAAGAAAAAGACTTAGAAGAAGATGATATCCGTGAGTTTATCGTTAAAGAGATGAAGAAGTTAGAAGGTATTGCTTTTGTTACAGATATGGATAAAGCAGCTACAGCAGCTATTCCTGCTAAGATACGTGAGCGTATAGTTAATGGATATAACATCAAAAGAAGTGGAGTGATTCAGTATATCTTAGAACCACAATGGTATAGTGGAAGAAAAGATGCTAAAGGAACAACTCATGGAACTTGGGGGTCTTATGATGCTCATATACCAGCTGTATTTATGGGATGGGGAGTTAAGCCAGGTAAGACTATCCGCGAGACTCATATGACTGATATAGCGCCAACTATTGCTGAGATCTTAAAAATAGAGGCACCTAATGGAAATATAGGTACACCTATTCACGAAGCAGTAGATGTAAAATAAGCATATTATTAAAATATATGTAAAGGTCAGTTGTGATATTACAACTGACCTTTTTTTATGTTTATAATTTAGATTGAATTTTAATAAAAGAGTGTGAAATTTATTTTATAGCTTTGGAAAATAGACACAAAAACACCGACAAATGAAAAAAAGGTATTTACTGTTCGGTTTTATTTTCTCTGTAAGTGCTTCGATGCATGCGCAGTATAAAACTGTTACTAAAAAAGATGCTAATGGATTTACGTATGAATATGTAGAGAATGATCCAGCTAAGGCAAGAGTGTATACTTTAGGAAATGGGTTGAAAGTATATTTAGCTCAGAACCATGATGAACCACGTATACAAACGTATATTCCTGTTCGTACAGGATCTAATAACGATCCAGAAGATAGTACAGGACTAGCTCACTATCTTGAGCATATGGTGTTTAAAGGTACTTCTAAATTAGGTACTGTAAACTGGGCAAAAGAGCAAGAGTTAATTAAGCAAATCTCTGATTTGTACGAACAACATAAAGCCGAAAAAGATGTAGAGAAAAAGAAAGCTATTTATAAAAAAATAGACGAGATCTCTAAAGTTGCATCTCAGTACGCTGTTGCAAATGAGTATGATAAAGCTGTGGCTTCTATCGGTGCTACTGGAACGAATGCTCATACTTGGTTTGATGAGACAGTTTATAAGAACGTAATTCCTTCTAATGAGTTAGAGAAATTCTTATTGATAGAGAGTGAGCGTTTCTCAGAACTAGTATTGCGTCTATTCCACACAGAATTAGAAGCAGTATATGAAGAGTTTAATAGAGGACAGGATAATGACTATTGGGCTTCACATGAAGCAATGATGAAGTTGTTATTCCCAACTACACACTACGGAACTCAGACTACGATAGGTACTTCAGATCACTTGAAGAACCCTTCTATGGTAGCTATTAATAATTATTTTAACGAATACTATGTACCAAATAATATAGCTGTTGTATTAGTTGGTGATTTAGAGTTTGAGCCTACGATTAAGTTAGTTAATGCTTACTTCGGTTCAATGAAGAAAACGAATCAGCCTAAAGAATATATCGCTCAAGAGGCGCCTCTAACTAAGATACAAGTTAAGGACATCTATAGCCCACAAGCAGAGCGTGTAGAAATAGGCTTCCGTTTAGGAGGAGTTAAGACGAAAGATGCTATTTATCTTAACTTGATCGATATGTTGTTAAGCAATGGTCAGGCAGGTATTATAGATTTAGATGTAAATCAGCAACAAAAAGCGTTGTATGCGTCTAGTTCTCCTATGGTAATGAAGGACTATTCTGTACATCAATTGACAGGTATGCCTAATGAAGGACAGACTGTAGAAGAAGTTAAGGATCTATTATTAGCTCAAATAGAGAAACTTAAAAAAGGAGAATTTGATGAGTGGTTGTTAAACGCAGTTGTCAATGAATTCCGTAAAAACTCTATGGAAGCTTTAGAAAGTAATGATGCAATGGCTACAGAAATGTACCAAGCATTTATTCACGGTCGTACTTGGGAGCAAGCTGTTTCTGATTTAGAGCGTATGTCTAAAGTCACTAAACAAGAGTTAATCGACTTCGTTAAAGCAAATTATAAAGATAACTATGTTGTTATCTATAAACGTCAAGGAGAGAATAAAGACTTAGTACGTGTAGAGAATCCAGGTATTACGCCTATCGATATCAATAGAGATAGTGAATCAGAATTCTATAAACGCCTAAAAGGAATAGAAGTTAAAGAAATAGCTCCTGTGTTTGTTGATTTCAATAGCGCTATTCAAAAAGAGAAGATTGGTAAAACGAATAGCCAATTATATTCTATTAAGAATACTACTAATGATCTAGCAACAGTAACTTATATTACTGAAGTAGGTTCTGATAATGACAATAAATTATCATTAGCTATAGGATACTTAGATTATTTAGGTACTAGTAAGTATTCTGCTGC
This sequence comes from Myroides profundi, assembly GCF_000833025.1. Classification (NCBI taxonomy): domain Bacteria; kingdom Pseudomonadati; phylum Bacteroidota; class Flavobacteriia; order Flavobacteriales; family Flavobacteriaceae; genus Myroides; species Myroides profundi. The sequence continues at coordinate 144,228 of NZ_CP010817.1, forward strand.
TGATATTAAGAAAGAGTTCTATAAGTTAGGTATTTCTTATGGTATTAGTACAGGTACAGATAAGACGTATATCACTGTAAAAGGACTGAAAGAAAACATCCCTGCAGGTATCAAATTATTAGAGCATTTAGTGACTGATGCTAAGGCAGACGATACTGCTTATGCTAATATGGTAGATCAGATCTTAAAAGGGCGTTTAGATGCTAAATCAAGCAAAGGAGGAATCCAAAGAGCATTGAATAGCTATATCGTTTCTAATGGAGAGTTAAGCCGTTTTAAAGATATCTTAAGTGAGAATGAATTAAAGACTATTAAGCCAACAGAATTAGTTGGGTTAATTCATAACTTCTTCGATTACAACAATGATGTTTTCTACTACGGTAACGATAAGGAAACAGCGAAGAAAGCGATCGTAGAGCACCATAACTTAGGAAAAGGTAAGAAAATACCTGCTGCTAAAGTATATCCAGAACCAGCTACTGACGGAACATTGTACTTTGCTCCTTATGATATGGTTCAAGCAGAGATTACTTATAGAGCAAGAGAAGGTAAGTTTAATAAAGATTTATTAGCGACTAGCTCTGTATTTAATAACTACTTTGGAGGGGGAATGGCTTCAGTGGTATTCCAAGAAATTCGTGAGTCTAAATCATTAGCATATTCAGCTTATGCATACTATATGAATGCTGCAAAAGCAGATAAACATAACTATGTAATGGCTTATGTAGGTACACAAGCGAATAAATTACCACAGGCAGTAGAAGCAATGATGGAATTAATGAATGCTATGCCTCAAGGAGAAAGCCAATTCCAAAATGCTAAAAATACTGTTCTTAAGAATATCGCTACTCAACGTTATACTAAAGCACAGATATTCTCTTACTGGTTAAGCTTAAAAGAGAAAGGTATTGACTATGATATTAATAAAGATATCTACTCTCAAGTACAGAATATGCAGATGACAGATCTAGTTAACTACTTCGATAAATACGTAAAAGGAAAAACTTTCAACGTAGGATTATTAGGTAAGAAAGAGAACTTAGATTGGGAAGCTGTTAAGAAAATGGGTAAAGTAAAAGAACTTAGCCTAGAAGACTTATTCGGTTATTAATAGTAAGTTTTAAATTATATACCAGAGGAGCTTTGCACTATATGCAAAGCTCCTTTTTCTTTTATTACAGAGAGAATTAGCTGTGTGCAGTAACTTATTGTGTCAGAATAAGATTAATGGTTGTAAATGCCTCTATTTGAGTTTTGATTATAGATTATATAGAAACGCCTGATATTAATACAATATCAGGCGTTATAAGTTTATGTTAAGCTTCAGCTGAATCCAAAAGTTCAATGTATTCTAAACCTTGTTTGATAGACTTTACATTTTTAAAAGTAAGTAAGAGTCTCAGTCCATTCTTTGTTTGTTTCTCTTTCATCTCACAGATATTAGAACGATGTTGTACGAAGATTAATACCTTTCTAAATTTAGCAGATTGATAGAAGTCTGACTGTTGATCTCCTAAGAAGTAACAAATCATCTTTCCTTGTTTCATCACGATCTTTTCTATTCCCATATTAGCTGCATGCCATTTGATGCGTAAGCTATTTAATAAAGCAATAGCCTGACGTGGCAGTGCACCGAATCGGTCTATTAATCGCTGTTCATACTGCTGCAAGACTTCTTCATTCGTGATTAAGCTCAGTTCGTTATACAAGTTTAGTCGCTCTGTGATATTATTAATATACTCATCAGGGAACAATATCTCGAAGTCAGTATCTATCTGAGTATCTTTTACGAATACCTTGTTTTCTTCTTTATTCTCTTCTTCGTATAGGTCTTTAAACTCGTTAGCCTTAAGCTCTTCGATAGCTTCTTGCATGATCTTTTGATACGTCTCGAATCCTATTTCATTGATGAAACCACTCTGTTCACCTCCTAAGATATCACCAGCTCCTCTAATCTCTAAGTCTTTCATAGCGATGTTTAGACCACTACCCAAGTCACTAAATTGCTCTAGTGCCTGTATTCTCTTTCTCGCTTCTTCTGTCATCGCAGAATAAGGAGGACAGATGAAGTAACAGAACGCTTTTTTATTACTTCGTCCTACACGACCTCTCATCTGATGTAAGTCAGATAGCCCGAAGTTATTTGCGTTATTAATTAATATTGTATTAGCATTAGGTACGTCTAATCCACTCTCGATAATGGTAGTAGCAACGAGTACATCGAACTCCCCATTCATAAATGCGAGCATTAGTTCTTCTAACTTTTTACCATCCATCTGACCATGGCCGATACCTACTTTAGCATCTGGTACGAGACGTTGTATCATACCCGCTACTTCTCTAATATTCTCTATACGATTATTGATGAAGTACACTTGACCACCTCTTTCTATCTCATAAGACACAGCATCTCTAATCACCTCTTCATTAAATCCTACCACATTTGTTTCGATAGGATATCTATTTGGTGGAGGAGTGCTTATCACAGATAAGTCGCGTGCAGCCATCAGAGAGAACTGTAGTGTACGCGGGATAGGTGTAGCAGTAAGTGTAAGTGTATCCACATTCTCTGATATCGTTTTCAACTTATCTTTTACAGCTACTCCGAATTTTTGTTCTTCATCTATAATTAATAACCCTAGGTCTTTAAACACAATGCCTTTATTCACTAACTGATGTGTACCGATTAGGATGTCTATCTTACCAGATTCCAGGTCTTTTAATATTTCTGCTTTTTGTTTAGCAGTTCTAAATCTATTGATATAAGACACACGTACAGGCATATCCTTCAGACGCTCTGTGAATGTCTGATAATGCTGAAAGGCTAGGATAGTCGTAGGGACTAATATTGCGACTTGTTTGCCATTATCGACCATTTTAAAGGCAGCTCTAATAGCTACCTCAGTTTTTCCAAAACCTACATCCCCACATACCAATCGATCCATTGGTCTTTCTTGTTCCATATCGGCCTTTACCTCTTGTGTCGCTTTTAGCTGATCAGGAGTGTCTTCGTAGATAAAAGAACTTTCTAATTCATGCTGTAAATAGCTATCAGGGGCACATTGGAATCCTTTCTGCAAACGGCGTTTTGCATATAGTTGAATAAGGTTAAAGGCAATGTGCTTAACACGAGCCTTTGTTTTATTCTTCAAGGTTTTCCATGCAGCCGAACCTAATTTATGGATCTTAGGTACAGCCCCATCTTTACCATTGTATTTTGATATTTTGTGTAGAGAGTGAATACTTACATAGACGATATCATTATCAGCATATACTAGCTTGATAGCCTCTTGTGTCTTTCCTTCTACTTGTATTTTTTGTAACCCTCCGAACTTACCGATACCATGATCTATATGCGTTACATAATCACCTACCGAAAGAGAGTTTAGCTCTTTTAGTGTGATCGTTTGTTTTTTAGTATATCCATTCTTGATACTAAACTTGTGATAGCGTTCGAAGATTTGGTGGTCAGTATAGCAGACGATTTGCTTCTCCTCATCGATAAACCCTTCGAAGATCGGCATCACGATTGTCTTGAATGATTGTACTACTTTGTGATTATCATCTTCTTTAAGAGACTCAAATATATCTTTGAAGCGCTTAGCCTGATTCTCATTAGAGCAGAATAGGTAGTTATAGAACCCATTGTCTGTATTGTCATTCAGGTTACGAGCCAGTAAGTCAAACTGTTTGTTAAACGAAGGTTGAGGTTTGATGTGAAACTCAACGGTCTTATTGACATCCATCAGTTTGGTATCATTCAGCTCCAGTAACGTAAATAGCTCTAGCTTATGTAAGAAAGATTGTCCGTCTAAGAACATATCTTTTGGTTCCTTGTGCTTTAAATCTTTATTTAACTTAGAGAAGGTATCTACAGCTCTATCGAACTGACGGTCTAGCTGTTCTACTGTCATAGCAGTATGCTGCGTTAGTACAATAGTCTTCTCAGAAATATATTCTAAGAAACTCTCTCTTACCTCTGCAGAGAATTTGTTCTCTACGTTGGGAATGATAGTGATTTTCTTTTGTTTATCTACAGATAACTGAGTTTCTACATCGAAGGTACGGATACTATCTATTTCGTCTCCGAAGAATTCTATACGGTACGGATTGTCATTAGAGAAAGAGAATACGTCTATAATTCCTCCTCTTACAGAGAACTCTCCCGGCTCAGCTACGAAATCAACTCGTTTAAAATTGTACTCAAACAATACCTCATTGATGTAGTCTATAGATAGTTTATCTCCCTGATGTACTTTAAGTGTATTTTTTTCTAATACCTTTTTAGTAACCACTTTTTCGAATATAGCCTCTGTATAAGAAACAATGATAGCAGGCTTCTTACGAGAACTAATTCTATTCAATACCTCTGCACGTAGTAGTACATTAGCATTATCTGTTTCTTCTATCTGATAAGGTCTTCTATAAGAACCTGGGTAGAAGAGAACATCAGTTTTATTGACTAATGTCTCTAGATCATTTAGGTAATAAGCAGCTTCTTCTTTATCATTGAATATTAATAAAAAAGGAGCATCAGCTTCTCGGAATAAGGCTTCTATCTGAAATGAGATAGCCGAGCCTATTAATCCTTTTAGATATATTTTATTACCTCTAGACTGTAGGTCTTGGAGGAGTTGTTTTGTTTTTGAAGACTCTTGAAAGCGTTGTTTAATATCCATGCTCTATTCGTTTTCTGGTGTTGGGTTAGCCCTTCTTTCTTCGTTAATAGCCTCTAGCATTTCAGCTTCACCTTCTTCTTGTGGCAACTTTGCTTTGACAATGTTCTCATCCATCTGAGCTAGAAGTAGTCTTAGCGCAGTGTTGGTATGTTTCAGGTTTTGATCTAACTTTTCTATACTTATCGGAGTCACTTCTAAGAACATATTTAAGTTGTTTAGAGAAGTTTGTAGAAGTGCCACTCTAGCTTTGATGTCAGGCAAGTCTAGTTCCTGAGGATACTGTTGGTAAGTCAGACTTTGTAGTAATTCTGTTATTCTATTAGCACTCTTCTGAAAAGCCCCTATAGTAGATACAGGTTTTAACTTTACCTCTTGTGCAAACTCTTGCCAAGGTTTCCACTCTTTTAGGATAACGTCTAACTCTGCAGAAGCAGCCGGAATACGTAGATTCCAGTTCTTCGTTAGATAGTCATACACACTATCATTGTGTTGCGCTATTTTTAATTCTTGTTCTTTCACGAACTTCTCTTCGTCTTTACACGAGAATGATACGATAGATACGAAGAATAAAAGAGGTAGAAGTATATATAAATTGCTTTTCATTGTTCTTATGATTTAGAGGTCAAATTTACAAAGTTCTCAGCTATTTTATACCACTTAGATTGTCAGATTGTTATATAAGTTATAAAGTTATGGGAATGTTGGTGGTGAAAATTGATTTGTAATGGGACTTAAACTATATTTGTGTACTTTTTAAATACACAAACAATGGGAACCAAAATTCTTATAATCGGAGCTTGCGGACAGATAGGTTCTGAGCTAACGCTTAAATTAAGAGATGTTTATGGAAGTGAGAATGTTATCGCTTCTGATATTAGAGAAGGAAATGAAGCTCTTATGAGTTCGGGACCTTTCGAGACATTAAATGCTATGGAGTTTGACGCTGTTGCGGCAGTTATAGAAAAACATCAAGTAGAGGAAGTATATTTAATGGCTGCATTGTTATCAGCAACTGCAGAGAAAAATCCAGCTTTTGCTTGGGATTTAAATATGAACTCGTTGTTCCACGTATTAAACCTTGCTAAAGAAGGTAAAATTAAAAAGATATTCTGGCCATCATCAATAGCTGTTTTTGGACCTACTACACCTAGACATAACACACCTCAGTATACTGTGATGGAGCCAAGTACAGTATATGGTATTTCTAAGCAGACAGGAGAGCGCTGGTGTGAGTACTACTATAACAAATTTGGAGTAGATGTACGCAGTATCCGTTACCCTGGGTTAATCTCTTGGACTACACCTCCAGGTGGTGGTACTACAGATTACGCAGTAGATATTTTCTATAAGGCGATCGAGGATAAGCACTATGACTGTTTCTTATCTGAGGGGTCAGCACTTCCGATGATGTATATGGAAGACGCTCTGAATGCGACTGTAGGTATTATGCAAGCGAAGAAAGAAGATGTGAAGATTCGTTCTTCTTATAACTTAGGAGGTATCTCATTCACGCCAGAAGAGATAGCAGCTGAGATCACGAAGCATATCCCTGACTTTACGATAGAATATAATCCAGACTTTAGACAGGCTATCGCTGATAGCTGGCCAGCGAGTATAGATGATACTTCTGCACAGCAAGACTGGGGATGGAACCACAAGTATGACTTATCTTCTATGACAGAAGTAATGTTAGAAAACTTGACAAGAGAATTAAAGAAGTAAGTTTCTAGATATCAAATAAGAAAGCCAGCTATAAGCTGGCTTTTTTATTTGCGTAGTTTTTTAAATACTAGTTTATACAGTGGTACTACTACGATGACTAGCGATATAATAGCTAACGCTAGGATAACGCTACTACTGATAGCTGTCATAGAACGAAGTACTATAGTGATTATAAAAAGGAAAGCCCCTAAGAGCAATAACTTTACATTTTTATCCATCTTTGTTTTTTTTGACAAAAGTAAAACTTTAGTTTAACTTATTAAATAGATAGATCACTAATGGGCTAACGATCATAACAAAAGATACCAGAAGCACAAAGTAAGCTAACTGTGCGCCTATTACATTTAAGTAAAATAAGATAAATGACAGGGCAAATAATGCGATGCCGATTAGAAAAATTAGTTGATTTCTACTCATGGTCATTTCATTTTAGGATGATACTAATTTAGTTATTTTAACTGAGTTGTCAAATTTTATCTCGATGCTTAAGGAGGTTTGTAAAACAATTATTAATTTTAGAGAAAATGTAAACATTCAAACTATGGACAAAGTAGTAACAGATATTTTAGACAATGCCAATAGTGCATTTCTAAATTGGAAGAAACTTAAAGTGAGTGATAGAGTAGCTTATCTTCAGAAAGTTAAGCAGAACCTACTTACTAATGTAGAGGAGTATGGAAAATGTATGACATTGGATATGCACAAGCCTATTAAGCAAGCTGTAGCCGAAGCAGAGAAGAGTGCGAGGTTAATAGATTATTATATTGAGCATGGAGAAGAGATTCTAAAAGGAAGAACTATACAGACAGATTGGACAGAGACGTATACGGTGAATGATCCTTTAGGTGTCATTCTAGGAGTGATGCCGTGGAACTTCCCTTTCTGGCAAGTGTTTAGATTTGCTATTCCGACCTTATTAGCGGGTAATACTGTAGTAGTGAAGCATGCGAGTAATGTGCCTCTTAGTGCGAAGGCATTAGAAGACTGCTTTAGAGTAGAGGGGTATGAGCAAGTGTACTTTAATGTAACTGTAGCAGGTAGAGAAGTAGATGCTATTATAGAATCACCTATTATTAAGGGGGTATCTCTTACAGGGAGTGAGGCAGCAGGTAGCTCTGTAGGGAAGAAAGCAGGAGAATTGATTAAACCTACTGTGTTAGAACTTGGGGGGAGTAATGCCTTTATCGTAAGAGAAGATGTAGATATAGACGCTCTTATCCCTACGGCTATCAATGCTAGATTTCAGAATACTGGGCAGAGCTGTATAGCAGGAAAACGATTTTTAATCCACAATGCTATTATTAAAGAATTTACAGATAAGTTTGTAGCCGCAGTTAGAGAGATCAGATTCGGTGACTTAATGGATCATAATACAGGTATCGGATTGATGGCTAGAGAAGATTTAGCGATAGAACTAGAGACCATTATGAATGATTCTGTACAGATGGGAGCGAAGATAGCAGTAGGCGGTAAACGCGATGGAGCGAAGTTCGAGCCAACTGTGATCACAGATGTCACACCAGATATGCCTGCATTTAAGCTAGAGACTTTTGGCCCGCTAGCTGTTATTGTAGGATATGATACATTCGATGAGGCGATAGAGATGAGCAACGATTCTCGCTTCGGATTAGGTGTGGCGATGTTTAGTAAAGATGTCGAATTTTTAAAATCTAAGGTTCACGAGTTCGACGAAGGAGCTGTGTTTATAAACGAGATGGTAATCTCTGATCCTAGAGTACCATTCGGAGGGAATAAGTTCTCTGGAATAGGGAGAGAAATGGCGGAAGAAGGATTATTATCATTCGTAAATAAGAAGTCAGTGGTAATTAAATAGGGCGGTTTTTATACATATATTGTCGTGTTATGCTAGATAAATTTATTGATTTTTGGACTACAATACACTTTGTAGACATTATTGAGTTCTTTGGGACTTGTGCATTTGCTATTTCAGGTATCCGCATGGCCTCAGCGAAGAGCCTTGATTGGTTCGGTGCATTAGTAGTAGGATTTGTCACTGCTACAGGAGGGGGGACTCTGCGTGACTTGCTATTAGGAGTTACGCCTTTCTGGATGTTAAATAGTGTGTATGTGTGGTGTACAGTACTAGCATTATTCTTCGTGGTACTCTTTAGAAAACAATTAGTTCATCTAAACAGTACCTTCTTATGGTTTGACAGTATAGGTCTAGGTTTATTTGTTGTGGTAGGTACAGAGAAGACCATGTCTCTAGGCTATCCATTTTGGGTAGTAGTGATCATGGCGACTATCACTGGGATAGTAGGAGGTATCGTTAGAGATATAATGATTAATGAGATTCCTGCTATTTTTAAACAGGAGTGGTATGCGCTGACCTGTATATTCGGGGTGATGATATACTATCTACTTGACTTCTTCGGTGTAGGTATAATTTTTACACAAATATTCTGTGCGGCTTCTGTGTTTGTAATTCGCTTAATAGCAAACCGTTATAAACTGGGGCTTCCGACCTTAAAAAGTGAAGAATAAAAAAGTTTTAATTTTTTAAATTAAATATTTGCAGATACTAAAAATCGTTATATATTTGCACCGCAATAAAGGTAAAATATAACCTTCCTCCTTAGCTCAGTTGGTTAGAGCATCTGACTGTTAATCAGAGGGTCCTTGGTTCGAGCCCAAGAGGGGGAGCAAAACAAAAGCCAGTCTTATGACTGGCTTTTTTATTTGGAGTACTATTGACTTCACTTCTCTATCGTTATCACTGTAGTACAAGCTCTGTTTATCTACTGTATTCTGTGATATACTGTGCGCAGGTATGATTGTTTCCTATATATCGGATATAGAATATATCATCTATAGGCTTGAAAAAGACATACCATTGAGTATTGTTATTCCTTTTAAAAACAACATAAACTAAATCTTTTCCATATTGATCAAAATGAGGAGGAGCGGGTTTATATGGTTTTACACTTATTTCTTTTTCTATTGTGTCGATGATCTAGCTTACATAATCGTATGCAGTCGATTTTGAACTAAGATATTTATTTTCGTATAAGATAGTAACGAGTTTGTTTAAGTAATTTTCTATCTCTGGATCATAAACTATCCTTATCATAGGAGTCTGTAGTTACTAGTCTTTTATTTTTCAAAAAGTTTATCAATGTGTTTAAAGACACGTTTTTTTAACTCATCTCCTGTGATTCCTTGTTCTGCGGTATCCTCAATGAGTGCTCTATCAGATACAACTAGATGTATGAACTTATCTCCGCGTTTAACAACTACTTTTTCAGTCTCTGCTAACTCTAAGTATTTTTTCTGCTTATTTTGTAACTCAGTTGGACTAATAACTATCATAGCTTAAAGGGTTTAAGTTTAGTATAAATGTACGAAATTATGTATAGGTAGGGTGTTATTATCTATCAACATGATTTAATTATAGTAGATATATTATTGTTTAGAGTATATTATTCGTCTGTGTTTTTAAGAGCTATCTTTTTACTTTGTTTCGCTGTTTTTTAAGTGAATATCTATAGAACCACTCTTAGTATATTTATTGTTCATACTTTTTAGGTAGTTACCCTATCATTTATCTACAGTAGTTAGATAGAAGTTTAGAGGCTATCTTTGGTAATAATATCAAGTAATCTCGTTAATGAATAATCATTAAGCAGGTTGAATAGAACCTTTTTCTGTTCATGATTAAAAAAAAATAAAAAATATTTATTTTTCTTCTATCTCATAATCAGATAGTTTTAATTCAAGCTTCATTTTTTTTGACACAAAATGCTCAAAAAGCCTATAAACAGTGAGGTATTTGATTAAAAATGTATATATTTGCAATGCAATAAAGGTAGAATATAACCTTCCTCCTTAGCTCAGTTGGTTAGAGCATCTGACTGTTAATCAGAGGGTCCTTGGTTCGAGCCCAAGAGGGGGAGCAAAACAAAAGCCAGTCTTATGACTGGCTTTTTTATTTGATATCTATTCCATTCTTGTCTTTTAGGGTGTTGATTATCTTCATTTTATTATCTGTTCATCTATTAGAGCATAAGCTTTCCTTTATTTTTAATTCTATCGATATCAAGCTAATATTCTCTTGAATTCCATTTTTTAGAACGATTAATAGGTGCTAGAACTAGCGTATTCTGTTATCTTTTTTACATTAATATTAGTGGTGGTCGGCATGTGGTCGGCTAGTGATGGGCATTTGGTCGGCTAAAAAGTGCTATAAATAAGCCTATCACCTGCCTATCACTATACTATCAAATAGGTAGCATAGGAAGGAAAGTGAAAACATTGTCTCACCTGTGTAGAGGATGATAACAGAAGATGTCTAATGGGAATAAAAAGAAAATCCCCTAATAAGAGATCTTATTAGGGGATTGATAATTATATAGTGTCTACAACAGCAGTGTTGGATAATATTAGTTAGTTCTATTTAAAGTTAGTCTTTTATAAAGTGGTGTAATTAGAAAAAAAATCCCAACAGAAGGCTACTATTGGGATGGGATGATTAGGGGGTAAGGTCTTATTAGTACTGTCCGTCTCTACTGAAGTTGATCATCCATTGGATGCCAAATGGGTCTAATACCATTCCAAAATAGTCACCCCAAAACATGTCTTCGATCGGCATGATTACAGTACCACCTACCGCTATCTTAGCGAATAGATCATCTGCCTCTGCTTGGCTATCTGTGGATATAGATATAGAGAAATTGTTCCCTTGTATTACAGGTGTTGGGTTGCCACATGAGGTATCACTACCCATTAAGATAGATTTACCGATAGGAAGTGAGACGTGCATGATTTTGTTTTTGTCCTCTTCTGGTACGATAAATTCTGGGCTGTCTGGAATGCTATCAAATCTCCCTAAGTACATAAAGTCTCCCCCAAATACAGATTTATAAAAATTAAATGCCTCTTCACAATTGCCATTGAAGGTTAGATAAGTGTTCGTTGTTGCCATAGATATAATTTTTAAGTAGTTAATTATGAAGCAATTTAGGTAAAAAACAGGTTCTTGGATAAACTGTTTTGAGATAAATTGTCACAATTTTTATTTTTCGAGTATTGGCAAGGGATTGGAGAGTTTTGAGATTGTGGTATATTCACTTATGGTGAATAATGTGTTCTATAAATACAACATTGCTATATAAATTACGACATTATTATTTAGTAAAACCTGCTTTTTATCATGTATTATGAGGTATGTAAGTGCAATCTTTGTACTAGAACAATAAAACACTATAGCACTATGAAACAAAGAGTACCTGTATCTCAAATTATGTCTAAAGCACTTATAGCTGTGCCAACTAATAAAAAGTTAAGTGAAGTAAACCAATTATTAGTAGAATATAATATTAGACATATCCCTGTTATAGAAGCAGAGAATGTAGTGGGAATCATCAGTAGCAACGATATCTTAAAAATAGGATATGGAGCAAATGATTTAGACCAAAGTGCATTAGATGCTATTTATGACGCTTATAAGTTAGAAGATGTAATGACGAAGAACCCAATCGTGGTGATGGATGATACTAATATCAAAGATGTAGCAGAGATCTTCTCTAAACAGCAGTTTCACTCTCTTCCGGTAGTAGATAAGGATAATGTACTGCAAGGAATAGTGACAACTACAGATATGATCAATTACTTGATAGCACAATATTAAAACAACAACAATTATCCCCACAAAGTAACCTATAAAGAGATAATGATTTATAACTGATAGCGCTGTTTATACCATCATTATACCAATTTACTGGTTTGTACTATTAAAGAGTGCCTGTCTAATTTTTTAGATAGGTACTTTTTTTATGATGAGGTAGTGCGAGATTAGTTCTTCTTTTGATTATAGTACAGGGGTAAGATTAAGAAGGATAGTGCTCCTAGTATGACTACGATCGCTGTCTGAGTAGTCCATAATATCCACCCAAAGGCTGTACCTGCGACAGCAGAGATGCTGTAGATAGATAATAATTCTGTGATGATTAGCGGGAATGCTCCAAAGCCTCCATTAGTAAAAGATACAGCAAAACTACCTGCTACAAAGGCAGACATAACGATAGGAATGCTGAGTGAGCTAGTGGCTTCTATGGCGTGTGTACCAAAGTAAAATGTAGCGATATAGCCAAACCAAATAAGAAAAGTGTGGAATAAGAAACCAACTTTATAAGGCATCTTAAAGATGCTGCTAACTCCTTCTGTAAGTCCTTTGATTTTATTTTTAATAAATAGAATCACTTTCCATTTGCTATAATAGAATAGGGCAATAGTGGCTAATAAGCCGACGAATGCGATGATAGCTAATATACTTAGTTTCTCTATTGGGACCTTGGCTAATAAGAAGTCTTTTAGTACTTCATACTGTAAGATCAGAGCTGCGAATACGCAAAGCAATAAACAGATAAGGTCAATAATTCGCTCGGATACGATAGATCCAAAGCCTTTGTCAAAAGGGACTTTCTCGTATTTCTGCAATACGATCGCTCTAGATATTTCTCCTGATCTAGGTACTGTCAGGTTAAGAAGGTAGCCGATAGAGATAGCCATAAAGTTAGTGAATGTGGATACGGGGTACCCCATATAACGCAAGGCGTACTTCCATCTATAGGCGCGTGCCCATAGACTTAAAATAGAAAAGAAAGAGGAGATGATAATATAGTTATAATTAGCATCTCTAAACTGAGATTTCATCTCCTCTATCTGGTCTTCAGTAAACTGATTATAGGCGTAATAAACCAAAAAAACTCCCAACAAAAGTGGGAGTAATATATTCAATAATTTACTGATATTTTTTTTCAATAAGAGGCTATGTTAATGTGTTGGTCTCTTCATTAGGGAATACGATAGAAGGCTTGAATGTCTTCGCTTCTTCGAAATCCATAATTCCATAAGTAATAATGATAATGATATCCCCTTTGTGTACTTTACGTGCAGCAGGACCATTTAAGCAGATCTCTCCACTGTTACGAGGTCCAGGGATAGCATAAGTTTCAAAGCGTTCTCCATTGTTGATATTAACAATCGAAACTTTCTCTCCTTCTATGATGTTAGAAGCTTCCATTAAAACTTCGTCAATCGTAATACTTCCGATGTAGTGTAGGTCTGCTCCAGTTACAGTTACACGGTGAATTTTTGATTTTACTACTTCAACTTGCATTTCGCGTGAGTTTTAGTTAAAAGATATATTGTCAATTAGTCGAATGCCTTCGATATGAGCAACTAAGAATCCTCTGTATCTGTGAGCCTCATCTTTAGATGTAGCTGTTTTTAGAGTATCTTCTTCTGCTATAGTGAAGTATTCGAGTTCAAAGTTAGGATTATTTTTAAATTCATTCTCAACAAAAGCGTTAACTTTAGAAATACTTTCACTTTTGAATAAATCCTTGGCTTTCAACAATACTTGATATAAGAAAGTCGATTTTTTTAATCCTTCAGTAGATACTCGTTCGTTACGAGAACTCATGGCTAATCCGTCCGTAGCTCTGAAGATAGGCACTCCGATAACCTGTACAGGTATATGAAGCTTATCTACCATCTTGCGGATGATTTGCAATTGTTGGAAGTCTTTTTCTCCAAAATAAGCTTTGTTAGGCGTAACAAGCTCAAAAAGTTTACTCACGATAGTTCCTACTCCATCAAAATGGCCAGGGCGAGAAGCACCTTCCATTTCGTTTTCTAGTCCATCAAAATCAAATGATTGGGCTACAGTATTTCCACCGTAAATCTCATCAACAGACGGTGCAAATATTACAATTTGTTCAGAAAGAGACTTAATGATCTCCTGATCTCTTTCTAAAGTACGAGGGTATTTTTCTAAATCTTCTGCATTGTTAAATTGCGTAGGATTAACGAAAATACTCACTACAGTACATTCATTTTCATTTAATGATTGTTCCATTAATGAAAGGTGCCCATTGTGAATGGCCCCCATTGTTGGTACAAGACCAATTGCCTTATTAGCGTCGCGAAATGGTTTCAAATACGCTTGTAATTCGGCTTTTGTACTAAAAAGAAACATTAGCTTCGTGTTTAAAATAATGGCAAAATTAGTTATTTAGAAAATAACTGCATAAATTTTTGTAAATTTGCAATGTTTATTTGTTTCAAACACAGAAATTATAATTGAAGATGAAAGAAAAGAGGATATTATATGTATCATCTGAAGTGGTACCTTATTTAGCAGAAAATGAAGTTTCATTAATGTCTTATGATGCTCCTAAAATGATTAATGATCAAGGAGGACAGATAAGAATTTTTATGCCTAGATATGGTAGCATAAATGAGAGAAGACATCAATTACACGAAGTTATTAGATTGTCAGGTATGAATCTAGTCGTAAATGATATGGATATGCCACTAATCATTAAGGTAGCTTCTATCCCGAAAGAGCGTATTCAAGTTTACTTTATAGATAATGACGAGTATTTTAAAAGAAAATCTACTTTCTCAGATGAGGATGGAACATTGTATCCTGATAATGATGAAAGAGCTATTTTCTTTACAAAAGGTGTAATCGAAACGGTTAAGAAACTTAACTGGGTTCCTGATGTGATACATGTACAAGGTTGGATGGCATCATTGTTACCAGCTTATTTAAAACATTATTATAAAGATGAAGCTATTTTCTCTGATACGAAAGTAGTTACTTCTATTTTTAGTGAAGGATTTAGTGGTGTATTAGATGCTACTATGAAAGAAAAAATAGCATTCGATGGCTTCCCAGAAGACGTAGTGAATGACTTCGAGAACCCTACTTATGAAAGTATCATGATTAATGCTATCAAAAATTCGGATGGTGTTATCGTTGCTTCAGAAGAGGTAAGTTCAAATTTAACAAAATTTATAGAGTCTTCTGAAAAACCTTTTTTACCTTTCGTAGCTAAAGATGAGTTTGCTAAAGCTTATACTGAATTTTATCAGAAGTTTTTTTAATAACTATATCAGAATAGAATAGTAATAACCCAAATAGATTGGATTGACTAGATGAACCAAAAGAATATATTAAAAGGAATATCTCTTGTATTAGGCTTTATGGCCTTACAAGCTTGTGAGAGTGATTTTACAGAAACGGGAAGCGATATAATAGGAGGAGGAAACTTCGATATCGAATCGTATAACGTAAAGGATATAAAAGCTTATAACCAAGCTTATGGTGCAGTAGATGGAAGTAGATTAGGAGAAGTCCCTTTTGGGTATTTAGACAATGGATTATTTGGTGCTACTAGTAACGATTTAGTTGTACAACTAGCTAATTCAACATCAGTTGTTGGAGATATTGGTGATAATGTAAAGGTAGACTCTGTATATGTGTATGTGCCTTACTTTTCTCAATTTGACAAAGTAGATAATAAAGTTAATTACTATAAACTTAAAAATGTATATGGTGAAGGTTCTATAGACTTAAAAGTTTATCAGAATAA
This sequence comes from Myroides profundi, assembly GCF_000833025.1. NCBI lineage: Bacteria > Pseudomonadati > Bacteroidota > Flavobacteriia > Flavobacteriales > Flavobacteriaceae > Myroides > Myroides profundi. Next base: position 160,030 of record NZ_CP010817.1, read on the forward strand.
TTATCACTTAATGGATGTGGACCTAACTGATGGTTCTGCATCTAAATTCTACACTGACCAAACAGGTGCTTTAATCGATAAAAATAAGATTAATACACAGTTAAATACTGCTACGCAGTCATCTCAGAATTCTAATTTTACTTTTACAAATAGAGAAATCGTTATCTATAAAACAGATAAGGACGGTAACCCTGTTAAAGATCCAAATACGGGAGACAATCAGATTAAAGAACGTCTTATCCCTGGAATGTGGTTAGACTTGAATAAAAACTACTTCGAGAAATTTATTACTGATAATAAAGCGAAGTTGTCAGAGGCTAATGGATTCAGTGATTTGTTTAAGGGATTATACCTAAAAACAGAAGGAAACGGAAGTAAAGGTGCTGCTGGTCTATTAGATTTAGCTAAAGGTAAAATCGTAGTTATATTCAAAGTAGATAAGAAGACAAAAGGGGAAGATGGAAAAGAAGTGATTACACGCGAAAGAAAAGAAATCACTCTTAACTTAAGTGGAAATACAATAGGAACTAAGAAATTTAGTGTGAATATGTTTAGCACACTTCTAGATGGAACTTACCAATCAGAAGTAGCTAATGCGAATAAAGTGCAAGGTGACGAGAGCCTTTACCTAAAAGGAGGGCAAGGTAGCTTAGCAGTTATAGATCTTCTGAAGTCTAATAATCTTGAAGAGTTAAAAGCACTTAAGAAAGAGGAAGCGTTATTAAATGAAGCTTACTTAACGATCTATGTAGACAAGGAGCGTATGCAAGGGCAACCTATCCCTGAGCGTCTGTTCTTATACGATTATGACAACAGTATTGCGTTGTCAGACTTTGCTAATGATGCAGTGAGTACATCTCAGTATATCAAACAAGGATATAACGGTATCTTCGTAAAAGAAGATAAAGAGAATAAAAAAGAAGGGTATTACTATAAGTTTAAAATTACTGACCACATAAGAGGTCTTCTGAAAAGTAAGAATGACGTGAGCCCTAAACTAGCCTTGACTGTTGCAAATAACTTTGCAGTAGGAGGGTATGTTAATCAGAAATTAAAAAACGAAATAAACAACGAACCTACTAACGTGAATGTTGTGCCAGCTTATGCTGTTAGTTGCCCAGTCGGAGTTGTACTTCATGGGACTAATACTACACTGGACAATAAGAAGATGAAGTTAGAGATTTTTTATACTAAAGCTAAAAAGTAAACAAGTATGTGTGGAATTGTTGGATATATAGGTCATCGCGATGCGTTTCCTGTTATTATTAAAGGTTTAACAAGATTAGAATACAGAGGATATGACTCTGCTGGTCTAGCTATATTTGATGGAGAGACAATCAACCTTTGTAAAACGAAAGGTAAAGTTGTTGATTTAGAAGAAAAAAGTACAGATACAATAAAAAAAGGAACAGTAGGTATAGGGCATACTAGATGGGCTACACATGGTGTTCCAAATGATGTGAATTCACACCCTCACTTTTCTAATTCGGGTGAATTAGTTTTAATTCACAACGGTATTATAGAGAACTATGATTCTCTTAAACAAGAATTAATTAAAAGAGGTTATACATTTAAATCTGAAACAGATACTGAGGTATTAATTAACTTAATCGAGGATGTACAAAAGACTCAAGGTGTTAAGTTAGGAAAAGCTGTTCAGATCGCTTTAAATCAAGTAGTGGGAGCGTATGCTATCGCTGTAATGGATATCAAAAAACCAGACGAAATAATAGCTGCTAGACTTGGTAGTCCACTAGCTATCGGAATCGGTGAGAATGAGTACTTTATTACATCTGATGCATCACCTTTTATCGAGTATACTAATAATGCTATTTATTTAGAAGATGAAGAAATGGCTATTATTAGACTGCACAAACCATTGCGCATTCGCAAGATTAAAGATGACTCATTAGTTACGCACTACGTTCAAGAGTTACAATTAAACTTAGAGCAAATCGAGAAAAATGGTTATGACCATTTTATGCTAAAAGAGATATACGAGCAACCAGAAGTAATTAAAGATACTTTTAGAGGTCGTTTATTAGCTGATCAAGGTTTGATTAGAATGGCAGGTATCGAAGATAATATCGATAAGTTCTTAAATGCGAAGAGAATTATTATAGCTGCTTGTGGTACATCTTGGCATGCTGCTTTAGTAGCTGAGTATGTAATCGAAGAGTTTGCAAGAATACCAGTAGAAGTAGAGTATGCTTCTGAATTTAGATATAGAAACCCAATTATTGACTCTAGTGATGTTTTGATTGCTATTTCTCAATCTGGAGAGACAGCAGATACTCTTGCTGCTATTAAATTAGCGAAAGAAAAAGGAGCATTCGTATTTGGAGTTTGTAATGTGGTGGGATCTTCTATTTCTAGAGAGACACATGCTGGAGCTTATACACATGCTGGGCCTGAGATCGGTGTTGCTTCTACAAAAGCATTTACGACTCAGATTACAGTATTGACTTTAATCGCTCTTCGTTTAGCAAAAGCTAAAGGAACATTAGCTAATTCTGAATATTTAAAATATTTACACGAATTAGAGCTAGTGCCTGAGCGCGTAGAGGAAGCGTTAACTCAAAATGAAGAAATATTAAAAATCTCTCAGGTTTATAAAGACTCAACAAACTGCTTATACTTAGGTAGAGGATATAACTATCCTGTGGCATTAGAAGGAGCGTTAAAACTGAAAGAGATCTCTTATATACATGCAGAAGGATATCCTGCTGCAGAGATGAAACACGGTCCAATCGCTTTAATTGACGAGCATATGCCAGTTATTGTAATTGCACCTAATCAAGATCACTATGATAAAGTAGTGAGTAATATCCAAGAGATTAAAGCAAGAAATGGAAAAATCATTGCTGTGGTAACAAAAGGAGATAAGCAAGTAAGAGAACTAGCTGATCACGTTATCGAAGTACCTGGTATTTCTGAGGCTTTAACTCCAATATTAACGACAATTCCATTACAACTGTTATCTTATCACATCGCTGTTTTAAGAGAGTGTAATGTTGATCAACCGAGAAACTTGGCTAAGTCAGTGACGGTTGAATAATAGTAGAAAAGTGAGTCTTTTTAAGGCTCGCTTTTTTTTTATTTAAAATAAAATTTCAAAGTTTTAATATTCAGAGAAAAAAACTATCTTTGCACTCTGAAAAAGTAGAATTTTTCGATAAACGTAAATAGCTGTTAAATAAATACATAAGCAATGTCTAAAGTTACAGGAAAAGTTGCGCAAGTTATCGGGCCAGTAGTTGACGTAGTATTCAACACTGCAAATGCCGAGCTTCCAAAGATTTATGATTCATTAGAAATCACAAAACCAGATGGTACTAAATTAATCCTAGAGGTACAATCTCATATTGGAGAAGATACAGTAAGAACAATTTCAATGGACTCTACAGACGGTTTAAGTAGAGGATATGAAGTAGCATCTACAGGATCTCCAATCCAAGTACCAATTGGTAAAGATGTATTTGGTAGATTGTTTAATGTTGTAGGAGACGCTATTGATGGTCTTGGAAACTTACCAAAAGAAGGTTCTAATGGTTTACCAATTCACCGTTCTGCTCCAAAATTTGAGGATTTATCTACTTCAACTGAAGTATTATTCACAGGTATCAAAGTAATCGACTTAATTGAGCCTTACGCAAAAGGTGGTAAAATTGGTTTATTCGGAGGTGCTGGAGTAGGAAAAACAGTATTGATTCAGGAATTAATTAATAATATCGCTAAAGGACACGGTGGACTTTCAGTATTCGCTGGAGTTGGAGAGCGTACTCGTGAGGGTAATGACTTACTACGTGAGATGTTAGAGTCAGGTATTATTAAATATGGAGATGACTTCATGCACTCTATGGAAAATGGAGGATGGGATTTATCTAAAGTAGATAAACCAGGTATGAAAGAATCTAAAGCTACATTCGTATTCGGTCAGATGAATGAGCCACCAGGAGCACGTGCACGTGTTGCATTATCAGGATTAACTATTGCTGAGTTCTTCCGTGATGGAGCTGGTGATGACCAAGGAAAAGACGTATTATTCTTCGTAGATAATATCTTCCGTTTTACTCAAGCTGGTTCTGAGGTATCTGCATTATTAGGTCGTATGCCTTCTGCAGTAGGATACCAACCAACATTAGCTACTGAGATGGGAGCTATGCAAGAGCGTATTACTTCGACTAAAAAAGGATCTATTACTTCTGTACAGGCGGTTTACGTTCCTGCGGATGACTTAACTGACCCTGCACCAGCAACAACGTTTGCTCACTTAGATGCTACTACAGTATTATCTCGTAAGATTGCAGAGTTAGGTATTTATCCAGCAGTTGATCCACTAGAGTCTTCTTCTCGTATTTTGACTCCAGAGATCTTAGGAAAAGACCACTATGCTTGTGCTCAAAGAGTAAAAGAGATTTTACAGAAATATAAACAATTACAAGATATCATCGCGATCTTAGGTATGGAAGAGTTATCTGAAGAAGATAAACAAGCTGTATACAGAGCTCGTCGTGTTCAACGTTTCTTATCTCAACCATTCCACGTAGCTGAGCAGTTTACTGGTATCCCAGGTGTATTAGTTGATATTAAAGATACTATCAAAGGATTTAATATGATTATCGATGGTGAGTTAGACCACTTACCAGAGGCAGCTTTCAACTTAAAAGGTTCAATCGAAGAAGCGATTGCAGCTGGAGAGAAAATGCTTGCAGAAATATAATCTAATTAATATTTAAAGAGATCGACATGAGATTAGAAATTGTATCACCTGAGGCTACTTTATTTTCTGGAGAAGTTACTTCAGTTTCAGTTCCAGGAGCAAATGGAGAGTTTCAGATGTTAAATAATCACGCTCCTATTGTTTCTATCCTAACAAAAGGAAGTGTAAAGTTCACAGGGCAAAACATTTCTATTGCACCAGAGTTTAGTTCTAAATTCGAGAAAGTAAGTAATGATACTTATCATTTACCTATCAGTCTTGGAACTATCGAATTAAGCGATAATAAGATTATTATATTAGCTAACTAATTAGCTGATTAGAAATATAAAAAGACCTACTCATTGAGTAGGTCTTTTTTTGTTCTATATATTAGAAGGTATAGCCAATACTTAATCTTAACGCTAAGCCTGTTTCTTTTTCAGTTGGTCTATAGTCATAATGTATTCTATAGAAATCAATACCAATACCAGCTTCGTAAGAAAAATTAGATTGCCCTATATTTCGTCTTATATTCCACATAGGAGATAGATGAGATGATTTTACTACCTTAATGTTGTCTTTTGAATCCGTACTTGTAAGAGCATCTGGCATATAATCAAAACCTAAAGAAAGAAAGTTAGCTGAGTTATTCTTTGTGTTTTTACCTTTTCTAGCTCTTTTATTAAAGTTATAGTAGTATCTAGATTCTACTCCTAAGGACAAAGAAGCAATGTAATCTACATAATCCGAGTTGCCAAAAAAGCCTACATTGTATTGTACTTTTCCTAGTACAGTTAACTGATCTACTATTGGGTATTCATAGTTAACTCCAACTCCAAGTAGGTGTATTCCGGCCTCAAAGCGTTTCTCTAGTTTTTGTTCTTGTGCATGCACAGCGTTAAAGCTTAATGTTAGTGTAGCTATTAAAGCTGTGTAAATTAGTTTTCTCATGTGTTAATAGTGTATTTTATTGTAGTAAATATAAATGCTATTTAACAATATATGCTTTACTTAGATTTAAATTGTTTGATTATTGTCGGTTTTTTTTTCATTGTTATTTGTTTTTATAATAGTTCTTATGATATTATTATTGTCTAATGATAACATCGTATCTTCGTAAGAAGATTTTAAATAGAAAGTAATGGCAAAGGTAAAGACGGCTTTTTTCTGTCAGAGTTGTGGTACACAATACGCTAAATGGCAAGGACAATGTAATGCTTGTAAAGAGTGGAATACACTTGTAGAAGAGGTAATCCAAAAAGAAGAAAAGACAGCGTGGAAAGCAGTAAGTAGTTCTCCTAATACCATGAAGAAGGTAGCGAAGCCTCTAAAGGTACGTGAGATAGACAGTACAGAGGAAATACGTATGAATACTATGGATGGTGAGCTTAATCGTGTTTTAGGAGGTGGACTGGTTCCTGGTTCTATGGTGCTTTTAGGAGGTGAGCCTGGAATAGGAAAAAGTACATTATTATTACAGATATCTCTGCGTTTGCCTTTTAAGACTCTTTATGTATCAGGAGAGGAAAGTCAGAAACAGATAAAGATGAGGGCAGAGCGTATTAATCCTGCTAATGACAACTGTTATATTCTTACTGAGACTAATACACAGAACATCTTTCGTCAAATAGAGGAGATACAGCCTGATGTATTAATCATTGACTCTATTCAAACTTTGCATACAGAATATATTGAATCTTCTGCAGGGACTGTATCTCAGATCAAAGAGTGTACAGCTGAGCTAACCAAATTCGCTAAAGAAACAGGAACTCCGGTGTTGATCATTGGACATATAACAAAGGATGGAAGTATAGCTGGTCCTAAAATGCTTGAGCACATGGTGGATACTGTACTACAGTTCGAAGGAGATAGAAATCACGTGTATCGAATACTAAGAGCAAATAAGAACCGTTTTGGTTCTACAGCAGAACTTGGTATTTATGAGATGCAAGGAAGTGGTCTTAGAGAGGTGTCTAACCCTTCTGAAATACTTATATCACATAAGGAAGAAGAATTGTCAGGAACAGCCATCGCTGCTACTTTAGAAGGTATGCGCCCACTTATGGTAGAGGTACAGGCCCTTGTGAGTACAGCTGTATATGGTACTCCACAACGTAGTGCAACAGGATATAATCTGAAACGACTGAATATGATCTTAGCTGTATTAGAAAAAAGAGCTGGATTTAGATTAGGACAAAAAGACGTTTTCTTAAATATCACAGGAGGTATTACAGTGGATGATCCTGCTATTGACTTAGGAGTGGTTGCTGCTATTCTATCTTCAGATCAAGATATGTCTATTGGCAAAGACTTTACATTCGCTGGAGAGGTAGGACTATCTGGTGAGATTAGACCTGTAAATAGAGTAGACCAACGTATACAAGAAGCAGAGAAGCTAGGTTTCTCTACTATTTTTGTTTCAAAATATAATAAGATTAGTCATACTGGTAGAGGAATTAAGGTTGTTCTAGTGACTAAGATTGAAGATGTAGTAGAATACCTCTTCGGATAACTTAAAATTGAATACTATGAAAAAGAATTTAACGATTGTTGCATTAGCTTTGACTACGGTTATGACATGGGCACAGAAGCCTGTGTTTACACCTGCTAAGCTAGAGAGCGCTAGAGTGTACTTTAACAGTGCTGAATTAACACATAAGGCCAAAGTGAAGTTGCCTAAGGGAACTTCAGAGGTGGTGATCACCAATGTAGCTGATTACCTAAACGAATCTACTATACAGATCGGATCTATATCTGAGGTTACAGTCATGGCTATACAATATAGTAATCGATATGTAGAAGAATATGATAGTCCAGTAGACTCTCCATTGTTGAAGCCTGTAAGAGATAGTATTAAATTAGTTCAAACTGAATTAAAGAAGGTGAATAATGCTATTGATGTAGAAAGTAGAACAATTGCTTTATTAGACTCTAATCAGAAAGTAGGTGGAGAACAAGGAACGACTACTGCAGAAGTGATGAAGATAGTAGACTATTATAAAACAAAGAGACTACAGCTGAGTACAGAGTTAGATAAGTTAAACGAGAAGAAGGAAGACCTTAATACTCGACTAACCAATTTACAAGATAAGCTTGCTTTTAATGAAGGCAAAAGTGAGAAATCTAGTAAGGGTAAGCTGATTATACAAGTAATGAATGACAGAGAGGGTGAAGTGCCTTTTCAGATTAAGTATTTAACGAATGCTGCGTCATGGAAGCCTTTTTATGACCTAAGAGTAGAGAAGATTAACTCTCCTGTAAAAGTAGTTTATAAAGCGGATGTAAAACAGAGTTCTGGTATTGACTGGAGAGGTGTGAATCTTAGCTTGACAAGTGGTGTAGCTAATCAGAGTAATGTTATTCCTACTTGGAGAACGTGGTTCCTTGATTATAATACCTATCTAACGACTGCAGGATATAATAGAAATGCAAATAAGAGATTAAATGTAATGGCAGATATGTCTGCTAAGATGAGTTATGAAGCTGAATCGTCTTCTATGCTAAATGACGCTGTTGTATATGAAGAGAGTACAATGAGTAGCTTTACTCAAGTCAATGAATCACAACTAAACGTATCATTTGATATAAATATTCCGTACACAGTGATGTCTAATAATAAGTCACATAGTGTTACACTTAACGACTTTGCTATTCCTGCGGAGTATAAATATTATGTTGCTCCTAAGCTTGACCTAAATGCTTATTTAGTGGCAACGATTAAGGACTATGGTAATTATAACTTATTAGCTGGGGAGGCAAACGTAATCTTTGATGGAGTATATGTTGGTAAGACAATGTTGAACCCTGCAAACACAGAAGAGGAGATGAAATTAAATATGGGTAAAGACCCTAAAGTAGCAGTTACTCGTATTTTATTAAAAGATAAATCAGGTACTAAGATGTTATCTTCTAAAAAGTCTCAAAACTTCGTATACGATATTACAATCCGCAACAACAAAGCTGAGCAGATAGATATACAAGTAGAAGACCAATATCCTATTAGCTCTAATAAAGATATAGAAGTAGAATTAACAGAGACTTCATCAGGAAAGCTAAATGAAGAGAAAGGGCTTGTGAAGTGGGATCTTAGACTGAAAGGGAATGATAGTAAATCACTTCGCTTTGGATACCAAGTGAGATATGATAAGAATCAGAATTTAAACTTATAAGATTATAACAAGTGAGTAAAAAAAGCAGGAGTGATAGATTCTATCACTCCTGCTTTTTTTATAAGGCTATTCTAATGCCTATATCTCAGTGAACGGTCTTTAGCTGTCCATATATCTTCTAAGTAATCTATCGTCAGAATAGTGTCTTTCTTGATAATTTCTAGTCTTGTAGAATTTTGTTTAGTGATTAGCGTATCTCCTATCTCTATTACCTTATAGAGGTATTCTCTCTCATAGAATCGCATATCATTGTCTAGTATGTAATAAGATCCTGCTCTAGATCCTTTATTAGCCTCTTGACTGATGACGACAGCCTTAAACTCTTTAAGAGTATTTTCTTTTAGTTGTCTATCGTTCTCTGTGTAGGCATTTTCTCCTCCGCATTTATAAGCGACTAAGACGATAAGACATAATACAGCTAGCATAGGTATAAAAGGGTTTATACTTATGTTATCGAAGTCAAGACCATCTTTAAACCAATTGTTTTTCATAGAAGTGTAGAGTAGTGATGGTAAGCTGTTATTTATAAAAGTTAGAACTTCTCGGTAATCTTGCCCAAATATCTGTCTTATAGTCTATATAGATTATAGTATCTTGTTTTCTGATTTCTAATGTAGAAGAATCTTTCTTAGTGATCAGGTTATCCCCTACATCTATTAAGTTAAAGATAGGGTCATATTTATAGAATCTCATATTGTTATCTAGTTGATAGTACTCCGTATTTCTATTATTTTTTTCAATGCCTTTATAGATTACAGAAGCATTAAACTCTCTTTTTAAGTTTTCTTCTAGTTCTTTATCATTGAGAGTATATATATTTTCACTGCTTTGGAAGTACATACCTACACCAAACATAGTCATTACTAGTAATGCCAATAACATAGGATATTTAGGAGTTTCTCCTTCGTTGAATAAATAATCAAACATTAGTCTAGTTGCTTTTGATAGCATCTAAGGTAAGTGTTATTGTTGAATAGAACTAATGATATTGTCTTTGAGGTTATCCTTCTATTTTATGATATAGAAGGATGAGATAGTCTAGAAGTTGTGTTTTTTGTATTTAGCTTTTGTTTAAATTTGAAGTAAAAGCAAGTATTTATGGAGTATTTAGATATCGTATGGAGAAGTGTGGCTGTATATTTATTTATGATTATAGCGATGCGTGTGTTTGGCAAGAAGCAGTTGTCTCAGTTAAACACATTTGACGTTGTTTTAATGCTCTTAATTAGCAATTCTGTACAGAATGCTATGGTTGGTCCTAATACGAGCTTAGAAGGAGGAATATTAGCTGCTTTTGTTTTGTTCTCTTTAAACTACGGAATGAAACGACTGATTGCTCATAACAAATTTGTCAATCGATTACTCCAACAGAAGCCTGAAGTCATTATTCAGCATGGTGTGGTTGATTTTGCTAAAGCTACACAGCTAGGCATTACCTCAGAAGAGCTGACAGAGGCTATGCATGAGCATGGTGTAGAGTACTTCAAACAAGTAAAATTAGCAACATTAGAAATCAATGGAAGTATCAGTATCATCGCTAAAGATAATGAGGGGCAGTATAAAGAGACTTTTCATAAGCGCAAGGGAAAACACCAAGCAGTCTAAACACCATAAATTAACATATCCTGATTAATGGTTACGCATTGTTAACCTGGTTTTAATTCTCTGATAATGCAAGAAGAGTTGTTTTGTGACAAAGTTTTTAAAGTATGGATAATTCACAATTCAATAGAAGGAAGTTCTTGCGCACTTCTTTATTAGCATCAGGAAGTTTATTTTTAGCTCCTATAATTATTAGTTGTTCTAATGATGATTCAAGTAATCCTAACACAGACGGTGTAGATGGAGAATTTCAAATCAAAAACTTTGACTATGGTGTAGCTAGTTTTGACCCAACTGCTACTAGTATTATCATTTGGACTCGTTATGCCAATGCTAATACTGAAATAGTATGGGAAATAGCAAAAGACCTTCATTTTAAAGATATTGTTCGTCAAGGCAAAGCGACTGTTGCCTCTCTTTCAGATAATACAATCGCTATAGAGATACAAGACCTACCTTCTAATAGTAAGTTCTATTATAGATTCTATAATACTGCTGCCAAAGATACTTCTGTGATCGGGGAGACCATCACGCTACCTGCTACTTCAGATCAAGTGAGTAATGTGAAGCTAGCCATAGCGTCGTGTTCTAATTATCCTGCAGGTCTATTTCATGTCTATGGTGAGATGGCTAAGTCAGATGCAGATGTCATTATCCACTTAGGGGATTATATCTATGAGTATGCTCCTGGACAATATGGAACTAATGCGAGTACGCTAGCCTTTAACAGAGCTCATAAACCGAATAAAGAGATCGTTACTTTAGAGGATTATAGAGAGAGATATAGACAGTATAGAAGTGATGCTAACCTTCAGTTGGCACATCAGAAGAAACCTTTTATCTGTGTGTGGGATGATCATGAGATAGCTAATGATACCTATAAAGATGGTGCAGAGAATCATCAGCCTGAAACAGAAGGTAGTTTTGAAACAAGAAAAAGAGCAGCATTACAGGCATATAGTGAATTTATACCACTAAAGACTGGTAAAGACGCTCGTATCTATAGAAGTTTTGACTTCGGTAATATTCTTTCCTTGCATATGTTAGATACTCGTGTTATTGCTCGAGATAAACAGTTGAGTTATGGTAATTATATGACGGCTAACGGTTTCGATCAAGCTAAGTTTATGCAAGATTATATGAACCCTAATCGTCAATTATTAGGGAAAGAACAGTTGGGATGGTTAGCAGGTCAGATGAACTCTAGTGGGGCTACATGGCAAGTGTTAGGACAACAGATCTTAATGGCTAAGATGCTTGTTCCTGCTGAGTTTTTAATGATTGTTAATCAGATCATGGCAGAGATAGAGGCTGGAGGAAGCGCTTCTGCTAATTCGATGCTTGCGCTACAAAAGGCTGTAGGAGAATTAGTAGTAATTAAAACTCGTTTATTACAAGGTGACCCTACACTTACAGCACAAGAGAAGGCTAGGGTGACTACTGTATTGCCATATAATCTAGATGCATGGGATGGGTATGCAGTGGAGCGAGAGATGCTGTATAGCTTATGCAAAGGAAAAAAGGTGATGACTCTAGCAGGGGATACACATAATGCATGGTATAGTGAGATGAAGACACAGACTGGAGAGGTAGTGGGCTATGAGTTAGCGACTAGCTCAGTTAGTTCACCTGGTATGGAGACATATTTAGGAATATCGAATGATCCGAGTCAGGCTCGACAATTAGAACAAGTAATGCCTTTATTAATAGATGAACTAGACTATGTAAATCTAACAGATAGAGGATATTTATACATTGATTACACTACATCTGGTGCAAAGGCAGAGTGGAGATTTGTAGATACTGTGTTTAATACTAATTATACAGTACAAACTAAAAAAACAGTTGTGATATAATAAGTTGTTGTATTTCATATTATTTAGGGAGCTCTTCGGAGCTCTTTTTTTATTCGGTAGAAGAGTGTTTTCAATTGGTTATAAGACACACTGTTTTTAGTTTTTTATGGTAGGACATAAGCCTTTTTTGTGCTTTATGAGAATATATTTCTATTGTTATAGATTGATTATGAGTATTTAAGGTTCAATTAGCGAATTTAAAATAAAAGAGTACATTTGTTCTTGTAAAAAAAATATTAACATTATGAAAAAAGTTTTATTATCTGCATGTTTAGTGTGTTTTGCAATAGGAACAGCTAATGCACAGTTTGGTAAATTAAACCCAAAGAAGATCGAAGCTGGTCTAAAAGCAGCTAAGGCGTTTACAGTAAGTGATGAAGAAGTAGCTCAGTCTGCTGCCGCTGCTGTTAAGTGGATGGATGAGAATAACGCTGTATGTACAGTGAAGGATAAAGATCCTAAGAAGAAAGCTTATGCAGAGCGTTTAGAGCGTATCTTCGGGCCATATAAGAACTATGATGGTCTAGATCTAAACTATAAAGTATATTATGTTACAGACGTAAATGCTTTTGCTTGTCCTGATGGAAGTGTACGTGTATTCTCTTCATTGATGGATATTATGAGTGATGATGAGCTATTAGGTATCATCGGTCACGAGATTGGACACGTAAAATTAAAGCACTCTTTAAACGGGTATAGAAAAGTATTGTTAGCAGAAGCAGCTGTACAATTTGCTGGTACAACTCAAGGTACAGTAGGTGACTTAATGAAAGGAGACCTAGGGGCTCTAACAGAGAAACTTATTGGAGCTCAGTTCTCTCAAGGACAAGAGACTGATTCGGATGATTACTCTTATAAATTCTTAGTAGCAAATGGTAAGAACCCACAAGCATTAGCAGATGGATTCCAAAAGTTCGCTGATATGGAGAAAGAATATGGAGCTGATAAATCTACTAAAGCTAAAATATTCTCTACTCACCCTGATAGTGAGAAACGCGTAAAACGCATCGAAGATAAAATCAAAAAAGACGCTAAAAAATAGTCGTCTAAACATCAATATGAAGAGCCACTTCTGTATAGGAGTGGCTTTTTTTTGTTTCTATGTATAAGTATGCAATTATATTTTGAAGGAATACTTATACTAGTTTTTCTGTATGTATTAAAAAACGTACTTCACTTTTTTAAAAAAATGCTGTTTTAGGGGTACTAATCAGGTATATTTTAGAGTTATTCTCTCACTTTTTTTAGAAAAACATTGGTTTTGGGTACTAATGAAGCTCTATTCTAAAAAAAAGGATATATTTTTTTTAATAGGCAATTTTTGTAAAGTGTTGTTATTTAGGTTTTTATGTTTTTCTTGTGTTTTTTCTCTTCTTGGTGTACCTATCTCTATCCTAGAGGATATCTACCTTCGTCTTAAATCGCTCGACAGTTAGTGGAGAATAGGCCGTAAATAGTGGACTAGAGAAATAGTAGTCGATGAATGCTTCTACTATTGATTATGTATTATCCAAGAAGAAAGAATGGTGAGAGAACAAGCAGAGGTTCTATGCTATTTTAAGAAATAGATGGATGGGATAGCATTTGATTATAGCAATACAGATTGTAGCGCTTGATGTGAAGTGCTTAAGTAAGTGGTGTTTGAGATCTGTTGCTTAGAATTATGTGCTAATCAGTAGAAGAATTTATGTTGTATCGGGATTGAGAATAGTTAAGAGAGCGCATTGATATACGGTTATCTTGATCTTTTCTTTTTTTTCCTCTTTTTCTTTTGATTAGTTTTTTTTACGATAAGGAGATACTTTATATAAGCACCTAGTAAGATAAATATAAGTGCATCTACGAATATAAGGCTGCTGTACGTATTCCTAAGACTAATGTGATAGATAAATAAGCCCACTAGCGCTATTTGGCATAGTGCTAGTATTCTCATTTGTGTGGTTATCTTATTATGGGATCTTGTACTCATTACAACTGAGTCGTTTTAGCAATTTTTTTCTTTATACTTTCTAGTAATGCCTTGAATGATATATAATAGAAAAATAAGTTTAATGAACCAATAAAGATAACCGCAAACAATGGACTGTCTTCTATATACATCCAATAAGTAATACCTGAAAAGGTAATACAGATTAACAAGAGATATATTGAGCTCATGATGTCTCCTTTTTCATAGGGAGTGTCTTTTATGGTGTTTTTATTTCTAAATATTTTAGCTTGTTTGTAATTTTCTAATTCAGAGAAAGCTTTATTATCTATTGAGGTAAATCCTGTTCCTCCATTAATTATATCATGGGTATCTAAGTATAGGATAGCCTCAAGGTCTAGTGCATCTAAAGCCCGTAGTTCTGATGTTATAGTATCTACGAAAGACTGAACAGTATCATAGAACCCAATATATTCTACTAGTTCTATACAGACTACAGCATCCTCATATAGATTATTATTTATACAAGAGATAAAGTCATCGTAGAGAGGTAGTGACTCTGGAGCATATTTACTTATGAATGTTCGTCTGTTCTCAGCATTGGTATTAAAGGTCTTTTTGGGTAAGATGATATCTGTTGGTGATATAGTATATTCAGATTCTTCGTATTCATCATTACTATCTTCCTCTTCGCTAATAATAAGTTGTTCCCAGATTGGTTGTTTTTCTTTTAGTATTGTTATGTCTAGTAGGCAAATCCAGAAGAAAGGGAGAGTGTTTTTTCCTTCAAACAAAAATGTATTCTCCTCATCTTTCTTAATGCTTAAGTAGGTGTAGTTAGCCATAACGTCTTTTTTAGAGTATTAAATATAAGACAATTAAACACATGTTAAAAAAAATCCATTACTAAGTAGTAATGGATTCTATATTTATCGTTTGATCATTTTTTTGATAACGGTATTTTCAAATTTGTATATAACACCTAAAAATACGAGTATAAATGCTATTCCAACGAAATAGTTTTCTCTAAAACAGTAGAAGTATACAAAGCTTAGGAGTATAGATATTCCTAGGTATCCTCCTATAGCCTTTTTGTCATAAGGGATAGGGTACTGTTTTTGCCCCATCACATAAGAGACTAGCATCATAGATGCATAGGCTATCAGAGTAGCTATCGCTGATCCCATATAGCCCCATATAGGGATAAGTAGGTAGTTAAATATAAGAGTGAATACAGCTCCCATAATAGAGATATACGCTCCTATGGCAGTTTTGTCTCTTAGTTTATACCATACAGATAGGTTGGTATAGATTCCCATACATAAATTGGCTAAGATGATTAGTGGAACAACAATCATCGCATCCCAATAAGACTCATTTCTAATAAACAGGACTTTCAATATATCTGCAAATACGATAACACCTAACATAATCATACTTCCAAAAATGGTGAAGTACTTAGTAATGGTCGCATATTTAGTCGGTGCGTCGTCATTCTTGGCATAGTTAAAGAAGAACGGTTCGATACCTAGTGTATAAGCTTGTCTAAATAGAACCATAAACAATCCTAACTTATAGCATGCAGCATATTTTCCTACTTCTGATAGTGCGATATCTGTAGGTAATAGTCGTTCTAATAATATCTTGTCAAAACCTTCATTAACTGCAAATGCAAGTCCTCCTACCATGATAGGAAAACTGTAGGTAAGCATCTGTTTATTCAGTTCTTTATTAAACTTAAACTTGATACTGAAGTAGTCTTTATAGAAGACTAAGAAAGTGAATAAACTAGCGACAAGGTTAGCAATGAATATATAGACTACTTGATTTCCCTCTTTATAAATAGTGTTGAATATACTATCTGGATAAGCGTTATTTAGATTAGGTAGGTAGTATAAGAAGAATATATTAAGAGCGGTGTAGATACATACATTCGCTATCCTAATGGCGCTGTAGTATAGAGGTCTTTGATCTGCTCTAAGCTTAGCAAAAGGAACTATAACTAAGGCGTCTAGTACTAAAATAAAGAGTACATAGTATAATAGTTCATTTGATACACTAAGGATAGAAGCCCAAAAGTCTAAGGTCAATACGCTAATTATAGCAAATAGTAATGTGGTGCATCCAAGAAATAGTAAGCTGTTATTAATAACTTCTTTCTTATCCTCTTGTTTATTATAAAATCTAAAGAATGCAGTTTCCATCCCAAATGAAAGTATCACATTTAGAAACATCATAATAGAGAAAATAACACTATACTGACCATAGTCGTTATTTTGCATCAAGTCTGTGTGAAAAGGAACTAGGAAGAACCCAATTACTTTAGGAAATACTGCTGCTAATCCGTAGATAGCCGTTTGTTTAAATATCTTTTTATAAATGCTCACAACTCTTTGTTTAGCGGGTATTATTTATTTGTGTTTGGCTTAGGTTTTAGTTCAAAGCTTAGGTAAGGGGCTATTTCTTCTTGTGTGAATGAGATCGTGATTACCTTGCTTGCAACTGTGCTTACATCTGCAGTAGTAAAGTTAAGTACTACACTATCCTCATAGATAAAGATGTTCTCTGGTATCTCTAGAGAATCTTCTTCTAGTGATAAGTAGCTTATATTATTAGCCTTCTCTTTATCAGTATCATTTAATTCTTTTAATTTGTTGATCACTAGATTTTTGAAGTCCCCGTAGTTTTTAAACAACTGCTCATTACTGTATTGTTCTCCTGTAGCAGGGTTATAGTGCATCGTTTTCTCTCCTTGAAATCCGTTAGCTCCTCCTGTGAAAATATAGTAATCTAGGGCAAAGCTGACTAAGTTGTCCCCATAGAAGGTTACGATATTATTCGCTTTCGCTTGCCAAGGGATTGTTGCTTTAGGAAACTTCTTAACCATATTGGTATAAGCATTCGTAAACGAGATTACAATACTGTCATAGTTAGTAGCCTGTTTCTTCTCATCTTCAAAAGAGAGAATCTCATTAATGATAGAGAGGTTATCCTTGTTGATTTTGTCTGCTATTTCATTTTGAGGGTCTACTATTTCTGCTGTTGTAACCTTGATTTCTGTACAGTCTTCATCAACACAAGTGTCTAATAGTATCTTCTGGTACACTTTTTCCTCAAAAGAGAAACTCTTCTCTTTCATACAGCTCGCAACAGCTATTGAAAGGAATAGAATTAGTAAGATTTTTTTCATGCTTTTTTTCATAGGTATGTGCAAAGCTATGAAAATTGTTATGATTATAGTCTCATATTGTAAGATTTCGCTAGTCTCTTTTTTAGGGTGTATTTATACTGTATTATAATGCTTTAGGAGAGATATTTTGAGTGTGTTGAGGTAGTGTTCTTCTATGTTAGATCTTTTTTATTTTAGTATTTTTGCACTCAATTAGATGAAGAAGACGTATTTTAGATTATTAAAAGAGAATAGATGCAGATAAAGACTAAAGCAATTGTACTTAGCGCTTTAAAATATCAAGAGAAGAGCTTAATCGTAAAGTGCTTTACAGAAGAGGCAGGTATGGTGAGTTTCTTTGTTCGCAATGCTTTTGCCAAAGGGAAGTCTGCACAGAAAATAGCTTATTTTCAACCCTTGACGATATTAGATATTGACTTTGTTTATAAGAATAAAGGAGGGCTAGAGTATTTTAAGGAGGTTAAAACAGCTCATGTATATCAAGATATCTATTATAATTATAACAAGAATTGTATAGCTATCTTTATCGGAGAAGTATTGCACTCTGTATTTAGAGAGCCTGTTGTAGATAAGGATTTCTTTACTTTTTTGGAAGCAGCTTTGCTGTGGTTTGATACCCATGATGAGGTAGCTAATTTCCACTTGATTCTGATGATAGAATTGACGAAGTACTTTGGTTTTTACCCTGCATTAGAGGGTAGAAGTAAGCTTTATTTTAACTGGGAAGAAGGGGTGTTTACAGATTACTTTTCTCCATGTTGTTTTGAAGAAGAACCGACTTTTTTGTTTAGAAAACTGATTGAATTAGGCTTCTCTAGTGACCAAAAAATCTTTAATAATAAGGATCGAAAGAGGCTGTTAACCATGATAATTAGTTATTATGAACAGCACCTAAACGACTTCAGAAAGCCCAATTCTCTAGAGGTTTTAAAGGAAGTCTTCTCTAACTAAATATTTTAATGTTTTTCCTACCAATTAATTAGGGAGATATTGGAGTAATTTGTTTAAATTCGCAAAATTGATTAAAAAATATTATAATAATAACGATGAGCACTAAATTTACAGAATATAAGAATCTTGACATGTCAGGGGTAGCATCAGAGATGCTAGAGTTTTGGAAAGAACAATCAATATTCGAAAAAAGTATTAGTACTAGAGAGGATAATAAACCTTTCGTGTTTTTCGAAGGCCCACCTTCAGCAAATGGTAAACCAGGAATTCACCACGTGATGGCTCGTGCTATTAAGGATATTTTTTGTCGTTATAAAACTCAAAAAGGGTTCCAAGTAAAGCGTAAAGCTGGATGGGATACGCATGGACTACCTGTAGAGTTAGGTACAGAGAAAGAACTTGGAATCACGAAAGAAGATATCGGAACTAAAATTACAGTAGAAGAATACAACCAAGCGTGTAAGCGTACTGTAATGCGTTATACAGATCTATGGAATGACCTTACTGAGAAGATGGGTTATTGGGTAGATATGAACGATCCTTATGTGACATACAAGTCTAAATATATGGAATCAGTATGGTGGTTGTTAAAACAAATCTATGATAAAGACTTGTTATACAAAGGTTATACTATCCAACCATATTCTCCTAAAGCAGGTACAGGTCTATCATCACATGAGATTAACCAACCTGGAGCATATAAAGATATCACAGATACAACTATCGTAGCACAGTTTAAAGCTATTGATGAGACATTACCAGAGTTCTTAAAAGGATTTGGTATTATCCATTTCTTAGCTTGGACGACTACTCCATGGACATTACCATCGAATACAGCATTGACTGTAGGTCCTAAGATTGACTATGTATTAGTGAAATCGTTTAACCAATATACAGGTGAGGCGATTAATGTAGTATTAGGTAAACCATTAGTTGGTAAGCAGTTCGCAGGTAAGTTCGTAGCTGTAGAAACAGAAGAAGAATTAAACGCATATAAAGAAGGTGATAAAAAGATTCCTTACTTCGTAGTTAAGGAATTTAAAGGTGCTGACTTAGTGGGAGCTAAGTATGAGCAGTTATTGCCTTATGTATTACCATACCAAAATCCTGAGAACGCATTCAGAGTAATCTCTGGAGACTTCGTTACTACAGAAGATGGTACAGGTATCGTACATACAGCTCCTACTTTTGGTGCAGATGATGCTAAAGTGGCTAAAGAAGCTACACCAGAAGTACCACCTATGCTTATCCTTGACGCTGATGAGAACCCAGTTCCATTAGTAGACTTACAAGGTCGTTTCGTTAAAGAGCTTGGTGACTTAGGAGGTAAATATGTGAAGAATGAATACTACGATGAAGGACAAGCACCTGAGCGCTCTGTAGACGTAGAAATAGCTATTCGTTTAAAAGAAGAAAACAAAGCGTTCAAAGTAGAGAAGTATGTTCACAGTTACCCACATTGTTGGAGAACGAACAAACCTGTATTGTACTACCCATTAGACTCTTGGTTTATCAAGATCACTGAGGTAAAAGAGCGTATGTTCGAATTAAACGAAGAAGTGAACTGGAAGCCTAAAGCGACTGGAGAAGGACGTTTTGGTAACTGGATTAAGAATGCAAATGACTGGAACTTATCTCGTTCTCGTTTCTGGGGTATTCCATTACCTATCTGGAGATCTGAGGATAAGACAGAAGAGCTTGTAGTAGGATCTGTAGAAGAGTTAATGAATGAGATTAATAAATCTATGGCTGCTGGTATCCAAACAGCTAATCCTTTTGAAGGATTCGTAGTAGGAAATATGAGTGAAGAGAACTATGATAAAGTTGATTTACATAAGAATGTAGTTGATAATATCGTATTAGTATCTCCTTCTGGTAAACCTATGCGTCGTGAGTCAGACTTAATTGACGTTTGGTTTGATTCTGGGTCTATGCCTTATGCACAATGGCACTATCCATTTGAAAATAAAGACTTAATAGACAATAATAAATCATATCCTGCAGACTTTATCGCTGAGGGAGTTGACCAGACACGTGGATGGTTCTATACATTACATGCTATTGCTACATTAGTATTTGATACTAAAGCATATAAGAATGTAGTGTCTAACGGATTAGTGTTAGATAAGAACGGATTGAAGATGTCTAAGAGTTTAGGTAATACTGTAGATCCATTCGATACATTAGCTGAGCACGGACCAGATGCTACACGTTGGTATATGATTTCGAATGCGAATCCATGGGATAACTTGAAATTTGACCTTGATGGTATTACAGAAGTAAGAAGAAAGTTCTTCGGGACATTATATAATACTTATAACTTCTTTGCGTTATATGCTAATATTGATGGATTTAAATACGAAGAGAAAGACATTCCATTAGCAGAAAGACCTGAGATAGACAGATGGATCTTATCAGAGCTAAATACTTTAGTACAGCGTGTAGACGAATTCTATGCAGAGTATGAGCCAACGAAAGCAGCTCGTGCGATTACAGATTTCGTTACAGAGAACTTGAGTAACTGGTATGTTCGTCTATGTAGAAGAAGATTCTGGAAAGGTGAATATGCACAAGATAAGATAGCAGCTTACCAAACATTGTATACTTGTTTATTAACAGTAGCTAAATTAGGATCTCCTATTGCTCCATTCTTTATGGATAAACTTTACAGAGACTTAACTTTAGCGACACATGGAGAAAGTTTCGAATCTGTACATTTGGCTAACTTCCCAGAATTTAAGGAAGAGTTCGTTGATAAAGCATTAGAAAGCAGAATGCAAAAAGCTCAAATCATTTCTTCATTAGTGTTATCACTTCGTAAGAAAGAAATGATTAAGGTACGTCAACCACTACAGAGAGTAATGATTCCTGTATTAGATGATAACCAAAGAAATGAGATATTAGCTATCGCTGATCTAATCAAAGCGGAGGTTAATGTGAAAGAAATCGAATTACTAGATGATGCTTCAGGTATCTTAGTAAAACAGATCAAACCTAACTTTAAAACATTAGGACCACGATTCGGCAAGGATATGGGGCTGATTGCGAATAAGATACAAGGTTTTGGGCAGGAAGAAATCGCATTACTTGAAAGAAATGGTGAGATTACATTAGATCTATCAGAAAAAAGTGTTACTTTAACAGTAGCAGATGTTGAGATTACTTCTCAAGATATTGAAGGATGGCTAGTTGCTAATGAAGCTGGACTAACAGTAGCATTAGACATAACTATCAGCCCTGAATTGAGAAAAGAAGGTATCTCAAGAGAGTTAGTAAATAGAATTCAGAACATCAGAAAAGACTCTGGATTTGAAGTTACTGATAAGATTGTAGTAAAAATACTAGAAGAAAAAGAAATAAAAGAGGCTGTTTTAGCGAATGAGGACTATATCAAGTCTGAAACACTAACACACACATTAGAATTCGTGACTGAGTTGAGCGAGGGTGTAGATGTAGAGTTTGATGAGCTAAAAACGCGAGTGTTAATTTTAAAATAATTAAAATTATGAAAGAAGTAGGTGAAATTGTACGTTATTCTGATGCAGATTTAGCTGAATTTAAGGTGTTAATATCGGCTAAGATTGAGAAAGCTCAAGCAGATTTAGAATTAATTAAAAGCGCCTATATGAATGATTTGAATAATGGTACAGATGATACATCACCTACATTCAAAGCGTTTGAAGAAGGAAGCGAAACAATGTCTAAAGAAGCGAATGCTCAGTTAGCAATACGTCAAGAGAAGTTTATTCGTGATTTAAAAAATGCATTAATCCGTATTGAAAACAAGACTTACGGTATATGTAAAGTAACAGGGAAACTAATCGATAAAGAAAGATTGAAATTAGTTCCGCATGCTACTATGAGTATCGAGGCAAAGAATCTGCAACGTTAATCTTTAATAAATTTAAAAACGCTCCATTAGGAGCGTTTTTTTTATGTGATAAAATAACTACATTTGTTCCTTGTAAATAAAGAAAAATGTCGTTAAAGAGAGCTTACCTACTTGTTTTGATAGTATTGATACTAGATCAGCTATTGAAGATATATATTAAAACTAATTTTTTATTAAATGATGAGATAGTCGTTTTTGATTGGTTTCGCATTCATTTTATAGAGAATGAGGGTATGGCCTGGGGAGTAGAATTACCCGGTGATTATGGTAAACTTGCTTTGACATTATTCAGAATAGTTGCTGTATGTGGTATTGCATGGTGGTTAAATGATTCTTTCAAGAAGAAAGCTTCTAATTATCTTATCGTAGCTATTGCTTTAATTATGGCAGGAGCATTAGGTAATATTATTGACTCGATATTCTATGGAGTTATCTTTAATGAGAGTACACCAGGGCAGATAGCAACGATGTTCTCAGATCAGCCTTATGGTAGTTGGTTTCACGGTAAGGTAGTAGATATGTTCTATTTCCCTATCTGGAAAGGATATCTACCTGAGTGGTTACCTATCTGGGGAGGAAACTACTTTACTTTCTTCAATGCTATTTTTAATATTGCGGATGTAGCTATATCAGTAGGAGTAGGTATCTTAATCGTATTTAGTAAAAAAGTTTTTAAAAACTAACAATATGGCTCTCTTTTAGGGAGCCTTTTTTTATATATAGAGATTGGGTTAGATGTAGATCATTCGTTGCTTAAATCAATCTCTAAGTGTATTGTAGAGTAGAAGTGTGCACTATAGACTAAGTTATAAAAATATAAAGGCTTCCCGAGGGAAGCCTTTACTGTATTATTTAATGTCTTTCAAGATTTCTTGAACAGCTCTCTCTAATTGAGGATCATTGTCATTTAATCTATCTACGAATGTGTTTTTAACATAGATATCAGGTGCAACACCTGTTTTCTCTAGGTCCTGCCCATCCATTGTATAAGTACCCCATGATGGTAATCTATATGATGAGCCGTCTACTAAGCTCTTACCAGAAGTAAAGATGATCCATCTATAGGTCTCTTGACCGATGATTTTACCTAGTTTTAAGGCTTTAAACCCTGCAGCAGTCATCTCAGCATCACTCAGAGACGATTCATTGATAAGCAATACTATTGGCTTACCACTAGGGGTGAAGTTACTCTGTACAGTTAGTTTGCCTTCTCTATACTTCCATTGTAGATATGGTCTTTGAGATAAGAAGTTCAGTACCTTATCATGTACATTTCCTCCTGTATTATAACGCAAGTCTAAGATTACACCTTCTTTATTAGCCTCTTGTTCTACCATATCTAGTAAGAATCTGTCTAACTCAGGTGAAGTCATATTCTTCATATACGTATATGCGATACGATTATCACTTAGCTTGTTCACACGTTGTTTATTCGTATAAATCCATTCGTCATACAGTAGTGACTTCATGTCTCCAAAAGAGATAGGATGCAGCTTCGTATTAATCTCTTTTCCTCCTCTATTGAATGTTAGGCTGATTTCTTCTTGACTATTAGCGAAGGTGAAATAAGTATCTCTATTCGCTTTCTCATCTACTTTCTGCCCATTCACTTTGGTTAATACATCTCCAGGTTTAATGTCTATGTCTGTAGCATAAGCAGGAGATTTACGTACGATGCGCTCTACTTGATAAGGCTTATCCGTATTGAATACGATACCAGTCTCATAAGATCTGTAGCTCAGTTTTGTCTTTTCTTCACTTCCAGACGAATTAAACCCTAAATGAGAAGAACCTAATTCTCCTAACATATCGTTCAGTAAGATACGCAGGTCATTTCTGCTATTAACATCAGGTAGATATTGAGCGAATTGCTCTTTCATATTATCCCAATCTATACCGTGGAAAGTTTCGTCATAGAAATTCTCCTCTACACCTGCCCATGTCTCATAATACATTTGGTTAAACTCATCTGCCAAGTTTTTAGTAAAGCTGTGTTTGATTTTAATCTGCTCAGGCTTTCCTTTACTTAACTCAAAACTATAGATATTACCACTGATTAGTGCATATACTTTTTTGTCACGTTGAAGTAACTGATTCGCGCGTTTATCGAATACTTTCTCGCTTTTATTATCTTCGAAGTCTTCGTAAACTGTTTTGTATAAATTGCCCTTTCCGTTTTCTTGATTCGTGTTATAGAACACTACCTCTTTTTTATCATCAGCGAATACGATAGGATTATATTGGTTACCAAAACGGTCACTTACCTGCTCTATACGGTCAAGCAGTCCCTCTGTGTTTATCTTAATAGATTTCACTTTTGGGGTATCTTCTTGTTTTTTCTTTTTGTCCTTTTTCTTAGTATCTTTTGTATCCTCCTCTTTCTTTTCTACGAATAGTTTGTCAAACTGATCAGACTTAAATGCATCTGTCTGCCAGTCTACAGAGAATCGGTAGATACTAGGGTTTTGCATCCCTAGAGGATAAGAAGGATTAAGTCTATCACTCATAAAGTAGATATACTTCCCACTAGGAGACCAGTAAGGACTAGACTCTGCTACACCTGTATTCGTTAAGTTAATTGTCTCATTCTTTGCGATATGATGAACAAAGATGTCCTCTTCAAAATTGCGCTTAGCGGTGAATAGTACATATTCGCCATTAGGAGAGAAAGAAGGTGTAGAGTTTTGGAATGCCCATATTTCGTCTTTCACTATTACTTTAGAAGTATAAGTCGTCAAGTCTAATAATCTCACTTCATCTCTACCACTTAGGTATACAGCTTTAGTCATTTCTTTATTTAAAGTAATGTCTCTGTTGTTGCGATTATCAGAAGTTAATTGAGTAACTGTTCCCTTGCCATCAGCAGGTCTTTTAAACCAATTTTGGTATCCTTTATAAGTCTGACTGTATAGTAGCGTCTTGTTGTCCTTTAACCATTTTACTTCCATTACACGTTCTTTACCATCCGATACTGCTTGTACGAATTTTCCTTCGATATCCGATACGAATAATATCCCACGACTAACGAATGCAATCTTCTTGGTATCAGGAGATACATCGAAGTATTCCATATTCTCTTCTACAGCATAAGACTGCTCTTTCTCGATAGCTTTATTCGTGTTTACAGAAGCAGCTAGAGGTGTTATAGACTTAGTAGCTGTGTCAAGCACATAAATCATATAATCTTTCTCAAAAACGACTTTGCTACCATCAGCTGACACATAAGGTTTCTTGATAGAAGTATCGAAGTTCGTCAAGGCTACTTTCTTTCCATTCTCGAAGGTGTATAAGTTATAGTTACCATTGTTCTCGTCTGAGATGAAGTATATCTTCCCATTTTTATCTACTGTAGGGTTAAAATCCTTTCCTTCATAATCTGTATAAGATTTGAATGCCTTAGTCGTAGGATTATAACCTAGTATATCTGGGTTGTTCTCTCCTTTATAACGCTTACGAGTAGTCTGACTAGCACTTTCCATAGAGCTAGTGAATAAGTATTCACCAGAAGGAGTAACAACTAATCCATTTGTATTATTAAAGTAGTTTGTAAACAGTGGTTTAGGAGTACCACCCTTGATATCTATAGCATAAGAACCAAAGTTATTATTCGCATTAGAAGTAAAGTAAATCGTCTTACTATCCCAACTCCAACTCTCTACATCTTCAGAAGCTTGATGGTAAGTAAGTTGTGTGATTTGTCCTCCTGTTAGAGGCATTAAGAATACATCTCTGTTGCTGTATTGGTCAGAAGAGAATGCAAGCCAATTTCCATCAGGAGATACGCGAGGGTTAGTCTCGTTGCCTTCTAAGGCAGTTACTCTTAGAGCTTCTCCACCAGCTGTTGGAGCTTGCCATATATCGCCATTATAGCTAAAGTAAGTAGTCTTTCCATCAGGGCTTAGTGATGGGGTAGAAGCAAATTTAGGTGATTGCTGTCCCCATGCTAAACTTACAAGAGAAAGTGTAAGTAAGGTGATAGTGTTTTTGATCATTGGTTAATATTTTTAATAAACATAAAAATATTTTCCTTAACTCACTAATCCTAATTTAGTTTTAACTGTTGATAGAAGGCTAATAGCAAGGTGTCTGTATTCAAATAGACCTATAAAAAGAACGAGACAATACCTCAATATTGCCTCGTTCTATATGTGTTAAAATCGATATACTTCTGTCGGTGTGATGCAATAGTCAAGAGGTATGTCTCCTTCTCTCACATCGCTGATATGGTCTTCTGGTGGGAAGAAACTCAAGCCCACTTTGATCACATTGGGTTTGCATTCTGCTAAAAATCTATCGTAGAATCCCTTGCCATAGCCTATTCTATTTCCTTGTTTGTCATAAGCTAATAAGGGAATGAAGACTACATCAAGCTGTTTTTCGCTTACTTGAATGCCGTCTATAGGTTCAGGAATACCATAACTATTGACTTTAATCGTAGTGTTATCCGTCAAGAGGTAATGTGACAATGTCCCCTCCTTGAAGTCAGATTTAGATAAGATAGTATTCTTATCCTTACCCGCTAATATCTGCAGTAGGTATTCTGTATCTATTTCTTTTTTATTTCGAATACTTAGAAACAGGTGGTAGTTCACTTTATCCCAGATTGGTAACTGTAGTGCTTGATTTGCGATTTCTAAACTGAGGTCATCTATTCTATCTAAGTCTAAGTTATCACGAAGGGCTTTATATTTTAATCTTAATTCTTCTTTATTCATTTTTTTAATGTTTTTGAGATGTGAAATACTGCATCTCCTTGATAGACTATAGGAGCATCATTTACATTGATTACATAGCCTGCATTCGGTGCTTTGATTGTTGTGTTTTCTTTTCCATACGGGTCAGATACCTCTGCTAATACAGCTCCTTTCTCTACGTACGAACCTATTTTTACCTGATCGTGTAATAACCCAGAGCGCTTAGCACGTACCCAAATAGAGTTGGTGATGATGGTCATATCTTCTTTAGGAGGACAGATGCTAAACTCATCTTTCAACATATCAAAAGAGTGTAAGAATCGCTTCGTACCTTCTACTCCCATTTCTGATACATCAGAGTTAATATCTAAGGACTTTCCTCCTTCGAATAATAGCATTTTGATACCTTTCTTAGCACACGCATTTCTAAAAGAACCAGCTATCTGTGCTGAGTACAATAAGAAAGGTGGGTGAAAGATAGTCGCTAACTCTTCTAACTCTAGGTTTTCTGGAGCGATTCTGATTTGAGGAGCGTTAAATCTACTTGCACCTCCTGCGTGAAAGTCGATAGCATAATCTACATGAGGCAAGATATAGTTCACGAGATAATGGGCAAAACGTCCTGCTAGTGAACCAGTCTTACTACCAGGGAATACCCTGTTCATATCTCTACCATCTGGGAACTCTCTAGATTGGTTAATAAACCCAAATATATTAATCACAGGGATACAAATAATCGTACCTCGCTTAGGAACATTCATTCCACGATGTACTATCTGACGTACGATATCCACCCCATTCAACTCATCACCATGTAGTCCAGCAGAGAGTAATACGGTAGGACCGTCTAGTCTAGCTCTGGATACGATAACAGGTATTTTTAGTTTAGTAGCTGTGTGTAATCTTGCGATTTCAAGGTTTAAAGTCTTGGTTTCACCGGGATGTATTGTTTCATCTAGTATAGTCATCTTTCTAACAATTTTGGAACTGTGAAGATATTAAAAGTTTCGCATTCGTGTTTTAATCGAAAGAGACAAATCGTTACTAGTGGTGTTTTTAGTGCTTTTTCGGGGGTGGTCGGCTTGTGGTCGGCATGTGATGGGCATGTGCTCGGCTAAAAAGTGCTATAAATAAGCCTATCACTAGCCTATCAACTAGGGAGCATATTGGGATGATAGGGAGAGACGTGTCAACGACAGCGAATCCGCTCCAAGTGACCCATGGCATGGGTTGCATGTCCACGCTAGCAAGTAGAGACGCAATATTTTGCGTGTCAAAGTAAGTAAAGACATCTCTTACAAATCCTCGCCAAGTGATACATGGCATGGGGTGCAAGTCCACGCTAGCATGTAGAGACGCAATATTTTTTGTGTCACAGTAAGTAAAGTCACGTAGTACAAATTCTCGCCAAGTGACCCATGGCATGGGTTGCAAGCTTACGCTAGCAAGTAGAGACGCAATATTTTGCGTGTCAAAGTAAATAAAGGCATGTATTACAAATCCTCGCCAAGTGATACATGACATGGGTTACAAGTCCACGCTAGCAAGTAGAGACGCAATATTTTGCGTGTCACAGTAAATAAAGGCATGTATTACAAATCTGCGATAACGTGAGCTATATGTTTGAATAATTGAGTTTTGTAACAAGATAAATGAGTACATTTAATGTGTTTTAAATTAGATAATAATGGTGTTTGGACTCAGTCACTTATTCGGTAGTTATGAATTAATCCACTCTAGTGTGAATGATGAAGCAGTCTCTTTTCTTATCCTGAAAGGTGGTGAAGAATGTGGTACTCTTTTTATCTCAAAGAGCAGTAGACGCTTGACTTATCATATCGGGAAAGGACGCTATTTCGGAAAAGGGAGTATTGATCTAAAGGATGTGAACTTTGTTTATCATAAGGGGAGGGTATCTATACAGATACAAGGTAGTCGTACTCTAGTATTTAAGTGTAGCGAAGAAGTTTATGGGGTGTTAGACTCGGTGTTTGATTAGTTTTTAATGTTCCAGATTAAAATATGTAAAAATGGGGTCTGCGGGTTGTCGTAGGGCTAAACTTAAAAGAGTTATTATGCAGTCAGCAGAATTAATTGATGTAGTATTTTATGGGACGTTTCGAGAGAGACAGTTAGAGCTCGTGCCATTGTTATTAGAAAAGTTTCGTAATTTTAGTTGTGTGATATATGACAACGTTGAGATAGAAGCAATGCACTTTGATATAGATATGTTGAATCAGGCTACTTATCTGAATTTTGGTTTTGGTGTAGAAGAGCTTGTCTTTGATGGGTACTGTATTCCCAATTTATTTGTAGATATTACTAAAGATGAAGATAAGATAGAGTTATTGATGTTTTTCGCTTTAGGAGACATTGAAGGAAGGACAGATAAAGAGAGATTAGATATTCTAAAGTGTAGGTTAGATCTTGTTAAGGAGAGATATTCATTTGAATCTTATATCTGTCGTATGGATAATGGTGATGACGATATGGATGATGAGATTTATTTTGATAGTAATGGTAGGTATGGAATGTTGTATAACAAATTAGGGCAGTATGACTAGAAAAGAGGAATTAGAAAAGCGCGAAAAAGCATTTAGAGCTAATACAGGTGAGGAGTATTATGATCTTGCATTATATTATGATGAAGCTAATGATAAAGAACCAAATAAGTATAGTTTTCGAAGTTTATACTTTTATTTTAGAGCGGGGCAATTGGGATATGCAGATGGGTATAATGGAATAGGTACTCTCATTAGTAGTCATGATGGTGTTAAGAATAATATCACTAGAGCAAGAGGTTATTTTAAGCAAGCAATAGAAAAAGGAAGTTATTGTGCAAAACTTAATTATTTCTTGACACTGAACCAAGAAGAGTATCCGACTTGTTTAAAGCTTGTTGTTACTGTTACAGGGGATAAGCTAGATAGTGCACGTTTTTCAGAATTAGTGGGTATTAGTCCTACTAATTTTTGGTTGAAGGGTGATGATACAACACAATATCCATACAGTTTAGGACGTAAGAAGACTTGTTGGCAATATGAGTTTGATAATTTAATAACAAGAGACTTAGCACCATTAGTAGATTTGTTCAAAGAAAGTTTTGGGACAAAAGTGGATATTATTAGTAAGTATATTCAAGAGAATGATTTAATGATGGAGTTAGATGTAATAGCGGATATAAACTACGGGATTATACCATCTTATTATATGGATAAAGAATTTATGAGTCTCCTAGTACAGATGAATGCAGATATCAATTTTGAACAAGAGTATTTTGAAGGTTTTGTTGATGACTATGCTGATTGGTTAAAAGAGCAAAAGATTGACTTAATCGAGAACGATAAACTGTTGTGTGCCTTTCAAGATAAGGAGGTGACAAAGTTTGTATATGATAATAAAAAGAAACGTATAGAGTTAAGCTTTGATGGTTATTATGATTGTATAAAGGGAGAAGAAATAAATAGCTCTTGTATATTAGTTATAGAGCAATGGGATGAAGTAAAGAATAAAATAGATTGTTCTATAAAGAATGAGGGGCTAAGGGCTAATCTCGCTGTCATAAGTAATATATTGTCCATCAGTGTAGTTGAAGATAGTGTTAATATGGTTGTTTGTACTACTGATGGTCAACAGTATGAGATTACCTTTAAGAAGGAGGCGATGTGGTTGTGTTTAGACTTTTATTAACTAAAAAATGATATAGTATGCCTAAGTTGAAGTGTGAATGTAATGAAGTAATAAAGCTTAGTGAGATACCGAGCCTATATCAGTATTTAATGATCTCGGATGTGGAGTATGACAGCTATAGTGGTTTAGTTGATACTGAAGAGCTTTATAGTAAAATGACTATAGTGGTGAAATGTCCTGCATGTCATAGGATGTATATTTATAACAAAGGGTTTAATAGCTCGCCGACTATTTATTGTGTAGAGTAGCTTATGTGCAATGATAATACTAATAGTTAGGAGCTAGAGAAGTATGAAGTACAGCTAGAATAGTTATAGTATTCGTTTTAGAATTAAAGTGATAGTGAATACCGTATGGAAATGTGGGGGTAAAAGCTATTCTAGGATCTCTATATTTTACTTCAAAAGCAAGAGGATTGGTTGTGATTTGGTTAATTGTTTTTCTGATAGAAATTACAAAACGTTTCTCTAAACTTAAGAGTTTATCTTTATACCACAACTTGGCAGAAGTGATATCACTCTTAGCATTTATGTGATATAGAACTGTGTAAGGCATTAATCATCTAGACTATTAAGTAATTCCTCTATAGGATGTAACAATTGAGGATTGTCAAGATCTTTAATTCTTTCGTTTAAAATGTCTTTTTGCCATTGAGGGAGCTCATAATCAAAGTTTTCAATTTCTGGATGTGTCTTTTTGATTTGTTCCCAATCTTCTATAGTAATAAAAACTTCTGTAGTTTTGCCTTCACTATCTTGAATATATCTAGCTTTCATAATAATTGAGTTTTAGTTAACTGAGAGACAAAGATAAGTATATAGGATTAAAATTGTAGTATTTAGTTTGTTGTTTTTTAGGTTTTTATATTTTGTAATAAAGTATAATTTGCATAGTGGATTTACAACAAAATACATAAACTGAACAGTTTTTTTAGCAAAGGAAATAGTTTTAGTATTTTTGTGAGTATAATATTTACTTATGCAGGTTTCACCTTCTTTAGCGGTACAGATACAGACATTACCAGATCAGCCAGGAGTATATCAATACTATGATAAGGATGATAAGATACTGTATGTAGGTAAGGCTAAAAACTTAAAGAAAAGGGTTAGTTCGTACTTTAATAAAATACATGATAACGCCAAGACAAATGTGTTGGTGAAGAAGATTGTGACGATAAAGCATATCGTTGTACCTACTGAGACAGATGCATTACTGCTAGAAAATAACTTGATTAAGCAGTTACAGCCACGTTATAATGTATTGCTAAAGGACGATAAGAGTTATCCATGGATATGTATTAAGAAAGAACCTTTTCCGAGAGTGTTTACTACACGTCGTATGGTGAAGGATGGATCAGAATACTTCGGGCCTTATACGAGTATCAAGACTGTGCATACATTGATTGATTTAATTAAAGAATTATATCCGTTGCGCACGTGTAATCTAGATTTGACGACTAGTAATGTAAGTAGTGGGAAGTATAAGGTATGTCTAGAGTATCATATCGGCAACTGTGGTGGGCCATGCGAAGAGCGTGAGAGTGATAAGCAATACGACAATAAGATCAGAGCTATCCGAGATATCTTGAAAGGAAACTTTAAAGAGAGTCTAAAGGAGTTTAAGGATTATATGATGGAGTTGGCTTCTAATATGGAATTTGAAGAGGCACAAAAGGTAAAAGATAAAATAGATCTGTTAGAGAATTATCAGTCTAAGTCTACTATTGTTAGTTCTAAGATTAGCAATGTGGATGTGTTCTCTATCATCTCGGATGAAGGAGCTGCTTATGTTAACTTTCTACAAGTGTCTTATGGTGCGATCATTCGTTCGCATACGATGGAGTTGAAGAAGAAGTTAGACGAGACAGATGAGGAGTTATTAGAGCTTGCGATAACGGAATTAAGAGAGCGCTTTCACTTGAATTCTAAAGAGATTATTGTTCCTTTTGATGTTGAGGTGCAAGAAGGGATACATGTGACTGTTCCTAAGCTTGGGGACAAGAAGAAATTACTAGACTTATCAGAGCGCAATGCTAAGTATTATAGAATAGATCAACTTAAACAGATTAAGATAGTGGATCCAGAGCGTCATGTGAACCGTATCATGACACAGATGAAGAAGGACTTGCGTATGCATGTAGAGCCACGCCATATAGAGTGTTTTGATAACTCGAATATACAGGGGACTAATCCCGTGTCTGCTTGTGTTGTCTTTAAAGACGGAAAACCTAGTAAGAAAGATTACCGCCACTTCAATGTGAAGACTGTAGAAGGACCTAATGACTATGATACGATGGAAGAGATCGTGTATAGACGTTATAAGCGTGTGATAGAAGAAGGACAACCATTACCTGATCTTATTGTGATAGATGGAGGTAAGGGACAGTTAGGTGTAGCAGTTAATTGCCTTGAGCGATTAGGGATTAGAGGGAAGGTGTCTATTATCAGTTTGGCAGAGCGATTAGAAGAAATCTTCTATCCAGGAGATAGTGTTCCCTTGTATTTAGATAAGCGATCTGAGACGATGAAGGTGATCATACACCTTAGAGATGAAGCACACCGATTTGGGTTGACATTTCATAGAAACCAACGCAGTAAGAACGCGATAACAAGTGAGCTTGATGGGATCAGTGGTGTTGGAGAGAAAACAAAAACGACACTGATGAATCATTTTAAATCAACGAAGAGAATTAAAGAAGCTAGCTTAGAAGACTTAGAAAAAGTAATAGGAAAGTCAAAAGGGAAGCTTGTATTTGATTTTTTTCAAGTAAATTAGAGGAAAAATTAACATAGTGATGCATAGAATAATATTACTAATATTTTGCTCTATCCTTTTAGCATCAAATAGTTATGCTTCAGAGGGAGAGAAAGATAGACCAAAAGTAGGTTTGGTACTAAGTGGAGGTGGTGCTAAGGGATTAGCTCATATCGGAGTGCTAAAAGTATTAGAAGAAGAAGGTGTGAAGGTGGATTATATAGCCGGTACGAGTATGGGGGCTATCGTAGGAGGGTTATACGCTTCAGGATATACTGCTACAGAGTTGGATTCTATTTTTAATAGTATTGATGTTTCGGCTTTGATTAAGGATTATATCCCTCGTATATCTAAATCGTTTTATGAGAAGAAGAATGATGAGATCTATGCACTGACATTGCCTTTCGATAAGTTTAGAATTGGGTTTCCTAAAGCTTTATCAAGAGGAATGTACAACTATAACTTGATGAATAAGCTATTAGCTCACGTTCGTCATGTTAGAGATTTTAGTGAGCTACAGATTCCGTTTTTATGTATAGCGACTGATTTAGAGACAGGAGAAGGAGTTGTTTTAAAAGAGGGGTATTTACCACAGGTTATTTTAGCTAGTGGGGCGTTTCCTTCATTATTTGCTCCAGTGAAGATAGATGGCAAGCATTTAATAGATGGTGGGGTGGTTAATAACTATCCAATTGATCAGTTAAGAGCTATGGGGGCTGATATCGTTATCGGGGTAGATGTACAAGATGACCTTAAAACAATAGAACAGATAGAAGGAGCGCCTGATTTACTATTGCAGATATCAAATTACTCTACGATTAATCAGATGAAGAGTAAACTTCCTAAGACAGATGTATACATTAAGCCTGATATTGTTGGTTATACTGTGGTATCATTTGACGAAGGAAAGCCGATTATAGAAAGAGGGGTAGATGCTGCGAATAAAGTTATCGTTGATTTAAAATTATTAGGAGGAAATAAGGATGTTGCTAAAGATCATTTCTTACCTAAACAATCGGATTCTATTGCGATAACAGACATTGATATTAAAGGGCTGAATAAGTATACGAGAAGATACGTACACGGTAAGTTAGGGTTTAAGCCGAATACTAAGATTTCTTTTGACCAATTAGCAGATGGTATTACACAGCTAAACGGTACTGAAAACTTTAGTAGTATGACCTATAAGTTCGAAGCTGATGGAGATAAGGATAAGATGAAGATGGAACTAGTAGAGAATCCTGTTAACCGTTATCTGAAACTAGGAGTGCACTATGATGGGTTATATAAGGCAGCAGCATTAGTCAACGTTACTCAGAAGCACCTTTTCACGAAGAGTGATGTGGCGTCATTAGATTTGGCATTAGGAGATAATGTACGTTATAACTTTAATTACTTTGTTGATAATGGATTTTACTGGAGTGTAGGTGTTTCTTCTAGGTATAATCAGTTTAGTCGAGATTTACCTTACGCAATGTTAGTAGGGACAAGTGGAGGTGAAATAAATATAGAGAATGCACCTTCTAAATTCGGAGTGGATTATGCAGATTTAGAAAACAAGTTATACTTCCAGACTTTTTATCAGCAGAAGTATTTGTTGAACATCGGTTTTGAACATCGTTTCTTAGACATTAGAAGTAAGACATTAAACTTGCCTAATTCTAAATTTGATAGGAATCACTACTTAGGAGGATTTGCGAATGTGACGATGGATACTTATGATAACAGATATTTCCCACGCAAAGGTTTTTTGTTTAAGGGAGAGTATAAGAACTATTTTTATTCAACAGAAAATGCGAATTATGTTCCACATGACTTTGATAACTTTTCGACACTGACAGGACAGATAGGATATGCTACGCGTATCACAGATAAGTTAGCAGTGGATATCAAATCTAGATTAGGAACCGTGATAGGAAGTACTCCAAGTCTTGGATTTGGATATGCTTTAGGAGGCTATGGATTTGCGGATAGAGATAATGTTATTCCTTTCTTTGGATATGAATTATTAGGTATAGGAGGAGACTCTTTCATTATGGGAGGTATTACTTTTGATTATGAAATATTTAAGAAGCACCATATTAATTTTACTGCTAATTATGCGAATGCTGGAGAGAAGATCTTCTCGAGCTCTGATTGGTTCACTAAGGCGAAGTATTCTGGATATGCAGTAGGATATGGGATGCAAACGATGATAGGGCCTATAGAAGCTAAGTTTACTTATTCTCCAGAGACAGGTAGTACTTATACTATATTCTCAGTAGGATTCTGGTTCTAGATGTATTAGATCATATCAAAGCGGGTATGTTAAAACTCACAGTTTTAATATACCCGCTTTTTTATTCCCTCATAATGTGAAAGTGTTGTTTGTTGATATGTGTGTTTAATTTGTGTTTTGTTGTTGATATGTAAAATATATTTGGACAAAAAATTGTATAATTCATTTTTATTTCGATATTTGTGTTATTATGAAAACACAATGGGGCGGTTTATTGGCTTATTTAAAGTTTCTCATCAAGCGCAAGCCTGAGTGAGCACTTTTACTTTTTATATTATTCCTAATTAAACATTAGCCAAATGTTGTAATGTACCCCTAGTGTATATAGCGTAGTAGCTTATTATGACTTTTATAGCTACACCTGTCTATACATTTTGACCTGGCAGTTCTGTTGAGGTTGACTTCAAAAGATATCTTTAGATGCATTGCCTTGTATACCTGACGTTGTCTATTCTTTTTGTTTAATCAGGAATCTGAATCACCAACCAAAAATATTAAGTAATTATGCCTTTATATCATCATTTAGGGAGTATTCCCCCTAAACGTCATACCGTATTCCGCAAGGAAAATGGGGACTTATATTATGAGCAATTGTTTGGTACAATTGGCTTCGACGGTATGTATACCAATATGTATCACGAGCATCGACCTACTCAGGTAAAGAAGATTTTAGGACAGTATAGTGTAGCGCCTAAAATAGCAAAGTCTAATCATATTCAATCTTATCGTTTACGTGGTTTTCAGGTAGCTCCTGAGAATGATTATTTAGAAAGCCGAAAAGCAGTTTTGACCAATAGTGACTGTACCATTGTATTAGCGGCACCTAAACAATCATTAAGAGACTACTTTTATAAAAACACGGATTCTGATGAATTAATTTTTATTCACAGAGGGACTGGTACATTGCGTACGATGCTAGGTAACCTTACTTTTAAGTATGGAGATTATCTGCTGATACCTCGTGGAATTATTTATCAGATTGATTTTGATACTGAAGATAACAGGCTATTTATCGTAGAGTCTAAACGTCCTATCTATACACCTAAGCGCTATCGCAACTGGTTTGGACAGTTATTAGAGCATTCTCCATTCTGTGAGCGTGATATCAGACGTCCTGATGTATTAGAAACTTTTAATGAGACAGGAGATTTTCTTATTAAAGTAAGAAAGCAAGATGAGATATTTGAGATGGTCTATGCTACACATCCTTTTGATGTTGTGGGATATGATGGCTATAATTATCCTTATTCGCTCTCTATTCATGACTTCGAACCAATAACAGGTAGGATTCATCAACCACCACCAGTGCATCAGACATTTGAGACAGATGCATTCGTAGTGTGTTCTTTTGTGCCTCGCTTATATGACTATCATCCTGATTCTATTCCAGCACCTTATAATCACAGTAATATTGACAGTGATGAGGTATTGTATTATGTAGATGGAGACTTTATGAGTCGTAATGATATTGCTCCAGGTCATATCTCTCTGCATCCTGCAGGTATACCTCATGGACCACATCCTGGTGCGGCAGAGCGTTCGATAGGTAAGACTGAGACACAAGAGTTGGCAGTGATGGTAGATACTTTTAAACCTCTTATGGTAACAGAGGAGGCGATGAAGATAGCAGATGAACAATATTACCAATCATGGTTAGAACCTGAGAAATAACAATCAAACAACAACCTATAAAAACTATATATTATGAGTAAAGAAGTAAAGTCAGTTGAATTTGGCTTAGAAAAAATATTTGAAGGAGCGCAAGATTTTTTGCCTCTATTAGGAACAGATTACGTAGAATTTATTGTCGGGAATGCTAAGCAAGCAGCTCACTTTTATAAAACAGCTTTTGGTTTTCAATCTTTAGCTTATGCTGGATTAGAGACAGGAGTAAGAGATAGAGCTTCTTATGTATTAGTACAGGATAAAATCAGAATAGTGTTGACTACACCTTTAACGGCAGAGTCAGAGTTAAATAACCATATCGTACAGCATGGTGATGGTGTAAAAGTGGTAGCGTTATGGGTAGAAGATGCTCGTAAAGCGTATGAAGAAACAACTAGTCGTGGTGCTAAGTCATTTATGGCGCCTACTGTAGAGAAAGATGAGTTCGGTGAAGTAGTGCGTGCAGGTATCTATACGTATGGTGAGACAGTACATATGTTCGTAGAGCGCAAAAATTATACAGGTACATTCTTACCAGGGTTTAAAAAATGGGAAAGTGATTATAATCCTACACCTGTTGGGTTAAAATACGTAGATCACATGGTAGGTAATGTGGGATGGAATGAGATGAATACTTGGGTGAAATGGTATGAGGATGTGATGGGATTCGTAAACTTCTTATCTTTTGATGATAAACAAATCAATACGGAGTATTCTGCATTAATGAGTAAGGTAATGTCTAATGGTAATGGACGTATTAAATTCCCTATTAATGAGCCTGCGGAAGGAGCGAAAAGATCACAAGTAGAAGAATATTTAGATTTCTATAATGGTCCTGGAGTACAACATATCGCGGTAGCTACTGATGATATCATCAAGACTGTAGCTGCTATGAAAGAAAGAGGTGTTGAGTTTTTATCTGCTCCACCACAAGCATATTATGATATGATTCCTGCTCGACTAGGGGTACATATGGATATGATGAAAGAAGATATCAAAGAACTTCAGAAGCTCGGTATCATGATTGATGCAGATGAAGAAGGGTATTTATTACAGATATTTACGAAGCCAGTAGAGGATAGACCGACTTTATTCTTCGAAATTATTCAGAGAATGGGAGCTAGAGGATTTGGTGCAGGTAACTTTAAGGCATTATTTGAGTCAATAGAGCGTGAACAAGAGAAAAGGGGAACGCTTTAAGATTCAGTTAATTAAATATTAAAACAGGTCTTTTAGAGAGCTGTTTGGTTAAATAAAAGTTAAAAACCAATTAGGATGGTAATAGTCCGTAAAAAGCTATACATTTGCACTCGCAAAAATAAGGTCGTCATAAGCTTTATTTGAGTGTAATAAATTTTTCATAATTTATAGTTTTTTGGTTGGTTAATAGCATAAAAACTCAGTCATTTCTTTGGCTGGGTTTTTTTGTTTGCTATTTTTGAATAAAAAACAACCAATATGAAAAAGAATCTTCTAATATTACTTGTGTTTATATTTTCCACAAGTTTTCTGTACTCACAATCTTCTGTGAAGGCTTTTGATAAAGGTGAACTCCTGAAATTTAGAATTAGTTATGGGTTGTTAAATGCTGGTATCGCTACTTTGCGTTTGACAGATACTGTGCAGAATGGTGTCCCTGTCTATCATGCTAAAGGAATTGGCTATACTACAGGTGTGCCTAAAATGTTTTTTAAAGTATATGATAACTACGAGAGTTATTTTGAAAAGAAAGAGGTGATTCCTCATCGTTTTATTCGAAAAATAGATGAAGGTGGCTATACGAAGGACCAAGAAGGCTGGTTTAACTACAAGAATATGAAAGTCACTGTAAAGGATTATGAGAAGAAGACAGAGAAGCAATTTACGGTTACTAAAAATGTGCAAGATATAGTGTCTTCTTTCTATTATTTACGTAAATATCCTGGGTTAAATGATCTGAAAGTAGGTGAGTCTGTAGAGATAGATATGTTCTTCGATGGAGAAATATTTAAATTTAAATTAAAATATCTAGGAGAGGAAGTTTTAAAGACAAATTTTGGTAAATTGAAAACTTTAAAGTTTCGTCCTTATGTGATGGCTGGTCGTGTGTTTAAAGAGAAAGAAAGTTTGACAGTATGGGTAAGTGCAGATGCAAATAAAGTACCTGTTCGAATCAAAGCGAGTCTTGCGGTGGGTTCTCTTAAGGCTGATTTAGAGGAATATAAGAATTTAGTAACGAAGCTAGAGTTCGTAAAGTAAATAGTTAACAGAAGTATGATCGATAAAAAATTCTCTGAGGTTGTGGATCGCTTTAATGATTTAGGAATTAAAGCAGAGACTCAAATAGAAGGCATGTTATATGCTAAACCTATTACGTATTGGGATTATATCCAAACAGATGCATTGCTGAATCTCCAAACTCAGAGAACTGTCTTGCCCGATGAGATGGTTTTTATTATGTATCATCAAGTAAATGAACTATTGTTTAAAATGATACTGTGGGAATTGAATCAAGTAAGTGAGTGTAGTGATGAAAGCCTAACAGTGGAGTTTTTTAAAGAGCGATTAGCTAGAATAAGTCGTTATTTTGATATGCTTACGTCTTCATTTACGATTATGAAGGACGGGATGGAAGTGGAGCAATATTTAAAATTTAGAAATACGTTAGCCCCAGCAAGTGGGTTTCAGAGTAGTCAGTATCGATTAATTGAGTTTGGTTGTACAGATTGGATTAATTTAATTGATAAGAGATTTGTAAAAGATTTACCGCAAAATATTTCTGAAAAAGAGGCGTTAGAATATATGTATTGGCAGGCAGCTGGTAAGGATTATAAGACAGGAGAGAAATCATATCTATTGAAAGAGTTTGAGAATAGGTATTGTAAAACTTTTGTTAAAGCCATGAAAGATTATGAAAAAACAAATTTATGGCAGAAATTTG
This sequence comes from Myroides profundi, assembly GCF_000833025.1. Classification (NCBI taxonomy): domain Bacteria; kingdom Pseudomonadati; phylum Bacteroidota; class Flavobacteriia; order Flavobacteriales; family Flavobacteriaceae; genus Myroides; species Myroides profundi. The sequence continues at coordinate 200,320 of NZ_CP010817.1, forward strand.
TGAAATTACCCCTAGAAGCCAAATCAGATAAGGGGTTAATAGAAGCAATGCGTCATTTCGATAAAACAGTTAATGTTGTATGGGTAATGGGGCACTATGAAGCTGCACTTAAGTATCTTGAAAGTAATCCAGGAGAGACAAAAGAAGCTACTGGAGGAAGTGATTGGAAAAAGTATATGCTGCCACAATATCAGAAGCGCATATTTTTTCCAGATTTGTGGAGTGAAGAAGAGAAAGCTAATTGGGGGAAATAGTTAAGGAGAAGAAGTTGAAAATAAAGATATTTTAGAGTTTTGAAGCAATTTATTTATAGTGTACTAATCGCTACAGCGCTTATTTCATGTAAAAAAACGGAAGAGATCACTATAGAGACTCAACCAGAACAGGAACATGTAGAAGAAATTGTAGGTGAATTATATGGTTTTGATTTAAAGGATTACATTTTAGTAGAAGATACTATTCGAAGTGGAGATAATATTGGGAAGATTTTTGGGGATAATAATATTGGTTCTACTGAAGTTCATAATATAGTTACTCAAGTAAAGGATACATTCAATGTACGTAATATTCGTGTTGGTCAACCTTATGCTTTAGTTAAGTATAGAAAGGAACAAGAGAAGTTAGCGGCATTTATCTATCATCCTAATATCTCAGGATACCAAGTGATAGATTTGCGCGACTCTGTGAGTGCATATACGATAACATATCCAGTAACTATAAAAAGAAGAACAGTTGCTTCCAAAATAGAAGGATCGCTTTCGTTAAGTTTAGGTAAAGAAGGTGTTGATCAGTCATTAGCAACTAAAATGTCACAGATCTTTGCATGGTCTATTGACTTCTTTAAATTGCAACCAGAAGATCGTTTTGCCTTTACCATTGAAGAAAAGTATATTAATGATACTATTTATCTAGGAGTATCTAAAATAGATGCTGCTTATTTTAGATATAGAGGAAAGGATTTGTATTCTTTTCCTTACAAAAGACAGGATTCAAAATCAACTGAATATTTTGATGAAGAAGGGCGACCAATGAAGAGTATGTTCTTAAAGGCTCCATTGAAGTTCTTTAGAATTACTTCTAAATATTCTAAGAATCGTTTTCACCCTGTACAGAAGAAGTGGAAGTCTCATAATGGAACTGATTATGCAGCGCCTACAGGGACTCCAATTATGACTACTGCATCTGGTGTAGTTGAAAGAGCTGGATATACGGCAGGAAATGGTAACTTTGTAAAAGTAAAACACAATGGAACATATTCTACTCAATATTTACATATGTCCAAAATACTTGTAAAAGTTGGACAAAGAGTAGATCAGGGACAGACAATAGGACTTGTAGGAAGTACAGGTCTAGCGACTGGACCACACGTATGTTACCGTTTTTGGAAAAACGGGGTACAGGTAGATCCATTGAGTCAATCTTTACCTAACTCTGTGCCAATGGAAAAGAGAGATTTGCCAGCATTTAAGGAGTATATTACACCACTTAAAGCTGAATTAGATAAAGCATTAAACGAAAAATTTAAAGGAGAATAAAAGTTAGTTAGTTGTTGAGATGTTAGAGAGTATAAATCCTTCTGGAACTTTAGCTTGGAAAAAGCTTAGGGAGCATTATGGTCAAATGGAATTTGTTCAGATGCAAGAGTTGTTTGCCAAAGATCCTGAAAGAGCTAATAAAATGAATATTCAATGGGAGGATTTTCTATTAGATTATTCAAAGAATAAGATTACAGAAGAGACCATATCGCTATTATTAGAACTTGCAAATGAGTTGAACCTAAAAGATGCAATTCAAGCAATGTATAATGGAGGAATTATTAATGCAACTGAGAAAAGAGCTGTGTTGCATACAGCCTTAAGAGATTTGTCAGATAATTCATCTGTTATAGTAAATGGAGAAAATGTTCTAACAGAGATACAAGAGACTCGTGAGCGTATTAAAGCGTTTACGGCTAAAGTATTAGACGGTAGCTATACTTCTTATTCTGGTAAGAAATTTACGGATGTAATTAATGTTGGTATCGGAGGGTCTGACTTAGGGCCTAAGATGGTTGTTCATGCATTAGCAAATTATCGTACAGAATTAGGAATGCATTATATCTCTAATATTGATGATGATTATCTGCAGTCTGTATTAAATAAACTTAATCCAGAGACTACTTTAGTTCTGATTGTTTCTAAGACATTTACTACTCAGGAGACAATAGAAAATGCAAAGAAAATAAAGTATTGGTTAGAGAGTAGTTTAGGGAAGGTCGATTTGAGCTCACACTATGTAGGTGTGTCTGTCGCTATAGAAGAAGCAATGAGCTTTGGTGTGAAACGCGAGAATATTTATCCTATGTGGGACTTTGTAGGAGGAAGGTTTTCTCTGTGGAGTGCTGTTGGGATTTCTATTGCTTTAGCTGTCGGTTATGATCATTTTGAACAACTTCTAGATGGTGCTCATACAATGGATAAGCATTTTAAAGAGGCTGATTTTAAAGAGAACTTACCTGTTTTAATGGCTCTTCTAAGTGTATGGTATAATAATTTCTATGGATATGAGACAGAAGCAGTTGTTCCTTATAGTCAATTACTAGGTAAATTACCTGCTCATTTACAGCAGATGATTATGGAAAGTAACGGAAAGAATAAAGACAGGAATGGTAATCCTGTTAATTATCAAACTGGGACTTTAATTTGGGGAGAGGTAGGAGTTTCGGCTCAACATGCGTTCTTTCAACTTTTTCATCAAGGAACTAAGGTGATTCCTATTGATTTTATTGGTTTTGTAAATCCGCATTTTAAAGAGAGTACTAATCACGATATATTGATGTCTAACTTCTTTGGTCAAAGCGAAGCTCTATTAAAGGGTAAGATAGGAGAAGAGTATGAAAGTGATGGAGGGCCTTTTTTAAGTAACTTTAGAGAGTTTTGTGGTAATAAACCATCAAATACAATCTTAATAAACAAATTAACCCCTAAAAGTTTAGGTGAGTTAATCGCACTATATGAACATAAGACGTTCGTTCAAGGTGTAATTTGGAATATTTATAGCTTTGATCAGTTCGGTGTAGAGTACGGAAAGATTTTGGCAAAGAATATACAAAATGAAATTAAATCTAAAAATATATGTGAACATGATAGTTCAACAGCCTTTTTATTGCGTTATTTTGTAAAAAATAGAGTTGTAGAATAAGTCTAAATAGTGATAAAACGTTAATTTTAATGTTTTGGTAACATTGAGTATGGATGTTTTTGTACATTTGTTGCGAAAATAATTTTATCACTTACACTTACAAAATGAAAAACTTGAAGAACTGGATGCTGATGATGGTAATGGTATTTACCTCAGTATCTGCACTTTCACAAAACAAAATTACTGGTGTTGTTGTGGATGGTGAATTCCAATCGGGATTACCTGGAGCAGCAATCATAGTAAAAGGAACACTGAACGGGGCATCATCTGATATGGATGGTAAGTTCGAGCTGAATGTTTCTGAGGATAAAGGAGAAGTTGTTATCTCTTTTATTGGATATCAGTCTAAGACTGTAGCTTTCAAAGTTGGCGCTGATAAGAAAGTAGATCTTGGGACTGTAGTACTTGCTGCTGACCAGAATATGTTAGATGACATCGTTATTATGGGTGTTGCTGACGTAGCAAAAGATCGTAAAACTCCAGTAGCTGTTTCTACAATTAAAGCTGCTGAAATTCAAGAAAAACTTGGTTCTCAAGAGTTTCCTGAAATTTTAAACACAACTCCATCTGTTTATGCTTCTCAAGGAGGAGGAGGGTTTGGAGATTCTAAAATGAATATCCGTGGTTTTGATCAAAAGAACATCGCTGTATTAGTTAACGGTATGCCTGTTAATGATATGGAAGGTGGTTCTGTGTATTGGTCAAACTGGGCTGGTGCACAAGACGTTGCTTCTGCAGTACAAGTTCAAAGAGGTTTAGGATCTTCTAAAATCGCGATTTCTTCTGTAGGAGGAACTATGAACATCTTAACGAAAACTTCTGACATGAAAGAAGGTGGTTCGTTATCTGCAGGTGTTGGAAATAATGATTATTTTAAAGGTTCAGCTTCTTATAGTACAGGTATTTTAGATAGCGGTTTATCTGCATCTTTATTAATGTCTTATACTAGAGGTAATGGGTATGTTGAAGGAACAGATTTCGAAAGTGTAGCTTATTTCTTAGGTTTAGGATACCGTTCAAAAGATAGCCGTCACAATGTACAGTTTACTTTTACAGGGGCTAATCAATGGCATAACCAAAGAAGTACTAACCCAACTATTGCTGACTACTTGAAGTATAGCGAAGATGGTAAACCAAATAGAAAATACAATCCTGATTATGGAATGTATCAAGGAGAAGGTTACTCATGGGCTAGAAACTACTATAACAAACCAGTTGCTTCATTAAACTGGGATTATAAAATCAATGATATCTTTACATTAAACACAGTTGCTTACGGTTCTTGGGGACGTGGAGGTGGAAACGGTGCTCTTGGAAAGATTAATGGAAAAGATCAAAGACACGAAATGTTTAAAGACCAAAATGGTCACATTCGTTTTGACGATATAGCTGCATGGAACTCAGGAAAACATGTTGCTGATTTTGGAGCAGATAAAAAAATGATTAATGGTGCATACTATTCAGATAAGAATAATGGATTTGTTCGTCGTGCAAGTATTAACTCACACGATTGGTATGGTACAGTAATGAACTTAAATGCAAAAGTAAATGAGAATTGGAACTTCGATATTGGAGTTGATGCTCGTACTTATGTAGGATACCACTTCCAAGTATTAGATGATTTATTAGGAGCTCCTGGTTATGTTGATACTTCACATAAAACTGCAGGTTCAAGAGTAGTTAATCAAACTTATACTAGTAAAGCACCAGCTAACCCATGGGTTGATTGGGGAGATCGTCAAAAAGTAGCTTACGATAACGATGGTAACGTAAAATGGCTAGGTGGATTTGGACAAGTAGAATATTCTAAGAATGATTTAACTGTGTTTGTTCAAGGGTCTATCTCTAATCAATGGTTCAGAAGAATCGATTATATGACTTATGATCGTAATTCTCCTGAAGGTGCTGAGAAATATAAAACTTCTTGGAAGAGTTTATCAGGAGGAAGTATTAAAGGAGGACTTAACTATAATATTAATGAGAACCACAATGTTTTCGTTAACTCTGGATACTTCTCTCGTCAACCATTTATGAACAATGGTGTTTATATCAACAATAGTAATGATATTAACCCTAATCTTAAAAATGAAAAAATATTTGGATTAGAGTTAGGATATGGTTTACGTCTTGATAACTTTAGAGCAAACGTGAACTTATACCGTACTTCTTGGAAAGATAGAATTCAACGTATTTTCGAAAGAGACGTATTTGGTGTAGGATCTAATGGAACTCAAACTCCAGGTTATGCTAACTTATATGGAATTGAGCAAATTCACATGGGGTTAGAAATGGACTTTATTTATAATCCTATTGATCGTTTAGATATTACAGGATCTTTATCTTGGGGAGATTGGAATTATAAAGGAAATGTTAGTGCAGATTTCTTAGATGAAGGAACAAATGCTCCAATCATCGATCCAAATACTAATAAACCAATGCAAAAAACTTTATATTTAGATGGAGTTAAAGTTGGTGATGCACCTCAGTTTATTCTTAACTTAGGAGCTGCTTATGAAGTATTACCTGGATTAAAAGTAGATGGTAACTTCCGTTATAATGATAAGTTTTATGCTGCAATTAACCCAAATGATTTTGGAAAAACAGATCATAAAGGATCTATTTCATTACCTTCTTTCAATTTGTTTGATGCAGGATTATCTTACAAAATGCACGTTGGAAAAGAAAAGAAAAACAGTGTAACAATGCGTGCTAACGTAAACAACGTATTTGATACAACTTACATTTCTTATTCTAGAACTAATATCCACGGTGGAGATAGTAAAGCGAATAATGTAAACTGGAAAGGTGTTGATACTGCTAACGAAGTTTACTTCGGAAACGGTAGAACTTGGAACTTTACATTACGTTATAACTTCTAATAAGTTATCACAAAATATATCATAAAAAAGGAGATCAGTAATGGTCTCCTTTTTTTATTGCTTAACTTTAGAGTTATAATAGAAATGTATAAATATGGCAAAATATAAATTTGGAAAGTCGGAGTTATATGTTCCAGCTTTGTCTTTCGGAGGTAATGTCTTTGGATGGACTTTAGATGAGAAAGAATCTTTTAAGATGTTAGACGAACTTTATGACAATGGACTAACATTTATAGATACAGCAAATAACTATTCTCATTGGGCACCTGGTAATGTGGGTGGTGAATCTGAAGCAATAATAGGGAAGTGGTTTAAAGAGAGTAAGAAGCGTCATGATATCGTTCTTTCTACTAAAGTAGGAGGTCGTATGGGAGATGGAACAAAAGGACTTAAGAGAGAATATATTGAAGGATGTGTGGACGCTTCATTGATGAGATTGAATACAGATTATATTGATTTATACTTCTCTCACTATGATGACTTAGAGACTTCACAAGAAGAAACCATGGAGGCTTTTAATAGTTTAGTTAAGGCTGGTAAGGTAAGATATTTAGGTGCTTCTAATTTAGAGGTTGATCGTATTGCTTCTAGTAATGCTATTGCCCGAGAAAAGGGATGGGCAGAGTATATCGCTATACAGCCTCTTTATAATCTTTATGATAGAGAGAAGTATGAGCATGAATACTTGCCTTTAGTAGAAGAAGAGAAACTTGCTGTAATGAGCTATTTTGCATTAGCAAGTGGTTTCTTAAGTGGAAAGTATAGAAACTTAGATGATATCGAAGGTAGTTCTAGAAAGGATATGGTGGAAGGGTATATTAATGAGAGAGGAATGCGTATTATAGATCAACTAGAGATATTAGCGAAACAACACAATGCCACTATTGCAGAGATTGCTATAGCATGGCAAGTACACAAACCTTCTATTAGTACCCCTATCGTTAGTGCTACATCGAGCTCTCAGTTAAAAAGTTTAATACGTTCTACTGAGATTAAGCTATCAGTAGAAGAGATAGCTTTATTAGATAAAGTGAGTGAATATTAATAGATAATAAATTCAAAATAAATAAAAAGGCAGACCTTTAAAGTCTGCCTTTTTTATTATTGTAAAAGCTCTGACTAATTAATCGTAGCTCCGTTTTTTACATTTTGCTCGTCTGGATTCACGAATACTAACTTGCCATCTTGGTCTTCAGTCATTAGTATCATACCTTGACTTTCCACACCTCTTAGTGCACGAGGAGCAAGGTTAGCTAATACCGTTACTCTCTTACCGATGATATCCTCAGGTTTGAAGTGTTCAGCAATACCTGATACGATAGTACGCACATCCATACCAGTATCTACTTTTAATACTAAAAGCTTATTTGCTTTTGGCATTTTCTCAGCTTCTACGATAGTTCCAACACGTAAGTCTAACTTAGCAAAGTCTTCATAAGTAGCAGTGTCTTTTTGTGGCTCTACTACTTTTGCAGCAGCTGCATTTGCTTTTTTAGAAGCTTCTAGACGATCCAATTGTTTTTGCACCTCTTCATCTTCTATCTTAGCGAATAATAGTTCAGCTTGTCCGATAGTGTGTCCTGCAGGTAATAATACTTTATCTTCTGCGATAGTACTCCATTGGATAGGGGTATCTATTTTTAGAATAGATTTCAGTTTGTTAGCAGTGAATGGTAAGAATGGTTCAGCTAAAGTACTTAACGCAGCAGCTATTTGTAAGGCTACATACATTTGTGTTTTTACTCTTTCAGGGTTCTCCTTGATTAGTTTCCAAGGTTCTTCATCAGCTAAGTACTTATTTCCTAGACGAGCTACATTCATCATCTCTGACAATGCCTCTCTGAATCTATAGCGCTCTACAGAACTTTCGATAACGCTAGGATAAGCTCTTAACTCAGTTAATGTAGCGATATCAACATCAGAGAACTCATTAGGATGAGGCACTACACCTTCGTAATATTTATTTGTCAATACTACCACACGGTTAATGAAGTTACCGAAGATAGCTACCAACTCATTGTTATTTCTAGCTTGGAAATCTTTCCAAGTAAAGTCATTGTCTTTTGTCTCAGGAGCGTTAGAAGTCAAGGCATAACGCAATACATCTTGTTTACCAGGGAAATCTTCTAAGTACTCGTGTAACCATACTGCCCAGTTTTTAGACGTAGAAAGTTTGTTACCTTCTAAGTTTAAGAACTCATTAGCAGGTACGTTATCAGGTAAGATATAGCTTCCTTCTGCTTTCAACATCGCAGGGAATATCACACAGTGGAATACAATATTATCTTTACCAATGAAGTGTACTAACTTCGTATCATCAGACTTCCAGTATGGTTCCCAGTCTTTACCTTCTCTCTGAGCCCATTCTTTAGTAGATGAGATGTACCCGATAGGCGCATCAAACCATACATAAAGAACTTTCCCTTCAGCACCTTCTACAGGTACAGGGATACCCCAGTCTAAGTCACGCGTTACAGCACGAGGTTTAAGCCCATCCTCTAACCAAGATTTAACTTGTCCGTATACATTAGGTTTCCAGTCATTTTTATGACCTTCTAGGATCCACTCACGTAAAAATGTATCATATTGGTCTAATGGTAAGAACCAGTGTTTAGTTGACTTTAAGATTGGTTTAGTTCCAGTGATAGTAGACTTAGGATTGATTAAATCTGTTGCATTTAATGAAGTACCACATTTTTCACATTGGTCTCCATAAGCCTCTTCATTAGCACATTTAGGACAAGTACCTGTTACGAAACGGTCAGCTAAGAACTGATCAGCTTTCTCATCGTATAATTGTTCTGTAACTTCTTCTATGAATTTACCTTCGTTGTATAACTTCTTGAAGAATTCAGAAGCTGTCTGATGGTGAATAGAAGATGAAGTACGAGAGTAATTGTCTAAAGAGATACCGAAGTCCATAAAAGATTGCTTGATAATACCGTTGTATTTATCAATTACTTGTTGAGGAGTAATTCCCTCTTTTTTAGCTTTCATAGAAATAGCTACTCCGTGCTCATCACTTCCACATATAAACGCTACGTCCTTTCCTTGCAAACGCAAGAATCTTGCATAAATATCAGCAGGTACATATACACCAGCTAAGTGCCCGATATGGATAGGTCCATTCGTATAAGGCAATGCTGCTGTAATAGTATATCTTTTAGGTTCTTGTATCATATATCAATTACTGTTAATATCAAACGAATTTAATAAGAATGCAAAAATAAACAATAGTAACGGATTACGACTATTTATTTTTGAGCTTAATTCGCGATAGGTTATCTATTGTTGAATTTAAATTAAAATAAAAAGACCTTAGAACTAGTCAAATAATTCTAAGGCCATACTAATTTATCAAATGAAGAAAGCTTTTTACTCCTGAGCTTTCTGTTCTTGAATATTTTTTTTCATACTCTCATCCATTTTGAAACTTCCATTAGTAGCAGAAGAACTATTCTCTCCAGTGCCGTGCATAGGTATAGCCATTGTACCATTGTCATTATTTGTTTTCGTAGTAGAAGACTTTAGTGATGTTGATTTGACAGGAGTAGTGGCTTTGTTTTCTTTGCATCCTACAGTCATGATTGCCATAGCAGCCATTAGTATAATGTGTTTATTCATGGTGTGAGTAGTATTGTTGTTTTATATAATCTAATCTATTTTGGGTTGAATGTCAGATTGATCTAATTCAGTTGTTGATAAAGGTAAAGCTTTTCTTTTACCTTTTAAACAAAAGAAGAATAGACAACTGAAGATCCAGTTAAACCAAAACATATAACCTCCTAGATGGAAGTAAAACTTCATGTGCTTGTGCGAAGTTCTCGTAAAGTCGATATACGTATAGTAAGCGCCTATAACTCCTATGATAAGTAAAACTACTGTAACGATATTAGCAATCGGTCTTGAAGAGAAATACTTAAATAGAGCTAAGATGATAATTAGCGCTACCTGAATACCAAATATAATTAATGCAGTCTTCCAAGGCGTTTTAAATACAGTGTACTGTTTATACATTAGCGAAATACCTACTCTTCCTAAGAAAGACATCTTAGAGATAAGTACAGCAGATATTATCGCTAGACTAAGTTGTATAAATACTAAAATAGTAATATTCTTTCCCATTATTTCTAGTTAATAGACCATCCGTTTTCTTCACTATAGCGGAGTTTGTACTTCTTAGTAATAAACTTTGTGTTCGGGTTTTTATCTTTAGAGAACACGATAAAAGGAGTATACTGTTTAGATAGCATGACAGAGGCAGATGCAGATTTCTTACTTCTGTTATTCAGTTGTAGATTATTGCTTTTATCTAATGTATATTCTATTGTTTTGACAGTTACCTTATCACTTTTTTGATTGATTACATAAGGATGTGCTTTCTCAGTTAGCTTTACCGTTACATTCCAGATAGAATCTTTAGACAACCATTTTTTCTTAGCAGACTCATTCTCAAATTCTATATAACCTTCTTTTTCCAATACTTTGTATTGATTGATCTGTAGGCTATCTTTTTTCTTTCTAAATTTCTTAGTACCAAGTTGAATTGTTGTACTCTCAAACTCAGGTTTGTCTTCTAAGTGAGCTTCTATAGTATCAAGAGCTTTAGAAGAAGTAATATCCTTATTGTTACAACTACTCAATAATACCACTAAAAATAGTGATAATGTAGTAAGCATTGTTCTTGTTTTCATAGCTTAAATTTTAACCAAAAGTACAAAAAAAGAGATTATATGGATAACTATTTTTAAAATGTTTGTGAGTTGAATATTAGGTGTTTATGTATAATGAAAGAGGTCGCTGTATAGCGACCTCTAGTTTATTCGTTCTTGTGTAATATTTAGTTTCTTACCCAGATTTCAACATCTTTTTGAAGTTTCTTTCCATTAGAACTAACCTTCATATTCATTGATGTTTTTCCTGTTTTTTCATTTGTTTTGATAACTAATTCATCACCTTCTATAGTAGCATAACCAAACTCATTTTCTAAGTTTTTTACAGACTTTTCGATTAAGTTATATGGGCTATCTTGATCTACTACGATATCTTTAAGCGCTACTCTGAATTCTTTGTTTGGTTTTAATACTATTTGGTTCACTAAGATTTCAGGAGCATTATTATCTTGGAAGAAAGGTACAGAAGGGAACCAGTAGTGTCCATTCGCTTCATTTGATTCACCACCTTCCATAAATGCTTGACCTTTTAGAGCCCCCGTATTAGATACTATTCTAGTCCAGTTATAACTTCCATTATTTCCCCATCCCGGTCTTTTTATTAGTAATACTAAATCATCTTTGATAGGATCTACTCTAAGTCCAGCAGCATAGAACTCTAGATTATTCCCCATATCATCCTGGCCTAGTTCATAGAATTCACTGTTTAACTCGCCTATTTTGGTGTCGAATTTAGCTACCTTGTTTCCACCGTTCCAAGCCCCGTCATTTGCTATCCAATAGATAGCATCCTCTTTCATACTTGGAGACATAGAACCTGGATTCCATGCACCCCATTTACCTTGGATTGGAGCAGCTGCAATATTATAAGCTTTAGTGTCTTGTGCGTCTTTAGGGTTGATACGTTCTATTTCACTGCCTTTACCTGCCCATACGATACCATTTCTGTCTAAGGCTACTTGTGTATATCCACCTGCCTTTGTATCGATTACAGTATCTGTATCCGTATTGATGATTGTTAAGCCTTTACCTTGTACTACCGCATATACTTTACCATCTACATAGACCATATTACCTGTCATTGAGGTAACACCTGCTACATTACCACTAACCACTTTGTCATTGGTATTTAGAATAACGATTCCGTTAGTCGTAGCGATGTATGCTTTATGATCTGAAATTCCTACGAAAGAGTTCGCCTGAACACCAGGTATATCTTTTATAGTTTTTACTTCCTTAAAGTCCTTATCTGTGATTACTAATTTATTTCCTTGTTTAGAGATAATGTAATAATTCTCACCGAACGCTACCCCCATAGTAGTAGTTACTCCCAATTCTTTATTAGGGTTCGCTTCAGCATATATTCTATATTTTCTATTTAAACCATAGTCTAAGAAATTCACACTTCCCATATCATGCCCAAACCAGTCTTCATTAGCGATATAGAAACCACTAGGTTGTATCAGAGGAGTAGGAGCAGAAGGAGGGATGATTCTAAAACCATCTTCATTTTGATTATTATCGTCAGAGCTACAAGCAAAGGTTAATGCCAGAAGCGAAAAAACTAGTGAGCGAGTCAAAATTTTTTTAGTCATAGTAGTTTATTTGTTTTTTATGTTATCTACAAAAATAAGGCTTCATCCATGCGAACAAAGACTTTTTGTTTTCTTTTTTTAAAGAACACTTATAAATAGGAGTATTTTACTATTTTAGAGGAATAAAGAATAGAGTAAAATGAGAAAAATAGGAAGTTTGTTATTTGCGAGTGTATTGTTGTTTTCGTGTACAGAGAAACAACAGCCTTCAAATAATCCCATCAATACAGAAGACCAACCAGCATTAACACTTACAGTAGCTGAGGCGAAGAAGATTATAGAGTTGCCTTTACACTGTATCGAATTAGAATATCCTAACCGATTAGGACAAACACTTGGCAGTAATGATGATCTAAAGAATCCTAAGGCATTGCGTCCTATATTTTATGGATGTTTTGACTGGCATTCTTCAGTACATGGTTTTTGGTCTATTGTTACTTTATTACAGAAGTTTCCGGAGTTAGATGGAGATGGACAGATACGTACTAGATTAAATAATCTGATTACAGATGAGAATGTAGCAGTGGAGTTAGCTTTTTTCCATGACCCTAATAATAAGAACTTTGAACGTACGTATGGTTGGGCATGGCTGTTTCAGCTTCACGGTACTTTGTCTCAATGGCAAGATGCTGATGCGCAACGCTGGGCGAAGACAATAGAGCCATTAGCGAAGATTATGAAAGAGCGTTATGCAGAATACTTACCTAAACTATTATACCCAATACGCACAGGTACACATGACAATACTGCTTTTGGGCTATCACTATCACTAGATTATGCACGTCAGATGGGTGATAAATCATTTGAACAATTAATAGTAACCAATGCTAAACGTCTGTATGGTGAGGATAAGGGGTGTAATATTGCCTTCGAACCTAGTGGACATGACTTTTTATCGCCATGTTTAGAAGAAGCTCGCCTGATGAGTAAAGTAATGAATCAAGATGAGTATCGCACTTGGACTAAGGCGTTCTTACCACAACTATTTGATCAGAATTTTACCATAGAAGTAGCTAAAGTATCTGATCGATCAGACGGACATTTAGTACATTTAGATGGATTGAACTTTAGTAGAGCTACTTGTTTTAAAGAAATAGGGAAGGCATTACCAGAGTTAGCGCTTAATCTGAATGCATTGTCAGTTCAACACTTTAATAATTCGTTTGGCAATATTACAGGAGACGATTATATGGGTAGCCACTGGTTAGGTACTTTTGCCTTGTATACATTAATACACCAGTAACCTTAATAGTAGATAAATAAGAAAACACAATAGAAGTAGTATGACATTAAGAGAAATGTTTAGCATCGAGGATAAGGATAGAGACCTATCTATAGAGGCAGTAAGGAAGATATTCAGCTTATCTATTGTACAGAGTTTATATTATAATAGATGGCTTTTATTAAGAGATGATGAGAATGTAGGAGATTTTTTAGAAGCTTATGATGTGATAGGTAAGGATAAGGAAGCGAGTAATCAGTTTGCTATATATTTTCAAGAAGACGAGTTTAATACTCGTATCGTTATCTCACGAGATTATATTAATAGAGAAGGAGAGAAGGATGCAGAGATGTATCACTACTTTATACGCAGAGTAGGGATGGATGTAAGTGATGTACTTGTATTCTACCAAGAGCACAATGCTTATAATGATCAGTTATCATTGCTGACTCCTAAAGATGAGATGCATAAGAGTAGAGCAGTAGATTGGTTTAGTAGCGTATGTGATCTATTGTATTCTGTTAATCACTTTTTTGAGTTCGATGACAAGATCGCTAATATGGTGGAGCACGCACAGATGTTTAGCATAGAGGCTATTAATCAAGAGCCAGAGATAGACACCATCTTCTACAATGGGATTATGTATCGCGTAGTCAGTATACGCAATGGGCTAGATCTACTTAAAGGGCTAAAAGGAGTAAATGATCAGAACGAAGAGTTATTTACATTAGACAATTTAGTATATGACTTAAGTGATGAGAGCTCTTTCTTTTTAGTAGTAGATAATGATGCAGAAATAGAGGAACTAGAAGTGCTTAACTTCATAGAAGATTATGAGATAGACATACAGGGATATATATTCTTAGGTGATCTAAAGGTAACAGATTCTTTGTTTTGTCAGGAACTAGACTTTTCTCCGATGTTGATTGTGATGGGAGACTTGGTAGTGAAGAATGCTTATTTCTGTGGAAACACACATTATATAGGTGGGAGTGTCTATGGTGAGGTAGTATATGCTAAGTATAACCATGGTGAACTGCATGTGAAGGGAACCTTAGATGTGAGATGTATTGTCTCTATAGATATGCCTTGTTATATCAATAAGATTCGCATTACTAGTATTATTTCAGACAACTCTGTTCATGCTCTAGATCAAGTAAAGGGCGAAGACGGACTGCCTTTCTTTATGCTTAATGTATATCCGACTACACACCGTACACGAGATGTGTTTATAGATGAGATAAAAGAAGAACATACCTGGGGTGAATACTTTCCGGATGACGATGATATCATAGAAGCGATGCGCATGGGCAAAACGTTGCTAAAAGAGAGTGTCTTCTCTGTCTATAAAGACTTCAACGATACTGTAGCAGAGCGCTTTAATAGACTATTTATAGAATTAATAGAGAGTAACGGGATGGCCTCAGAGCGTATAGATGGTGGATACGTAAGTGATTATTTCTTTAATGTATATATGTATAATGATCAGAAGTATAGAGAACTCGGTAGAAAAGATAAGACGAGTAACTATCAAGCACGTATTCTACATAATATAGATACAGGTGAATATACAGCTATAGTTGATTTTTTTAAAGAAGATGGTAAGACACAGTATAGTGCTTTTAGATCTAAGCTGACGGATAACTTTACCTCTACTCACTCAGCTATGTATGCTTTTAATCAAGCAGAAGAAGCCTTTTTAAAGAAATTAGGTAAGATATAATGAAGTTAATATTTGACGGTTTACAGTTCATAGACTGTAAACCGTTATTTTTTACAAAGCATTGCACTACAGATTATATAGCTGTGATAATGTATACTAAGTATTAATACCTCTACGAAATGGGAGTTACCCTATTCTTAAGCCATTTTTAGTAGGCTTATCCACTGTCATTAACGTAACCTCTTTTCCTTCTACAGCTCCCATTACTAGGCATTCACTCATTAGAGTAGCTATCTGTTTAGGAGGGAAGTTTACTACAGCTACTACTTGTTTACCGATCAGCTCTTCTGGCGTATATAGTTTAGTAATCTGAGCAGAAGATTTTCTCTTTCCGATCTCTTCTCCGAAGTCCACTACTAACTTATAAGCAGGGTTTCTCACTTCAGCGAATACTTCCGCTTCAACGATAGTACCTACTCTCATTTCTACTTTAGAAAACTCATCCCAAGTCAATGTATTGTTGTTATTTTCCATGTTTTAGGTTTGTGATTAATTCCAAAAATAGGGAAAATAAAGTAAAAACGATGAGCTCATCTGTTTTTAACATGAATAGCTTTAAAACAACGACAACTGTTCTGGCTCATTAGACGGCAAGCCTAAGAAAGGGAAGGTAGCGATGATATCGTATTGTCTTCTGTCAGGATTAAACTGGCGTAAGGCGATATGATTACACAGACAAGAGATAGCAGGTTTCTGAAAATAAATCAATGCACGCTCTAATCGCTCAGGGTCTAGTTTGCGCGCGATAGACATATGAGGTTCATTACTCTTATAGATTTCGGGCAAAACGACTTTGCGCATTACCTTTTTTGCATATTCTTGAAGAATAGGCTTAGAGAACTCGTCTACTGCTAAGAAGAACGCTCCGTTAGGATATTGACCATAGTCGTTAAATAGTACTTGTACAGGAGTGAATGTACTACATTGTGTTCTGACTAATTCGGCTATTTTTTTGATACCATTCAGGTCAGTTTTAAACTTAGAAATAGTGATATGTGCTAAGGAATTCTTACTGTTATACCACCCTATCTCATCGGCTAGCTGTAGCTTCATTTGCTTTACTAGTTCGAGTGTAGCTTCATCAGGTTGAAAACAAAGGGAGTATTTAGAAATCATAGCATAAGTTTTAAAGAGTAAAAATAAACAATATCAGGCGTATTTATTTCTTTTTATGTTATGAATACTGTGTTATTTCACTACTCATATTGCCTTATTATGCCTCTATCTGGAGATATTGATCAGATATACTTCTTTTGGTTTAATATGGAGTGTCTTTTTGATTGTAAGTAATTGAGATCTAATTTATTGTGTTTTTTTGATTTGATTTTGTTCGGAAGTTATTCGGAAATAACCAGTGTTTACTAGGGATTAGAGGTTGTTTTGCGAACGAGATTTAGACTGTATCCGAAGGATCTCTAATGAAGGATTGTATGGAGAAAGTAAGATATATCTAATAAAATAAGGAGACCTTCTCTCGATAGGCCTCCTTGCTTTATAGAAGTATAAATAACACTCTAATTATCGTATAACCACTCTTCCTCTAAATGGGACATCAGTCGCTATATCTATATTATGAGCTTTAGAGATAAATATCTTACAAGGCTTTACTTGATAGACAAATTCATCTATAATCTCAGATACCTGTACAATAGGGTTCTCTATTTGGTGGTCTTTAAAGTCAACAACTAGTATGTCATTGTCAAAATCTAAGGCTGAAAATTCTTTTACGTATTTCATGATTGTGTTGTTTTTGAAATTATATATTAAGTTACGGATAATAAAGTAGATAGAAAAATAGAGTTGATAAAATATTTTATATCAGTGCTTTATTACTTTTAAGAAAAGTATATTTGTTAAAATTTTTATTAACATTTAACGTTATTTAGAAGGAGTAGAAAGTAAAGTTGTAATTACAGTAAGTGTTTAATAAAGTAGTTTGAGGATTTAGAAAAAGAATATGAGTACAGCCTCACGTTATTTATTTTTACCCAGTTTATTTTTTAATACTAGTTTTTGGTATTGAAGGAGTTTAAGTTTAGAAGTTAAGTTGATAAAGATGTTAGTACTGATAGGTATTGTGATAATAGGATGGTTAATGTATAGAGTACCAACTATACATAAAAACAAAGGAGTATATGTTAAAGAAGGCGCCAGCGGGACACGTCTGTTTATTTTGTCTATCACCGTTGTAGCACTTGGAATGATTAATTATGCTACTAAACAGTGGCAAATAAAAAGTGAAGAGTTTAAAAGTATGGATAGATATACTGCTGTACTTACTGGATATAATACAGTGACAGAAGGGAGTGGTAAGATGAAAACTATAGCATATATTCCTGTTTATAAATTTGTGACTAAGTCAGGTGATAGTATTGAATATAAAGCCAAAAATTCATTAATGGGGAAACCTATTGAAGGAAGTCATTTTAGAATCTATTATAATCAAGTAGAAAAAGTAGCTTATGTAATAGATGTACAGATGATGATTAGTATAGTTTTAATAGCCATAATTTTAATAGGTGCTGTATACTTTCTTATTGGGTTACTTACATATAGTGTATTGCCTAATCATATAAAGTATAAGTGGGTAGGAGTTGAGTTAGCTTATGCGGTTCTTACTATAGTATTCTTTAGTATTATACAGTTGTGTATATGTTTGATGTTTTTTAGTGGATATCGTTATTCTTGGGTGATGATTGTAGTGTATCTGATTATATCAACATATTTGACAATAAGAGCATTAAGGTCAACTATAAAACAGAGAATAGAAGAGTTTAAGTTGAGGTGATTAATATCTTGATAACAGAAAAATAGTTATGATAGAAGATGTGATTTATAATCAGTGGTCTATAATACTTGGATTATTATATACAGGTTGGTTAACGTCTAGAATAGTGAAACGTACTACGAAAGGGCGAAAAGAAAGAGCCGGTTGTGTAGATGTAATACGTGTATTCTTAATTATAGGAGGTTTGTTTGGATTAACTGTTTTCGGGAGTGTTGCTTTTGGAAGTATGTTTATTCGTACACTATCTAGTTTAATAAATGGAACCGTAGTCTTCAGTATTGAGCTATTCGCAGAATTGGTTTGTTATGGGACGATGGTAGCGGTGCTAGTATTCGCATTTATAGGTGTTATGCTCTATGGGGTGGGAAGAGATATGCGCCGATATAATAGATTGGCTAGATTATTAGGACTAGGAGTATTAGTTCCTTTGATTATGCTTGTATTCGAAGGGGCGTTGGTTTATGCGCTTGTTCGGAATATACACAATATTCCCCTTTCTGTATTATTGACAGTATTTATCTTGATCCTGTTAATCGGGATTATACTATATGTGAAGATTATTAGGGAAGAGATAACAGACTTAATAGAAAAAGAAAAGAACGCTAGTAGAAGTAAGGAGAATAAAACAAAAGGAATAACACAAGACAAGTCTGTGACAAGGGCACAGACTGCTAATCACTCTAGACAAGAAAGCAATAGAAGTACACAGCGCACGAATAAGCCTAATCCTCATAATGACGAGTGGAAGCGCAGAAGTAATAGACGTAAAAAAAGATAGTAATGGATGAGATCAGAATTAATCAGTTGGCATTTGGCTTAGGGATATTGTATACAATATGGCTGACTTATAAAATAATAAAGCGTTCTTCTCGTAATGGAACCAAAACAGGATGTCTAGGGATAGGGTATATATACCTTATCGTGGTATCTATTTCTTCATTAGCGATAGGTGGGACAGTAGCCTTGACGATGATGATCATTACGAAGACACAGACTGTATATAACGGAGATAAATATGAGGCACGTGTGGTATCCTATACGAGTTATGAGAAACGTAACTCTGATGATAATGGATATACCACGATGTATACGCCTACAGTACATTTCACTACTAAAGGAGGTGAAGTGGTAGAATATGAATTTGACTATTCTAGTAGCGGTATGCCCACCGTAGGTGATAAACACACAGTATATTACGATGAAGCTAATGAGCGTGTAACCACCTTTGGGCTAGGGACAGTAGCGTTGATACTCGCTTTTGGGGTGATGATCGTTATACTTGTATATCTTTTTGTTGGGATGATGATATATGCGATGAACTGGTCTATGGATAGATATAAAGAGATAGGAGCATTCTTAGGGCTAGCTATAGTATTGCCTTTGATTATGATCTTGTTTGATGGAGCTATGATATGGGCATTATTTGATGGTAAGGACAAACCGCTTTGGGTTAATATCATCTTAGTGTTTTTTAGTTTGGTACTGTCATTGGCTATTTGGGGGTATCTGAAGAATATCTATGGAGATGGTCTAAAGAATATGGGGATGAATAGAAAGGGAATAAGAAGAGTAGATAACGCTAGGTTTGGGAATACAACGAGAAGGGGGTAAGTAGGTGTCTAGGTGTGAATTAGATGTTTGGTTTTTAATGCTTTCTTTTTATAAAGTATCTTTTTTCTATTAGATAGTATATACCTAATATCAAGAATATAAATAGACTATACTGCAAAGAACTAATAAAGTCTTTTCTGTCAATTAGCAAAGACCAAAGTAGGTTAATAACTAGCAAAACCCATAAAAAGTAATATGTCTTTTTGCTCATAAAGATTTGTTTTATAATAAGTTATGTTTTTTGTGCTATATAGAGTTATTAATTTCAAAGAGAATAGAGTAATAAGTATAATTATCAAATAAATAGATTTACAACACCTTCTCAAAACACAGGCTACTCTCCACACCTTCGTATTGACCGTAGTTAGGGATAACAGTATACTTATTCTTTCTGTATAATATCTCTGCTTGTATCTGTAGTTTACCCATCTCTAAGATACAGCGTGTATAACCTAGCTCTAGACTCCACTTTTCTAGTTCAGTTAGTACTATAGAAGCGACGCCTTTACCTCTAGCAATAGGGGAAGTATACATACGCTTAACTTCCATAGTATGTGAGTCATATTCTTTGATAGCTCCACAGGCTATAGCCTGACTGTCTTCATAGATAACAACAACGTGGTTGATATGATCTACTTTATTGTATTGATCAAAGAAGTCATGTTCATCACCATCAGTTGTTTTGAGGTATTTGTCTAGTTCTATGATGAGGTTTAGAAAGTCTTTATTGTCAGAATTGGTTCTTATGATGGTTGGCATAGTTTGATGTTTTGTGGGTTAAAAATACTGTTTTTTAAAGTGCTATTTATTTCATTGGAGAAAAACTATTCGTTAAAGTTGCGTATCTTTATAGAACGTGATTATTAAAAGCAAGTGTAGATATGGACTTAGATTATGAGAGTAGATTTTATATCGTATGGATACTATCGAGTATTGTGATAGGTGTCTTTGGTGCTATATTGTATAAAGTGATACAGGATATTAAAAAGAAAGAAGTAACTAAAGTGCAGTATATCATGGCTTTTATAGGTAGCTTTATCATCGCTTTAGCCTTTGAGTGGGTGTTATTCTATCTTGCTTTATAGATAATATATGATTCTAATGAATAGCTTATGAAGAAAGTCTTAATGGGTATAGTCTATATACATGGGTTGCTATTATGGGGAATCTATATCCTGATATATGCAGTGGCTAAGTTCTTTTTGCATACCTGTAGATTAGGTAAAAAGAAGATTAGGCAATGAATCTTATAACTGTGATCAATGTATGGTTGTTGAGTATAGGGTATTAAAAAGGCCGTCTTAGTGAGACAGCCTTTATGATATTATTCTTTAGTGACAATCTGCATTGTCTCTCTGTTTACTTGTTTTAATAATAATGTTTTATTGCCAAGTATCTTCTGTGCAGAGTGATCGTCGAAGTGTCTTATGGTATATAGAGACACATTCTCGTTATAGCTCACCTTAAACTTATCTGTAAGTAATAGTCTTACATCTTCGAAGTGATTAAACTTATCTTCTACACATACAGAGAAGCTAATAGCAGAGTTCTGTATTACATTTACCTTAATATTATACTCTCCGAATAATTTAAAAATATCACTGATATTCTGCTCCATGATAAAAGAGAAATCTTTAGAGGATAGTGATATTAATAATTGGTTCTTCTTCACAATAAAACAAGGAACATGAGGAGTCAATGGCGCTCCTTTAGATACATTCGTTCCTGGTAATAATGGATTTAAGAATGACTTTACATATAAGGGTATTTCTTTTTGACGCAATGGCTGTAAGGTCTTCGGATGGATGACTGACGCACCGTAGAACGCTAGTTCTATTGCCTCTTGATAAGAAATATGTTGTAGTAGAGTCGTATCTTCAAAATAACGTGGATCAGCATTCAGTACTCCTGGTACATCTTTCCATATCGTTACACTTTCAGCGTCTAATGCATAAGCAAATATAGCTGCAGAGTAGTCAGACCCCTCTCTTCCTAATGTAGTAGAGAAACCGTTGTAGTCAGAGCCAATAAATCCTTGTACAATGAATAATTGTTTTGTACAAATCTCTTTTTTGATATTCTCTATCGTGATATCCCAGTTTACATCAGCGTCTCTGTAGACTGTATCTGTTTTGATTAAGTTTCTTGAGTCTAGCCAAGTGTTGTCTATACCTGATTCTAGTAGGTAATAGTGTAAGATAGTAGTAGAGATAATCTCTCCATAGCTTACGATTTGATCATAAACGAAATTGTAATTAGGAGATTTATTGTTCAGTAAGAAGTAAGTAATAGAATCAAATAGCTCTTTTAGTGATGCATAGATATCGTGATCTTCATTAGGGAATAATTCTCTAACAATCGTATAGTGATAATCTTTAACTACATCAACAGACTCTGCTAAGTCAAATCTATTTTGAAAATAGTTGTGTACGACTACCTCTAAGGCATTCGTCGTTTTACCCATTGCAGAAGCAATGATTAGGCTATCTTCATAGCCCACTGTTTTTAATACGTTACAAACGTTTCTTACATTTTCTGCGTCTCTTACTGAGGCTCCTCCAAATTTGAATACTCTCATTTACTTAGATTGACTAAATTGTTCTATTCCGTTTTGATCCATTTGTACAGTATACCAATCTTCTAATACTGTCGCTCCGGATTTTTTATAAAAGTTAATAGCCGGCTCATTCCAGTTCAGAACTACCCATTCTACTCTTCGTACACCTTCTTTCTTCGCGATATTCATTATTTCTGCATACAGTGCATATCCCGCTCCTGTACCTCTAGCAGCTTCTGTGACGATAAGATCTTCTAAGTGAATTGTCTTACCTTTCCAGGTAGAATATCTATTGTAGAATAAAGCCATGCCGATGATTTTAGAATCTAGCTCAGCAACAATAACATTAAATAAAGGATTTGCTCCAAAACCATCTCTGATTAGGTCTTCAGCAGTAACTACGACAGCATCAGGTTCTTTTTCGAAAGTTGCTAGTTCTTGTATTAATGCTAATACATCAGGCATGTCTTGAGGGGTTGCAGATCTAATATTCATTTTAGTTATTGATTTAATGGTTAATGTCTTCGGTTAGACAACAAAATTAACGATATTTGCACTGTAAAATACACAACTTAAGAATCATTTTTGAAAATGACAACAGAAAGATCTCAAACTTTAGGAGAGTTTATCATTGAAAAACAAGAAGACTTTAAATACTCTTCTGGTGAGTTATCAAGATTAATTAACTCTCTTAGACTAGCTGCTAAAGTAGTAAGTCACCAAGTTAACCAAGCAGGTTTAGTTGACATCGTAGGTGCTTTTGGAAAACAAAATGTACAAGGTGAGCAACAGCAAAAACTTGATGTTTTTGCAAACGAAGTATTCATTAAAACACTTATCAATAGAGAAATCGTATGTGGTATCGCTTCTGAAGAAGAGGATGATTTTATTTCTATCCACGGTAGAGATAACAGCAACGAGAACAAGTATGTAGTGCTAATGGATCCACTAGACGGTTCGTCTAATATCGATGTGAATGTATCAGTAGGTACTATTTTCTCTATCTATAGACGTGTGACTCCTATCGGAACTCCTGTAACAAAAGAAGACTTCTTACAAAAAGGAGAGAATCAAGTAGCAGCAGGATATATTGTATACGGTTCTTCTACGATGTTAGTTTATACTACAGGTAATGGAGTACATGGGTTTACATTAAATCCAGCGATCGGTACATTCTTCTTGTCTCACCCGAATATGAAGATTAATGAGGATGGACATATCTACTCTATCAATGAGGGGAACTATGTACACTTCCCACAAGGGGTAAAAGATTACTTAAAGTACTGTCAAGCAGAAGAGAATGATAGGCCATATACTTCTAGATACATCGGTAGTTTAGTATCTGATATTCACCGTAATATTCTAAAAGGAGGTATCTACATTTACCCTACTAGTACTAAAGCTCCTAAAGGGAAACTAAGATTGTTATATGAGTGTAATCCTATTGCATTCATCATTGAACAAGCTGGTGGTAGAGCATCTGATGGTTATACTCGTATCATGGAGATAGAGCCAACGGAGTTACACCAACGTGTTCCTTTCTTCTGTGGTAGCAAAAACATGGTAGAAAAGGCAGAAGAATTTATGAAGAAATAAGAAGTATTTCTATAAAATAACAAGTGAGCTAATCCAAAAGATTAGCTCACTTTTTTTATTTTTTAAGGTTGTGAATTTCTTCTATGAAGGTATCTATATCAACATTTAAGACTAATAACGATAGAGATTTATCTACTAGATAATCGATATTATTAGTGAAACCTAATGCAACAGCAAATTTCTTTAATATCTCTTTTTGTTTTGGTCCTAATACGTGATTTACATATACCATTCTTGCCAGATCGTATAATCTTTCGATACGATTGGTCTCTAAATAGGGAGGGTTGACAGGATAGCTCTCTGGGTTCTTTAATATATTCGCATAGTCCTCGTCACTGATTTCTAGGCGAACAGCTAGTTCATCTAAGAAAGCTTTTTCTTCTGTACTACAATGTCCATTCGCTAACGCCACACGTACTATCGAAGCAAAGTGGCCTTTGTTTCTCTCTCTAAATCCTAAATCAAATAATTCTGAGTATGACATTTTTGTTTGTTTTTTGGTTAGTAAATTGGTTCAGTTCATTGAATCTAATATAATGATAAATTGTGGAGTTCATAGTTTTTTTATGATATTTTTATGCTTATCATAATGAAGCGGGTTTTTAGTAGTGAGTTTATAATAGATTATTCGTTTAGATAGTAAATTAGATAAACGAAGTAAGTTCCTATTCTAAGATTGGTGAATTAACAAAAAGGTTTGTGTATTTTTGTTAGATCAAAGGGATAGAGAACTTTGTAAATATTTCTGATATGAATGAATCAAAAATAACTAAATATGATAAGGCTTATTTGCGTATGGCTCGCGAATGGGGACAACTATCATATTGTAAACGAAAAAAGGTAGGGGCTATTATTGTAAAAGATAGAATGATTATTTCTGACGGATACAATGGGACACCTACTGGTTTTGAGAATTGTTGTGAAGACGAAAACGATACTACGCACTGGTATGTGCTACATGCTGAGGCTAACGCTATCTTGAAGGTAGCTAGTTCTACACAGAGTTGTCAAGGGGCTACACTTTATATCACGATGTCTCCATGTAGAGACTGTAGTAAACTTATCCATCAGGCAGGGATTACTAGAGTGGTGTATAGTGAAGGTTACCGAGATACAGAAGGGGTAGACTTTTTAGAAAAGGCTGGGGTGGATGTCGTATTTCTTCCAGACCTTGATTAATATCTACTGTAGATGAAAAAGTTTTTTTGGCCTCTGATTATATCGATTTCTTTATCCTTAGGTATTTTACTAGGAGGTTTTCTTGTATCTGCTTCTTATCGTGGAAAAACAGGTTTTTATACCAATCATAATAAGCTTAAATTAAATCGATTAATTGATTTTATAGAGAAGGAGTATGTAGATAATGTAGATACTGACTCTATCGTCGATAGAACAGTGACTACTATTCTAGAACAACTAGATCCACACTCTATCTATATCGGCAAGAGTGAGCTACAGTCTGTGACGGAGTCTATGCAAGGTAGCTTCGTAGGGATAGGGGTGAACTACTATTACTATAAAGATAGTGTCGCTGTAATCAAAGATATCGTAGATGGCCCCGCTTTTAAATCTGGTATACAGCCGGGTGACCGTATCATAAGTGCTGACGGACAGCATCTGTATGGAAAGGAGATGACCTCTGATAGTATCGCTAAATACCTAAGAGGGGAAAGAGATACTGATGTAAAATTAGAAGTCTATCGTAAGACTGTAGGTAAGAAGCTAGACATTGTGGTCAATAGACAGCCTATTCCTATTAAGAGCGTAGATGCTGCATTTAAGTTATCAGACGGTAGAGGATATATTAAGCTCAATAGATTCTCTAGTACGACTTACGAGGAGTTTAAAAAGGCGTTAGAGGATCTGATTACACAAGATATTTCTAGCTTAGTCCTTGATTTGAGAGATAATGGAGGAGGATATATGGATCAAGCAGTGAATATGCTAAATGATTTATTAAAGAAAGATCAGGTAATCGTAAAAACTGTAAATAAAGGTGGTCAAGAGAGAGTCACCAAGTCTAAAGGAAGTGGTCTCTTTACAGATAAGCCTCTTTATGTGCTGATT
Organism: Myroides profundi; assembly: GCF_000833025.1. NCBI lineage: Bacteria > Pseudomonadati > Bacteroidota > Flavobacteriia > Flavobacteriales > Flavobacteriaceae > Myroides > Myroides profundi. The sequence goes on from NZ_CP010817.1 coordinate 226,211, forward strand.
AATGAGAATTCTGCTTCTGCTAGTGAAATTATAGCTGGAGCGATACAAGATAATGATAGAGGTACTATCGTAGGGCGTAGAAGCTTCGGTAAAGGACTTGTACAACGAGAATTGATGCTAGGTGATGGTTCTGCTATTAGATTGACTACAGCTCGTTATTTCACTCCTTCTGGACGATCTATACAGAAACCTTATACGATGGGTGTAGAAGAGTATAATAACGATTTTAGAACGAGATACGCACATGGAGAGTTATATGCTGCTGATAGTATAAAAGTAGCAGATAGCCTACAGTACAAGACCTTAAAAGGACGTGTAGTCTATGGAGGTGGTGGTATAGTACCGGATATCTTTGTTCCGATAGGGAATAAGCATGGAGATGACACTGTGGTACTTCTTATGAAATCAGGTATTGTGAGTTTCTTTGTATTCCAAGAGATTGATAAAGAAAGAGCGAAGTTTACTAATATGTCTAAAGAAGAGGTGATAGACTATGTGATGTCTTCTGATAGAGTATTTAAAGCTTATATTAAACATCTAGAAGGCAATAAACTATTCTTCAAATTAGATAAACGAAAACAGATTGTGAAGCGATTCTTAGTCGGAGAGTTTTTAAGTCAATTATACACTAGTGAGGATTATTATCTATGGATGTTAGAAGTAGATCCTATGATTAAAAAGATAGATGGGAAAACCTTATAGTTAGGAAGAACTCAAAATACTAATAGTAAAGCATTGTGATTATCACAATGCTTTTTTTGAGGGATATAGTGTTACCTATTTATTTCTTATTGTTTATGATAGCGTAGTCAAAGGATAGCGATAGCATAGTGATCGCATACTTTTAACCCTTTTTTATGCGAGCAGTATCCGATAACTATGCGACCATTATGCGATAAGTCCAATTAAGGTGGATATAACGAATCGCTGTGTTTGTATGTATAGTGTTGAAATGAAGGTGGTTGTTTGGTTTTTGTGTAGGCTTAGCCTTGTCGTATGTATAAAAAAATAAAGGAGCCTCATTGAGACTCCTTTATCGTTATTTATTGTGTTCTGATTACCAGATTTTAACTCTTTCCTCAGGTTTGATGTATAATTTATCACCTTCTTTAATATCAAATGCTTGGTAGAAAGCATCTACGTTTTGAAGAGGTACATACGCTCTGTAGTGTCCAGGAGCGTGAGGGTCAGTTTTCACTTGGTTTTTAATTGCCTCATCACGAGCTTTAGTTCTCCAGATAGTTCCCCAAGAGATAAAGAAACGTTGTTGAGGTGTGAATCCGTCGATTAGACCTGGATCACCATTTTCTTTTAAATAGATTTGTAATCCGTCATAAGCAGCATTAACACCACCTAAGTCTCCGATATTCTCACCTAAAGTGAATTTACCGTCTACGAATACACCTGGTAGAGGCTCTAATGCGCTGTACTGAGCAGCTAAAGCATCACCTAATTTAGTGAAACTAGTTAAGTCAGCGTCAGTCCACCAGTTGTTTAAGTTTCCGTTTTTATCATAACGAGCTCCTGAGTCATCAAAACTGTGAGAGATCTCGTGTCCGATTACAGCTCCGATACCACCATAGTTAATCGCTTCGTCAGCTTTATAATCATAGAATGGAGGTTGTAAGATAGCAGCAGGGAATACGATTTCGTTATAGATAGGGTTGAAGTAAGCGTTCACTGTCTGTGGAGCCATTCCCCAACGAGATTTATCTACAGGTTTACCGAAGTCTTCCATGTTTTTAGCAAAATCCCATTTAGTAGCATTCTTCATGTTTTCGAAGTGATTACCACCGTCTTTAGGAGCTTTAATATCCATAGCTGAGTAATCTTCCCATTTGTCAGGGTAACCGATTTTCACTGTTGTAGTTGCTAATTTTTCTAAAGCACCTTTTTTAGTTTCTTCAGCCATCCATGGTAATGCTTTGATACGATCACCGAAAGCTGTAAGTACGTTTTTAATCATCGCCTGAGCTTTTGCTTTCGCTTCAGCAGGGAATTTTTTAGCAACGTATAATTGTCCTAAAGCTTCTCCTACAGTACCGTTAACTACAGCTAATGCTCTTTCGTCAACAGGTCTTTGTTCTTTAGCACCTTCTAATGTTTTAGAGTAGAACTCCCAGTTCGCTTTCTCCATTTCAGTAGACAAGAAGCTAGCATTTTTGTTCACTAAAGTCCATTTCATATACGCTTTGATATCTTCGATATTCTTAGCAGAAAGGATTTCGTTAAGCGCTTTCATGTATTTCGGTTGAGATACAATTAGCTTTTCAACGTTCTTTAATCCTGTAGCAGCGATATAAGCATTCCAATCAACAGCAGGTGTTAATTTTTGAAGCTCAGCTACTGTCATAGGGTTATAAGTAAGACGGCTATCTCTACGCTCTACTCTAGTAAGGCGAGGTTCAGCCATTTTAGTTTCGATCGCTAATACACGTTTAGAATCTGTAGTAGCCTCTTCTTTAGGCTCACCAGCTAATTCTAACATACGTGCTACGTGTGCTACGTATTGGTCACGTTTTTCAGTGATGTCTTTATCTTTTAATACATAATAATCACGATCAGGTAAACCTAAAGAACCTAAACTGATGTATACTGTATTCTCTTGAGAGCTTTTTGCATCTGCATATACGTAGATAGAATATAATCCTAATCCTCCTTCAGTTACTAATTCGTTGATTAGTTTAGTCGCATCTTCTGGAGTTTTGATTGCATTGATTTTATCTAAGTAAGGTTTAAGAGGAGCTACTCCTAATTCATTTCTCTTAGCTTCATCTAAGTAAGTTTGGAATACAGCTACAGCTTTAGCTTGATCAGATTTAGGATCAAGTTTAGAGTCTTCAGCAGCCTCTCTAAGGATAGCAAGGGCATCCTTATCTGTGTTTTGTCTTAATTCATCAAAACTTCCCCAACGTGTTCTGTCATTTGGAATTTCTGTTTTGTCATACCAAGCACCGTTTACATAACGGAAAAAGTCATCACCAGGCTTTACATTTTTATCCATGTATTCTAGGTTGATTCCATGAGCTACTTGATCTTCTTGCTCTGTTGTATTTTTAGCATCTTTACAAGCTACTAATGATACTACAGCGAAGGCAGAGGTTAATAAAACTCTTTTGTTCATAGTATATAATTAATTTTGTTCCTATTGATATTCTAACAAAAATAGAAAATATCTTTTATAATCGTATTTTTCTATACTTTAAATAAGACATCTTGTATTTATCATGTCTTTAACCTTCAGGTTAAAAGGGATTTTGTAAGTTTGTCGAAACTCTATTTAAAATGTTACACTTTTTCAAGAAATATAAATACTTTTTTATTTTCTTCTTCCTTTTATGTGCAGGAATCATGGTGATGTTCTACAATGCACTGAAGTATAGAAAATCACTACCAGTATATACACCAGCAATGGTGAATCCTGAGATGGTAGATAGTTTAATCCAACATGAAGCCAATAAACAGAAGCACAAGATAGCTGCTTTTAAGTTCTTAAACCAGAATGGTGATACAATTACAAATAAAGATTATGAAGGACATATCTATGTAGCTGATTTCTTCTTTACGACTTGTACTACGATTTGTCCTATCATGAGTGATAATATGGTTTGGCTTCAAGATAAGATTAAGACTCTGCCAGGCGTTAAATTATTATCACACTCAGTAACTCCTGATATCGATAGTGTGCCTGTGCTAAAAGAATATGCACTACACAAAGGGGCTGATGATAAGATATGGAACTTAGTAACAGGGGATAAAAGAGATATCTATTATATCGCTCGTAACTCTTACTTAGCTGTGAAGACGGGGTCTCCAGAAGAGATGTATGATATGGTACACACCGAAAACTTTATTCTAGTAGATGGCAATGGCCGTATCCGAGGATTCTATGATGGTACTAATCTAGATACTCCTGATAAAGAAACTAAGAATATGCAACAGCTATGGGAAGATATCCAATGGCTTTATAAACATGAAAATAATAAGGCGAAATAATCAAGTTATTACAAGGTATAGTCCCTCTACATTTATTAGATAATGTAGAGGGATTTCTTATATATGTATATTTCTGTTTCTTAGCAATGAATCAAAATAAGCTAATAATGAAAAGGTTGTGTGGTAATTATAGTAGTATTAATACTGATAATAATTAGGATTATAGTTCTATAATCTTTTTTATTGATTAAATTTGCAATATGAATTAAATCTAAATAAGGTGAGTACAACTTTAGACTTATTAAAAAGAAATGAAAAAGGAGTGATAGCAGATTTCGATATGCACAAGGTTCCTTTAAAACTATTGGAAATGGGATGTCTACCTGGGAATTCGGTAGAACTATTAGAGGTAGCTCCTCTAGGTGACCCAATATATTTGTGTATTAATGATACACATTTATCTATTCGAAAAGAATTAGCTAAAGAGATACAAGTAGAATTAATTGGCTAATTAGATTAAGATATTACATATAGTTGATGAAAAAAGATATAAAAGTTGCCCTAATAGGTAATCCTAATGTAGGGAAAACCTCTGTATTCAATGCCCTGACAGGCCTTAACCATAAGATAGGAAATTATCCTGGTATTACTGTAGATAAAAAATCTGGAGTAGCGAAGTTAGATGATAAAGTAAACGCTACTATTATCGACTTACCTGGAACATATAGTATTAATGCGAGTTCTGAAGATGAGCGCATTGTGTTAGATTTATTATTTGATCCTACTAATGATGACTTTCCAGATGTTACTGTTGTAGTAGCTGATATAGAAAATCTAAAGCGTAACTTATTACTATTTACCCAAGTTAAAGAACTTGGTGTTCCTACGATACTAGCTGTTAATATGGCTGATCATATGGACGAGAAGGGGATTAGTCTTAAGATAGCTGAGTTAGAAAAGAAATTAAATACAAAGATTGTTTTAATCAGTGCGAAGAAAAAACTTGGTATTCAAGAGTTAAAACAAGCAATATTAAATTATAGAACGTATTCTATAGAGCCATGTGTTAATGCTACAGCAGTAGACACAGAGTTCTTTAGTAAACTTGCTTTGACATTCCCTAACCTTTCTGTATTCAAATTGTGGATGATCTATTCGCAAGATATCAAAATCGGAAATATAGGGAAGAAAGAAATAGAGGCGAAGGGAGTTCATTTGTCAGAAAGTGAAATCAAAAAGCTTCAACATAAAAAGACAATCAAGAGATATCAGTTTATCAACGACGTTTTAAAAGAAACGTACTCACGTGATGTCAATAAAGCTACAGATCTTCGTTCTAAAGTAGATAGAATACTTACCCATAAAGTGTATGGATATCTAATCTTCTTTGCGATTATGATGTTGGTCTTCCAGGCTATCTTTGAGTGGTCAAGTATTCCGATGGATTGGATAGATGAGCAGTTTGCTAATCTTAGTTCTTGGGTACATGATACGATGGAGCCAGGTAAGCTTACAGATTTGATAGCGGATGGTATCGTACCAGGTATTGGAGGGGTAATGCCTTTCATCCCTCAGATTGCTATTCTATTTATGTTTATTTCTATCTTAGAAGAGACAGGGTATATGAGTAGAGTGGTGTTCTTAATGGATAGATTAATGCGTCCATTCGGATTAAGTGGTAAATCAGTAGTGCCACTTATCTCTGGTAATGCATGTGCTATTCCGGCGATTATGTCTGCTCGTAATATTGAGAACCCTAAAGAAAGATTGATTACAATACTTGTAACACCGTTTACTACGTGTTCTGCTCGTATTCCAGTATATATTATCATTATTGCTTTAGTAATCCCTGATACACGTGTATTTGGGTTCTTAAGTATACAAGGATTGACATTGACGTTATTCTATCTAGTAGGATTCTTAGCAGCTTTATTGTCTTCTTGGGCATTGAGTAAATACATTAAGAGCGAGCGCAAGTCATACTTCGTAATCGAGATGCCAAACTACCGTACTCCTATTATTAAGAACGTAGTGGTGAATATGTATGAGAAGACTAAAGCATTCGTAGTAGGTGCAGGTAAGATTATATTCGTATTATCGATCATCATTTGGTTCTTAGGTGCTCATGGACCTGGAGAACGCTTTGAGAATGCTGAGAAACATATTACAGAAGTTTATCAAGATAAAGAGGTAAGTGAAGAAGAATTAAGTGAGCATATCGCTAGTTATAGATTAGAGAATTCTTATATCGGTATTCTAGGTAAAACAATAGAACCTGTAATCAAACCTCTAGGGTATGACTGGAAAGTAGGTATCGCAGTATTGTCTTCTTTCGTAGGACGTGAAATCTTTGTAGGAGTACTTGGAACTATTTATAATGTAGGATCTGGGGATGAGAATGATGAAGATGGACGTATTAAACAAAAAATGGCAGCAGAGATATGGCCTGATACAGGACAACCAGTCTTCACGCTAGCCAGTGGGGTGTCACTAATGTTCTTTTATGCTTTTGCGATGCAGTGTACAGCTACAGTAGCAATCGTGAAAAGAGAGACTAAGTCTTGGAAATGGACTATCTACCAATTAGTGTTTATGACTGTTTTTGCGTATGTCGCAGCTTTAATAGCATATCAACTTTTAAAATAAAGTAATTATGGGTTACCAAGAAATAATTGCCTATGCAATTGTAATTATTGCATTGGGGTACATCATTAAAAAAGGCTTTTGGAAGAATAAAACGAATAAGAAAGGTTCTTGTGGCGGAGGTAGCTGCGGATGTTCTTAATCACCATTCTTTAAAATAACAAAATAGGCAACTCAGGCGAGTTGCCTATTTTGTTTAGTATATATCGTTAAAACTTAAATGTGGCGAATTCGCCATAATTAGGACTATACTTACCTAATGCTCTTGATGAAGTTATGAATACTCTCCTCACTAATGCCATGTTCATTAATATGCTTCATAAAGGCTGTTCCTATAATCGCCCCTGAGCTATATTGATTCGTGAGGTCATAGGTGTGTTTATCTCTTACCCCAAAGCCGATAAGAGCAGGGTTTTTAAGTTTTAAATCTTGAATGTGTTTATAGTATGCTTGTTGTTCTTCTAAAGACTTATTAGAACCTGTTGTCCCATTAGAAGAAACTAAATAGATAAAACCATCTGTCTGCTCATCTATATGGCGCACACGTTCTGTCGAAGTATCATTACTTATCAGCATGATATTACTGACGTTGTGTTGATCACAGTGTGTCTTGAAATGGGATACGTAGTAGTCCATAGGTAAGTCTGGTAGGATAATACCATCTACACCTACTTCTGCACATTTACTGATGAATGCTTCTATACCATAACGCATTACAGGGTTGAGGTACCCCATTAAGACAACAGGGATAGTAATGTGTTGTCTCATTTCTTTTAATTGTTCGAATAGCTTAGAGACTGTGATACCATTTAGCAACGCCTGTTCACTGCTATGCTGTATAACTGGCCCGTCTGCTAGTGGGTCTGAGAATGGCATGCCTATTTCTACTAAATCCACACCTGCGTTATCTAGGTTTTTTAAGATGGTCATCGTGTCTTCTAAGGCAGGATAGCCTGCTGTGAAGTATATAGAAAGTATATTGGATTTCTTCTCGGTGAAGAGTGTGTTGATTCTATTATTCATGGTTAAAGTATTTAGAGTAAGTAATCATGTCTTTATCGCCTCGTCCTGATAAGTTTACCACTACGATATCGCTTTCTTTTAGCTCCATCTTATTTAGGTACGCTAAGGCGTGTGCTGACTCTAGAGCAGGTATAATACCATCTATACGCGTTAGTTCAAAAGCAGCCTTGATCGCTTCATCATCAGTGATACTACCTACAGTGATCTTACCTGTATCACTCAGATAGGCATGTGCAGGCCCTATACCAGGATAATCTAATCCGGCAGAGATAGAATAAGGCTCTATAATCTGTCCGTCCTCAGTCTGTATAAGGTAAGTCTTGCTACCGTGTATAATACCTTGTTTTCCTAAGGCGATAGTAGCCGCAGTCTGTCCTGTTTCTACTCCTAGACCTGCCGCTTCTACTGCGATTAACTTTGTATGACCATTATCTATAAAGTGGTAGAAAGCGCCCATCGCATTACTTCCTCCACCTACACATGCTACTACATAGTCTGGATTAGGAGTATTCTCTTGCTCTATGAGCTGTGCTTTTATTTCTTTACTGATGATAGATTGAAACTTCGCTACCATATCAGGATAAGGGTGAGGCCCTACTACAGAACCGATCACATAATAGGTCTCTTGTGGGTTATTGATCCATTCGCGTATAGCTTCATTTGTAGCGTCTTTTAAAGTCTTGCTCCCACTCTCAGCAGCTACTACTTTTGCCCCTAGCATACGCATGCGTTCTACATTAGGTTTCTGACGTTCGATATCATGTGCTCCCATAAATACAGTGCACTCTAGATTTAATAGTGCGCAAGTAGTAGCAGTAGCTACCCCGTGCTGTCCTGCACCTGTCTCAGCTATAATTCTCTTTTTGCCTAGACGTTTGGCTAAGAGTACTTGTCCTATCGTATTGTTGATCTTATGGGCTCCTGTGTGATTTAGATCTTCTCTTTTCAGATAAATCTTTGCTTTATATTTAGCAGACAAGTTAGCAGAATAGAATAGAGGAGTAGGTCTTCCTACATAATCTTTAAGTAGCTTATTTAGTTCTTGTTGAAAATCTTCTGTCTGTATGATATCTAGGTAGCTCTCTTGTAAGTCTGATACGTTCTTATACAGCATCTCAGGGATAAATGAACCTCCGTACTCTCCGTAATATCCTTGTTCGTTTGGGTTAAATTCTTTCATAGTCTCTTATTTCTTTTACTAGTTTTCTCACTAGTGTTATCTCTTTATGATGTTGATCGTTTTCTAATTTACTGTTGAGGTCAAAGCCTGCTAATCTATCATCTCGTAATAGCAAAGCGGACTGTATATTGTGTAACCCTAATCCTCCACTTAGTAGATAAGGGGTACTACCTTGATAATGCTGTAATACATCCCAATCAAATGATAATCCACTACCTCCATACTCTGGAGTAGGGGTGTCGAATACAAATAAATCACAATAGGATTCGTATTGTTCTATTTGACTGAAATCCTCCTTTACTCCTATAGAGAACGCCTTGATTACCTTTATTCCTTGCTCTTTATGGTAAGCACAATCTTCTGGGCTTTCGTTACCGTGAAGTTGTATATAGTCTAGTTTATAATGCTTTATGCGTTGAGTTATTTCTTCTCTTGTAGCATTGACGAATACACCTACTTTCTGAATTGGATGAGGTAGATTATCAACAGCCTTGTTAATATCTGTACTTACATATCGCTTTGACTTGGGATAAAAGATAAATCCCATCATGTCAATGTGCTCTTGCCCAACAGAATTAATATTGTCTATATCAAACATCCCACAGATCTTTATTTTCTTCATCGCTGTTTATACTTTAATCTCTTGTTGTAATAACCGTAGTTGTTCAGCAGGATTAGCGGTCTTCATAAAGTACTCTCCCATTAAGAACCCTGTGAATCCATTGTCTGCTAATTCTAATAGTGTTGCGGCATTCTGTATACCGCTTTCTGCTATCTTCACAGCTCGATGAGGCAATAGATTAGCTAAGGCGATACTGTGCTGAATATTTACTTCAAAGGTGTTCAGATCTCTATTGTTTATCCCAATGAGGTCAAACTCAGTATGTAAATGGTCTCGTATTTCTTGTTCAGTATGCGTCTCTAATAATACTTGTAAGCCAAGCTGATGTGCATAATCAGTCAATACTTTGATACGTTCGATAGGAAGCATTTTAGCGATCAATAGAATGGCGTCTGCACCTATCGCTTTAGCTTCTTCTATCTGGTACTCGTCTAGGATAAAGTCTTTCTGTAATAGGGGCAGGTTTACTGAAGCACGTGCGTTAGCAAAGTCAGTGAGTAGAGCACCAAAGAATTGACTGTCGTTTAGAATTGATAAAGCCGCAGCTCCATTTGCTTCATATCCTTTTACTATCTCAGTGATATTAGCGTTGGGATGAATGATTCCTTTAGAAGGAGACTGTCTCTTAAACTCTGCGATGATCGCTCTGTTGTTCTTAGCAAGTATAGCAGACTTAAAATCAAGCGGTATTCTGTTGTATAATGGAGCATTTCTTAGGTCAGTAATACTCTTTATAGTCTTGCGTTGTGCTACTTCTATTTGTTTATGTGCTTTTATTTGTTCTAATATCTTCATCTCAATTCTTTTAGTATTTCAAACTTCTCTTTTGCTTTTCCTCCCAGTAGAGACTCTTCTGCTCTTGCTTTTGCCTCTAAGATGCTTAGTTCAGGATAGTAGGTATTAATAGCTAAAGCGCTATTAGCAAGGACTACATTATTCTGAGCAGAGGTACCTTTACCTTTAAGTATTTGCCAGAAGATATACGCCGACTCTTCTACTGTTTTTCCTCCTTTTATTTCTTCTTCACGGATGATAGGACTATTAAAGTAAGAAGCGTCTATTAGTTTCTCTTCTTTGTTATTGACTAGCTTAGCTGATTTAGTCAAGCTACATTCATCATAGCCGTCTAAGGCATGTATAATGCAGTACTGTGTATTCTCTGCCTGCAAGAAGTATTTATACATTCTCAATAACTCAAGATTAAACAGACCTACTAACTGTACCTTAGGCTGAGCAGGGTTAGTCAAAGGACCTAGCATATTAAAGAACGTCTTCACTCCAAGGGCTTTTCTCACAGGGGCGATTCGCTTCATGGCTGGGTGAAATAAAGGAGCATGTAGAAAACAGATATTTGCTTCTGTCAATTGTTCTTTTAGTTCTGCTTCTGTGCTTTTAAAATGAATACCCAAGTTCTCCATGACACTTGATGATCCTGAGATAGAAGACACTCCGTAGTTACCATGTTTAGCCACAGGTACACCTGCTCCTGCTGTCACAAAGGATGACAGTGTAGATATATTAAAAGTGTCTTTTCCGTCTCCTCCCGTACCACATAAGTCCATAGGGTTATAGTCGGACAGATCCACCTTATTAGCAAGCTGTAGCATTCCTTCTCGGAACCCTCTTAACTCCTCTAATGTGATGGGTCTCATGATGAATGTAGTCAATAGAGAAGCCATCTGTGCATCTGTATACTTGTCATTAGCCATGTTGATGACTATCTCTTTGGCTTGTTCTGTAGTAAGTGTCTTATGTTGTATTAAGTGATTTAATATCTCTTTCATAGCATTAGTTTTTAATCCAATTTTTAATAATCTCTTTTCCATACGTGGTCAATATCGACTCTGGGTGAAACTGTACTCCTCTGACATTAAGTGTTCGATGCTTCACAGCCATGATATTCTGTTGTTCGTCATAGGCTGTTACTGTTAGTTCACTGTCCTTTTCTTCTATTACCCACGAGTGATAGTGAGCTATAGGGGAGTGGTCAGGCATAGACTGGAATAGTTCATCAGGTGCAGCTAGCTGTATAGGTGATGATATGCCGTGTAAGGGTGTTTCTAGTCTCTTTAATTGGTGGCCATAGTACTCACCTATAGCCTGATGCCCTAAGCAGATACCTAATATGTCTTTATGATTAGCAGCATAGGCTATCACTTCCATTAGTTTGCCTGCTTCTGATGGTATACCCGGCCCTGGCGAAAGGATAATCTTATCGTACTGATCTATTTGCTCTAGTGCTATCTTATCATTCTTGATGATATCTATCGTTTCTATTCCTAGTTCTTTCAGGATGTGTATCACATTGTAGATAAAGGAATCATAGTTGTCGATTACTAATACTTTCATAACTTATATGTTTTGGGCTTCACGGATAGCTAGTGTGATAGCACTTAGTTTATTTTCTATTTCTTTTAATTCTGACAAGTCATCTGATTTGGTCACGATACCACATCCTGCCTGATAGTGTAACTCGTTCTGATAACTCAGAGCAGATCGGATAAAGATGGCATGGTTAATCTCTCCATCTAAGGTGATAAAACCTATCGTACCTCCATAGAACCCTCTGCTCTCTGGTTCATACTGATTGATTAGTTCCATCGCTCTGTGCTTAGGCGCTCCTGATAGTGTCCCTGCTGGGAAGGTATTGGCGAATACATTAAGACTATCTTTCTGCATATCTATGGTAGCACTGACTTTAGACACTAGATGGATGACATGAGAGTATTGTTCCACTGTTTTATATTCTTCTTCTGTGACCTCTGTTCCCGTGATGCTTAGGTCATTTCTAGCCAAGTCTACTAGCATGATATGTTCTGCATTTTCTTTAGGGTCATTAAGTAACTGCTGTGTTAGTATCTCGTTCTGAGCCTTGTCCTCTGTTTTTCTAAATGTGCCTGCTATTGGATTGACATAGGCTTTATTTTCTTTTACGACTACTTGTGCCTCAGGAGAAGAACCGAATATCTTAAATGCTCCATAGTCAAAGTAGAATAGGTAAGGAGAAGGGTTAATAGAGCGAAGTGCTCTATATACATTAAACTCATCACCTGTAAAACGCTGTTTATACTTGCGTGAGAGTACTAACTGAAATACATCTCCTCTATAACAGTGTTCTTTTCCTTTTTTGATAATCTCAAGAAACTCTTCATCTGTATAAGGAGTCTTCGGAGCATCTACTGTTTTGAAAGGGTAGGGAGTGATGCTATTGGTGTTTAGGTAGGCATGTATCTTAGTTAATTGGCTTTCTTCTCCTGTAAGCGTGTATTCTACTAAGTGCATTTCATTCTTATAGTGATCATATACGATGATATACTTAAAAAAGTGGTACTGCATTAATGGAAGGCTGTTATCACTTGGCTTAAACTGTATATCGTGTACTAGGGGAATACTGTCATAACTGGTATACCCATAGACACCTGCCTTTAAGTAATCATATTGATTGGCATTCTCTACGTTGATTTCTTTGATGAACAATTGTAGTTGATCTAGTACGTTGATATCAGCTGTAGGATATGTCATGGTGTTCTCTAAGGTCTGTACTGTAGTGGTATCTGCAGTAACGATATAAGACATCATCGGCTCAAAGCAGATATAAGAACAACTGTTCTCTCTCGAGTGGTTACTAGAGTTCTCTAGTAAAAAACTATTAGAGAACTTATCTCTTAGTTTGAGGTAGATTTCGATAGGAGTGTATAGGTCTCCAAGTATTTTTTTGTGATTGATGTGAAGTTTCATTTCTTGTAAATATTTGAGTTTAAAGCAAAAAAAAGCCTGCTAGGGGTTCCTAGCAGGCTTCATCTATATAAAATGTGTATATAATTCTATCTATAACTAATCACAACTTAAATACATAGTACGACCAACCGAACCCTGATAGGATTTAGCTAGCCACCACCAATTAGTATTTAAAAATTGTGTATTCACTTTTCGTCTTTTGTTATGAGTGCTAAATTATACTTTTTTTTAATATCAAAGCGTTTTTTTTCAAAAAAGCTCTTTTTCTCTTATTTTTCAGGTGTTTTCGGCTCTTCTAAGATGTTTTTACTCGTAATTAATTCATCTTTAAAAATCGTTTCATAGTAGAAAATGTCAAAATCTTCTCTTTCGTACTCCGGATTAGCTCCCGTATGAGAGGTAACAAAGGCACCTAATGAAGCAGCTGTTTTTATAATCTGAATAGGATCATGCCCGTTCAACTTAGCTGCTAAGAAGCCCGCAAGGTAAGAGTCTCCACTACCTACCGTATCTCTGATCACGATATCAACTGCAGGATAACTATAAAGCATCTCTTTATTTAAATAAAGTCCTCCCTTATCTCCTTTAGAAATGATAATCTCATCACAGTCAAAGTGTTTTTGAACAAACTTGATAGCGTCTTCTTCTGTTGTATAAGGTTCTTCAAGATACTCAAGAATCTCTTTTAGTTCGAACTTATTCATCTTTAGTAGATCGGCTTTATGCATCAGTTCTACCACGAATTCTAATTCGTAATGAGGAGGTCTAAGATTGACATCGTACACTTTATATTTCGCTACATCTAGCAGTTTATGTAACGTCTCTCTAGTATGGGGAGTTCTACTCGCTAAGGTACCGAATACAAAGGCATCTGACTGCGCCACTAGATCACTATCTTCTTGCTTAAAGTCGATAAAATCCCAAGCGCTATTCTTTAAAAATTCGTAACTAGCTTCATTGTGATCATCGAATGTAGCGAATACTGTACCTGTCTTTTTGGTAGTATCTGTCTGTATGTAGGATGTGCATGCACCTACTTCTTTTAGTCTAGAAATAATCTTTTGACCTGCGTCATCTGTACCTAATTTGGTAATAATGTGTGAGTCTATTCCCATCTTATGTAGGTGATAAGCTACATTTAAGGGCGCTCCGCCGATCTTCTTATACGTTGGGAAGATGTCCCAAAGTATTTCACCAAAACAAACTACTATAGGTGCTTTTGCATTATCTGACATAAAGGATAAATCTTATATATAATTAGACTTTACTAAGGTACAAAAATCTTTGTTGATGTTAAATAACGCTATAAATATTCCGTTTAGTATTTGTTTAATATGGATGTTGTTGGATTTAAGTGAAAACAGTTGTTTTTAGAAGTTCTATTGATGAGGTTTTAGATAGTAGATGCTTCGGGTAGAGATAGGGTGTGCTTTTGAAAAATGGCCTTTAACCCATGTAGATACTGGTTGTTTCCGAATAGCTTCCGAAGGATTTGGATTGTGTTTTTTTTAATTAGTTGATAGATAGGTTTTTAAGTGTTTTTAGATAGTGCAATCTTAGGCAAAAAGAGCAAAGAAGATCAATAAGGGCATAAGGTGGCATTATGAGTCAAATAATTGCGTAAGGGATATAAAAAAACACCTCTAGATGATACTGAGGTGTTTTAAACGCTATTGATAATACATTTTTTTTACTTTATTCTTTATGGATTTCTTTTTATAAAACCTGTATTGAAACTTGATCGTCTCTAACCAAAGTTTTATAAACACATCACGTGAGCTCTTACCAATAAGCTCAGCATAATGGGTAGCCATCTTCTCGATATCTTGAATGTTTGTAGTCAAGTGTGACAAGTTTTTCATTCGATGTGAGAAACTCATCTCTTGGTCAAACTTCATTCTGTTGATATCTACTAGATAAAATTCATGCGAACCATCTTCTCTTACTTTTATCAAAGTGTTACCTGGTGAATGGTCTAAGAAATTAATACCATTCTCATGTAATTTAAAAGAGAATTCAACGAACTCCTCAAGGACTCTCTCCCTGTTAGGACAATCTTGGTTCTGTGCTAGATCCCTATAAGTGATATCTGTATCAATAAATTCTGATATGTAGTATGAGTTTCTTAATGCGCCTTTAGAGACGTATTCAAAATAAGCAATCGAATGTGGAGCATTGATTCCTAGATTGTGTAATCTTTCAGCGTTTTCAAATGATCTCAGACCTTTAGACTTACGTATATTTCGGTATACATACCTATTGATAAGATTGGGTTTCTTAAAGGATTTAATAGCAACCTTCTGACCCGTAGATAAGACTACAAGCTTGATACTATTTCTAGTTCCTTTAGCGATATAAGTATCTATTTCGTCATAGGCTTCAATGATTTCCGTTAGTTCCTTTTTAAGGTTTTGATATTGAGTGTGTATTATCGCATTTACTTTCAACTTCTTCATATAAAAAGTAATTACAATTAAGGTCTAAAGATAAAGAATGCTTAGGAAACGAAATTATTAATCTAAAGGATTTAAGTTCTTGTTATTCAGTATGTTGATTTGTGTTTGTACTTGTTTTATGAAGGATTTAGCATTTGTTTTTTTTATGCTTTTTAACTGATTTAATGCTTATAATTAGATATTGGTCGTGATAAGTTTTATTAAGTCTAGATAATTGTCACAAGTGCTGATTTAGAATAAAATGAACGTGATGAAATGCGAGTTTTTTTAGTTTTTTGAAGTTATACGGAATTAGATAGAAATGTCTTAAAAAGATGTGCTTTTTAAAATTAAATGTCTTTTAAATGAAAATTAAACAAAATAATAACCACCTATATTTTTGTGGGTTTTGGTTGTATTACACTGATTGTGATATAGGTGATAAAAAAAGGTGGCGTTTTATTAATAAAACGCCACCTTTAGGGTAATCTAT
The DNA here is from genome assembly GCF_000833025.1 of Myroides profundi. Taxonomy (NCBI): domain Bacteria; kingdom Pseudomonadati; phylum Bacteroidota; class Flavobacteriia; order Flavobacteriales; family Flavobacteriaceae; genus Myroides; species Myroides profundi. The sequence goes on from NZ_CP010817.1 coordinate 242,281, forward strand.
CGAGTTGTTATTTATTTTGTTCTAATTGAATAGGTTTAAAAGAATCGATGGACATAGACCAATAACGATATTAATCACGATCGCAGTAACTCCTACAATCTTGTATGTTAATGGTACTTGGATATGTTCTGTCTCTTCTTCAGTAGAAGCATACATTCCAATGATTACTTTTAGGTAGTAATAGATACTGATAAATGAGTTAATCACCCCGAAGATAACTAATGCTATAAATCCATTACTTATCGCCTGTGAGAATAAGAAGAACTTACCAAAGAATCCTGCAAAAATAGGTATACCTCCCATAGATAATAACGCTATAGAAAGGATAACTGCTAGAAGAGGGTTCTTCTTCGCTAATCCATTGAAGTTAGATATTTGTTCGTTTTCTTTATTCTTTGTTACGATGATTAATACAGTGAATGCTGCTATACCTGCTACAGCATACGCTGATGCGTAGTAGAATAGGTTAGCCGATGCTGTACCTAATGCTGTAAGTGCCATCATCATGAATCCTGCATGCGAGATACCTGAATAGGCTAATAGACGCTTCATATTATCTTGACGAATAGCCATGATATTACCTACCGTCATCGTTAGAATAGCGATCACTACGATTACGTTGATATATTGACTTGGCATATCTACTAATAAGTACATGCTTAGTCTGTACAGCGTTGCTACAGCAGCTACTTTAACTAATGTACTCATCAATGCTGTAGTAAGACTAGGTGCTCCTTGGTACACGTCTGGTGCCCAGAAGTGGAATGGAACAGCTGCTATCTTAAATAACATACCTATGATAATCATCGTAGTCCCTAGAGAATACCATATCGGTAATGCTCCTGCTAGTGCTACTTCTTTTATTCTAACTACGTCAAATGACCCTGTAGCTCCATAGATTAAAGCAATACCGAATAATACTACTCCTGAAGCAAATGATCCTAAAAGGAAATACTTCATCGCAGCTTCGTTACTCTTAATGTTCTTGCGATCTGTACCACATAGAATGTATAATGTGATAGAAAGGATCTCAAGTCCTAGGAAGAACATAGCCATATTACCAAAGCTTACCATACATATCGCTCCCATTAAAAGGAAAAGCTTTAATGAGATATAGTCTGATATCTTTGAGAATTCTGTTTTATAAAAATCTTTACTTAATGCTACTAAGAAAATAGTTAGGGCTATAAATAAAGATGAAAATGCGGTAGAAAATTTAGTGCTTACAAACATATTGTTATAATATGCTTGTACCACATCAATATTGCATACAGTATATCCCAGGATACCTAGTAATCCTAAAAGTGTCGCAGGAATGACTACTTTGCGCAAATTGATGATTTCTAGTACAAGTACTAAAACCGCTAATACTCCAATTGCTATTAATGTATTCATTTGTTTTATTTTGGAATTAAATTCATCAGTTATGTACTGACTCCTTACTATTTATTACTTAATATAAGACATTATTTCAACCAAACTAGGTGTGATCAAGTCAGATAATGGCTGTGGGAATATACCGAAGAATATAACAGCTACTGCTAATACACCTAAGATCACCACTTCTTTAGTATCTACATCTGCAAATACTTTAGTGTTAGTCTCTCCTAACATCGACTTTTGGAACATTCTAAGCATATAGAATGCACCTAAGATAATAGAGGTACCACCGATGATAGCATACCATATATTCACTTGTGATAATCCTAAAAGCAAGTTGAATTCTCCAATGAAACTGAATGTTCCTGGTAATCCTATTGAAGCAAACATTAAGATCATGAATAATGAAGCGAATTTAGGAGCTTGTTGTCTAATACCTCCCATTTCACCAATCATTCTAGTCTGGTAACGTTTGTAAATAATCTCTGCTACGTAGAATAAACCTACGATAACGAATCCGTGTGCTATCATTTGTAAAACAGCTCCTCTTAATCCGTCTAATGTCAATGAATATGCTCCTGCTGCAATAAGACCTACGTGAGCTAATGAAGAATATGCAAAGAATCTTTTGATATTCGACTGTTTTAGTGCAACGATAGAACCATATACTACACCAATGATACACAGTACTAAGATAGTAGGCATTACTTCTTTTGCTGCTATTGGAGAGATTGGTAATTGCCAACGGATGATAGAGTATAACCCCATCTTAAGCATGATACCAGCTAATAACATTGTTCCTACTGTAGGCGCTTTCTCATAAGTAGAAGCCTGCCATGTGTGGAATGGGAATACAGGAATCTTAATCGCATAAGCAATGAAAAATGCTAAGAAGATCCAGTACTGTTCTGTAGCCGATAGTTTAGCATTATACAGGTCAATTAGCATAAAGCTACCAGCACGTTGGTATAGATAGATAAATCCAACTAACATGAATAATGAACCTGCAAATGTGTAAATAAAGAACTTAAAGATTGCTTTCTTACGTGCTTCGAAACTGTCATTCCCCCATAATAAAGCAATGAAGTAAATAGGTAGTAATGATAACTCCCAGAAGATGTAATATAAGAATCCATCAGATGCTAAGAATGTACCTGTCATAGCGAATGACATAAACATTACTAATGCATAGAATGCATTAGATTTCTCTATGTGATCTCCTAATGATGATAATATAATCACAGGAGTTAATGCTGTCGTTAATAAAACTAAAGCTAATCCTAAACCATCTGCTTTAAAGGCTAAATGAATATTAGGGTTAGTCATCCATTGCGTTACATATCCTGTGTCAACCCCAGAATTATGTGAACAGATTAGAACTAAAGTTTCTACAAAAGCAACTAGTCCGAATAACAAGGCTACTTTAGCAGCTGATTGTTTACCTACTAAGTAGGTCGCTATAGCTCCGACTAATAACGTTAATAATAATATAGTTACGTTCATCTCTCTAAGTTATCTTGCAATGAATAAATAATATAAAATCAAACAGATTCCGAATACGAAGGCAAATAAGTACAATCCGATATTACCGTTTTGAGCTTTTTTACCTTGTAGAGATAATCCGTCTGCTATCTTTCCTAAACCAAATATAGTTCCTGATAAAGCTACTTCTACTACATCTCTTAGGAATGTAGCTAGTGTGTAGATAGGGTTTACAATTACTTTTTGATAGATTTCATCAATGTAGTATTTGTTGTAAAGTACTTTATGGAAACCAACGATTTGTTCGTCTTCTTGAGGTACTTCATTTTTACTAATGTACTTAGAGTAAGCAAGACCTAGTCCGATTAAGAAACCAATAGTAGCAACTCCCATTAAGATATATTCTAATGTACCTAATTCATGACTGTGTTTAGTCACTGTATTTACGATAACAGGTTTAAGATATTCGTTTAACCAAGAGTTTCCATTACCAGGTAAGCTGATAAGTCCTCCAACTACAGAAAGTACAGCTAATACTACTAATGGTGTAGTCATAGCAGCAGGGCTTTCGTGTAAGTGGTTCTTTTGTTCTTGAGTTCCTCTAAAGTTCTTTTTGAATGTCAAGAAGAATAGACGGAACATATAGAAAGCTGTCATAATAGACGCTAATGAACCAATAATGTATAATACAGTATTGTGTTTAAACGCTGTTAATAAGATCTCATCTTTAGAGAAGAACCCTGAGAAGAATGGGAATCCTGAGATAGCTAATGTAGCGATTAAGAACGTTAAGTAAGTTATTTTCATGAATGGCTGTAGACCTCCCATTTTACGCATATCTTGTTCTCCACCCATAGCGTGTATAACTGATCCTGATCCAAGGAATAAACAAGCTTTAAAGAAAGCGTGTGTGATCACGTGGAATACTGCAATCTCATAAGCTCCAAAACCAATAGCCATAAACATTAACCCTAATTGTGATACTGTAGAGTAAGCAAGTACTTTTTTGATATCGTTTTGTACAAGACCAATAGTTGCTGCGAATAAAGCAGTGAATGCTCCAACGATAGCGATTATGTTTTGAATATGAGGTACAAGATCAAATACAAAGTTTAATCTAGTGATTAAGAATATACCTGCAGTTACCATCGTAGCAGCGTGGATTAATGCAGATACAGGAGTTGGTCCTGCCATCGCGTCTGGTAACCAAGTGTACAAAGGTATCTGTGCACTCTTACCAACTGCTCCAATGAAAAGAGCTAAAGCAGCATATCCAATCCAAGTATTTACTTGATGGTTAGTTCCACTTAGAATAGCTTCTTTAATTGTCATATAGTCTAACGACTGGAATAAGAATGCTAAAATGAATACCCCTATTAGGAAACCTAAATCTCCTATACGGTTCATGATAAATGCCTTCTTAGCTGCGTCGTTATATGATTGGTTCTTATGCCAGAATCCGATAAGTAAGTATGAACAAAGTCCTACACCTTCCCAACCAATAAATGTGATTAGTAAGTTGCTTCCTGTAACTAATAAAATCATGAAGAAGATAAATAAGTTCAGGTAAGCAAAGAACTTTCCATAGTTCTCATCACCTTTCATATAGCTAGTAGAGTACCAGTGTATCAGTGTACCAATACCTGTAACAAATAATAACCATAACAATGAAAGTTGATCTAATAAGAATCCGAAAGAGATATCAAATCTCGTTGTTGACATCCAATTAAATAAGTCAACTTGTATTGGTTCACCTGTACCGTTTACTTGTACAAATGCAATTACTGTAATAATGAATGAAATTAAAACTGCAAGGGTAGCAATCATTCCAGCACTATTACCTAATTTCTTTCCGAAGAAAATATTAACTAGTGACCCTAATAAAGGAGCCAATAATAAAAGTAAAATTACGTTCGTATCCATGCGGAATTATCCTTTTAAGTTTTTTAATTTATCAATATCAATTGATCCAATATTTCTGTATATCGTTACTAATATCGCTAGTCCTACTGCAACTTCTGCTGCTGCTACCGCCATAGTAAAGAATACGAATACCTGTCCTTGTGCATCTTGATGATAAGTAGAGAACGCTACTAATAGCATATTAGCAGAGTTCAACATAATCTCGATACACATAAACATTACAATTGCGTTACGTCTATATAGAATACCAAATACTCCGATGCAGAATAAAATGATCGATAAGTAAATGTATCTGTCTATACCAATTATTTCAATTACATTCTCCATAATTATGCTTCTTTATCAGTTTTGTCCTTTTTAGAGATTAGTACTGCACCTATCATAGATAATAATAATAGAACAGCTACCATTTCGAAAGGCATTACGTATTCATTTAATAATACTTTACCTAGTACTTGTACTGATTGGAAGTCTTGTCCATGAGTTGCGTATTGCAATTCGTAAGTTTGAGCTCCACGCATAGTAATAGAAAGCAATAATAAACCTACTAAACAGAAAGCTATTGTAGCAACAACTTTAGTGATAAAAGGTTTAGAGACTTCATGGCTTATATTTAAGTTCATTAACATGATTGTAAATAGCATTAAAATCATGATAGCACCAGAGTAAACCATAATGTGTACCATTCCTAAAAACTGTGAGTTTAATAGAATGTAGTGTCCAGCTATTGAAAAGAAACTCACTACTAACCATAGAGCACTATGGATAGGGTTTTTGCTCAATAGGGTAAGTACTGCACTTCCGAGTGTTATAGTCGAAAGAATATAAAATAATATTTCTACCATGATTAAGCTTGATTCTGTTGTTTAGTATTTTCAATTGCTACATCTAGTGGCATAACTAATTTGTCTTTACCAAAGATGAAGTTCTCACGAGTAACATCTGCTTTAGCAATTTGTTTAGATGTAGTCAAGTAAATTGCTTGTTTAGGACAAGCCTCTTCACATAAACCACAAAAAATACAACGAAGCATATTAATCTCGTATATCTCAGCGTATTTTTCCTCGCGATAAAGATGTGCTTCTTCAGGTTTGCGTTCTGCTGCTTTCATTGAGATAGCCTCTGCAGGACATGATAATGCACATAAACCACAAGCTGTACAACGCTCTCTACCTTCGTCATCACGCATTAGCATATGTCTTCCGCGATATACATCACTGAAAGGTCTTTGTTGTTCTGGATAAGCGATAGTCACTTTTTTCTTAAACATGTGTTTTAAGGTAACCATCATTCCTTTGAAGATAGCTACTAAGTAGATCTTCTCTGTCCAAGTCAGCTTCTTATTAGAAACTTCCTTTTTTCTTCCTGATAATGAATAAGTATTTGTCGACATGCTTAACTTTTTACTAGTAAGATTACAATAGCTGTAATTACTAAATTCAACAATGCTAATGGAATTAATGATTTCCATCCTAAGTTCATCAATTGGTCATAACGGAAACGTGGTAAAGTCCAGCGTACCCACATATAAACAAATATGAAGAAACATATTTTAACGAATAGAGCGAAAATACCTATTACGTTTGCAATATTTACTCCCCAGTTTTCTACAGCCCATGACATACCTGGATAGTTATACGCCCCGAAGTATAGTACAGAGATGATAGCCGATGAGATAAATAAGTTTGCATATTCAGCAAAAAGGAAGAATCCCATCTTCATAGAAGAATATTCTGTGTGGAATCCTCCAATTAATTCTTGTTCACATTCTGCTAAGTCAAAAGGTGCACGATTAGTTTCAGCAAACGAACAAATCAAGAAGATTAAAAAACCAACTGGTTGGTAGAATACGTTCCAGTTCATTCCTTGTTGTTGTAATGCTATTTCTCGCATGCTTAATGACTGAGTCATTAATAGTAATGATATTAGTGAAAGTCCCATTGCGATTTCATATGAAATCATTTGTGACGCAGCACGAATACCACTCATTAAAGAGTATTTATTATTTGATGCCCAAGCTCCAATCATGATACCATATACTCCTACAGAAAGTACTGCGATGATATATAGTAAGCCAACATTTAAGTCAGCAGCTTGTAATATAATATCTCTTCCAAATAAATGAAACTTATCTCCCCAAGGAATAACAGCACTAGTCATTAATGCTAATGTCATCGCAAGGAAAGGACCAAACTTAAATAAGAACTTATTTGGTGTGTTTGGTTGTGTTTCTTCTTTAGCGAATAGTTTTAAACCATCTGCTAGTGGTTGTAAGATACCTCCTTTACCAGCACGGTTAGGACCTAGACGGTCTTGTATCCAGGCAGCAATTTTACGTTCTGCTAACGTGGCATACATCGCCATAAGCATCGTAACTGCAAACACAACTACAATGATAACTGCCTTATCTATAATAATAGTTTTATCCATACTTATGCCGATTTATTCTTTAGATTCATTATCTGTAAAAGGAATCTCCTTCATACTAATTTTAACGCGGTCTTGGTCACGTCCTTCTAAGATATGTTTTTCTGTTTTCATTACTACTTTATCTAATTTCTTAGTGTAGTTGTTTTGATTGATAACAGAGAATTTCTCAAACTTACGCGGTCCTTCAATAACCCAGTCTTTTGTGTCTTTATGGTCAAAACGACAGCTGTTACAAATGAACTCTTCTACTTCGTGGAATTCATCTTTACGAGCTGTTACTCTTTGGATTTCTTCACCGAACATCCATACTGTTACTTTACCAGAACATGTAGGACAATCTCTATGTGCGTTGTAAGGTTTGTTAAACCAGACACGTGATTTAAAGCGGAATGTTTTATCTGTTAATGCTCCTACAGGACATACATCTATCATATTTCCAGAGAACTCATTATCAATTGCAGCTGATATATAAGTTGATATCTGTGCGTGATCACCACGTCCACATACACCGTGTACTCGTGCATCTGTTAGTTGTTCTGCTGTCTTAACACATCTATAGCAAAGGATACAACGATTCATATGAAGTTGAATATTGTCTCCGATATTCTCAGGAGCGAATGTTCTTTTCTCTTCTTTGAAACGTTTTTGTTCTTTACCGTGATTGAAAGCTAAGTTTTGTAAATCACACTCACCTGCTTGGTCACATACTGGACAGTCAAGAGGGTGGTTGATTAATAAGAATTCAGTAACTGCTTTACGTGCTTCTAGTACTCTTGGAGAAGAAATACTTTTTACCTCCATACCGTCCATAACTCCTGTTTTACAAGAAGCCATTAGCTTAGGCATAGGACGTGGATCTGCTTCACTACCTTTAGATACTTCTACTAAACATGCTCTACATTTTCCTCCTGTACCTTCAAGTTTTGAATAATAGCACATTGCAGGAGGTACTGATTCGCCTCCTATCATTCTTGCTGCTTGTAGAATGGATGTCCCTGGTTCTACTTCTATTTCATGTCCGTCTATAGTAACTTTCATAAACTGTGCTTTGTTTAAGCTGAATATTTAGTCAGCGTATATTATTTATTGATCAAGTGTTTTACTGCAGTAAAAGGTTCATTAACAAAGTGGTCTCTGTTTTTAATCTTTTCTGGGTATAAAACGTGATATTCAAACTCTTCTCTAAAATGTCTTAAGGCAGCAGCTACAGGCCATGCAGCAGCATCCCCTAAAGGACATATTGTATTTCCTTCAATATTGCTCTGGATGCTCCATAGTAAATCTATATCATCCATAGTTCCATTACCTGTCTCTATACGGTGTAATACTTTTTCAAGCCATCCTGTACCTTCACGACATGGAGAACATTGTCCACAACTTTCGTGAGCATAGAAACGAGCGAAGTTCCAAGTGTTTCTAACGATACATGCTGTATCATTATAAACGATGAATCCTCCAGACCCCAACATAGATCCTGTTTCGAATCCTCCATCAGATAATGATTCATACGTCATTAGACGATCTTCACCATTAGCTGTTTTATAGATTAAATGTGCTGGTAATATAGGTACTGAAGATCCTCCAGGAACTAATGCCTTGATAGGACGATCATCTATCATACCACCACAGTATTCTTCTGAGTTAATAAATTCATGAACAGTGATACCCATTTCGATTTCGTATACTCCTGGTTTTTTGATGTGCCCTGAAGCAGAAATAAGTTTTGTACCAGCTGATCTACCTAATCCTAATTTAGAATATGCCTCTCCAGAGTTGTTTACAATCCATGGAACGTTAGCAATAGACTCTACGTTATTTACCACTGTAGGATTCCCCCATAATCCGCTTACAGCAGGGAATGGTGGTTTGATACGAGGATTACCTCTTTTACCTTCTAGTGATTCAATAAGAGCAGTTTCTTCTCCACAGATATATGCTCCTGCACCACAGTGTACATGTAAATCTAGTGAATAGTCTGATCCTAAGATATTTTTACCAAGCCATCCAGCAGCATAAGCTTCTTTTATAGCTCTTTCTAGTATTTTAAAAACCCACATATATTCTCCACGAATATAGATGTAAGATAGGTTAGCCCCTAAAGCGAAACTTGATGTAATCATTCCTTCTATTAATAAGTGAGGAATATGTTCCATTAAGTAACGGTCTTTAAAAGTACCTGGTTCAGATTCATCAGCATTACAAACTAAGTGTCTTGGTTTGCCTGACTTTTTATCGATGAAACTCCATTTTAATCCTACTGGGAATCCAGCACCTCCACGACCTCTTAAACCAGAAGCTTTTACTTCTTCCGTGATTTCATCAGGAGTCATAGATTTTATAGCTTTCTCTACAGAAGCATAACCACCATTTTCACGGTATACTTCATAAGACTTAATCCCTGGGATATTGATTTTATCTAATAATATTTTTGTTGCCATATTACTATTTGTCGTGAAGAATTACTTTACCAGCTTTACAATCTTCTATGATTTGATCTATTTTTTCTTTTGTTAAGTGCTCTTTATAGAAATCTCCTAATTGCATCATTGGAGCATATCCACAAGCACCTAAACATTGAACACCTGCTATAGAGAACATTCCATCAGGAGTTGTTTCTCCTGGTTTTATGCCTAGTTTTTCACAAGCGTATTCCATCATATCATCAGCACCTCTAATTCCACAACAAGACGTTAAGCAGAATTCGAACATATACTTACCTACAGGTTTTTGGTTGTACATTGTATAGAATGTAACTACCTCGTATACTTCGATAGAAGTTATGTTTAGCATTTCAGCTACCTTATCCATTAACTCTGCACTTAACCAGTTATCATGAGCATCTTGTACTTCGTGTAAGACTGGTAATAGTGCTGACTTTCTTTTATCAGCAGGGTAGTGGCTAATCAACTCATCAATGCGTTGTTGCAACTCTGGTGTGATATTTATGTTTTGTTTGTATTTTTTAACTTCCATAATCTTAAGCGTCTAATTCTCCTGCGATAATATTTAAACTTGACAGTGTAATAATAGCATCTGATAGCATACCACCTCTTACGATGTCATTATATGCTTGATAGATGATAAAACAAGGTCTTCTAAAGTGTAAACGATAAGGAGTTCTACTACCATCAGTGATTAAGTAGAAACCTAATTCTCCATTACCACCTTCTACAGGATTGTATAGTTCTGTAACTGGTACAGGTACTTCTCCCATTATTATTTTGAAGTGGTAGATAAGCGCTTCCATATTAGTATATACATCTTCTTTAGGAGGAAGGTAATAATCTGGAACATCAGCATGGTATGGACCTTCTGGCATTTTATCTAATGCCTGTCTGATGATTTTTAAACTCTCCCATATTTCAGCGTTACGTACACAGAATCTGTCATAGCAGTCACCACTTGTACCAACTGGAATATCAAAATCAAAGTCTTCATAAGAACAGTAAGGTGAAGCGATACGTACATCGTAGTCTACTCCAGCAGCTCTTAAGTTAGGGCCTGTGAATCCGAAGTTTATAGCTTCTTCAGCAGAAATTCCTCCAACACCTATTGTTCTGTCCATAAAGATTCTGTTACGCGTAAGTAACCCTTCAAATTCAGACCAGATTGCAGGGAATTCTTTTAAGAATTCTTCGATTAGTTGGAATACTTTTGGAGACCATTCTCTCTCAAATCCTCCGATTCTTCCCATATTAGTAGTTAAACGTGCACCACTAATTTCTTCGAATATTTCGTATATTTTTTCTCTGTATTGGAATACATATAAGAACCCTGTAAGAGCTCCTGTATCTACTCCCATTACAGAGCTACATATAATGTGGTCAGCTATACGAGCTAACTCCATTACGATAACTCTTAAATATTGAACTCTTTTAGGGATCTCAATACCTAATGCTTTTTCTACAGTTAACCACCAAGCAGTATTGTTGATTGGTGAAGAACAATAGTTTAGACGATCTGTTAATACGTTGATTTGATAAAAAGGTCTGTTCTCAGCTATTTTCTCAAATGCTCTATGTATATATCCTACTGTTCCTTCTCCATCTAATACTTTCTCTCCATCTAGTAAGATGATATTCTGAAAGATACCATGTGTAGCAGGGTGTGTAGGTCCTAAGTTTAATATCTGTAATTCTGTCCCGTCTTCTTGAAATTTCTCTTCAATAAGTTTAGCATATCGTTGCTCAGGAGGTAATAATAAATCTGACATAGTCTCGTTCCTTTAAGTATTAAGAATTATGAACCGTTCTACCAAAGAATCTATCATCTTTGTCTGTTCTACCTGCATCTTCCATAGGGAACTCTTTTCTTAATGGGAAAGATTCCATCTGGTCCATATTTAATATTCTCTTCAATTGAGGATGATTTTTAAAGATAATTCCATAAAAATCATATGTTTCTCTTTCTTGCCAGTTTGCACTTTTAAACAAATCTGTAGCAGACTCTACAACTGGGTTTTTGATATCTAAGAAGGTTTTAAAACGAACTCTAATATTATCTGTCCAGTTGTGCATGTGGTATACCACTGCTAATTGACGTTCCGAAGGTAAGTCAGCATAATGAACTCCACAAACATCTGTAAGGAAGTTAAAGTTCATCTCACTATCTTCTTTTAAAAACTTAAGAACATCGTGTGAAGCATTAGTTGCAACTTCAAAAGACAACATTCCATGTTGTTCATGAAATTCACTAACTGACATACCAAATGTTTCAATTAGTCTTTTTTGTAATGTAGTATTATCTAATGCCATACTATTTGTTTATGTTGTAAGAATTTAATAATTCATCATATTCTTTCGTACCTCTGCGATTAACAGATTCAGATTTTACTATTTCTTGTAATCTTAGTACACCATCTAGAATTTGTTCTGGTCTAGGTGGGCATCCAGGTACATAAACGTCTACTGGGATTACTTTATCTATTCCCTGTAGTACAGAGTAAGTATCAAAAATCCCGCCAGAACAAGCACAAGCTCCAACAGCAATAACCCATTTAGGTTCAGCCATCTGTTCATATACTTGTCTTAAGATAGGAGCCATTTTTTTAGAAATAGTTCCCATAACCATTAGCATATCTGCTTGTCTAGGAGAGAAACTCATACGCTCAGAACCAAAACGAGCTACGTCATACGTAGCTGCCATTGTTGCCATGAATTCAATTCCACAACAAGAAGTTGCGAAAGGTAGAGGCCACATTGAATTAGCACGTGCTAATCCAACTACTGAACTTAATTTAGTAGCAAAGAATCCTTCTCCTACATATCCTTCCGGAGCTTCTACTGTATTATATTTTTTATCGCTCATCTCTATCTATTTTATTAATCCCACTCTAGTCCTTTTTTCTTGAATTCATATAGTAATCCGATAATGATTAGGAATAAGAAAATTCCCATTTTCATTAAACCGTCCCAACCGAACTCTTGGAAGTTAACTGCCCAAGGGTATAAGAAGATTACCTCTACATCAAATAATACGAATAGTATTGCTACAAGGAAGTATTTTACATTGAATGGGATACGTGCACTACCTAGTGACTCTAATCCACATTCCCATGTACTGTCTTTAATTTTAGAAGATTTTTTGGGACCTAATTTACTAGAAACCCAAATTGTCATGGATACAAACCCAGCAGCTAGTGCTATTTGCATTAAGATTGGGATGAAATCAAGTTGACTTGCCTGCATATCTAAAGTATTTATATTAATACAACATACAAATATACATTCGAGTTCTCGTTTTACAAAGCTTTGGTACTCTAGGTGTTGCCTAGTTTGACTCTAATGGCTTAATATGTATTTAGATTAATTATAAATAGAATGTGAGGTAATAAAAAAAGCTATCCATTTTTGAAATGAATAGCTTCTTCGTAATTGAAAATTTATATTGTAAAAAATTAATTTCCTATCACTTCTACATCTACAGCGATTAAACCTTTTTTACCTTTTTCTTCAGTATAAGAAACGCGGTCACCTTGGTTAATGCTTTTAGTTTTTAAACCTGTGATGTGAACAAAAATGTCTTGTTTAGTAGCTTCATTTGTGATAAAGCCAAATCCTTTGTCTTCATTGAAGAACTTAATTACGCCTGTATGCATTGTATTGAAATAAATAAAATTATGTTCAAATATAATGTTTGTTTCGAACTAAGTTTAGTTTTTTTTGATTTTTTTTTAAAAATTAATGTTTATTTAATTGAAGAGGAGATTTTTATTTTCAATTCTATAATAGATTTCGAATAGTTTGTGTTACTTCCAGCTCTATTTGCTTTTTGTGGTTGTGGGGAAGAGTGCTATTAAAAACAAAAAGGGCTATTCGATTAAGAATAGCCCTTTGAGATATCTGATATAGATTAATCCTCTAAAGGTTTCATTGTGAAACTTTCCATAAATGCTGTTGTATAGTTACCAGCGATATAGTTTGGATCATCCATTAATTGTCTATGGAATGGAATAGTCGTTTTGATTCCTTCGATTACGAATTCGTCTAATGCTCTTCTCATCTTGTTAATTGCCTCTTCTCTTGTTTGAGCAGTTGTAATTAACTTAGCGATCATAGAGTCATAGTTCGGAGGAATAGAGTATCCAGAGTACACGTGAGTGTCTAGACGTACACCGTGTCCACCAGGTGTGTGAAGAGTTGTAATCTTCCCTGGAGATGGGCGGAAGTCATTGAATGGATCCTCTGCATTGATACGACATTCTATTGAGTGCATTTTAGGCAAGTAGTTTTTACCAGAAATTGGTGTACCTGCTGCAACTAAAATTTGCTCTCTGATTAAGTCATAATCGATTACCTGTTCAGTGATAGGGTGTTCCACTTGGATACGAGTATTCATTTCCATGAAGTAGAAGTTTCTGTCTCTGTCTACTAAGAATTCGATAGTACCAGCACCTTCATATTTAATGAATTCAGCAGCTTTTACAGCAGCTTCACCCATTTTTTGTCTCAATTCATCTGTCATGAATGGAGAAGGTGTTTCTTCTGTTAATTTTTGGTGACGTCTTTGGATAGAACAGTCACGCTCAGAAAGGTGACATGCTTTACCGTAAGAGTCTCCTACTACTTGGATCTCGATGTGACGTGGGTCAAGGATTAGTTTCTCCATGTACATACCATCGTTACCGAAAGCTGCAGAAGCTTCTTGACGTGCACTTTCCCATGCTCTATCTAGCTCTTCTTCTTTCAAGATTTCACGCATACCTTTACCACCACCACCAGCAGTAGCTTTCATCATTACTGGGTAACCGATAGCTTTAGCTGTTTTTTTAGCGTGTTCTAATGATTCTAATAATCCGTCAGAACCAGGTACAGTAGGTACTCCAGCTAATTTCATTGTTTCCTTAGCTGTAGCTTTATCTCCCATTTTTTCAATCATCTCTGGTCCAGCACCGATGAACTTCACACCGTGCTCTTGACAGATTTTAGAAAATTTAGCGTTTTCTGATAAGAAACCGTAACCAGGGTGTATAGCATCTGCATTTGTAATTTCAGCAGCAGCTATTATGTTTGAAATCTTTAAATACGATAAGTTACTTGGAGCAGGTCCAATACAAACAGCTTCATCCGCAAAACGAACGTGTAAACTATCTGCATCCGCAGTAGAGTAAACTGCTACAGTTTTAATGCCCATTTCTTTACATGTTCTAATAACACGTAAGGCAATTTCACCTCTATTAGCGATTAATATTTTTTTAAACATCTCTTGAAACTTTAATTTAACTTTAGTGAGTTTACTTCGTTAGAAAGTAAAAATTGGTGTGTTATAAATTTCTTAAGATGGATCAACTAAGAATAATGGTTGATCAAATTCTACTGGAGAAGCATCGTCAACTAATACTTTAACGATTTTACCAGAAATTTCAGATTCGATTTCGTTGAATAATTTCATTGCTTCGATTACACATACTACATCTCCTGCTTTAATAGTTTTTCCTACTTCAGCAAATGGTTCTTTGTCTGGAGCTGGTTTTCTATAGAATGTTCCAATGATTGGAGATTTTACAGTGATGTATTTAGAATCTTCACTTGTTGCAGTTTCTGTTGCAGCAGCAGCTGGAGCGGCTGGAGCAGCAGCTTGTTGAGCTACTGGAGCTTGTGTTAATGCAGAAGCTACTGGTACTTGTTGGATATAAGTAGTCTCAGTATTACCTGTTTCTGTTGTTTTAATGGTGATTTTAAAATCATCCATTTCTAATTTTACTTCTGTAGCACCTGATTTAGCTACGAATTTAATTAAGTTTTGAATCTCTCTAATGTCCATACCTAATGTATTGGTTAGTTGTTTTTATTTCGCTGTGTACGACCACTTTAAGTACATTGCACCCCACGTGAATCCACCTCCAAAAGTAGCAAAAATAATATTATCACCCTTTTTAAGTTGTTTTTCGTAATCGCAAAGTAGTAATGGTAAAGTGGCAGACGTTGTATTTCCGTATCTTTCGATATTCATTAATACCTTTGAGTCATCTAAGCCCATTCTGTGAGCTGTGGCATCAATGATTCGTTTGTTCGCTTGGTGTGCAGCTAACCAAGTCACATCTTCATGAGAAAGATTGTTTCGTTGCATTACTTTTTCACTTACATCAGCCATGTTTGATACAGCATATTTAAATACTGTTTTTCCATCTTGGAATACATAGTGTTGTTTGTTTGCAACAGTTTCTGCACTTGCAGGTAAGATAGATCCTCCTGCTTCGATTTTTAAGAACTCACGGCCAATACCGTCGCTTCTTAAGTATTCATCTTGTACTCCATAACCTTCTGAGTTAGGCTCGAATAATACTGCTCCAGCAGCATCTCCGAAGATAATACAAGTTGCACGATCTGTATAATCGATGATTGATGACATCTTATCTGATCCGATCAACAATACTTTTTTATATCTACCTGATTCGATATATGCAGAAGCTACTGACATACCATATAAAAAGCTAGAACAAGCTGCTTGTAAATCAAATGAAAATGCATTCGTTGCTCCAATTTTTGTTGCAACATAAACTCCTGTAGAAGCTACAGGCATATCAGGTGTCGCTGTTGATAAGATTATACAATCTATATCTTTAGGATCTGTGCCTGATTTGCGTAATAAATCTTCTGCGGCTTTAATAGCCATATAAGAAGCTCCTTCACCAGGTTCTTTAAGAATTCTTCTTTCTTTAATTCCTGTACGGCTAGTTATCCATTCGTCGTTTGTATCTACCATAGTCTCTAAGTCCGTATTGGTTAACTTAGTCTCTGGTAAGTAGCATCCGATCGCTGTAATGGCTGCGTGTATTTTTGTCATATGGTGTTGCTTTACTTTATAAAAACATTCCAAAAAGAAGCGAAAATTACAAAAAAAAAACGAATTAACGGTTCTTTGGAGGCGTAAAGTACGTTTTTTGGGCTATATACCAAAAAAAAACTCTCACACATTGTGAGAGTTAATTTGTACTTTGTCTAAAGTTATGCCTCTACTTCAGCTGTTTTGTCGATTACAACTTGCCCTCTGTAGTACATTTTTCCTTCATGCCAGTAAGCTCTGTGATATAAGTGAGCTTCTCCTGTTACAGGACATGTAGCGATTGTTGGAGCTACAGCTTTGTAGTGAGTTCTTCTCTTATCTCTTCTTGTTTTCGAGGTTTTTCTCTTAGGATGTGCCATTTTACTATATTATTTATCCGTTAATAGTTTCTTTAATTCTGCCCATCTAGGGTCAATATCTTTATTCGTATTTTCTTCTTCCTCTTCTACATCATCATCTTCTAGGTCGTCTATTAAATCGAAGATTTCATCGTCTTCATCATCGAATAGACTGTCGAACTCATCATCTTCGTCTTCATTAACATAACCTAGATAGTCAAGTGCTGCAGAATCTAGTGTTCCGTCTTTTACCCCAGGGTGAACCCTTTTTTGAGGTATAGCTAGAGCTATCATTTCATATATATACTGAGCTACATTTATATGATGTTCTGTATATGGGATAATTAATATCTCATCGTGATCATTATTAAATGCTTCTCCAAATTTAACTACCAAGTCAATTTCACTATCTATTGGTAGATCAAAATCTTGATTTGTCACATCACAAGGTACGTTTGCAAAACCTTTACTCGTGAAATGCAACTCAAATAAGTTGATTTTCTTGTCTAAAAGAACGTTTATGTCAGCAGTTATATGATTGAAATCACTGTAGTTATAGTTCTCGAAAAAACTGTCATCTACCTTAAAATCAAACGAATGCTTCCCGTTTTTTAATCCTGTGAAAGGAATTAAAAAGTCTTTTTCAATATTCATGGAATACATGATTTGAGCGTGCAAAGATAAAAAATTATTATAATTACAAGCTAGTTATCAAATTTTTTTGTGCTAAAATCTTTTTCTTGAGGCTGTAATGGGTTTGCAGCTGCCTCTATATTTCTAGTTCTATTGTTATAAATATCAATAGCTAGATATAGTGCTTCTTTGAATGAAGTCTCATCTGCAATGCCTTTTCCAGCTATTTCATAAGCAGTTCCGTGGTCTGGAGATGTTCTAATCTTGTCTAGTCCAGCAGTATAGTTCACACCATGACCAAAAGAAATCGCTTTGAAAGGGGCTAAACCTTGATCGTGGTAGCATGCTATCACCGCATCAAAGTGTTTGTGTGTTCCTGATCCGAAAAAACCATCAGCAGGAAACGGACCTGAAATTAGAATGCCTTCTTCATTAAGTTTTTCTACTGTCGGTTTTATGATTGTTAATTCCTCATTTCCTATAACACCGCCGTCACCAGCATGTGGGTTTAATCCTAAGATAGCAATACGTGGTTTGAATATATTGAAATCTTGAATTAACGTATCGTTTATCGTTTTTACCTTTTGTTCGATTAGCTCTGGTGTGATTGCCTTAGCTACATCTTGTATAGGTAAGTGATCTGTTAATAATCCTATTTTTAGATCCTCACTTACTAGAAGCATAAGAGCCTGTCCTTCTAATTGCTCGTTTAGATAATCAGTGTGTCCAGGGTATTTAAACTCTTCGTCTACGCTATTATATTTATTGATAGGAGCAGTTACTAATACGTCTATCTCTCCGTTTTTTAAAGCTTCTGTTGCTGCAACAAATGATTTTATAGCATATTTTCCAACGATAGGGTCGTTTTTACCAAATGAAATATTAACGTTTTCCTTCCATAGGTTTAATACGTTTAATCTATTTGGAACGATTTGACTTAAACTATCTATTCCTTGTATCGCTGTATTATTATCAATCGTTTTTTTTATATATGATAGTGGCTTTGAATTTCCGAATATAACAGGAGTGCAGATTTCTAGCATTCTACTGTCTTCGAAACATTTGAGTATAACTTCACTGCCTATCCCATTTAGGTCCCCGATAGAGATACCTACTTTTATAATTTCTTCTTTGTGGCTCATAGTTTCGTTTAAATTATTCCTACTTTTGAAAGCAAATTTAATAAAATAAATGGAGTTATGTTTACAGGAATAGTTGAAAACATCGGAAATATCAAAAGAATAGAGAAAGAGCAAGAAAACTTACATATCACTGTAGAATCTGCATTCGCTAGTGAATTGCAGATTGATCAGAGTGTTCTACATAATGGTATCTGTCTGACGGTAGTAGCACTAGCTGATGGTGAGTATACAGTGACTGCTATTAAAGAAACGATAGATGTGACGAGTATAGGTCAGTGGAGAGTAGGGCAAGAGCTTAACTTAGAACGTGCTATGCTGATGAATGGTCGTTTAGACGGGCATATCGTTCAAGGGCATGTAGACCATATCGCTACTTGTGTCAGTATAGAAGAAGTAGGAGGTAGTACATATTTTGGGTTTGAGTACAAAACTACATCACAGCATGTGACGATAGAGAAAGGATCTATTACAATAGACGGTACAAGTCTAACAGTTGTAGATTCTGGTATCAATACTTTTAAAGTTGCGATTATTCCATACACATTAGAGCATACTATATTTAAGCATTATCAAGTGGGAACGGTAGTTAACCTTGAGTTTGATGTAGTGGGTAAGTATGTTGCTAAGTTGGTGCAATTGAGAAGTTTGTAGTAAATATTTAGTATTTTTATCGGACTATTGGTGTAAAAGACTTTACTTTGCACCTGAAAAAAAAGTATATGAAGTTTAATTCGCAAAATAGTAATTTTGCTGCCATGACGGATGAAGAGTTAGTACAATTCATTGTTCATAGTAGTAATACTAACTTGTTTGGGATACTTTATGATCGGTACGCACAGAAGGTATATGCGAAGTGTATTGGTTTTGCAGAGTCTAGAGATGTAGCAGAAGACCTTACACAAGATATTTTTGTGAAGTTGTATTTAAACCTGAAGAACTTTAGAGGTGATTCTAAATTTTCTACGTGGTTGTATTCTTTTGCGTATAATCATTGTGTTAATTATTCCAGGTTAGTTCTTAAGAAGAAGAGAAATGAAGAAACATTGGATGATGAGAATCAATACGCATTATCTGTAGAAGACGAGATTTCGGATGAGGAGATATTCTCATTGAGTGTCGATAGGTTACAAGAGTCATTAGTAAGGTTGGATCCGGAGGACAAGATTGTTTTGTTGATGAAATATCAGGATGACAAGTCTATTAAGGAGATTTCCACCCTGTTGGATTTAGGAGAGAGTGCGGTGAAAATGAGACTCCACAGGGCTAAGAAAAAAATTGTTGAAATTTATAACTCGTTGTAATTATGGATAATCCGTTTAAAAAAATTCTTCAGGACGAAAAATTACCAGATTACTTAAAAGATAGGGTAATAGATAATCTCAACTTTATTAAGTTATCACTAGATGTGTCAGAACTTTATACTGTTAAGGTTCCTCAGGCATTAGGTAGCCTGATAGGAGAAAAAGATGTAAAAAAAGAAAATGAAATAATCAATAAAATTAAAAATAGTAAGGATGATGGAACGTTATAACTTTGAGTATCCTAGTCAAATGATTAACTCTGTAATGAGCTCGTTATTACAAGGATTGATAGGATTTGTTTTTTTAGTAGGCTATATTTTAATTTCTTGGTTAATAATTAAGGTATGTTCTTATGTCTTAAAGAAGCTGTTTAAGGTTATTCGCTTAGAGAAAATACAAAATCTATTAAGCGAAAATGACTTTTTGAATAAGGTGAATATTAAGATCAGTGTGTCTGATATCTTAATATTCTTTGTAAAGGTGTTTTTAATCTTCTTAATGGTAGTAGTAGGAGCTGAGTTATTTGGTCTAGCTATTGTCTCTCGTGAGATTGGAAACCTGATGTTGTATATTCCTAAAGTGTTTGTAGCACTACTGATCTTCGTAGGAGGATTGTATTTTGCTACATGGGTAAAGAAAGCTATTGTGGAAGTGTTAAAGGCTGTTGACTTCAGTGGAGCACGTATGATAGGTAATATCTTATTCTATCTAATCTTGGTTTTTGTGTTTATTACTACATTGAATCAGATGGGTATAAACACAGATATTATTACTAATAATATCTCTATTATCGTAGGGGCTATCCTATTGACTGTAGCTTTATCATTAGGATTAGGGGCTAAAGATGTTGTGACTAGATTATTGTTCTCTTTTTACGCTCGTAAGAATCTAGAGTTAGGACAGCTAGTGCGTATCGATGGTTTAGAAGGATATGTGATTTCTATTGATAATATTTATTTATGTCTGTTAGTAGAAGGAAAGAAACACTATCTACCGATAGCTAAAGTATCAGAAAGTCATATCGAGATAATAAAATAAACTACAAGTAGCAGTAGCTATTTAGTTATAAGAAAAGGCGAATGTTCTCATGAACATTCGCCTTTTTTAGTATTAGTATCTTGGATTGAGGGTTGTTCTCTAAGATTAAAGTTGTTGAATAAGACTGTTTTTTTATTTTCTTTCCGCTCTTTTTGACTAGATATGGAGTTTATGACTTTGGTTGCTCTTTTTGTTTTATAATGCAGGATTGAGTTTTTTATAGAGTGTTGATTTATAGAGCTATATTGTGTTTGGGCTTGGGGTTCTTCGGGTATTCTAGGGGTTTTCTTCGAGTTTGCTTGCCCAGAGAGGGGTTTTCTCGAAGGAATGTGCAAGGATAGTCGAAGGAATGTGCAAGGAACTAAAAGCAAAGAAGAGAGTAAATGAATAAAATAGGAGAAATAAAAAAGCTGATTGCGAATAGCAATCAGCTTTTTATATTATATAAGGATAGTGCTTAGTCTATCTTGATAGTCAATACTGAGATAGGTGAGTGATTTACTAAATCTTCACTGATACTTCCGTTGAAGAAATGAGCTAACCCTGTACGTCCGTGTGTAGCGATCGTGATTAGGTCTGCATTCGTTTTCTTAGAGAAGTTAAGAATTCCTTTTTCTACTGTTAGATCATTATAGATAGATAAGTCGTATTCTGTATCTGTGATGTCTTCTAAGAAGTCTTCTAATACTTGTTCTGCTACATGAGTAGGTTTAAAGCTATTAGGAGTGTTTACCATCAGTAGGTGTAACTTCGTGTCGAACATCTGGTGTAGACGTAGAATCTTTTTAAAAGGTTCTTTCATATTATCAGTAAAGTCAGAAGCGAATACAAGATCGTTTACGTTGAAGTCATCTCCTTCCCCTTTAATTACTAATACAGGTGCGTCAGACGTTCTCACTACTTTCTGAGTGTTAGAACCTACGAAGTATTCTTTCGCTCCGCTCGCTCCATGAGATCCCATTACGATAAGGTCTGCTTTATTCGTCTCTGCTGTCTTAGTCACGCCATAAGCTGTTCTGTCTAAGATAAGACTAGTAGATACCTTAATACCTTGGAATAGATCAGATAGAGCTAATTCTCTAAGTTTCTCTTCAGCAGCGTTCTTGAAGAACATTACTTCTGGAGCAGGAGTACCTTTATTGATACTATCATTTCCTTGTTGTGGCAAGTCCAAGATGTGTAATAGTAATATTTCTGCATCTCCTTTTTTAGCTATACAAGCAGCTACCTTGATAGCGTTATAAGCTTGTGTAGAAAAATCTGTTGGGACTAGTATTTTTTTCATAGTGATATTTGTTGTTTTATTTCGATTTAATTACATGATTTAAAGTTAAGAATATAATTATCAATAGGCAAAAGTTTTATTTGTAATAAAAAAATTAATATCTTTGCACAGTTATTTATTAAAAAAGTTAAATAATGAGGGGACAAAGTAGTCCCCTCTTTTTATAGCATATGACATTAAAAAGTAAAGTACAAGAATTAATAGATAAGGCTTTAGAAGAGCATACATCTATATTTATTATAGATTTTACGGTGTCTGCTGACAATAAAATCACTCTAACTATAGATGGTGATGAAGGTGTGACATTACAAGATTGTATAAATTTTAGTAGAGCTATAGAGCATAATTTAGATAGAGAAGAGCAGGATTTCTCTCTAGAGGTAGCATCAGCAGGTGCAACAGCGCCTTTAAAATTACTTCGTCAATACCATAAGAACATTGGTAGAAAACTGAAAGTAGTGACGCTAGATCAAGAGAAATATGAGGCTACTCTAGATAATGTGATCGATAATCAGATTGTCCTAAAGTGGAAGGCTAGAGAGCCTAAACCTGTAGGAAAAGGGAAGGTGACAGTAGAGAAAGAAGCTGTGATCCCTTTTGAGAATATTAAAGAAGCGAATGTTATAATTTCATTTTAAAATAAAAAAAGCACATGGAGAATAGAGATTTAGTAGATTCATTCTCAGAATTTAAAGACGAAAAAGATATTGAGCGTGTAACGCTGATGGCCATCTTAGAAGATGTATTTAGAAATGCATTGAAAAAAAGATTTGGTAACGATGATAACTTTGATATCATTGTTAACCCAGATAAAGGAGATTGCCAGATATTCAGAAACCGTGTAGTAGTAAATGATGGGGAAGTAGAGAATGATAACTATGAAATTTCATTATCTCAAGCACGCAAGATCGAACCAGATTTTGAAGTAGGAGAAGAAGTTTCAGAAGAGGTTAAATTAGAGGAGTTAGGAAGACGTGCTATTTTAGCATTGCGCCAAAACTTAAACTCTAAAGTGACTGAGCACGATAATACTACTTTATACAAACAGTTCAAAGATATTATTGGAGAAGTTTATTCAGCAGAAGTGCACCACATCCGTCCAAAAGTTGTAATTTTGATGGATGAGGAAGGAAATGAAATCGTTTTACCAAAAGATAAACAGATTCCATCTGACTTCTTTAGAAAAGGTGATACTGTAAAAGGAATCATCGAAGCAGTAGAATTAAAAGGATCTAAACCTCAAATCATCATGTCTAGAACTGCTACTGAGTTCTTAGAAAGATTATTCGAGCAAGAAATCCCTGAGATCGCTGATGGACATATCACGATTAAGAAAGTGGTACGTATCCCTGGAGAAAAAGCAAAAGTGGCAGTAGATACTTTTGATGATCGTATCGATCCAGTAGGAGCGTGTGTAGGTATGAAAGGATCTCGTATCCATGGTATCGTTCGCGAATTAGGAAATGAGAATATAGACGTAATTAATTTTACTAATAATACAGAATTATTCGTTAAGCGTGCTTTAGCACCTGCTAACGTAAATAAAGTAGTTCTGAATGAAGAGACTAAAAAAGCAAATGTTTATTTAGCTCTAGAAGAGGTATCACGTGCGATAGGACGTGGTGGACAAAACATCAAATTAGCTGGTATGTTGACTGGATATGATATTGATGTTATGCGTGAATTAAACCCAGAAGACGATGACGTAGAATTAAAAGAATTCAAAGACGAAATCGATGAGTGGGTAATTGAAGAATTTGCAAGAATCGGTTTAGATACGGCTAAGAGCGTTTTAAGCCTAAGTGTTGAAGAGTTAATGAAACGTACTGATCTTGAGGATGAAACAATTGAGAATGTACTTAGAATCTTGAAAGAAGAATTCGAGGATTAATTACAAGTTAACAACACAACACATTTAATACACTAAAAGGATAATATGTCTGAAGAAAGAGCAATAAGAATTAATAAAGTTTTAAGGGAATTGAATATTTCTCTCGATAGAGCCGTTGACTTTTTAAAAGGAAAAGGTTTCGATATCGACGCAACACCTAATGCTAAAATTTCTGATCAAGAATATAGTGTTTTGTGTAAACAATTTTCTGCTGATAAAGGTAAGAAAGAGGCATCTATTGAAGTAAGTGAAGAGAAAAAGAAAGAGAAAGAGGCCTTGAAAATTGAGCGTGATAAAGAATTAGAGGAGAAGAAAAAACAAGAGGAAGCACGTATTAAGCGTGAACAAGAAATTATCCGAGCTAAAGCTGAAGAAATTGCAGCTATCAAAACTGTGGGTAAAATCGATCTTGAGCCTAAAAAAACTAAAGCTTCTTCAGACGATTCTAATAAAGAAAATAAATCTTTTGAAAAAGATGCCAAAGCTCCTGCTAAAGAGAGTAAGCAAAAACAAGCTAATGAGGTTATAGAGGATAAGAAAGAGACTGTCGCTAAACCTGTAGTTGATAAGGAAGCATCTAAAGTAACGAACTCAAATAAACAAGTGGAAGCTAAAAAAGAGGTGGAAAAACCAAAACAGAAAGAATCTGTAGCAGGAAGTAAGGATGCTTCATCTAACAAAGTGGATTCTAAAAAAGCAGAGTCTAACAAAGCGGAAGAGGCTGCTAAGACAGAAGAAAACGCAGGAGAGGAGATG
Organism: Myroides profundi; assembly: GCF_000833025.1. Lineage (NCBI taxonomy): Bacteria > Pseudomonadati > Bacteroidota > Flavobacteriia > Flavobacteriales > Flavobacteriaceae > Myroides > Myroides profundi. The sequence continues at coordinate 267,165 of NZ_CP010817.1, forward strand.
ATTAAAACTAATTATCAAAAACTTTCTGGTACTACTTTTACTGGACAGACTATCGATTTATCTCAATTCGATAAGCCTAAAAAGAAAAAAGAAGAGCCTAAAAAAGGTGGTAACAACGCTGGTAACAATGCGAAACCAGGTGCTGGTAATGCCGCTAATAAGAATAAGAGAAAACGTATAGCTAAACCAGGTACTGCTGAAGGTGGTAATACTACTAATAACAATAGCAATAATGCTAATGGTGGTAATAACAACAACAATAACAGAAACCAAGGTGGCGGGCAAAGAAATAACAACAATAATAACAATGCTGGTGGAAACAAATTTGGTAATAGAAACCAAAGACGTAACCAACAAGCTCCTGTAGTTAAGGCTGAGCCAACAGAAGAAGAAGTTAAAAACCAAATCAAGGAGACACTAGAACGTCTTCAAGGTAAAGGTAATAAGTCTAAATCTGCTAAATACCGTCGTGATAAACGTGATGTACACCGTAAGAAAACGGATGACGAACAAAAAGCATTAGAAGCTGGAAGTAAAGTATTAAAAGTTACTGAGTTCGTTACTGTAGGTGAGATCGCTACTATGATGGATGTGCCTATTACTAAAGTTATCGGTACATGTATGTCATTAGGTATCATGGTAACAATGAATCAACGTCTAGACGCTGAGACATTGACTATCGTGGCTGATGAGTTCGGATATGAAGTAGACTTTACTACTGCAGCTATTGAAGAGGCTATCGAAGAAGCTCCAGATAGACCAGAAGATTTAAAATCTCGTGCTCCTATCGTTACTGTAATGGGACACGTTGACCACGGTAAGACATCGTTACTTGACTACGTTCGTAAAGCTAACGTTATCGCTGGTGAGTCAGGAGGTATTACGCAGCACATCGGTGCGTATGGGGTAACTTTAGAAAATGGTCAAAAGATTACTTTCTTAGATACACCAGGTCACGAGGCGTTTACTGCGATGCGTGCACGTGGTGCGCAAGTAACGGATATCGTTATTATCGTAATCGCTGCGGATGATGACATCATGCCACAAACGAAAGAGGCTATTAGCCACGCTCAAGCGGCAGGTGTACCTATTATCTTCGCGATCAATAAGGTAGATAAGCCAACGGCTAACCCTGATAAAATTAAAGAGAAGTTAGCATCAATGAACTTGCTAGTAGAAGAGTGGGGTGGTACTTACCAATCTCAAGATATCTCTGCTAAACAAGGTATTGGTATGACTGAATTACTTGAAAAAGTATTATTAGAAGCTGAAATGTTAGAACTGAAAGCTAACCCAGATAAGTTAGCAGTAGGTACTGTAGTAGAGGCATTCTTAGATAAAGGTAGAGGATATGTGTCTACTGTATTAGTACAAGCTGGTACTCTTCGCGTAGGAGATTATTTATTAGCAGGATGTAACCATGGTAAAGTACGTGCTATGCACGATGAGCGTGGTAAGTCTATTAAAGTAGCTGGTCCTTCAACTCCAATCTCTGTATTAGGTCTTGATGGTGCGCCAACTGCTGGTGATAAATTCAACGTATTCGAAGAAGAAAAAGAAGCAAAACAAATTGCATCTAAACGTACTCAGCTGATCCGCGAACAATCTGTACGTGCTCAACGTCATATTACGTTAGCAGAGATTGGACGTCGTATCGCATTAGGAGATTTCAAAGAGTTGAACATTATCTTAAAAGGGGACGTGGATGGTTCTGTTGAGGCATTATCTGATTCATTCTCTAAATTATCTACAGAAGAAATTCAAATCAACATTATCCACAAAGGAGTTGGTGCGATTACAGAATCTGACGTATTGTTAGCATCTGCTTCTGACGCGATCATTATCGGATTTAACGTTCGTCCTATGGCATCTGCTAAAGTATTAGCTGATAAAGAAGAGATCGATATCCGTAACTACTCAATTATCTATGCTGCTATCGATGACCTTAAAGATGCAATGGAAGGTATGTTATCTCCAGAGCTTAAAGAAGAGGTTACTGGTACTGCTGAGATCCGTGAGTTGTTCAAAATTTCTAAAGTGGGAACTATCGCTGGATGTATGGTTACAGATGGTAAGATATTCCGTAGCTCTAGAATCCGCTTAATCCGTGAAGGTGTAGTAATCTACACTGGAGAGTTAACTGCTCTTAAACGTTTCAAAGATGACGTTAAAGAAGTTTCTAAAGGATATGATTGTGGTATTCAGATTAAAAACTACAACGACATTAAGGAGTATGACGTAATCGAAGCTTTCCAAGAAGTAGAGGTTAAAAAGAAACTTAAATAGTATAAAATATAGTTAATAAGAGAGGGTTACAGTGATGTAACCCTTTTTTTATGTCAAAATGTCTTATTTTTAGTTTGGCTTATAATTTGTAGATTTAATTAAAAAAGAAAAACGTCTAAGTATGATTTGGATTTTTATGATTGCGATAATGGGTGCTAGTTGGTTAGTAGGTTATCGCTTAAAAAGTAAATTTGAGAAATATTCTAAAGTACAACTTCAGAATGGGATGAGTGGTGCGGAGATAGCACAGAAGATGTTGTTTGATCATGGGATCAGAGACGTAAGAGTTATTTCTACTCCAGGTAGGCTGACCGATCACTATAATCCAATGGATAAGACAGTCAACTTAAGTGAGGCTGTGTATAATGAGCGTAATGCAGCTGCCGCGGCTGTTGCTGCCCATGAGGTAGGGCACGCTGTACAGCATGCTGAGGCATATCACTGGCTGACTATGCGTTCTAAGTTAGTTCCTATTGTTAGCTTTTCGTCTAATATAGTGACGTGGGTGTTATTAGGAGGTGTGTTAATGATTAATACATTTCCACAGTTGTTATTAATCGGGATTATTTTGTTTGCGATGACAACGATATTCTCTTTTGTGACATTACCTGTAGAATACGATGCGAGTAATCGTGCATTAAAGTGGTTGCAAGCAAAGAATATAGTGACTCAAGGAGAATATGCAGGAGCTAAGGATTCGTTGAAATGGGCAGCTCGTACGTATGTAGTGGCTGCGATAAGTTCACTAGGTACGCTACTGTACTATGTAATGATCTATATGAATAGAAGATAATAAAAAAGACCTCTGCTAAAGAGGTCTTTTTGGTTATAATATATTCAATGTAATGAGCAATGGGATGTGATCAGATACTTTTCTTGCCATGCTAATTTCTTCAAAGTCTTCAAAGAAGTAGATAGGTTTAGCACTGATAAGTTCATTTTTGTCAGGGTGATAAAAGATGTTATCATACTCTGATGCTAGACAGTCACCTTTAAGACATTTCTGTCTAAGACTCGTCTTTTGTGTAGAGAAGCTAGGTAGATATCCTTGTTTCTTTAAGGGATTAAATACGCTATGACTTTCACTTAAATTAAAATCACCTAAGAAGATAAGATTGTGATCAGGATAATGTTCTGGAAAGAATTTTAGGTACTTGATTTCTTTCTCAGGCTGATGTTTAGTTGGTAGTGCGTGTAGACTACTTATCGTTATTTCTTTTCCTTTATAAATAAATGTTGCCATATAAGGTTCTCTTTCTATTTCCTCTTGATAAGTAGGTTCAAGAAAAGGTTTTCCTTTTAGTTTGACTTTGCTAGTTCTCCATAGGTAAGCATAGCGTTCTGAGCGATATGGAGAACTAGCAGTAGGATCGCTTATCGCATAGTCCCATTTGGCTCCTGATGATCTGTTTAATTCTTCGTGTATCTTAGCAATAGTTTGTGCACCTGTAAGGTTAGTGACAACCTCTTGTATGGCTATGATGTCTGTTTGTTTAATCGTTTTAGCGATGTATTCTATATTCTCTTGTGATTTACTCTTTCCGACGTTAAGTAAATTCCAAGTCATTATCTTCACTTGGGCATTAACCGAAAAAGATATAAAAAGAGTAATAATAAATAAAGTTAAGGCTTTTAAAAATCTAGTGTTAGGCATATTGAATTTTGTTAAAAGGCGTTAGATTATGGTCTTTTTATAAAGAGGCATTTATAAAAATGACGTATTTTTACGCAGTTTTGTTCTCTACCCAGTCATTGGGAATAAAGGGGCACAAAAATAGTAATGTAACTGATATAAACTTTAAAAATTGAAAACATTTTCTTCTATAGCTGATTTTAATTGCGATAAAAAAGTAGTTGCTACATTAGGTACTTTTGATGGAGTGCATGTAGGACATCAGATGATTATCAAAAAGCTTGTTGATTCTGCTAAAGCTAATGGTGGCGAGAGTTTGGTGTTGACCTTCTTTCCTCATCCTCGCATGGTTTTAAAGCAGGATAACAGTATTCGATTATTGAATACTATAGAAGAGAAGAAAGAGCTTTTAAAAGGATTAGGATTAGATAATCTAGTCATTCAAAAGTTTGACTTAGAGTTTGCTCAGTTATCAGCAGAAGAGTTCGTGAAGCAGGTGTTAGTAGATAAATTTAATATCTCTAAAATTATTATAGGTTATGATCATCGCTTCGGCAAAAATAGAACTGCTGATATTCATGATTTAAAAGCGTTCGGTGAGAAATATGGCTTTGAAGTAGAAGAAATCTCTGCTCAAGAAATAGATCATGTATCTATTAGTTCTACTAAGATACGTGTTGCTCTAGAAGAAGACGGTAATATGATGTTGGCGAATGAATTCTTAGGGTATGAGTACTATTTCTCTGGTACAGTAGTACACGGTAAGAAATTAGGCCGTAAGCTAGGTTTTCCTACAGCGAATATTGTTGTGGACGAAGATTATAAATTGATTCCTGAGAACGGGGTCTATGTGGTAGAATCTGAGTTAAATGGAGCGAAAGTGATGGGAATGATGAGTGTAGGTATTAACCCTACCTTTGCAGACCACCCTTATACAATAGAAGTAAATTATTTAGATTGGGATGGTGATTTATACGACCAAAAGTTAAAAGTTCGTATCTTAGACAGAATAAGAGATGAATTAAAATTTAGTGGACTTGATGAGTTGATTGCGAAGTTAAAAGATGACGAACGCGTGACTCGAGAGTTCTTCAGTCGTTATGAAGGAAAAACTGTACCGTCAGATAGATAATTCTCCGTTAATTATCTTTCGTATATTCTTTGGTTTCTTATTCGCTTGTGAGTCATTCGGTGCGATTGCTACAGGTTGGGTAAGAGATAATCTAGTCGATGTAAAGATTACATTCTCCCATATCTATATGGACTTTCTGCAGGTGCTAGTAGGACCTCAGATGTATGCCTACTTTTTTGTGATGGGCTGTGTGTCAGTTGCTGTTATGCTTGGGTATCGATATAAGTGGACTATGCCACTGCTAACGATATTATGGGCTGGCGCTTATTTTATACAGAAGACATCTTATAATAATCACTACTATATGCTATTAGTGATTTGTGTGTATATGTGCTTCGTACCCGCTAATCGATATGCTTCTCTTGATGTAAAAAGTAATAGGGTAACAGAAGAACACTCTATGCCTTATTATATTTCATGGTTGTTTATCTTTCAGGTATTTATGCTTTATATTTATGGTACTGTGGCTAAGTTCTATCCAGATTGGTTAGATGGGACATTTACGAAGTTGATGTATCAAGGAGCTAATATCCCTGATGTGTTTAAGCAAGTATTTACACAGGATTGGTTCTATGTCTCTATTGCTTATTTAGGGATTATATTTGACGGATTAGTTGTGTTCTTATTGTTGTATAAACGCACGCGTACTTTAGCAGTGATAGCCTCATTGGTATTTCACTTGTTTAATTCTATTACCTTACATATCGGTATATTCCCTTATTTTGCATTGAGTTTTGCTGTGTTCTTCTATGAACCAGAGCAAGTGAGAAGTTGGTTCTTTAAAAAGAAAACTCCTTTAGATGAGGATACTTTAAAAGAGGAACAAGCTGTAACTAGACACTTCTCTCCTCAAGTGAAGTATTTCTTATTGGCATTTATGTTTGTACAATTAGTGCTTCCTCTAAGACATTATTTTATCAAGGGAGATGTGTTATGGACTGATGAAGCTCATCGTCTTAGCTGGCGTATGATGCTTAGATCAAGGAGTGGTTATACGAATTATATCGTAGAAAATAAAAAGACAGGGGATAGAAAGTATTACGATATAGAAGATGTGCTAACTAATAAACAGATGGCTCGCCTGTCTTCTCCAGATATGATCTGGCAGATGGCACAATATATCAAAAAAGAATACGAAGCAAAAGGAGAGGACGTAGCAGTATATGCTGAAAGTTATGTATCCATTAATCAACGTGATTTAAGTCAATTCGTAGATCCTAAAGTAGACTTAGGAGCTGTAGGTTGGAATTACTTTACGCACTGTGAGTGGATATTAGAGAAGCCTTTTTAGAATAAAAGAGATAACAAAAAACGCATACTGATTAGTATGCGTTTTTTGTTATTGTTTAGCTTCAGCAAGCTCCTTTTTATATTCTATTAGATGTAGACTAGTATCGTATTTGCCATAGGTGAAGTAGTTAATCCAATCTCCTAGATTAATGTATTTAGACTGGTCATTTAAGTCAATAATCATTGGTAAATGACGGTGCCCAAAAACGAAGTAGTCGTAATGAGTGGTTTCTAATTTGCGTTTAGCATATAGGATTAACCATTCATTGTCTTCTCCTAAGAATTTAATGTCTTCATCACCTGATATCAGTTTATTCTTAACAGATAGGTAAGAACCAAGTCTAACTCCGATGTCTGGATGCAACCATCTGAACAGCCATTTAGAGAAAGGATTGGTAAAGACTTTCTTCATTCTCTTATAGCCCATATCTCCAGGTCCTAGTCCATCTCCATGTCCGATAAAGAACTTCTTACCGTTAATGTCAAATACTTTAGGCTCGTGATATACTGGTATTCCTAGTTCTGTCTGGAAGTAATCATCCATCCATAAGTCGTGGTTTCCTACAAAGAAGAAAACAGGAATGCCTCTATCTTTGATCTCAGCCAACTTACCAAGTATTCTTACAAAACCTTTAGGTACAACAGTCTTGTACTCAAACCAGAAGTCAAATAAATCTCCTAGTATGAATAAGGCGCCCATATCATCTTCTTTCTCGCGTAACCACTGTAAGAATAACTCTTCTCTAGGAAGGCTTTTCTCTCGAGTGGGTGCTCCGAAGTGCTGATCAGAAGCGAAGTATATACTCTTATCTGTATTAATTGTAAAACTCAAGTTCTATAAATTATCTGATTGATGCCATTCAGCGTATGATGATTCTGTCTCTTGTAATCTTAATGAGTATAGTTCTATCCCATCAGGTAATTTGCTTTTTATCTTCTGAGCGAAGTCAATAACCATGTTCTCGCTAGTTGGTTGATAATCGACAAGAATAACGTGGTGTCCACGCTCTTCTAGTTCTTTTGCTAATTCTATATGAGGGGTATTTTTATTGAAAACAGTAGCGTGATCGAATACATCTACGATATCTCCTTTCACTATTTTTTTTAAGTCTCCAAAATCTATAACCATACCATACTTCACATTACTAGTATCCTCTATCGGAGTACCAATAACTGTAACAGCTAGCTTATAACTATGACCGTGTACGTTACGACATTTACCATCATAACCGTATAAGGCATGTCCTGTTTCAAATGTGAATTGTTTTGTAATTCTAATCTTAGGCATAACTAAAAATTTTGGCAAAGGTACACAAAAATATAGTTGACCTCCTATATTTAGCGTAGCCTTTTCTCTTTATCCTTAAAGAGATGACCTCGTTTAGAACAATCGATATCTAACTTGGAAGGATACTTTAGGCCACCATTTAATACGATTTAACCATTTCTCTCCTTTTTCGTTGTATTCAAAACTGTCTTCGAGATTGAAAAGTACCTTGCTTCCATCCTGTTTTAGTTCATAGTCCCCTTGGTACATCATCCCAAGCTCAAATGAGAAGCCTAGCTTTTTATTCGTTACCACTCTTCCTATTCCTATTCCTAGATAAGGTTTGATAATACTACCAAGTGTAACATCAGCTTTCATATTCCCTTCATTTAACTTGATTTGGTTCCCTTGAAAGTCCAAGTATTCTGGCCATGGAAGAGGAACTCCATCTACTGTTGTAGGTGTAGCTCTATCTCCATGATGATCGATTAGATATCCATCTAAGGCTGTTTTATTTTGACCAAAGTAGAAACCACCTGAAAGGAAGAATAGACCATCAGGTACAGGATAAAAGTCAACTAAGGTGTGAGCATGTATCATGTGATTTTTACCTTTGATAGCAAGATTTGGTTTATAACCAAAAAGACGAACTAAATCCCCTTGAGGATCATCAATACCAACTTCATAATGCTTAGAATTATAGAAGAATAGGTCTATACCTCCTCTAAGTTTTAGATAGCTGTTGATAGGAGTCAATGCTTCTAGTGTAAGTCCCATCGTAGATACTCCTGCGCTTAATGTCCATTCATAGAAGCGTTGGTCAGAGTAGTGTTTCGCTATATTATCTCTCACGAATTCGTCTTCACCTATATGTAATAAGTAAGCAGTCGAATTGTTGGGAGGTAAGGTAGGAGGGCCTGACTTCTTTTTCTTCTTTTTTTCTTCTTTTGGTTGCTGTTCTTCTGTTGTTTTCTCTGGACTTACTTCTTCTACAAGATTAACTGCTGTATTCTCAGTAGGTTCTTCTTGTGCATAAGAGTTTGTAGAGTAGATGAATAAGCAAGATAATAAGATTGTTGTTATATGCTTTAATTTCATAATGTTTTAGAATATGCGGTAATTAAGTTGAAAGTTTACCATAGGCCATAGTTTTAACCATTTGGTCACTTTATCTGCATCCTCTACAGAGGCATTTAGATCACTTGTAGAAGCAACTGTTCTACCATTTTGTTTTAATGTATAGTCTCCTTGATATAATACTCCTAGTTCAAACTTAACACCTATACGTCTCTTAGACACTGCTCTTCCTAATCCGATACCTACGTATGGTTTGATCACTTGACCTAATGTTAGTTCTGCATCTAGTTTACCATCTATAACTGCTAGTTCGTTACCATCGAAGTCTATTGTAGGCCATTCATAACCTGGTTTAAGTTCAGCTGGGTTACCATTACCATCTGTTAATAGACCATTCGCTTTTAGTTTAGTACTTCCTAAATAGAAACCCGCTGTAAGATGAAATATTCCTTTTTTGAAAGGATAATAATCTACTAGTGCGTGTCCATGAATAGCTTTAAGGCTACCATGCATCTCATAAGTAGGCGTATAACCAAAGGCTTCAGATAAGAATCCTTCTTGATCATCAAAATCTACATCATACTTCTTTGAATTGAATTCAAAGTAATCTAATCCAGCTCTTAGTTTTAAACTTGAATTAATAGGAGTAGAAGCCTCTAGTGTGAATCCTAATGTAGAAACTCCTGCCGAAATATTTAAATGACTTAGAAAGCCTCCTTCATAATGTGAGGTGCTGTATCTACCACTATCTCTATAATCTGATATCTTTAGTGGCTCTGATGCAAGTGCTTTAATGGTGATTAAAAGTATTGGTAATAAGTACTTTAGTGATTTCATAGTTTTATATTTTTTAGCAAATATACCACAATGAGTTAATTTAAGTTAATATTAATATTAAATAGATAGTTGTTCTGTGTAAATATTTTTTATACTGTTGCATTTGACTAAATATGCCTTTGTTGTTTTCTTTTTTTTAATAATAGTTGTAATATTTATGTAATAAAATACCCCTTCTGAGCAAGCATGCCTAGAAGGGGTATATATTATTTTGCTTTAAATTGGTTAAGTGCATTTATTGTAAATTCAGATAATACTAGTCTACCTGATATTTCTGCGCGTTGATGTAATAATTCTGTCCAATGATCTGTTCCTTCCCAGAATATTTTCTTCATTTCGTATAGTGCTTCTGGGTTATATGAACTTATCTTAGTAGCAAAGGTCTCTACTTCTAAGTCAAGTCTGTCTACAGTATCATATACCTCACTATACAATCCGTGATTCTGTGCCCAAGTAGCTGTTTTCCATTCGTGTGCTGCAAGAGACATTTCTGTGAATGCTGTTTTACCTATTTTACGAGATACAGCAGGTTCGATTACGAAAGGACCAATACCTATAGCTAGTTCTGATAGCTTAATAGAAGCGTTCGTTGTTGCAAAACAATAATCACATGCAGCAGCTAGTCCTACTCCTCCTCCTACAGTTTTGCCATGGATACGACCGATAAATATCTTCGGACTTTTGCGCATCGCATTAATGACATTAGCAAAGCCAGAGAAAAAGGCTTGACCTGTAGTAGTGTCTTTAATAGAAAGTAATTCGTCAAAAGAAGCTCCAGCACAGAATGCTCCTGTTCCTTCGCTTTTTAGAATTATTGTATTAATATGAGGGTGATTACTTAGTTTATTGATGATGTTGGTTAGCTGTTCTAATTGTGAACTAGGAAATGAGTTACTTCCTGGACTATAGAATGATATCGTTGCTACTTTATCTTGGATAGTTTCTGTTATAAAGGGTGTGTTTTGGTCTTGGTTCATGGTTTATAATTTTATTTTAAAAATAGTAAATAAAGCTTAAAGTGCCCTGTTTTTATCACTTTCCTTTTTTTGTTATAACTTTAACAGTCACATTATGTGAAGATTATGTGTTTTGATTTAGCATTAAAAAGCGCTTATGGATAATGATACCTTGTTCACTTTCTTATTATTTAGGTATAAACTCACATTTTATCAAAAAATAGTAATTTTTCACTTGATTTTAACGAATTACTTTTGACTTTGTGTTGTAATAAATGTTAGGATAGCGAAGTGTTTTGAGTAAATTTGCACAAAAATAATTCGTTTTTTTATAATATGTAATAAGCATTAATACAGTTAGTTAGCGAGTTGTTGGTGAATTAGTATATCACAATAGGTGATTTTTTTTAGTAAAAAAACAAACATGGCCTAATATTTGTTTTTAGTTATAATGAAGAGTTAATCATTACTTGTTTAGATGTCTTAGATCTTCGAATTGAATAATGATTTTGAGTGTATGTTCTCAAATAAAAAGAGTAATAAAGGAAAAAGAGTAAAAGTATCATAAAAAGAGCAACTGTTTCTTAGTTGTAGATCACTAAAAAGTTTAATGGGATTTTAAACACCTTGTATTTGGTGTGGACTTCTATTTTCTAAATGTCTGATATCTCACATGATATGAGCAGAGGGATCTTTGTCTAAAATAAGCTAGAGGTTGTTTTTTTATAGTGTTGTAAATGTGTTTGTTATGAATGTTTTGATAAAAGAATATAGATATGTTTTAGCGTTTGTACTATGTGTTTTATTAGGACAATTATCTCCTTTATATGCACAGTTTACTATACAAGAAAGTTTTACTCATAGATCAGTAAATAGCAAAGTAGTATTAGGGGATAATGCTATACTAACAGCCTCACAAGGACTAGATGATTATGGCAACGGATGGCTAAGACTTACTTCTGATGGAATGAATCAGAAAGGGTATGCTATTATAGAAGAGAGTTTTCCTTCTGATAGAGGTGTATTGATTGACTTTGAATATAAAGCATGGCGCAAGAAAGATGGAAAGATAAGTGGTGGAGCAGATGGTATCTCTGTTTTTCTATACGATGGAAGTATCCCTAAAGGGAGGTTTAGATTAGGTAGTTATGGAGGCTCATTAGGATATGGACCAGGTAATAATACATATGGAGTAACAGGAGGTTATATCGCTGTAGGACTTGATGAGTATGGTAACTTTACTAGTGGAGCTGTTGGAAGACCCAATACTAGAGGTTCTTTTGCTCAGAGTGTTGTCTTAAGAGGAAAGGTTATAAATGACCTAAATAAGACTGCTAGATATCTGACACATATAAAAGAACCGGGAGGTAGAACTATTGATTATGGATTTACACATTCTAGGCCAAATGACTATAACTTTTATAGAAGAGTACAGATCGAGATGAAACCTATCTTAGAAGAAGATAGAAGTAAGAAGAAACCTGATGGGACTTACGCTCTTAAAAAGAAGTTTCATATCAAAGTACGTATACAACCTGTGTATAGTGGTCGATTCGTTGAAGTACTAGACTATAAATATGATGAGTTGCCTTACGAAACATTGAAGATTGGTTTTGCGGCTTCAACAGGGATGGCTGTCAATATTCACGAGATTAAAGATTTAAATGTCACAACTCCAGAAGGATTAATGATTAACAAATCTGTCAACTTATTAGAAGCAAAAAAAGGAGATAAGTTAAGCTACACATTAGAGATGTCTAACCACTCATCTGATTTGTATAAAGACTTCAAACTAAACGATTATTTATCAACGATAAAAGAATTCTTTAGAGTAGACGAGATCTTCTTTGATAATAGAGGTAATAATAATAACACCTTGACCCCTCCCTCTAATGTTCCTAGTATATATAGTGCTAAGAGTATTGAGAATTGGAAAGTGAGTTTAGATGCTCACTCTTCTTCTAAAGTAGTCATTAACGGAACAGTGATTGGCTACCCAGGATTAGGAGTGTTATCTAATGAAGCCTATTTGGATGTAAGTAATCTAAAACTGCCGTATGTAGATCCTACGAAGATTCGTTCTATAGCGCATACTAGCATTGTAGGTAAGCCACATCCTCAGCCTTCTATCTCATCAGATGTAAGTGTAGTATGTGAAGGAGATGAGACAATCTTGACTGCTAAAAAACCATTGACAGCAGTGGGGAATGTAGAGTCTTATCGTTGGTTTAAAGACGGTAATTTATTTAAGGTACGCGAAGTAGGAGATGACTTAGAAGATAGAATAGTTGAAGAGTTATTGCCTATAGAGAGTATTAGGGTTACAGAGCCAGGATCTTATAGTGTAGTATATGTTATCAATGGTGTGAGTTCAGAAGAGTCTGCTAAGGTGAAGATTAATGTTAATCCTATTCCTAAGTTAAGACTGAAGAATACCAATGATGCTTTAAGCTATACACTGAATGTAGGAGATTCTTTTGTACTGCCAGTTATGATAACTGATAATGCTAGAGATATAATCACTTGGTATGGAGTAAATGGAGAAGAGATTATAGATAGAACAAGTCCTAAAGTGTTTAATCAAGCAGGAGTATATAACTATACTGTAGTAGCTGAGAATGCTAATGGGTGTTCGGATATTAAGAATATTCAAGTTAATGTATTTAATAACCAAGACTGTCCACCTACTTATGAACGCTATTGGGCAACGGACTATACAGCATGGTATTCTGCGCTGACAGGAGGAGTATCTAATAAAAGTAACGCTATTGATGGACGACCAGACACATATTCTACTATCACGGTAGGGTTAGGATTATTAGGGTTAGGTACTACATGGCAGAATATTTACTTCAAAGAAGATCAAGCTGCAGGAACACCTGTGACAGTGAAGCTAGGTAAAGAGTATAGTGGCTTAGTTGCATTGGGTGGTATTACAGTAGTAGGTCTTGATGCAAATGGAAAGAAAATAGGAACGTTACAAGGAGTAGATGGAGGACTAGTAGATCTCTTAGCAGCAGATAATGTGTTAGAATATACATTCGTACCATCGAATAAGAAAGGACCACAGAAATATAGAGGAGTACAGGTTGTCTTAGGATCTACAGTAGGTGTGGCTCAGAACGCTAAAGTTTATGGAGCTTATGTGACTAAGACTGTAGATAACCCTAGTTGTGCAGCGGTATTACCTAATATTAATCCCAATGTCTTAGACGTACTCCATGGAGTAGAAGATGTAGGACTAGGAGTAGCGAGTGCCACAGCTTCTGTTAGTCATCCTTGGAATGCTGTGGATGATGATCCTAACAGTTATGCAGTAATAGCAAGAGGGGTAGCAGTAGCGAATATGGCAAGTCTAACCGTAGTGTTTAAGCAGACTGCCCTACCAGGAGACGAGTTGCATATTACAGCAGAGAATAAGAACCCTGGAGTATTGAGTTTAGAATTAGTCAAAGGGTTTAAGATTCAACGCTATTTAGGAGATAAGAAAGTAGGCGAACCACTTACAGAATCTAATGGAGCACTTCGCTTAAGATTATTAGGTATAGGAGGTAGAGACAGATACAGAATTATAGTAGCGCCTTCTACAGAACCTTTTGATAGAGTGAAGATATCATATGGTTCAGTTGTAGGAGTATTAGGAGATTTCACTCATATCTATAACGTTGATCTAGTTCCTAGGGTAGAAGTAGGTATGGAGATAGAGACAGATCAGTACGGTTATGAACTAGAACAGGTTCTTCAGCTATGTGAAGGAGAACCGTTGAGAATACAGCCACAGAATAGTCATTGTACGACTTATGAAGTGTACACTTCAGAGAAAGGAATGACTAGACTACCAGCTTTAGAAGATATGTTTACGATAGACTTGTCTAAGCATTATAAGGTAGGGGATGAGTTTACTGTATATGTACAGGCTGTTAGAAATGGCTGTACGATAGGTTCTAGAACGCCGATTAAGATTAAAATAAATAGTCTGCCTTCTGTAGGACGTGTAATCGCTAAGGATCACAAAGGGAAACAGACTGTAGTTGTAGATCAAGTAAACATTAAAGGGGGACAGCCATTACAGCTTAGCCCTGTAGTGACAGGAGAGATACAGCGATATGATTGGGAATATTTATTAGATACAGAGAATGAGTGGAAGGCATTTCCTTTCGCTACTGTAGATAATCCAGAAGTAGAGGTTAGAGTAACAATATTAGAAAGAGATAAGGATAACAAGGTAATATTTGATCAGAACGATAAGCCTATTGTTAAACAGCAGGGAGGAGTATTTATCATCAAGCCTGGAACAGGGGCGATGACGATAACCTTTCCTAAAGATGCCAAAGTCAATGGAGAAAACTGGCATAATAAAAAAGGTAAAGTGAGATTGACCATAACTAATTTGACAGGGTGTAGTACATCTGTGATCTATGACCTGACCTTTCTTAGAGGATTTAGAGAAGGAATATTCTCTAACCCGATGTTACCAAGTAAAAAGACAAAATAACAAAACAATACAGATATTAAATAGAATTTATAATCATGAAGAAAATTATCATTTTAGCCGCTTTCTTAGGAACGTTTTATACAGCATCAGCACAGGTAGGTATTGGTACACCAGATCCTGAAACATCAGCTGAACTTGAAATTCTTTCTAGCCACAGAGGGGTATTGATTCCACGTGTAAGTTTATCAGACTTAAAGGTTTTTGCACCAATAGATGGAACCCAAGTAGAGAGTTTATTGATTTATAACCTTAATGAAGATACTTCTAAAGATATATTAAAAGGATTCTATTACTGGACGACAGAAGATGGAGGACAGTGGAATAGAATAGTGAGCAAATCGGAGCTAACTACGGTTATCAATGGATTAGATAATAACGTAACAAAATTAGAAGGAGACGTTAAGAACATCCAGAATGTTATTAACTATATCGTACCGACTAATCCTGACAATAAAGATGCTGCTAAAGAAGGGCATTCTACTATTGTGTTTGATCCAGTGAAGAATGAGTTTAAATATGTGGTTTATAACACAGTTG
Source organism: Myroides profundi (assembly GCF_000833025.1). Taxonomy (NCBI): domain Bacteria; kingdom Pseudomonadati; phylum Bacteroidota; class Flavobacteriia; order Flavobacteriales; family Flavobacteriaceae; genus Myroides; species Myroides profundi. The sequence goes on from NZ_CP010817.1 coordinate 282,675, forward strand.
ATAATAAGTATGAGACAGCGAATGTAGACTTCGAAGATCTAGTATTAAAAGAAGAGACTAAGACATTCTTCCGTGAAGTAGCAGTATCTGATACTGATAAGACAAAGAAATTCCTTTTCTTCTCAGAGACGACTATTCAGAATTGGTTAGCTCAGAAAGGAAATGAAGGAAAGACTGAGAACGATGTACCTAATGATGCAGACGGAGTAGTTACAATAGATGTAGTAGGAGAAATCGCTTCTAATGTATCGAACTTCTTTAATAGTAAAACGACTGTATTAAAAGAAGGAAGTACTAGCGAGCATTATACTATAGAAGAGTTAATCAAGAATATCTCTACGAAGGTAGATGGTAACGTAATCTATAAGAATACTGGGGATGGTACAAATACTAATTGGGAGTTCCAATTCTATAACAATGGCAAGTATGAGACTATTAATCTTAAAGATTTAGTAGCAGATACAGAGACGACTACAGTAGTAGTACCAGTAGTGAAAAATGGGAAGACTGTAGGATATAAATATTTCAATGAAGAAGCTGTAAAGGCATTCATAGCTAGTAATGAAGGTAAGACCGCAGCAGATATTACAGGTGATGTTACAGGAGGTACAGAAGTAAATGTAGTAGGTGATATCGTAAATAACTTTAGTGATATTCTAAACCAAGAGGTAAAAGAAGGTGATGTTACTTATAAAGTAGGGGACCTAATCTCTAAGTTTATTAATAAAGGGGGGAATGTGTACTACGGAAAGATAACAGACGATAAAGAAGAAGTATTCTATACGATAGAAGATAACGGAGCGAAGAAAGAAATCAGTTTTGACTTTATCACGAATTATATTACTAATAATGTGGATAAGATCAAGAATATCTTAGGAGATCATATCGATGTTGCTAATAGTAAAGTAATCTTCACTGGGAATACGATTAATAATAAGAAGGTTTATAAGTTCATAGGGACTACTAATATCGCTAAAGCTAACTCAGCTAGAACATCAGGAGTGGCTATTCCTTCAGGTGCTACAGTAGGGTCAGTAGTAAGTATCCAAGTATTACAAGGAGAGATGCTGAAGACTACAGCTACTACGGATATTAAAGTTAGTGGTAGTACATTAAACTTTAATATCGGATCTGGTAACCAGTATATCATGATTGGAGAAGGTAACTATAATGTAATCGTAGAGTTTACAGAATAGTTATATACAATATAGACAAGCAAACAAACAATAATCAAACAACTCACACCACACTGTGCGAGTCTTGTATTGAGACTCGCACTTTTTTTTCAATTACTTAAAGATAAATGATGAAGCAATTATATTTCGCAATGCTTGCTGTGCTATTCAGCGCTCTAAGTTTTGCACAAACTAAGATTGGTACATCACCAGATATAAATAAGGATGCCATGCTAGAAGTAGAGTCTACTGATAAGGGATTATTATTACCCAGAGTAGAGCTTACATCCACTGTATTAGCGAAGCCTTTAAGTGCTCACGTAGCAGGTATGACAGTGTATAATACGAAGGGAGTTAATGATGTAGTCGTTGGGTTCTATTATAATGATGGAAAGAAATGGCAGCAGATGGTGACGAAAGATTATAAGGCGGTGAAGTTCTTCTATATGCCTTCTATTGTATTTGATACTTCAGAAGACAGAGCAGGACAAACGATGAACTTATTTGAAGAATATAAGAAGCAATTCTCTTTACAGAATAGTAATCACTTTGTCAGCGAAGGAGCTCCTACTACAGGTATTCCTTATTTTGAGAAGCCGACAGACTTATACTATTATGTGACGAGTTATGATACAGATGTCTTTACGATAAAGTCAATATCTAAAGAAGGTGTGATGACTTATGATGTAAAGGCAGCAGCAACAGACTGTACGATTATGAATATCATATTCGTAGTGAAAGACTAATACTAGCGATAGAAGGAATGAAGATATATTTGAGATTACTACTGTGTATGGTGATGCTACCGACTATAATTTATAGTCAGGCAGTGAATAAGGGTATGTTTTATATTAAACCAGGTTCTATGGTCTCTGTGTATTATACGCTAGAGAACCAAGGAGAAGGAGATTTTAGAAATAACGGTGAACTTTACTTACATCGTGACCTTGTGAATAACGGTAAAATATTTGACTATAAAGGAAAAACTCCTCAAGGAAAGACTTTTCTTATCGGAACTGCGAAACAAACCATAGAAGGACAGACAGGAGCTCATTTTAATACCTTGATTCTAAATAATCCTGTAAGGAATAGAGCCTTTGATATAAAGACTGCTGTGAGTATTGCAGGAGCAGTAGAGTTCTCTCAGGGTATCGCTAAGGTAGATTCTCTTCAGGGAGCTTTTACTTTCTTAAATAAATCTAAGGTTCTTCAGGTTAGTGATATTTCCCATATCGAAGGAGAAGTAGAGAAAGAAGGAAATGAAGAGTTTATCTATCCTAAAGGAGATAAAGGATTTTATAGACAAGCAATAATATCTGCTCCTAAACATCAGAAAGATATCTTCGTAGGTAAATATAGCTTAGATGATAAGCAGTTTTTTAAAGTCAGAAATGCGAGTGCTGGGATAGTTGATAAGTTAAACACCAGAGAGTATTGGCTGATAGAGCATGCACAGACTACTACTAGTGACATCGTGCTTACCTTGACTTGGGATGAGCGTACCACGCCTAAAGAGATTTATGAGCATGCAGCTGATAATCTACATATTTTGAGATGGGATGCTGTAGAACAGTTATGGGTAGATGAAGGGGGTATAGTAGACTTAGAGAATAAGACTGTGACTACACCTACGTCATTAGAAAAGTACGGTTTCTTTACACTAGGGACAGTGAGAAAAGATAAGATGTTGAAGGGAGATGTAGTGATCTATAACTTCGTTAGCGCGAATGGTGATGGCGACAATGACTTCTTCAGAATAGACAATATTCAACGATACCCAAATAATCGTGTCGAAATATTTAATAGATGGGGTGTCAAGGTATACGAGACTGCTAATTATAACAGTAGTGGTAATACATTTAGAGGATACTCAGATGGTAGAGTGACGATAAAGAAGAATGAATTATTACCGACAGGTACCTATTTCTATATTGTCTCTTATGAGCATACAGATGATAGAGGATCTAGTATGATTAAGAAAACGGGATACCTACATTTAGAAACAAACTAGCTCAATGAAGAGAACTTTTTGTTGAGATTTTTATATACCTTACCGTAGTTAAAGAGAGCTAAGACAGTGTGTTTTGGCTCTTTTTTTTATTGTAGTATCAATAAGAGGGTAAAAATGTAATAAAACAAATAATATCAGAAAGGATACTATATGTTAAATATTTGAATATTATACTAAATTGTTAAGAAAAAGTATCTTTTTAATCTATTTATACCGCCCTATCTTTGTATAGTATATGATAGAGTAGTAGGCTAGATATAAGAATAAAGAACACTATACTATAGGAGGGGGATCTACTAAGGGTATATATGGTGTTGAATGGATGACATGTTTATAGTAGAAAGGACTGTAGTTATACGTGACTTTTTGTTTCGCATAGATTGCTAGCTCTATTTGATTGATAAAGAAAGTCTCACAGGCTATCGTAGTTACCTTATGTGTATCAGTATCCTTCGTATTGGGATTAGACGAATGTGAGGTGTTTTTATAAACAGTATACACATACATATTAGCAGTAGGACAGTACATTAATTTTTTGTCACATGTCTGTTCCACAGAGAAGTTAATTTTCTCTGCCCCAAACAAGGCAAAAATAATAATGAGTAGCCAGGCGATATGTCTGTTGTAAGTATTCATCTAGTCACAAATATATTTGTTTCTAGATTACTTTATAGAACAGTTGTTAAATAAGAAAGGTTTTTTAACATATTTTGAATAATGAAAGAGAAAGTTTTATTTTTTAAAGTCTTAACTCAAGAAGAGGCGGTAGAAATAGCTTATAATTGGAAGTATGAAGGAGTATTGAGCTTTTATAATATGACTTCAGACTTAGAGGACTTACATAACTTTTTAGATAAGAATATGAGAGGGCAGAATACCTTCAGCGTACGCACACAGCGAGAGAAGGATATTATAGCCTATTTCTATTATGATTTAGTAGATAATAACACAGCCGAAATAGTATTAGGAATTAACCCTATCTATCTGCATAAAGGATATGGTAGTGAGATCATACAGTATGCTGAAGAAGCTCTACACGAACGCAAGGCTATACAGAAAATAACTGTAGCCGTAGCGAAGTTTAATACCTTAGGAGTTGACTTCTATCAAAACCTTGGATATTCTAGCGTAGGTAAATTTGAGAATTATACCAACGGCGGACTGTACACTTTCTTGAAGATGGAGAAGAAACTATAACGTTTATTTCTCAGCCATTTTTTTGACAGAATAGTTTAGTCCTAGAGCAGCTACGATTACTAATGCAGCTGTACCTAGCCATAAGACATCATACCCTAGAGTAGAAGCTACCTTTGTCCCTAGGATAGGTGAGATAATAAATCCGATAGCGAAGGTTAGCCCATTCACTCCCATATAAGCACCTTTATTCTTGCTACCAGCACGCATAGCTGTCACAGTTGAGGTAAATGGCATCGCTAACATCTCAGATACACATAAGATCGTCATAGAGATATAAATAGCTATATAACTATAGTCAAAGGCAAGCATACCGTATCCTAATGCACTAATCATAACCCCGTAGAAGATAGTCTGTCTGATCGTAAAGAACTTCTCTGCGACATGCACTAATAACATCTCTGTCAAGAAGATTAATAGTCCACTGTATCCTAAGATAAGTCCTATCTCTACTTCATCCAGCCCTACAGCTTTTTCATAGAATATAGGTAGTGTACTTAATAGTTGTAAGAAGGCGATAGAGTATAACGTACAGAATACACTGTATATTAAGAACATCTTATCCTTATACGGAGATTTATTAGAGACATCCTCTACCTCATTTAACTCAGTGATATCTTCTTGTTCTAATAATAATTCTTTGTTTGTCTTTCTATTTCTAAAGAAGTAGATGAATACGACAGCTGCTAGAAATGCCGCAGTAGCATTCACGTAGAATAATAGCGCATACGAGATTGCAGCTAGAATACCTCCCATAGCAGGGCCAATAGAGAATCCTAAGTTCACTGCCATTCTGTTTAGAGAGAAGGCACGTGTGATATTCTCTGGTTTAGCATACATGGTGATGGCTACAGAGTTCGCTGGTCTAAACATTTCGCTGACAGCACTCTGTAATAACATCATCAGTGCTAGACTGACTACAGATGTGAAGTGTGGTAACATGATAAATACAGGTATACTACCTAGTAAGCTTAGATACTGTACTTTATAGTTACCTATCTTATCGGTTACCCATCCACCTACAGTAGTCCCTATAATAGAACCAACCCCAAAACAGGCTAATACATACCCTGTCTGTTCTTGACTAAAGTGAAGTTCTTTTGTCATATATACACCTAAGAATGGCAATACCATGGACCCCGATCTATTGATTAACATTACAATTGCTAGCATCCATGATGCTGATGATAAACCTTTGTAAGAGTCGATATAGATTTGAGCTATTTTTTTCATAGGTGTAGTGGTCGTTTAAGAATTATTCTATTTGTTCTGGCGGTATTGTATTTTGTTTTTCTGATTTTGATATATCTACACCTCGCAGTGCATTGAAATAAGCTGCTCTACTCAGCGGCTCGTATTCTTGTGTTTCTCCTAACATGACGATATCCTCACTAGCAGCCTTTCTGAAGCTATAATTAGCAAGATTTCCTGATCTAGTACAGATAGCATGTACTTTAGTCACATACTCTGCCGTAGCCATTAAGTAAGGCATTGGTCCAAAGGGATTTCCTTTAAAGTCCATATCTAGTCCAGCTACGATCACTCTGATACCTGAGTTAGCAAGGTCATTACATACCCTTACGATCTCTTCATCGAAGAATTGGGCTTCATCTATTCCTACCACATCACATCCATCAGCTAATAATCTGATATGTGCTGCAGAAGGTACAGGCGTAGACCTAATCTCATTAGAATCATGAGATACGACGAACTCATCATGATATCTAGTATCGATAGCAGGTTTAAAAATTTCGACTTTTTGTTTGGCAAATTTGGCTCTTTTCAGTCTGCGAATCAGTTCTTCAGTCTTACCAGAGAACATAGAACCACAGATAACTTCGATCCAACCAAATTGTTCTTTGTTATTAACGGGATTTTCGAGAAACATTTTGTAAATTTCAAGCTGAAACCAGCGGTTTTTTCTGTTATTTTTGTATGGAGCAAATTTATCAAAAAAAGCTCGTCAATTTACTAATGCAAAATAAAAGTTATGAAGAAAGTCTTAGAAGGAGAGTTGTTAAGTCTGGCTCATCGTGTATTACAATTGAAAGACAAGGAAGTAGATAGTTTATATAGAGAAGCTAAAGAATTATATGAGAAGCTTACCATCTTAAAATTCTATCAAGATCATTTTGAAGCAGGGTTAATGAAAGAAGTTTCTCCTGAGCAATTGGACGATGCGCTAAAAGCAATGGCTATTAATGATTCGAATTCAAATACTGTGGATGAGGTAGTACGTCACCAGATGCCTATAGATCTAGTGGAAGAAGAATACCCTATCGTTGCAGAAACTGAAAAAGAGGCAATTAATACTATAGATGATAGCCTTCTTGCGGATAAAGTGAATAAAATAGCACCTGAGGTGGTAGAAGAACCTTCTATTATTCAGAAAACAGTAGTCTATGACGAACCATTTATTACAGATGTGTATATAGATGATAGTGCAAATGAAGCGGATGATGCTCAACTTCACCATTATTTAGATCAACATGAGGCTATGCTAAAACAGCTAGATGAACGTGAGGTAATCGCTAATATCGAAGTAGAAAATCCTGTGGTAGAAGAAGAGGTAGTAGCGCATATCACAGCTGAAATACCTGTAGTAGAGCAAGAAGTAAAGGAAGAGGAAGAAGACGAAAATGATGATATCGAAGTAACTACTTTCTATGAAGAAGAAGTTGTGGTAAAGGAAGAAGTGATAGAAACACCAATACCATCTATTGTAGAAGCTGTTAAAGAGGAGAGCATTGAGGAGGCATTAGTAAATATAAACGAACAGTTCGCTCCTGCTAAAATAGAAGAAACAATAGAGGAAACTATGATTACTTCTACCTATAAAGTAGAAGAAGAAGTAAAAACAGTAACAGAGAATAAACCAAATACGGATGATCCTTTCTTTGGATTCGACTTCAGTGATGTAGAATTCGTAAGAGTAGAGGATGTTGATAAGCAAGAGGTACAGAAGTTTGAGACAGAGTTTGTACCTAAAGAACCTGTTGTAGAAGCTAGCTTTACACAGCCAGAACCTATCGCTCCTGTAGAAGAGAAAATCCAAAATACCGTAGAGCCTGCTGTGCCACAGAACACATTATTTAATGTTGAGCACACTTCTGTACGCGAACCAAAGATCAATAAACCTAAATCTATTAATGATATTTATAGCTCTACTATCGTAGTAGGCTTGAATGACCGTATTGCTTTCGAGAGACATTTGTTTAACGGAAGTGCAGAAGATTTTAATAGAGTATTATCACAGTTAAATACAGTGAGCTCTTTTGATGAGGCAAATAGCTTAATAGATCATTTAGTAAAACCAGAATACAATAACTGGGAAGGAAAAGAAGAATACGAAGAACGCTTTATGACGTTAGTAGAAAAACGTTTTATATAATTATGGGGAAACTTTACTTGGTACCTACACCAATTGGAAATTTAGAAGATATGACGTATCGTGCAATAAAAGTATTGCAAGAAGTAGATTATATCTTAGCAGAAGACACACGTAATAGTGGAAAACTATTAAAGCATTTTGAAATCTCTACACCGATGTTTAGTCATCATATGCATAATGAGCATAAGACTGTAGAAGGATTAGTAAAGAGAATGCAAGCAGGAGAGACCTTCGCACTGATATCAGATGCAGGTACACCTGCTATCTCAGATCCAGGATTTTTATTGACACGTGCGTGTGTAGAGCATGGTGTAGAAGTAGAGTGTCTACCAGGAGCAACAGCATTCGTTCCTGCATTAGTGAATAGTGGTTTGCCAAATGATAAGTTTGTTTTTGAAGGGTTCTTACCTGATAAGAAAGGAAGACAGACGAGATATCTAATTCTAGCAGAAGAGACTAGAACGATGATCCTTTATGTATCTCCTCATAAGTTAGTAAAGACATTAGGAGAGTTTAAAGAATACTTCGGAGAAGATAGACAAGTATCTGTCTCTAGAGAATTGTCTAAACTACATGAAGAGACCGTAAGAGGTACAGTGGTAGAAGTGTTAGCTCATTTCGAAGCGAAGCCTCCTAAAGGTGAGATCGTAGTGATCGTAGCTGGAAAAAGTAAATAAGAAATAGCTACCTGTCTTAGCAGATAGATTATTACAGTATAGAGAATTGCCCATAGCAGATTGTTATGGGCAATTTTTTTGTTTAAAATCGAGTGATGTGTTTTGTGGTGAACGTAGTCTAATAGTCTAGTTTATGATAGGAAAAGGCAACCTCTTCAATACCGCTACAAGATTACTTCAACAGTTCTTCAAGAAAGAGCCTTCTAACTAGAGCAATCTTGGGGAAATGTTGAAGAAGTGTTGAAGAGAATGCTAATAATGCTTGTATTCAGTGACTTGAGGAGTAATAGACGCTAGATTTTTTTATAATTGGGTTTTATTATAATTTATTGATTATTAATATGGTATTGAATTTTATTCACGTTATGAGGTGTGAAAAAGTGACGGGTTTTTTATAGTTTTTAGCCTGAATAAAGCTTTTTAGTAGGGATTTTGATAAAAAGTAGCGCATAAAAGGTATTGTATTAAACAAAAAAGCTTCTTTTGAGGTCATAAAAGAGGAAATTTAGTCAAAGAAAGTGTTTTAGACTAAAAAAATGAATATGCATATAAAGGACTTTTTATAGCGGTATACTTTATATTGTTATGTACATATTGTCTTGTATGTAGCGAAGTGCAGTATAGAGTTTATCTGTTTAGCGAATAATTTTGTTACAAGGATTAATTGTTAGGCTATATAAGATCGTGAGAGGAGGGTTGAGCATTAGATTCTCTTTTTGCGTCTTCTTTAACTAGTGAACATTGATTTTTTTTTGATACATTTGATAAAAACAGAACATTATGTCACATAAAGTAACTACAAGTTGGATAGAAAACATGCAATTCGAATCAACTAATCCAAGTGGAGGAACGATTAGAATAGATGCAGGCCCAGAAAATGGAGGAGATAATAAAGGTCTAAGACCTAAAGCATTAATGTTGTCTGCTTTAGCAGGATGTTCAGGATTAGATGTAGCATCACTGATTAAGAAAATGAGATTAGATGTTGCTGATTTTAAAATAGAGACAGAAGGATTACTTACAGATGCAGATCCAGCTACTTATCATACTGTGATAGTAGAGTATCACTTCTATGGTGCTAATCTAGATGAGGCGAAGCTAAAAAAAGCAGTTGATTTATCTATCGAGAAGTATTGTGGTGTAATGGATATGTTTAAAGAATTTGCTGAAGTTAAAACTAGTATTCATTATCATAAAGAGTAATTAATGCGCTGGTATTTAAAACAAGATCCAGATGAAAAAATAGTTGCTCATTTACAAGAAGTTTTAGGTGTAGATCCTATAGTAGGGAGATTATTAGCACAGCGAGGGATAGATACCTTCGAGGCTGCTAAGAAGTTCTTTAGACCTTCTTTAGAAGATTTGCACGATCCCTTTCTGATGGCAGATATGACAGAGGCTGTCCATCGCATTCTAACGGCGATAAAGAATCGAGAATCAATCTTGGTTTTCGGTGATTACGATGTGGATGGAACTACTTCTGTTGCCTTAATGTATTCTTATTTAAAGAGTTTAGGTGCTCAGGTAGGTACTTATATTCCTGATCGATATAATGAGGGATATGGGATATCTTACCAGGGGATAGACTATGCTATACAGCAGGGTGTACATCTAATCATAGCTCTAGACTGTGGGATCAAGTCTATAGAGCACATACAGTATGCTAGTAGTAAAGGTGTTGATTTCATTATCTGTGATCATCACTTACCTGGTGATATTATTCCTGATGCAGTAGCTGTATTAGACCCTAAGCGAGTAGACTGTCTATATCCTTATAAAGAATTATGTGGATGTGGGGTAGGGTTTAAGCTTATAGAAGCATTAAATATAACACAAGGGTTGCCATTCTCTTCTATAGAACATTACCTAGATCTAGTAGCTACTGCTATCGCAGCGGATGTAGTGCCGATTACTGGAGAGAATAGAGTATTGGCATACTACGGACTTAAGGTAATTAATGAAAGCCCACGTCCTGGTATAAAAGCACTGATGAAGTTATATGACCTCGCTACATATACAATGACAGACATTGTGTTTAAGTTAGCACCTAAAATCAATGCGGCTGGAAGAATAGAACACGGTAACTTTACTGTAGAGCTATTGACAGAAGCTACTGAAGAAGGAGCAAATAAGACCGTAGAGAAAATTGTAAACATCAATGAAGAACGAAAATCTCTAGATCAAGGGATCACGGAAGAAGCGCTTAAACAGATCATCGATCAGAAATTAATTAACTCAAAGAGCACTGTGGTATACAGCCCATCTTGGCATAAGGGGGTGATCGGTATTGTGGCTTCACGTCTTATAGATACGTATTATAGACCGACTATCGTGTTTACAGATAGTGGAGACTATCTAGCTGCATCAGCGCGCTCTGTTAAGAACTTTGATATCTATCAGGCTCTAGAGAAGTGTTCTGAGCATCTTATTCAGTTCGGGGGGCATATGTATGCTGCTGGATTGACAATAAAGAAAGAGAATCTAGAGGCTTTTAGACAAAAGTTTGAAGAAGTAGTAGCAAGTACGATTGAGGAGACTGACCTTATACCTGAGATCGAAATAGATGCTAAGATTCAGTTCTCAGAGATTACAGATAAATTTCTGCGTATTTTAAAGCAGTTTGAACCTTTTGGCCCTGGTAATCCTAGTCCTTGTTTCTTGACAAAAGAGGTCTTCGATACAGGATATGCAAAATTAGCAGGAGCAAGAGGAGAACATCTAAAAGTAAGCTTTAAGCAGAGAAGAAATCCTGGATATAAGTTTAGTGCAATAGGTTTTAACCTAGGTGCTCAGTATGAGAATGTGAAGGATAAGCAGCACGTAGACATCATTTACTCTATCGAGGAGAACAACTGGAGAAATAAAACTACTATTCAATTGCAAATAAAAGACCTACAGTTGTCTTGGTAATTGAATAAAGTGTTATTTTTATCCTTGATTAAAACTAATTATCAATCCTAATTTTATAAAAAATGAAAATCGCAGTAGTAGGCGCTACCGGTATGGTAGGTGAAATCATGCTAAAAGTATTAGCGGAGAGAAATTTTCCTGTAACAGAATTAATTCCTGTGGCTTCTGAGAAGTCTGTAGGTAAGGAAGTGGAATTTAAGGGTAAGAAGTATACCATAAAGTCCATGGAAGAGGCTGTTATGATGAAGCCGGATATTGCTTTATTTTCTGCAGGAGGAAGTATCTCTCTAGAGTGTGCTCCAAAGTTCGCTGAGGTAGGTACTACAGTTATAGATAATTCGTCGGCATGGAGAATGGATCCAACGAAGAAATTAATCGTACCTGAGATTAATGCTGATTCTTTAACGAAAGAAGATAAAATTATTGCTAACCCTAACTGTTCTACTATTCAGTTAGTGATGGCATTATCTCCTTTACACAAGAAATATGGGATTAAGAGAGTGGTAGTATCAACGTATCAGTCTATTACTGGTACAGGTGTGAAAGCTGTAAAACAGCTAGAGAATGAGTACAAGGATGTGAAAGGGGATATGGCTTATAACTATCCTATACACCGTAACGCTATTCCTCACTGTGATGTGTTCGAAGATAACGGGTACACTAAAGAGGAAATGAAACTAGTAAAAGAAACGAAGAAGATTCTTAGAGATGACACTGTATTAGTAACAGCTACAGCTGTGCGTATCCCTGTAGTGGGTGGGCATAGTGAGACTGTGAATATTGAGTTTGAAAAAGATTTTGACTTAGGAGATATTAGACAAATTCTACATGAGACTCCTGGTATCACAGTACAAGATAATACAGATACAAATACTTATCCAATGCCGTTATACGCAGAAGGAAAAGACGATGTGTTCGTAGGGCGTATCAGAAGAGATGAGAGTCAGAAAAATACAATGAATATGTGGATCGTAGCAGATAACCTTAGAAAAGGAGCAGCTACGAATACCGTACAAATAGCAGAGTACTTAGTAGCAAATAAGTTAGTATAATTCACTCAGCTAAAGATATCTAAAGCATCAAGTGTATTACTTGGTGCTTTTTTTGTATATTCAATCTCGTCAATTTGTAATATTATGTAAATTGTTGATAGATTGTGTATAAAAAGTCGTATCTTATCATAAATAAGTCTTTATATACTAGTTTAATGTTTAAATTTGTAGTATGATTCTCAAAACTCGATTATTATGTGCAGAATACTGTTAATAGATGACCATCCTCTTATCGTAGAAGGATATGTGCTGGCGCTCTCTAAAGATAAATTAGGACTTGGTGAGGTTGTCTTTGAAAAGTCTTTTGACTGTTTACTTGCCAAAGAAACTATAGACGCTGCAGTGGAACGGGGTGATCTATTTGACCTTGCTATTGTTGATTTTTCTTTGCCTAGTAAGGAAGGAGCATTATTACGAGATGGAGGAGATATAGTTGCTTATATAAAGAAAGTAATGCCTTACTGTAAGACTATTATTCTGACAGGTCATACGGAAGTGATTACAATCTATAATATCGTTAAAAACATTAGACCTGATGGGTTAGTAAGTAAGCATGAGATAACACCTGATAACTTATTAGATATCGTAAAACGCGTATTGATAGGAGACCGTTATCAGAGTGATATCGTGAAGCACTGCTTAAATGAAATAGTAAGAAAAGAAGTGATGTATGATGATTATAATAGAGAGATTCTAGTGTTGTTATCTAAAGGATATAAACTACAAGAATTAGAAAATCACATTCCACTATCTAACCCTGCTATCAAGAAAAGATTGGCAAAGATGAAGCATGTGTTCGAAGTATCGGATACTGCTAATCTAATACAATTAGTACTAAAAGAAGGTTTCGTATAAGTCATGATAAAGCACTCTGTAAAGAGTGCTTTTTGTTTATATAAAGGTTTGTTACTTTTATTTTTAGCTCTAATTATTTGTAACTATGATAATTGTCATTTTTTTGCTTGGTGATCAATAGTACTTTTAATCTCGAAAAAAAGTAAGATATGAAAATAGAACAGATATATACGGGCTGTATTGCACATGCTGCTTATTATGTAGAGAGTAATGGTGAGGCGGCAATATTTGACCCTCTTCGAGATGTAGAGCCTTATCTAGAAAGAGCTAAAAGCGATAATGCAGTAATTAAGTATGTATTCGAAACACACTTTCATGCAGACTTTGTGAGTGGACACCTTGATATTATGGAGAAGACAGGAGCGAAGATTGTGTTCGGACCTACTGCGGCTCCTAGCTATGAAGCTATTATAGCAGAAGATAATCAAGTGTTTAAACTTGGGAACATTCAGATAAAAGTATTACATACTCCAGGACATACGATGGAGAGTAGTACCTATCTTATTATAGATGAAGAGGGTAAAGAGCACGCAATCATTAGTGGAGATACACTATTCATCGGAGATGTAGGTCGTCCTGACTTAGTACAGCTAGTTAAATCTGAGATTACAGAAGAGATATTGGCTAGACATTTATTCCAATCACTTCGTAATAAAATTATGGTGTTACCTGATGATGTAATCGTGTATCCTAATCATGGTGCAGGGTCTGCCTGTGGTAAGAATATGAGTAAGGAAACGGTGGATACCTTAGGTAATCAGAAAAAAACGAACTATGCGCTACGTGCTGATATGACAGAAGATGAGTTCGTAGTAGAGTTATTAACTGGATTAGCAACACCGCCTCAGTATTTTCCTAAAAATGTATTGATGAACATAACGGGATACGAGCAGCTAGATACAATCTTAGATAGAGGGAAAACTCCGCTGAGTGTAGAGGCTGTGAAGGAACAGATGAAGAAGAAAGAAGTGATTCTGTTAGATACACGTATGCCACAGACGTTCTCAGAGGGCTTTATACCTAGTAGTATTAATATTGGGCTAAATGGTCAGTTCGCTGTTTGGGTAGGTGAATTGATAAAAGATATAAAAGCACCTATCGTTCTAATTACAGAGTTGGGTAAAGAAGAGGAGAGTATGATTAGATTATCCAGAGTAGGATATGATAATACGATAGGGTATCTAGAAGGTGGAATAGAAGCATGGAAGAGTGCAGGTGAGCCAATAGATACGATTACTCGTATAACGCCTCAAGAGATGGATAGGTTGTATCTAGAGGATAAAGGAGTACTGTTAGACGTGCGTAAGATAAATGAGTTTAGATCAGAGCATCTAGAAGATTCAGTGAGTCTTCCGCTGAATGAATTAGAAGATAAAATTAATGTACTATCAAGAGATAAGAAGTATATCATCTACTGTGCTGGAGGATATAGAAGTATGATGGCTGCATCTATATTATATAAGTATGGAATTACGAATCTAGTGGATGTGTTAGGGGGATATAATGCGATAAGTAAGGAGAGTACACTAGACCATACAGACTTTGTGTGTCCTACATCTATGTTATAACTGTCTTCATGTTGTTCTCAAGATAGAGTTATAAAGGTTAGTTAGTTTACGTGTTGTAAAACACAATCGAGAACAAAAGTTAGAAAAGTTAAAAAAAAGGAAAGAAATTATGCTGAAACAGAGTAGGTATTTATAGCTTTGTTTATCATAATAGACGTAATATGGCAAAAATAGTAGGATTAGTAGGTGTAGGACTAATCGGAGGGTCTATCGTTTTAGACCTTAAAGAAAAAGGGTTTGTAACGAAGGTATTGGCTTCAGATTTATCTGAGCGCAATGCCAGTAAGGCATTAGAACTACGTATCGCAGACGAAATCGTAGAACTAGATGCGTTAATAGAGAAATCAGATATTATCATTATAGCAACACCAGTGAATGCGAGTGTGAAACTGGTGTCGTATGTGTTAGACAGAGTAGGAGATGGACAGTATGTAATGGATGTGGGGTCTACGAAGTCTTTATTAGATAAAGAGATAGAAGGGCATAGCAGAAGAGGGCAATTCGTAGCTACGCATCCGATGGCAGGTACAGAGTTTAGTGGACCAGAGGCGGCGTTTAAAGGGTTGTTTAAAGATAGGGTGGCAATCATCTGTAACCCTGAAAAGTCTAATCCTAAAGCCCTAAATGCAATCTCTGAACTATATTATCACTTAGAGATGCGCATGATTTTAATGGATGCTGACTCGCACGATGAACATGTAGGATATGTGTCTCATCTGTCTCATGCGATATCTTATGCACTGGCAGTAGCAGTCTTAGATAAAGAGAAAGATGATACAGCTATCTTTAATCTAGCAGCAGGAGGGTTTGCTTCTACTGTTCGATTAGCAAAGAGTTCAGTAGATATGTGGTTGCCTATTTTTGAGCAGAATGCAGAGCATGTATTGCCTATTTTAGATACATATCTGGAGAAGTTAACTCAGTTCAAAACGTATTTAGAAGCAGGAGATACTAAGGGATTGGCTGGTTTTATAGCAGAGGCAAATCGCATAAAGGATAAATTGAAAAAATAAGTAGAGAGTGCTAAAGATAAAGTAGTTTTGATTAACTTGTTAGTTCAATAAAAAATAGACATTATGATTACACATATAGTGATGTGGAGGCTGAAAGATGAAAATAAAGAAGCCAATAAATTAGAAATAAAACGACTATTAGAAGATTTAAAAGGAAAGATAGAGGTACTAGAATCTATCGCTGTATCATTTAATGACCCTGAAGCAGATCCAAAAAACTTCGAAGTGATTTTACATACAACATTTAAGAATCTTCAAGACTTAGATATTTATGCAAAACACCCTGAGCATCTAAAAGTAGTTGATTTTATTAAATCAGTAGTAACAGAGAGAGTAGCCATAGACTACTAGTGATGTATAATAGTACAGCTTTTTTTGTATAAAAAGTTAGTTATTTAGTTATCGATTTTAGTTTAAAAGCAGTTTGTCCAATGGGATAAGCTGCTTTTTTTATTGGTGTAAATAATAGGATTGAAGACTTAATGTGTGTGTTTTTAGTTTTATATTGATATTTTATGTTTAAATTTAACTTAAAATAGTAATTGATTAAAGTGTTATATGAAAAGAATAGCCCTGTCATTATTGTGTTTAATGTTGCCTGTACTAACGGTTACAGCACAGACTAAAATAGATTTTACAGATATAGAAATTGTCAATCTTGGAGATGGCCAACGCTATATTAAAGAAGTTAAGTCATCTACTCCTCTTAATGGAAAGAAACGAATCATAAACGGAGTAACCGAACAGTATATAGATGTGGACTTAAAGGATGGTATGTTAAATGGTAAATGGGAGTACTACGATAAAAGTAAGTTGAAAGAATTACTTAATTTTAAAAATGGGTACATGGATGGCAAGCAACAAGCTTTCTTTGTGGCAACTGGTAAGCCGGAATATGAAGGGAATATGAAGATGGGTAAGAAACACGGAGAGTGGATATACTTCAGTAGTAATGGAAATAAACGTGAGATGGAGGTATATGCAGATAATAGTATGACAAAACGCGTTACTTACTATACTAGTGGTCAGGTAGAGCAAGAGCGAAACTTTAAACAAGGTAAAGAAGATGGTGTGTCTAAGGCATTCACTAATGAAGGAAAGATGAAGTATGAACGTACATTCGTCAATGGAAAACAGATCGGTAAAGAGCGTTCATTGATTTCGTCTAACAATGGTGATTTCTTTATCACTTGTAATTATAATGACAAAGGAAATAAAGATGGTGATTACACTGAAGAATGGGCTGATTCTAAAAAGCCAAAAGCTAAAGGAAAATATCTGAATGGACAGAAGGATGGTAAATGGACTGAATGGACTTCTAGAGGAGATGTGAAGAAGGAAGAAACATACAAGAATGGTGTGAGACAGTAATCTAATCAACAATTAATTAATGCAAAAGAGAATAACTCTTCTTTTAGGTGTAATGATGCTATTTAGTAATTATATACCTACAGATAAAGCATTTGATTTGAAGAGGAACTATAATTTTTGGTGAATAAGGAAACTCTTGTAATAAGAGAAAAAGGAAAGATAATACTTAATATACGTATGCTAGAGAGTCTTCCTGAACTAAAATAATATAATAAAACAAAAGCTCTTAGAGATTCTCTAAGAGCTTTTGTTTTTAATCTTGCATAAATGCACCTATAGGGATGATAACCATACCTGATACATTATAGCCCTGTACTTTAGTGATAAATAGAGGCATATTCTTAACCTGTTGAAGTATTTTATCTTCGATAGTTGAAGGAACTTCTAGTAAATACATATTGATAGGTTCTGCTGTACCATCTAGGTTAACACTTAATGTCAGTCTTGCATCAGAAGCTAATTGTATATTTTCTTCATTCAGTATTGAGATGATATTGTGATAAGTCCATTCTACTAAAGCTCTATCTCCTCCAGGGAATACAGGAGCGATAGGTTTGTTATCTTTAAACTTAGGAGGTAAGTCAGCAGGATGTTCTGTTAGATCTCTTACTTCTTTTACCTTCATTAATATCCCCTTATCATTAGGTGTATAGACCTTATGGTGTAGTTTATTGTTTATAAGATCATATTCGATATGATGTAGTTCGGTATCGTTCTTTCTGTAGATACCATTAGTGATGGTAGTATTGGTGCTTAAGTCTCTAACTTCTGCAGATAGCGCAGTTCTAGATATGTCGCCTACTATGATATAATCTGTTTCTTCAGTTGTATCTGTTTTGATGATTTGCGTATATATTTTGAAAGGATATCCTTGTAAGATAATCTCCTCTCTAAGTTCCTGTTCTTGAGCGTTCATTGAGATAGCTGTGCATACTAAGACAAGTAGTGCTATGATTTGCTTCATATTTTTGAGTAGAATAAGTGGTTTCGATTAGTATTGTAATAAGATATATTACAAGTTATTAGTTGTATTAAAAAAGCTCTTAGAGTATTTCCAAGAGCTTTTAGTATTGTTATTCTTCCATTTCTCCACAGATAGGAGTCTCGAAAGCAGTTTTAAAGTCTGTTAAGTCTTTTTGTTTGAGTAAGAACATTAGCTTAGTAATGGCAGCCTCTGTGGTAATATCTTTACCAGAGATAACGCCTATTTCTTTTAGCTCTGTACTTGTCTCATATTTACCCATATGTACACTACCGCTAGAACACTGAGTAACGTTGATTACTTTAAGTCCCTTTTTAATAGCCTGTCCTAATGTTGTTAAGAACCATGCTTCAGTAGGTGCATTACCAGCTCCATAAGTCTCAAGTACGATTCCTTCAAGATCTTTAATATTTAGAATAGCCTCTAATACATTCTGCTGTATACCAGGGAATATCTTTAGAATCATCACATTACTAGACATTTCTTTATGTACGAGTAATGGTTCTTGAGTATGTGTATAGTTGAGTAGAGGTTTATTGATACGCAGGTTCACTCCTGATTCTGCTAAATGAGCAATATTAGGAGAGGTAAACGCATTAAATAATTCAGCACTTACTTTAGAAGTTCTATTTCCTCTATATAATTTGTATTCAAAGTATAAACATACCTCCTGAATGACAGGAGTATTGTTCTCTTGTACAGCAGCTACCTGAATAGCCGTGATAAGGTTTTCTTTAGCATCTGTACGCAAGTCTCCAATAGGAAGCTGAGAACCTGTTAATATTACAGGTTTGCGCAAGTTCTGAAGCATAAAGCTTAGTGCAGATGCTGAGTATGACATCGTATCCGAACCGTGTAGAATAACGAATCCGTCAAACTTATCATAGTTCTCTTCTACTACACTTGCCATCTTCCCCCATAAGGCAGGGCTCATATCAGAAGAGTCTATCGGTGTTTCGAATGAATAGGTCTCTATCGAACACTCTAGCATGTGTAACTCAGGTATACGCTCTACTAACTGATCAAAATTGAACGCACGTAAAGCACCTGTTTTAAAGTCTTTTACCATACCGATAGTTCCACCAGTATAGATTAAAAGAATAGCAGGACTATTGTTCATCACTCAATTTTAGTTTATTAATAACAGGATTAGCATACATAGCTAAGAAGCCATCTACGATTATTTTGTTCTCTTTATCTACACGTAGTTCAAGACGTCTTTCAAATAATTGCCTCTCTTTCTCTGTATATTTATCAGCGAACTTATTGCTGTTATGCATAATATCATAAGCAATATAGTTAGTAGGCCATAAGAAATAGTTAGCAATAATAGACTTATCTATTTCTGTAGCTACAGCTTGCATTTGCTTATTAGTCTTATCTACAGTGTTTTTAATATTATCTAATTCTTGGTCTAGAACATCTCCTACATGGATATGAATACCACGTTTTTGACCGATGATTCCACTGTATAAGTTGATAAAGTCTTCATTCTTATCTTTGATATATACTTCATCATTCGCTTTAGCTAATAGCTGAGGCATCTTAAGTGCATCCGTAGGATCATACTCATATGAGATAGATACAGGTACTATCTTCACTTTTTTGAAGTAGTCCATTAAGTTAGCCTCATCAGACGCCATTCCGATCATCTTCAGCACTCCCTGATGAGTTGCATCATTTCCATCTTTGGTACGTCCTTCTCTCTGTGCTATCCACACAGATCTGTTCTCTTCGAATAAAAGATGTTGTATATATTCAGACATTAGTTTAGAACTTTCTAATAGTTCTCTAGGTGGTAATCCACGTTTAACTAAGAAGTTTCTATTTACTTTAGCTAGCGCTAGTAAAAATGATTTCTGCACTAGGTTATCCCCTATAGCAGAGGCTGTCATAACTAATTTATTGTCTTTAAGAGCAACGTTGAGAAGAGAAGTATCCATAAGGATATCTCTATGGTTAGATACGTATAGATAAGCTGTGTCTTTATCTAATTTATCAAACCCAGAAGTTGTCAAACCATTAGAGCTTTTCTCTAGGATTCGTTGAATAGAGTGGTAGGCAAAATCATCTTGAAATTGTTGAATAGACTTTACTTCCTTTAAGGCATTCATCCATTCCTCTTCCGTTTTATTAGGAAAAGTATATCCCATTAACGCTTTTATCATTGGGTGTTTAGAAATCTGTTGCAAGACTTCGTGTACCTCGTGATCGTGGTAGTGGCGTATAGAATCAAACTTAGACATTAGTGTAATGTATTATTATAAACAAGTTATGTTGTTTTCGTGTTTTAAATTCCAAACACAGCTATTGAATTTGCTGTAGTTTGTTTTGCTATCTCTTCTAGAGGAAGCGCGTAAATATCGGCTAATTTTTCTGCAATATTTACGATATATGCACTTTCATTTCTTTTTCCTCTAAAAGGGACAGGTGCAAGGTACGGAGAATCAGTCTCTAATACGATATGCTCTAGCGGTATTTTGTTTAAAAACTGATCTATTTTACCATTTTTAAACGTTGCTACCCCACCTATACCTAGCTTTAGGTTATAAGAAATAGCTTTTAGCGCTTGCTCTTCTGTACCTGTGAAGCAGTGGAATATCCCTCTAAGGCCTTCTCCTTTTTCTCGTTCTAGTACTTCGAACACTTCGTCAAAAGCATCTCGACAGTGTATATTAATAGGCAATTTATATTTCTTTGCCAATTGTATTTGATATTGAAAAGCTTCTTGCTGTATGGCTAAAGTACTTTTATCCCAATACAGGTCAATGCCTATCTCTCCTACAGCGTAATAAGTACGTCGTTCGAGTTCACGCTCTACGTAAGCTAACTCCTCTTTATACGTTTCTGGCTTTACATCAGTAGGATGTAGTCCCATCATAAGAAATACATTATTAGGGAACTCTTGCTCTAGTTCAAACATTGCATTGCTGTAACTTGAATCTATCGCTGGTATAAAAAAACGCGTAACTCCACTAGATATTGCACGATTTATTGTTTCTTTACGATCTTCTGCAAAAGCATCTGAGTATAAATGTGTATGCGTGTCAGTAAATATCATTCTAATATTGTATTTTTCTATAATGTTAGATTAATGCTACAAAAGTACCTTTTAAAAAGAATTTAAACTACATTTGATTGATGGAAAACATGAAAGATATATTAAAAAAGGGAGGATATAAGAAAATTAAGTTTAAAATATCTAAAACGAACCACCTTTTTATCAAGGCTAAAATCAATGGAATCCTAGGAGACTTTATCCTAGATACAGGAGCATCTAATAGTTGTATTGATTTTAGTCATATAGACCATTTTAATATTTTTCCTGAGAACTCATCTACTAAAGCTTCAGGTGCAGGAGCTAATGGAATGCATACCCAAGTAGCTTATCATAATCATTTACAAATGAGCCGTTGGCATAACAAGAGTTTTAACCTAGTAATTATAGATTTAACTCATGTCAATGTTGCCTTAATAGAGTATAAAGTAAAGACTGTACACGGGATTATAGGCTCAGATGTATTACTACAAGGGAATGCAATTATTGATTATAAAGAGCAAGTGCTTTATATTCAATAAATCTATTGTCTTGATTTACTCCACTCTTCTGCTACTAGTTCTAATTCTTTATACCAGTCTTCACCATATTTTCTGATTAGAGGGGCTTTTAAGAACTTATATACAGGTACACTTAACTCTTGACCTAGCGTACAAGCATCACTACAGATATGCCATTTGTGATAGTTCACAGCAGAGAAAGAAGAGAACTCTTTGATACGTATAGGATATAAGTGACATGAGATAGGCTTTTTCCAGTCGATTAGACCTTCGTTATACGCTTTCTCTATTCCACATAGTGCCATTTCATTTTCGTAGATTACATAAGCACATTCTCCACCTTCTATTAGAGGAGTCTCATACTCATCATCATCACCATATACAGATGTACCTTGTTCTTCTATTGCCTTAATACCTTCAGGACGTAAGAAAGGTTTTACTTTATCATATACAGCTCTAAGTATCTCTACTTCATCATCTTCTACAGGTGCTCCTGCATCTCCGTCTATACAGCACTCCCCTTTACAAGCCGAAAGGTTACATACGAATTCTTTTTCTAGAACTTCTTCTGATACGATTGTTTTTCCTATTTGAAACATCTGAATATTATAATTAATTGGCTGCAAAATTACAAATCTTTATGTAATAAAGAGACTTACCCTTTAGATTAACCTTTTTCACTAAGTAATTTAGGATGAATATAAAGTTCATAATATAAGATAGTTGTATCAGATCAGTAGAATAGTGTTAATTACGCTATTATTTTACGTGTTAATATTTTTTAGATTATTTCATATTAGCGCTTATATCTATGAGGTGAGATTCAACAATAGTGATGACTTCTTGATAAAAATAGTGAAAAACCACGTTTTATGACTTTAATATCTCGTTGTTAAAATATATAGTGGTAATGTTAAAGGATTGTCCGAGTGGTGGTTTTTTTGTACTTTCGGATGGTAAAATCAAATTCTTTATCATTCGAAATGAAAATTTTTAGTTACATAGTTATAGCATTTGTAGTTGCATTGATTGTATTAAATATCACAATGTTAGACTTTAATAACCTATTCCAAGGGGATAGTCTAATCGCATTAATAGGTATTGTAGCCTTGCTTTGTGCAGTATGCATCTTATTGATTTACCGTACATCTAAAATGATAAACGATAAAACAAAATAAGACCTATGGAAGTATTCGATGTACTAATCATAGGGGGAGGTGTATCAGGAGTTTCTTGTGCACAAGTTATTGGTAGTGCTGTAAAGAAACCTTTTGTAACAGATAAGAAAGTAGGTATTATTATGCATCAGAAGAGCTCAATGCTTCAAGATGCTATCTTCTATAATGCTTATGGAGTAAAACAAGGAACTTTAGGAAAAGACCTATTAGAACAGTCTATAGAAGACTTAAATTACTACAACCACATTGACCAAATCGCAGGTGAGAAGGTTATTTCTGTACAGAAGAGAGATGGAGTATTTGAAGTTAAGACGAATAAGGAAGTATACTATACTTCACTTGTAGTAGTAGCTATTAATTCTAGTCCTACTTTTGAAGTAGAAGGATTAATGGAATATGTGATACCACATAAGAAGTCACTAGCTGCTAAGAATAGAATCCAGTTGAGAAACGAAGATCATTTAGTGACAGAAGGAGTTTATGTGGCAGGAACATTAGCAGGACATAGAAGTCAGTTAGCAATAGCTGCAGGTAGTGGAGCTGCTGTAGCTACAGACATTCTGACTTTGTGGAATGGGGGAATAGAAACACATAGCCATGATAGTACTAGAGTGAAGTAATAAGATAAAAAAAAGAGGTAGTTTAATCCAGATTAAACTACCTCTTTTTTTTGTATTGATATTTTTTAACCTAGATTATGCAATAGACATATAAACGAAAAGTAATTATACAAAATAGGTCTGAATTAGTGATAAAAGGATACTATAGTATGGTTTTAGAGCTAATGAAAGAACTATGAAGTAGAATTGCTTTGTAGTATTTGGCTAATGCGTAATGTGGGTTTAATAAACCAATCCTACATTATCTATCCATAAACGGCTATCCGTATTACCGATATACGCCCCTCCATTACTAGAAGAGAATTGTACGATTAGGTGAGTTACCTCGTCATCAGCAGTACCCCAACCTTCTTCTATGATCGGCACCATCTTACCTTTGCTATTTCTAGTGTAGTATGCATTGCTACCTGTTCTCAGTGCCATGTGAGCACCATAGTAACTCTGCTTCGTGATATCACCATAGTTTACAGTCAGACGGTGTTTGTTTTGCCATGTTTTTACAGACTTATCCATCAGTTCCCATCCCGTACCTATACGTTTAGCATACACATTTCCATCTTTGTCTTCCCATCTCTTTTGTAGTAGAATCTGTATCTCAGCTTTATCATTTCGCTTAGCATCAGTTCCGCTTCCCATACCATTCACACGTTTAGAAGGACCACCAGTAGTTACTTTATAGTCGAACTGTAGTGCTTTAGGCTTTTTAGTAAAAGGAATACCTGTTACTAGTTTACTTTGAGGGTTTTTAGTATCTGTGATAGGTTCTATCATTTCTCCTAAGAAGATTGTTCCACTAGCGAGTACATTGATATTAATTACCCCTAGTACTTTCACTTTCTCTATACGAGTCTCTAAACGAGCAGCGTACCCATTATCTCTTTTTTCAGGGAATACCGTTACACTCCCTTTCGTTATACCACTTACAGTAGCTAGTACAGATGAGGTAGCCCAAGGAGACTTTTTATTCTTATAAGGTGTATTGTCTTTTAGCGTATCTTTTGTTTCAGTGATCTCGTATAGGTATTGTGTATTACCCCCGATGATAAACGATTCTTTAATCTCGCGTACCATCCAGTGATCCATATTACCTAGTTTTATAGACTCTACTTTTTCACTCTGCGCCGTAGCTAGCAGTGGCATAGTACACATTGCTAGGGCTAGTATCTTTAGTTTAGTTTTGTGTATCATTGTTTTGTTGTTTATTCTTTAATATTATTCTTTTTCAGCATTTCGAAATCTTCTTTCTTCAAGTTCATTTTAGTATAAGGAACAGCGATATCGTGGTCATTTAAATACATACGAGCTTCTGCATTAAAAGCTCTATTGACTAACGATAAGTCCTTTTCTAGATAAGAAGTGCGAATATGTGCTGCATTGATCATCGTATGGAATACTGCATTCGTAGAGATAGGCTTGTTTTTATTCTCTTGTACTGCGGTCATTCTCTTCTCATTATTGGTGATATACTCATCTGAGAACCACATTAAGAATGGTATTCTTAGCTGATAGTAGGTTGGGCTTGGCGAAGCGTGTAAGAACCTATTTCTATCATCGTCGAATAAGTCTTCACCATGGTCAGAAGTATATAGCATGGCTACTTCCTCATTCGTCTGTTTCAGGGCTTCTATCGTTTTAGCTAAGAAGTGATCTGTGTATAAGATAGAGTTGTCATACGCATTGACTAGGTGTTCTTTCTCAGATTTCTTTACACCACCTATCTCATCAGGAGTGAACTGTCTGAAGCTCTCAGGGTAGCGCTCCATATACTTAAAGTGTGACCCATAGGTGTGTAATAAGATGAATAGATCTCCAGTAGTCTCCTGAATGTGTTTTTGCATTAAGCCTACTAATTCTTCATCATAGTGATTCTCTGTCATACGTGTATGGCTATCAGTAGTGCGTATCGTCTTATAGATATCTGCTTCTTTAGTGAAGTATTCTATAAACGAAGAGTTCTCAGCCTGATTAGATAGTGATATTGTGGTAAAGCCAGCTTCTTTAAACGCGTGTACAATACCTTTTTTGACATAGATAGAATTATAGTTTTCTGCCTCTGCTTCTGATAAGATGATTGAAACACTCTTATGAGTCGTATTCGATTGTGTTAGCGCATCTTTGAATACGACTAAGTTCTTCTCATTCTTTAATTTAGGGTTGGTCTCGCGATCATATCCATACAGAGACCAGTTGTCAGCTCTACTCGTCTCACCTATGATCAGTACATATATCTGTCTTTTGTCAGTAGAGATACTGTCTCTAGTGGCTTTAAAGGTAAAGTTCTTAGAGGTCTCAGGGTATCGATTGACCTTATCCCATTTATTCACTGCGAATCCTAAGTTGTGTAACGCATTGATAGGATACACATCTTGGTTAAAGGCAAATGTACCTGAGTTCTTATTCGCACTGAAGAATGATAATACTAGTGACGCTATTAATAAAAGTACTGCAGGTAATAGAGTCTGTCTTCTAAAGCTCCAGTCTAAGAAGTTCTTTCTCTTCCACTGAAGTATAGCGAATACGATAGGTGGAATGTATAAGAAACACACAAAGGCGATAGAAGGCAATAGACTACCTAGTAGTTCATTTATTTCTGAAGTATTCGTAGTTGCTACGTTTAGAAACATATCTGCTGCTATCACATCTTCTCCGAATAGGTAGAATAACACAATCTGGAAAGCGTGCAAAAACAGAAATGGAAAACATAATAATAACCATGCTCCCGAATTTTTAAACGCAGAAAATATTGTCATGAACAGTCCCAATGGGAATAGTATGACTACAATCTTACCTAATACATCCACAGGCTGTGTAAAGACAAAGTAAATGCTCGGAACCATATTGACAGCAATATAGAACCAAAACAAGGCGATTGGGTTATTTATGATTCTGCTAAAGAATCCTTTTTTATTTAATTGTTCAGTCATTTTATCCCTTAAAACGATTCATAGATATTAAAGTAGAAACCACTCTGACCTTTACCAAAACCATAGTCAAGACGTACGTTTACTCTATTTTTAAACTCCCATCTATATCCTATACCATAAGTAGGTAAGGTATGGCTCCAGTCAAATTTGTCCATATTCTCAAACACATTACCTGCACCACCCCATACAGCTACACCATGTCGGTTATGTATTTTTTGTCTTAGTTCTACCTGTGTATTAATCTGTTTTCTATCTCGATATTGCCCACTGTAGTACCCTCTCATCTGTCTAGCTCCTCCTAGTTTAGAAAGCATTGTCCATGGCACTTCACCATTGTTAAACTCTCCATTTAAGTCGAAGGCTATTAGACCATCTTTCCATACCTCTTGGTATGCACGCGCTGTAAAGTTAATCTTTCCGAAGTGCTTATTACTTCCCAATGTTTTTGGGAAAAAAGTCTGCTCGTATTGGATAAAGATTCCTTTACTCGGGTTAGGAATAAAGTCTCTACTGTCGTATGACGCGATAAATCCTCCTCCGATAGCCGTATCTTTAGAGTCTGTATCAGGTCTTACCTCCATATCTCTGAAGTTTCTACTCTGGATATTTTGAGCAGAAAAGACTAATCCTACATACGTATTAGGCAACACTTTTCTCAATACATCAAATTTCAAGCCTAAGTGATATTCGTCGTACTTCACATAGTCTCCTTGGCTACCTGCCTCGTATCCTATACCATAGTATTTACTAGGCATATATTTAAATGCCATATCGTAGTGAAATCGGTAGTCATCATTAGGAAATATTGTTGTGTTCTCTACTCCGATAGCAAAGAATCCACTTGTAGTAAAGTTAGTATAAATAGCGAGATCAGAAGGGGGTAAGTCTAGGTTCTCTTTATCTACTCTGTATAGTCCAGAAGCGACTATCCCTAGTCCTAGTTTAGTATCTACAGAGTAGCTTGGCCCCCCTATGAATGAAAGGTCAAATTTACTCTGTGATTTATCTTTTTTAGCTTCTTCAAAATAAGAAACTACACGTTCAAAAAATTTCTTTTTAGCTGCCGTGCTATCCCGTTGTTCTTCATTAGAGATTACATCTGCACTTTGTTGTGCAAAAGATACGGTGTTCGTTATCAGTGTGATAACGAATATTGTTGTTAGTAAGTATTTGTTTATCATAAAATAATTTAAGCTTGCAAATTTACGCAATTTCTAGGTCTTTGAATCTCGTAAAGTCCTAAATTAAAATGATACAAAACGTTTCTTAACTAACTTTTAGAAAGTTTATAAAACATTTAGGTTTTAGCTTTTGCTAACGACTAATAGTTGTGCAAATACTATTACTAAAGAAAGTATTAATATAAAACCGATAATGAAATATTGTAACAACGAAATTTTGATTTTGTGAAATCTCATTGCCTTTAAATATAGTACCACAGGAATGACTAATGCAAGTATAACACCTGCTATCGCTGCATATCCTAATGCCAAGATAAAACCTTCTGGATAGAAGAGTGCAAATAGTAGTGGCGGTATGAATGTACAGATAGCAGCTAGAGGCTTGATTAATTTTTTTGACTTATTTTTAAACAAATCTTTATAGTAATCTAATAATCCAATACTTACTCCTAAGAAAGAGGTACCTAATGCTGCTGCTGCAAAGAAACTAAATAAAGTCTCTATATACGTAGAGTGCGACAACTCTCGTATACTAAGTAATAACCCTTTTACCTCAGAGTGTTCTTGCAATATCTGCATAAAGACAGTTTGATCTAAAGTTCCTAATATAACGATCTGCCAAACTAAATAAATCACTAAGGGTAGTAAGCTTCCTAGTATAAAGGCTCTTTTTAATTGTTTCTTATTCCCCTCTAGATAATCAACGATACTAGGGATACTTCCATGAAAACCAAAAGAGGTGAATATCGCAGGGATAGACATAATCACTAGACCTTGTGATAAGGGCATGTGAAGTAGATTTGCTCCTTCTATCAGAGGAGTCATAACGATCACTAATAGTGCTAAGAAGATAAGCTTACCTGTAAAAAGAATACGAGTAAACCAATCTACCCATCTCGTCCCAATAATCACAATAGTACTGAATATAGCTGAGAAGATAAGCACAGCTAAGCGGTCGTCTAGATTAGTGTCTAGTAGGAGGTCTATATTCGTCTTTAGGATTGTCCCTCCGCCAGACATATATGCAGCTGTTAGCCCATAGATTAGGAACATAAGACTTAGCCCTGCTATTCTGTTCACAGTGAATCCTGCATACTTTCTAGTCAAGGTATCAAAGCCATCTTTAGGACTATTAAAATCATAAATACGAACCATCAATAATGCAGTATAACACATCGCAAACCAAATGATAAATAACAGTAATGTAGCTCCTATAAAGCCTACTCCTGCTGATGTGATAGGCATAGCTAACATTCCTCCGCCGATAGAAGAACCCGCTATGATTAATATACTACCTAATAGTCTGCTATTCATTATTAATGATTTTTTATGAAAAACAAAGGTAACAAAACACAAACAATAATTTTTGGTTTAGGCTGAACACATTTGTACAGTTAGAGGTATGAGGGGTAAACAGGAACTGTACAGCTATAGTAGGACGAGACAACTTTTTAGGCAGTGGTCGCATAGTGATCGGCTAGTGATGGCATAATGGTCGCATAGTTTTGACCAGTTTTAATGCGATCACTATGGGATCAAATGCCCATATCCATAGTATAAGTAGAAGGAATGTGTAGTTGTGGTAATGTATGTATTGGTTCTTTTGTTAACAAAAGACTTTATTGATTTATGATAAGTAAGGTGTAGGGTAGAGGCGAAAAAATTGTTCTGAATAAGATTCATAAAAGGATTTGGAATGTATTAGAATGCTCTGATAAATAGCGTCATTAATTCTTTTAATGCGATTTTATTATGTTTTTTATAGCTCATCTTTTGACAATTTATAGCGCTGAAGTATGATGAATACAAGAGAATTACAAAATAAAATTGTCAAATAAAAAAGGACTAATGTAAACTTATCATTAAATATAGTCTCTTTAATTGTTAATATGTTTCATTCTTGTTTATATTTGCATCATGCAAAGAAAGAAAAACATAGCAAGAATTCTATTGGTGGTATCCGTTCTGTTTACCATTGTCTTTCAATTTGTGCATAGTTATGAGCATTTAGTATCTACAGTTCGCTATGAGAGAGAACATAGTACACATGCTCACTTTAATGAAAAGAGAAGTGATTCTACAGAGCAGTTAACTTTTAAAGAGGTTCATGATCAGTTAGATCAGTGTTTTGCTTGTGATACTATTTTGAATCAAGCTATTTTGTCAGAATTTTTCTCATTTGATTTTTCACAGTTTAAGGTGATTAAAGAGGTACAAGACTTCGTATCTCTAAGAGTAATACCTCTTTCACAAATATACTTTTCGCTCAGGGCTCCCCCTGTATTGGCATAAATTATTTAGAATAATCTCATACAGTGCTGTATAGAGGTTAGTTATTTATGTACAATTAAAATATTAGAGAATTAATGAGAATTTTTATTCTTGTACTTTCGCTAATGGCTACTATTGGTGCTTATGCACAGCAGTTTACTGTTGCGGGTAAGGTATCAGATATGTATGGTGTAGCTTTAGTAGGGAGTACGATACAATTAGGGGATCAAGTTTCTGTAGCGGATCTTAATGGACAATTTATATTCAAGTCTGTTAAGGAAGGTAAGGTTGATTTTCAGATACAGTTTATTGGATATCAGAGCATTCGTCAGGAGCTAAATGTGACTAAAGACTTGACACTAGATTTTCATCTTAAGGAAGATAATACTGTCCTAGACCAGGTGGTAGTCTCTTCTAAAGGAGTCCAAACGATCAAGAATACAGAAAAAATAAGCAACCAAAAGTTAGTTGAGAATTTCTCAGGTTCATTGGCTAAGACATTAGAGAATGTTCCTGGAGTGAATGCGATGGTGATTGGTGCTGGTGCGTCTAAACCTGTTATAAGAGGGTTAGGCTTTAACCGTGTGGCGGTAGCTGAGAATGGAGCTAAACAAGAAGGACAACAATGGGGTGCTGATCACGGTCTGGAGATCGATGCTTTTAGTACAGAAGAGGTAGAGGTGATTAAAGGTGTAGGAGCTATCGAGTACGGGAGTGATGCTATCGGTGGTGTAATTAAGATTAATAATGAGAAGGTACCTGAGGTACACTCTTTTAATGGTAGTGCTACCATCTTTGGTAAGACTGTGAATGACTCTTATGGTGCTTCTTTACAAATCAAAGCTAGAGAAGATAAGTTCTTCTTTAAGTTTAAAGCTACTGCTCAGGACTATGGTGACTATAGAGTACCTACAGATCAGATCTATTACCTAAATACGAATATTCCTATTTATGGAAGACGTATGAAGAATACAGCTGGTAAGAATACAGCCTTATATGGACAGATCGGGTATGTAAATGGTAAGGTGAAGAATATTCTAAGTGTGAGTAATGTGTACGATAAGAGTGGGTTTTTCCCTGGAGCACATGGTCTTCCTAGTATTGCCGCTGTAGCAGATGATGGAAATCATCGTAATATAGAGTTGCCTAACCAAAGTGTAAATCACTTTAAGGTTACGAATAACTTTAGTTATGAGTTAACTGAGAACAGCAAATTTAATGTTCTACTGTCATTTCAGAATAATAAGAGACAGGAGAATAGTCTTTTTCACTCACACTTTGATAATCAAGAGGCACCAAGTGTAAACCCTAATCTAGAATTAGAGTTTAATTTAAATACATTTGATGTCGCTGCTAAGTATGAGTATTTGTCTCCCAATAATCATAAAAGTACAATAGGTGTTCAATATACCTATCAAAATAATACAATAGCAGGGTATGGTTTCTTATTGCCAAAGTTTAATCGCTTTGGTATAGGGGCATTTGCTACACATGAGCATTTTGTTACAGATCGTTTTACATGGGAGGCTGGAGTACGTGCTGATTATGCAGAGATTCATATTAAGCCTTTCTATGATAATGTATTGTATGATTATTTAAGAGATAATGGTCACTCACATAGTTTTGCCGCAGATTATGCACAGCGTAGTCATAAGACAGATAAAGACTTCACTAGCTTTAATGCAATGATAGGGGCTAAGTTTGATTATACAGATAAGATTAAGTTAGCTGCTACTTTTGGTACTAATTTTAGATTCCCTACAGCTATAGAGATGGCTTCTAATGGAGTACACCATGGTGCTTTCAGACATGAGAAAGGTAACCCTAATCTGAAACCAGAGCAAGGAGTTGCTTTTGATTTAAGAGCTAGTTATACAAGTGAGAATTTTAATACGTCTATTAGCCCTTATGCATATTTCTTTTCAAATTATATATTCTTAAGACCTTCGGGTAAGTTCTCTGTTTTACCAGATAGTGGACAAATTTATGAATATTCACAGTCACAAGCTTTTATTTCTGGATTTGAGTGGAAAGTAGAACAAAGGTTCTTACAGAGTTTCGTAGCAGAGGGTGTTTTTGAATATATTTATAATCGTCAGATAGCTAACGGTAAGAAAGGAAATTATCCTCTACCATTTTCTCCACCAATGAACTTCTTTGGTCAGCTGAAATATGAGTTTAATAATTGGAAAGCCTTTACAGAATCTGAATTATTTGTGAATGGTAAATGGTTTGCTAAACAAGAACGTATAGCTCAAGGAGAGTCTATCACCCCAAGTTCTTTTAGTTTAGGAGCAGGTTTTACTTCTACTATCAAAATCGGAAAGGTAGCAGCAAGAACAAGTCTATTAGCAACGAATATATTAGATCGCAAGATTCTTAATCACATGAGTTTCTATAGACCACTTGAGATACCAGAACTAGGTCGTTCAATTCAATTAATGATTCAAGTGCCATTCTAATGAAGAACAAGAACATTCGTGTTCTGTGGTTGACTTTGATGCTAGTGGTATTTATTATACCACATATTAGTAATGTTCTACACTTCGTAGTTGTAGAACATGAGTTTGGCAAGAGGTCATCTGATTTAGAGTATGTCAATAGTAATACAATACATTTCTGTGAACAACATATATTCAAACTTTCTCCCTTAACAGCGATAGACTTATTTCGTTGGAATGTTTGGACACCCCAAGTTTACAGTTATGTTATGGATCTGTATAAGATCAATAGCTTTGACACATTCTATAACTTTATCTATCAGAGAGGGCCTCCTATAGTTAAAGTAAGATAACGCAAACACACACACGCAAACACACAATAAAATATTTGTCCCCACAAATTATTAATATCTAAAATAGAAAAATATGAAAACTATAATATATATCGCTTTTTACTCAATCCTTAGCTCATTGTTTTTAACGTCTTGTACATCTGGTGATGATAATGTAGATACAGAACCACCAGTGATTATACTAAATGCTCCAGTAGAAGGAGCTAAATTAGAAGCAGGAAAAGATATCCATTTTGATATGGATCTTACTGATAATGTAGCTTTAGGAACTTACAATGTTGATATTCATGATAATTTTGATGGACACACTCACGGTAAAGGAGTTAGTATTCAGAGTATAGAAGTTCGTCATGATGATCATGATCATGAAAATGATAGTAGAAAAGCATTTAAATTCAATCGTACATGGGATGATATTTTTGGTAAAAAGAATGACCATGTTCATCAACATGACATTGTTATTGATAAAGATGCTAAAAGAGGAAACTATCACTTCGTAGTGAAGGTAGTTGATAAAGCTGGTAACCAATCTATGGTGTTTAGAAATATCGAAATCGTTGATCCAGGTCAAGGAGACAGTGGTCATGACCACGATCATGCACATTAATAATAGGAAATAATGTTAATATATAGAGAGTAAGGGGGATTCCTCCTTGCTCTTTATTTTTTTATGGATATATTTACTAACTTATTATTTTAAGAAAACAATAACTAACTTAAACATTTATGAGAAAAACACTTATGACTTTACTAGTTGCTACAATCATAGTTTCTTGTAAGCAAGGAGCTACAGAAGAAGCAAATGTAGAACTAAAGTACCCAGACACGAAAAAAGGTGAGGTAGTAGATACTTACTTCGGTGTAGAAGTAGCTGACCCATATAGATGGTTAGAAGATGATAGATCAGAAGAAACTGCTGCTTGGGTAAAAGCAGAGAACCAAGTTACTTTTGATTATTTAGCTCAGATTCCTTTTAGAGATGACCTAAAGAAACAAATGGAAGAGGCATGGAACTATGAGAAGATCGGTGCTCCATTTAAAGAAGGTAAATACACTTATTTCTTTAAAAATGACGGGTTACAGAATCAGTCTATTTTATACCGCAAAGATGAAGCTGGTAAAGAAGAAGTATTCTTAGATCCTAATACATTCTCTAAAGATGGTACTACATCATTAGGAAGTGTTGATTTCTCTGAGGATGGTTCTAAAGTAGCTTACGCTATCTCTGAAGGTGGAAGTGACTGGAGAAAGATTATCGTGCTAGATGCAGAAACAAAGCAAGTGATAGGGGATACATTAGTAGATGTGAAGTTTAGTGGTGTTTCTTGGTTTGGTAATGAAGGGTTCTATTACTCTAGTTATGATAAACCAACAGGTAGTGAATTATCTGCAAAGACAGATCAACATAAATTATATTACCACAAACTAGGTACAGCTCAGAAAGAGGATGCTCTAATCTTCGGTAAAGATCAGAAGAGACGTTACGTAGGTGGAGGAGTGACGAGTGATAATAAATATTTAATTATTACGGCTGCTAATTCTACTTATGGAAACGAGCTTTATGTGAAAGATTTGACTGTAGCGAATAGCCCTATAGTTACTGTAGTAAATAACTTCGACAGTAGTAATGGAGTATTAGATAGTAAAGATGGTAAATTATATATCGTAACAGATTATAAAGCACCTAACACAAGAGTAGTAACTGTAGATGCTAAGAATCCAGGACAAGCGAATTGGGTTGACTTTATCGCAGAGACAAAGAATGTATTGACACCTTCAACAGGAGCTGGATATATCTTCGCTAACTACTTAAAAGATGCTGTAGCGTATGTAGAGCAATATGACTATACAGGTAAGAAAGTGAGAGTAGTAGAATTACCAGGAGTTGGAACTGTTGGTGGTTTTGGTGGTAAAAAATCAGATACTACATTATACTATTCTTTCACGAACTATATCACTGCAGGAAGTATCTATGCTTTCAATCCAGTAGATGGTACGTCTAAAGTATATGAGCAACCTAAAGTGAAGTTTGACTCTTCTCAATATGAGTCTAAACAAGTATTCTATACTTCTAAAGACGGAACTAAAGTACCGATGATCATTACACATAAAAAAGGTCTTAAGTTAGATGGTAAGAATCCTACTATGCTATATGCTTACGGAGGGTTTAATATTAGCTTGACTCCTTCATTTAGCATTGCTAATGCTATTTGGTTAGAGAATGGTGGTGTATATGCTGTACCAAACCTTAGAGGTGGTGGAGAGTATGGTAAAGAATGGCACGTAGCAGGTACGCAATTACAAAAACAAAATGTATTTGATGACTTTATCGCTGCAGGTCAGTACTTAATTGACAATAAATATACTTCATCTGATTTCTTAGCTATTAAAGGTGGATCTAATGGAGGGTTATTAGTAGGTGCTACTATGACTCAACGTCCTGATCTTATGAAAGTAGCTTTACCAGCAGTAGGAGTATTAGATATGTTGCGTTACCACACTTTCACAGCAGGTGCAGGATGGGCATATGACTATGGTACTTCAGAAGATAGCAAAGAGATGTTCGAATACTTAAAAGGATATTCTCCTCTACACAATGTGAAAGCTGTAGCATACCCTGCTACAATGGTAACAACAGGTGACCATGATGATAGAGTAGTACCAGCACACAGCTTTAAGTTTGCAGCTGAGTTACAAGCTAAAAATACAGGTAATAATCCAATGTTAATTCGTATTGAAACGAATGCAGGACATGGTGCAGGTAAATCTATTGCTCAACAAATACAAGAGCACGTAGACTTACAAGCATTTACATTATACAATATGGGTATCAAGAAACTGAAATAGGAAACAACAGTTTTTAAGTCCAATAAAGGCGAGTCAATATTTTGACTCGCCTTTTTAATTTATATCCTTTTTCTTTATGATGTTTTTATCTTTGGAAAACCTCCGTCTACACTTAGCTCTGTACCTACAATGAATGAAGCGGCATCAGAAGCTAAGAACATCACTGCCTCTGCTACTTCAGACGCTAGACCGAAGCGTTGTATTGGCACCTGTGGTGCGAAGGAAGTAGTGAATGAGTCTACTTGCTCTTTAGATAAGTTAGATCGGTCGAAGTAGTTCGTTTGGATAGGGCCTGGCGATACAGCATTAACGCGTATTCCTCTACCGATTAATTCTGAGGCAAAGGTCTTAGTGAACGATTGTACAGCTGCTTTAGCAGCAGAATAGACACTAGAGTTTTGCATCCCTACTTCAGTGACGATAGAAGTGTTTAGCACGATAGCGCTATCACTAGACATAAGGGGTAAGACCTGCTGTACAGTGAATAGAGTTCCCTTGACGATAGTATTGAACATCTCTTCATAGTGCGTCTCGTCTATTAGCTCTAGAGGAGCATATTTACCAAAACCAGCATTGACAAACACAATGTCTAAACGAGAAGTGTAGTGACGTAACTCTTCACCTAGACGCATCAGGTCTACCATATTACCAGCATCAGAGACGATACCTATAGCTTGATGACCTAGTTCTGCCACTGTACTGTCTACAGTATGTTTATTTCTACCTGTGATGATGACCTGTGCACCGTGTTGGATAAATAAGAGTGCTGTTGCTTTACCGATACCACTAGTTCCACCAGTGATAAGCGCTATTTTACCTTTTAGTTTCATTTTACTGTATTTAGAAAACCAAAAGTATCATGACTCTTACTTGCTCACAATCCGTTTCTTGCTACTCTGCTTATTCGTATTTATAATTTTTTACACCAGCATTTATTTCTACTTCTATGAAGTTTTGTTCAGGTGGTATAGGGCATGAGTATTTAGGGTTATACACGCAGAATG
This sequence comes from Myroides profundi, assembly GCF_000833025.1. Classification (NCBI taxonomy): domain Bacteria; kingdom Pseudomonadati; phylum Bacteroidota; class Flavobacteriia; order Flavobacteriales; family Flavobacteriaceae; genus Myroides; species Myroides profundi. The sequence goes on from NZ_CP010817.1 coordinate 319,251, forward strand.
GATTATAAGCCTGATTAAAGTTTAGAGTAATAAGGTCTCCTTCTGGTATCTCTAAATCTATATATCTACCTCCACCATAAGTAGTCACTCCAGAAGTAAGATCTGTAAAGGGTAAGAATAGGTGATTAGCATAGTCTTCTTTCTTTAGGATATCTAGATCCTGAAAGACATCTACTTTATGTTCTTTTTTATCTAATGTAAAGTGTAGTTCTCCGTATTTGACATAATTCAGCTTATTCGAAGTCGTTGTAGGCATCGTAAAAGGCTTTTCGTCTGGTGTACGAACTAGTTTAGCTTCTACAATATAATCTTCTGTTATAGGGAAGAAATCAAGTCCTTTAAACTTCTTTAGCGCATCCTTAGGTAATGGAGATGTTTTAGAGTCGCTAAACTCTTTGTTGAGTTCTTTTTGGAATACCTCTGCTCTTTCTATATCTGTTTTAGGCTGAGAACATGATACTAGTAGGGATAATACTGCTCCCAACATAAATAGCTTTTTCATATTGGTTATTGTTGTTTGAGGTAAAAGTAACAAAAAAGGTTTGCCCAAAAAAGGCAAACCTTGATATAATGTTGTTTCACTGATTATCCTAAGTGAGAACGTAGCATCCAAGCTGTTTTCTCATGCGCTTCCATTAAGCCGATTAAGAAGTCAGCAGTACTCTTATCATTAGACTCTTCGATAGCATCTATATTCTGTCTGATGAAGGATACGATCACCTCATAGTCTATTAATAATTCTGCAATCCAAGACTTACTATCTGTATCTGTAGTTTTTCTCTCTTCTGTTAAGTGAGTTAGTTTTAAGTAATCTTTTAAAGAAGAAGGAGCATAGTGTCCTAGTGTTTTAATACGTTCTGCTACAGCATCTACATTCACTGCTAGTTCTGTATATAGTTCTTCGAAGTATACGTGTTTAGAATGGAAGTCTACCCCCGTTACGTTATAATGAGCATTTCTCGCTTTAGTGTAAAGGATAAACTCATCTGCTAATAATTTAGATAGTACTTCTGCATTGAATTGACGTGCGTTGTCTGTAAGACCGATATTTGTTTTCATAGTATTTCTGATTTTTTATTACTATGTAAATGTACAAAATAAAATAGGTAATACCATTGATACGTAATTGTTTATCTTTATGAGGATATTAAAAATATCTATAAAATTTATAGTGTCCTTATAAGAGTAAACAAAAAAAGGAGCTCGTTATGAGCTCCTTTCCGTATTCTATAAATACTATTTTTTTAGTTTGTCAGCTGCGTCTTTCATCGCACCTTTTACTTCATCAGCTTTCTTTTCAGTAGCTTCTTTCACTTCTTCTACTTTTTTCTCAGTAGCGTCTTTTACTTCTTCTACTTTTTCTTCAGTAGCATCTTTAGCGTTTTCTACTGCATCACCAGCTTTTTTGCTTACTTCTTCGAATTTAGCTTTAGCGTCATCCCAAGTTTTTTGTGCAGCTTCTAAAGCTTTGTTAGCTTCTTCTTGAGCTTTTTTGTCTCCTTTTTTAACAGCTTCTTCTACTGCTTTCTTAGCATCAGCTAATTTTGTTTCAGCTTCAGTTTTAGCTTTTTCAAATTCTGATACAGCAGCTGATTCTTCTGTTGTAGCTTCTGTGTTTTCTACAGCTGGAGTTGTTTCTTCAGCTTTTGTGTCTTTACATGAAGTAGCGAATAATAATCCAACTACTGCGAATGATAACAATACTTTTTTCATAGGAATTTATTTTAGTTCCTAACAAAGTTATAAAAAAACAATGTTAATACTGCAATTTAAATAGTTAAAATAGGATTACTTCTTCTTATTCTCTTTTTTATTAGCTTCTTTCTTATTAAAATCGAGAGGTCCGAAGTTGTTCACATAACGCGTGATTGTGTTCTTTCTTTTCGCGATATATGGTCCGGAGTTATTGGCTTTATATCGTCTCGGACTCGGTAGGATCACTGCGATACCTGCTGCTTGATTAGCAGTTAAGTTCTTTGCATCTTTATTATACCAATGTTTTGCCGCAGCCTGTGCTCCATAGACACCATCTCCCATCTCTATACTATTCAGATAGACTTCTAGGATTCTCTCTTTAGGCCATAGGAATTCTATCAGGACTGTAAAGTAAGCTTCAAAGCCTTTGCGGATATAGCTACGCCCAGGCCATAAGAACACATTCTTAGCAGTCTGCTGTGAGATGGTACTACCACCTTTGATTTTTTTGCCTTTTTCATTGTTCTTCATTGCTTTCTCTATGGCTTTAAAATCAAAACCATTATGTGTCAAGAAGTGTCCATCCTCACTAGCGATCACGGCTTTCTGTAGATTGACATTGATTTCATCTAGAGGTACCCATTTATGTTGTAGTGTCATTGGTTTTCCATCTTTGACCTGTTCATACAGTCTGATAAACATCAGTGGGGTATAAGGTACAGGGACAAAACGAAAGACTAGTACTGAGAAAATACTCAGTCCAAAAAAGAGAAGTGCTAGCTTTAAAAAGAAGCGTGTTATTTTTCGTATCATGACGAAAGAATGAATATAAATCGGCGCAAAAGTAAATAAAAAAACGGTTGCTAAATAAAAAAATAATACAATAAAAAACTCGCCAAAATAGCGAGTTTAGGTTGTAATCATAATAAGTAATAAGAAAGAATAGGAGTCAAACCTCTCCTTCTATTTTATTGAGGATTAGTTGTCCACAGCGATGCTGTTTTAACCATGGCTCTTCTAGGTAATCTCAATGTAGCTACGATAAGCTCTGCGAAGTCCTCTGGCTGTAAGATATGATCAGGGTTACCATCTGTAAGCCCTAATTCTATAGACATATCTGATGCGATAGTACTTGGCGTTAGCGTACATACTCTAATATTGTTTTTGCGCACTTCCTTCATTAGTGATTCAGACATCCCGATCACTGCAAATTTAGACGCAGAGTATGCAGACGTAGTTGCATTTCCGTTAAGACCAGCTGTAGAAGCTACGTTAAAGATATCTCCTTCATTCTGATCTATTAAGTGAGGTAGTACTTCTCTAGTCACATTATACACTCCCATCACGTTAGTAAGTAAAATCTCTTCCCAACGCTCAGCAGACATATCTGTGAATTTTCCGAATTCTGATATACCAGCATTGTTCACTAATATATCTACTCCTCCTAATGTTTCTATTAATTTAGCTATTTCAGCTTTTACTTTTGCTTTATCAGTCACATCGAATACCGCATAAGTAGCTTTCACTCCTAATGCTTCTAACTCAGTGACAGTTGCTTGTAATGTTTTCTCGTTTCTACCAGTAATAGCAACGTTTATCCCTTCTTGAGCGAAAGCAACAGCGGTAGCTTTACCTAATCCTCTTCCACCTCCGGTGATAATTGCGTTTTTACCTTTCAATTTCATGTTTTTAATGCTTTTGTGTAAATATATGTAAATTAATGAGATATTAGTGTTTTGTAAACGTTAAACTTACTTGATATCTATAAAATTTTCGATAGAATTCCACAAGTTATAACGTTTTATTAGTGCTTGTTTAGAGATTGTGATGACATCTTGCCACTTCTGCTGATCATCTCCACATAGTTCAGAAATCATCTTCATCGCCATCGGACCATGCTCATCTCCATCTAGTTCGATATGACGTTCGAAGTAATAGACTAGCTTTGTCAAGTCTGTCTCAGGAAAGTTTTGTTGAAAACCTTTTAAGATCTCAGTAAACATATCTGGTATCAAATCTTCGCGACCAAATGTGAAGGCTGCTGCGATCTCATGTGCTTTACCCCCTTCGATAGTCTTGAATGTAAAGTTTAAAAACTCTTTTACCCCTTCATCTAAGTCTGTCTGTGCTATCGCTTCGAAGATAGGTGTTCCAGATTTAAGAGTGCGGATAAGTGCTTCGATAGCAGTAGTATCTGCTTTAGCCGTTATCATAGCATCTAAGTACATCTCGAAGTGGCTCAGACGCTGTCCATCATAGGCTAGGTCTGACTCTTCTGCTAGTACAATCTCATTGATCAAATAGCGTGTCTGTGGAAACTCTGAGGCAAACCAAGGAGTCGTAGTACAAGTCAATTGTTGTTGTAAGGCTTTAAGCAATGACATAAAATCCCATACCGCATATACATGCCCTTCCATAAATGTACATAAGTGAGGGATAGTCTTTATTTTATTATAAAGAGGGTGTTGAAGTAACGCATTTCTTTCTTCAGCTATCTGTGCATTGATTTCTTGAATAGTCATATCTTCTAAAATTTAGTACAAAAGTAAAAAAGCTTCACCGAAAGGCGAAGCTCTTTGTATAAAGTTTATCTATAAAGATATTTATTACTTAAATGCAGGGAATCCTGTCACATCCATACCTGTTATTAACAAGTGGATATCATGTGTCCCCTCATAGGTCACTACAGATTCTAAGTTCATCATGTGGCGCATGATAGAGTATTCTCCTGTGATACCCATACCTCCCAACATCTGACGCGCATCACGTGCGATGTCTAATGCCATAGCGACATTGTTTCGTTTAGCCATAGATATTTGTGCAGAAGTAGCTCTTCCTTCGTCTCTCAGTACGCCTAATCTCCAGGTTAATAGCTGTGCTTTAGTGATCTCTGTAATCATCTCTGCTAATTTCTTTTGTTGTAACTGAGTCGCACCGATAGGTTTGTCGAACTGGATGCGCTCTTTCGAATAGCGAAGTGCCGTGTCATAGCAGTCCATAGCTGCTCCGATAGCTCCCCATGCGATACCATATCTAGCAGAATCTAGACAGCCTAGAGGTGCTCCTAATCCTGATTTGTTTGGCAATAAGTTAGCTTTAGGTACTTTGACATTATCGAATATTAACTCCCCTGTAGCCGAAGCTCTCAGTGACCACTTATTATGTGTCTCCGGAGTAGTGAAGCCTTCCATACCACGCTCTACGATCAGTCCGTGTATACGTCCTTCTTCATTCTTAGCCCATACTACAGCGATGTCTGCGAATGGAGCATTAGAGATCCACATTTTAGCCCCATTTAGCAGGTAGTGGTCTCCCATATCTTTAAAGTTAGTCAGCATCCCGCCTGGGTTAGAACCGTGATCTGGCTCTGTTAATCCAAAGCATCCGATATACTCTCCCGTCGCTAACTTAGGTAGGTACTTCATGCGTTGCTCCTCATTACCGTACTTCCAGATAGGGTACATCACGAGTGAAGACTGTACTGATGAGGTAGAACGAATACCAGAATCTCCTCTCTCGATCTCCTGCATGATTAGTCCATACGAAATTTGGTCTAATCCTGCTCCTCCGTATTCTGTAGGGATATAAGGACCGAATCCACCTATCTCGGCTAACCCTGGTATTAATTGTTTTGGAAATTCTGCACGTTGAGCGAAGTCTTCTATAATAGGAGAAACTTCTTTCTTCACCCATGCTCTCGCTGTATCTCTAATTAACTTGTGTTCATCACTTAACAAGTCGTCTAATAAGTAATAATCAGGTGCCTGAAATAAATCTGGTCTCATATATCAATATCGTTTTTTGTGGTTGTATAACAAAAATAGACATTATTTCGAATTGACCAATTTTTACCTCTAAAAGAGAATATAAAAATTCAAATACACGTCATTTTTATACAAATAATGCTTTATTTCTATCTTAATCTATAGTAGATGGTTCGGGTACAACCTGAATACAGTTCGGTAAACTACCTCTTATCCCAAGTAAATACTGGGTATTATCGAACACTATCAAAACAAACTTAAAGTTAAATATTGTTATTTGTTGATTGTTAGTTATTTATGTTTTATTTCATTCTCCAAATTAGATTAAAAAAGGCAGGAGAGGGTATTATCTCCAAATGAGAGCAGTTTCTTTAGTTAATGGGGAGGAGTGATAGGTGTATTCATTGTATATAGCTTCTATAGTATTTCTTTGTACTTTATGTTTGATTTAATAGTATTGACATAATAAGGCAGCAATATGCCTCTGAACCATACGTTGTAGATTAATAACAAACCAATCGCTTAAATAATGAATAATAAATTAATGATGTTAATCGCATTATTCTTTTCTGTAGGAATAATGGCTCAAGATAAACTACATATCACTGGTAAGATTACTGGGATACCTAAAGAGGCTAAACTAATGCTCTCTTATGACAAGAAAGAGATAGAGCTTAAAGCTATAGATGGGGTATTCGTAGTAGAAGCAGAGATTGTTAAAGCGCCTACGCCTGTATATTTGTCTATCATGAAAGGGGATGATTATGAGTATACTTCTTTTTTCTTAGGAAATGAGACAGTGACTATAGATGGTCGCTTTGACGATTTAAAGAGTCTACAAGCTAAAGGTTCTAGGTATGATACTTTAAGATATGAGAGCGAGATACTAACTAGAGAATTAAGAACTGAACGCCAAACTATCGAAAGTAAGGTGTCTAAAGAAGTAGATAGTGGAATGTCTTATGATAATGCGATGGCACCATACAAAGTGGAATACTTACGTATAGAGCAAAAGATAAAAGACTTAGACTACGAGTTTTTAAAGAAAAATATCAATACGGATTATGGACGTTATTTGGTTGGATTTATAATGCATGATACTAATACCAATCATTATAAAGAATTGTATGACTTAGTAGATAGTCAATATCAAAATACTGATCCAATAGTATTTTTAAAAGCTCTAATAGATAATAAAGTGTTAGTGAAGGGAGGTAGTTATTATGACTTTACGGCTTTAGATATGAATGAAAAGGAAGTAACGTTTAGTGATTATTTTAAAGGAAAGTATGTGTTACTTGATTTCTCTTCACCCTATTGTTATTTTTGTCAACAGGCTGTTCCAATAACTTCAAAGTTAGCAAAAGCGTTAGAAGATAAGTTAGTATATGTGACTTATTGTATAGAGAATGATTTACATAGTGTTGAAAAGTATAGAGGTCTAAAAGGAGATCACGGTGTAATAGTTTGGGATAAAAGAGGAATGCAAAGCCCAACAATTGCTAAATACAGAATGAGTGGAACTCCATATTATGCACTATTTAATTTGGAGGGGAGATTATTAAAGATTTTTGATAAAGGGTTAGAAGAGGATTTTGAAGAGCAGTTGAGAGCGTTGATGAAATAGGAGTAAACGATGTTACATATATTAGTCTAGGACAAAAGTCTTTTATCATCAAGAAGATTACGTATATTTTCGCTGTGAATAAAACAACACAACAAAATGAGAACTAAGATTGATACTACCCAATGGGAGAGAGGGGAGCAATATGCTTTTTTTAAACAGTTTACAGAACCTTTCTTTGGTATTACAGTACAAGTAGATTGTACTACGGTGTATAATAGAGCTAAAGCGAATAAGGATTCTTTCTTCCTTACTTATCTACACGATGCACTTAGAGCAGCTAATGAGGTAGAGGCGTTTAGATATAGAATAGTGGATAACGAGGTATATCTGTATGATGAGGTACACGCATCACCTACCATCAATAGACCTAATGGGACTTTTGGGTTTGCGTATATGAATTATTACGCTGATAAGAAGACTTTCTTCGCAGAGGCAAAAAAAGAAATAAAGAGTGTACAACAGTCGACTTCATTATTACCTGCGTCGAATAGTGAGAATGTATTACATATATCAGCTTTGCCATGGCTAGACTTTACGAGTATGAGTCATGCACGTAACTTTGACTTCCCAGATAGTTGTCCTAAGATTTCTTTTGGGAAAGTAATGGAGGAGAATGGTCGTAAGCGTATGGCAGTATCTATACATGGACATCATGCACTGATGGATGGATATCACGTAAGTCAGTTCGTAGAACGCTTTCAAGAATTATTAAACGAGCAATAGGATGAGTACAACTGCTGTTCCGTTAGGAATAAAAAGAATAGCAACACTGTGTGTGCTGAGAAATGGGAATAACTTTATGCTTCTAAAGCGTTTAAAAGAACCCAATAAAGATACATATACTCCTGTGGGAGGTAAGATAGAACCTTTCGAAACTCCTGAAGAGGGGGTGATCCGTGAGACATTTGAAGAGACAGGGATAAGAGTAGATAAGGTGAAGTTCTGCGGTATACTGACAGAGACTTCTCCTGTGAAGTATAATTGGCTAAGCTATGTGTATGTAGCAGATATCGATGCTGTCACTCCTCCTGAGTGTAATGAAGGAACTTTAGAGTGGATAGCGTATGAGGACTTGCTGAATGTACCTACTCCAAAGACAGATTGGTTTATCTATAAATATATCTTAGAGGGCAAGCCTTTTGTATTTCATGCATTATACGATGGAGAGTTAAATCTGTTAGAGATGAAAGAGGAGATTTCTAATGAGGAATTAGGAATTTAGAATTAGGAATGTTTGGTTTACGGTTTTTACCTTCGGCATTAGGTATAGGTAGGGTGTTGCTGTAGAGACGCAATACTTTGCGTCTATCTGTTTGCAGTTTTTACCTGTGGTATTAGGTATAGGTAGGGTTTTTACTGTAGAGACGCAATATTTTGCGTGTCACATAAAGCAGGTAGATACACAATTAAAGAAATATAAAAAGCCCTACTATAATGGTAGGGCTTTTGCTTTATATTAATTTATATTATTCTGTTTTCTGCGTTTTCTGATACGTCTGATGATCAAGATTAATCCAATTGAGATTAGGATAAATGGCCAGATATAGAATAACCCTATCACAAATGATAATAGATTACTCCATCCAGAACCAAAGGCAGATGATATTTCGTACCCAAAGCCTGTTGTTGATTCTCCTTTTTCATAGAAAGTTACCGTAAGAGTACTTAGCGATATTCTACTCTTTAGGTACTTTAGTCGTCCTTCGAATGACTCAATATCCGCACGTAGAGCCCCTAGTTCTCTTTCTATTCTTAGAATATCATCTATTGTATTAGCGCGTTTAAGTAATTCTTTATAGCGCTCTTCTATTTCTTTTTTCGTCTTGATTCTCGCTTCTACATCGATGAACTCTTCGGTTACATCTAGGGCATTGATATTTTTGCTATCTACTTTAGTGGCAGTCTGTGTAACTCCTTCTAACAAGGCTTCGAAGTTCTTTGCAGGTACGCGGATCACAATGGTATGTTCAGTACGATTGCCATAGACGTTTGATGTGTCTTGTGATAGATATCCGTTGAGTTTTTTACTACTTGCTACGATATTAGCTCTAGTTTCTTGTGCATTAGAAGTTTCAAAACGTATATTCCCTTCTTTGACTATCATACGCTCAGGTACGGTGATATCTTGAGTAGAATCTGTGGATTGTGGTGCTTCAGTAGTGGTTTCTGCAGCAGCATCTGTTGTGCTGATATCTTCTAAAGCAACAGCAGAGGTTTCTCCATATTCTGCTGATTTAGAGCAAGAGGCTAATGCTACGAATAACATTAGGGTTAATAGTTTGAGTGTCTTTTTCATAGTTATTGTTTTACATTAACAAATGTAATAGATGGTTTAATATATAACCTATTAGAGGTTGAAAATATTGTTTTAAATCACTGATTATAGGGAGGAGTTTAATTAGGAATAGACAATTAGGGATGTTCTTTGAAATATTGTTTTATGGTTTACGGTTTAATGTTTTGTGATTACTGTGTTTGACACGAAAGATAAGCGTCTCTACTTTATGTATGTTGTGGAGCTGTATGCGTAAGTTTTATTGTGGTTACTGTTTTTGACACGCAAGATTTTACGTCTTTACCTTATGTATCTTGTGGAGCTTTATTGTACAGCATGATATAGATGGTTTATTTTTTGTGGTTTTATGATTTGTATAAAACATAAAACCTCTTGCCTTAAGACAAGAGGTTTATCACAACCAAAAAATTATAAATAACGAGCTTATTAGTTTGCGGTCTACAAATGGTCAACCGCTCCCTGTTCTCTAAACTGTTGCAAGCTTAATGATATTCTTGATATTGTCAGATTTACCCATTGAGTAGTAATGTACTATTGGGGTTCCTGCTTCTATCAACTCTCTTGACTGCTGTGCGCACCATTCGATACCAATCTCACGGATGGCAGCATTGTCTTTTGCTTTGAGTACCTCAGTAACCAAATCATCTGGTAAGTCAACTTTAAAACGTTGAGGTAATAGGTTGAGTTGGCTTAAGGTAGCTAAAGGCTTTAGTCCTGGGATAATCGGCACATCAATACCGATAGCTCTACATTTATCGACAAAGGCAAAGAACTTACTGTTGTCAAAAAACATTTGGGTAACGATGTATTCTGCTCCGTTGTCTATCTTCTGCTTTAGGTATTTAAGATCTGTGTCAAAGTTAGGTGCTTCCATGTGTTTCTCAGGGTAACCTGCTACTCCCACACAGAAGTCAGTCTTACTGGTATTCTCAAGCTCTGGGTCTAAATAGATACCTTGGTTAAGTTCACTTATTTGGGTAACTAAATCAGAGGCATACTTATTTCCTTTCGGTTCAGGCTTAAAGTAAGTTTCGTTCTTCACAGCATCACCTCTAAGGGCTACAACATTATCAATACCTAAGAAATCAAGGTCTATGAGGAAGTTTTCGGTGTCTTCTTTGGTGAATCCTCCACATAAGATGTGCGGTATGGCGTCCAACTTGAATCTATTTTGGATAGCCGAACAAATGCCGACAGTTCCTGGTCTTTTTCTAACTGTTCTTTTTTCCCACAGTCCGTTGCCTGCTTCTTTGTACTCATATTCTTCTCGATGATACGTTACGTCTATGAAAGGAGGATCAAACTCCATTAGCGGTTCGATAGAGTCAAATATTCCTTGAATATTTTGTCCTTTTAAGGGAGGTAATATCTCAAAAGAGAATTGTGTTTTACCGTTTGCTTTTTGGATATGTTCTGTTACTTTCATGATTCGTTCGTCGTTAATTTATTATTTTGTGCTAAGTTGGGAGATAACCAACGCTCAGCTTCTTCTATTGATATATTTCTTCTAATGGCATAATCTTCTAATTGATCTTGTTCTATCTTACCTAACCCAAAGTATCTACTCTGTGGATGGGCGAAGTAGTAACCAGATACTGCAGCAGCAGGGAACATCGCATAACTTTCTGTTAGACTAACACCTATTCGTTCTTCGACTTGTAGGAGTTTCCATATTGTACCTTTTTCTAAATGGTCAGGACAAGCAGGATATCCTGGTGCAGGTCTGATACCTTGATACGCTTCTTTTATCAGTTCTTCATTACTAAGACGTTCTGCAGAAGCATATCCCCATATTTCTTTGCGGACACGGTGGTGTAGATATTCTGCAAAGGCTTCTACTAAACGATCTGCTAATGCCTTCACCATAATAGCGTTATAGTCATCAAGGTCGTCTTCGTATTCTTTTGCTATTTCATCTACTCCAAAACCTGTTGAGACAGCGAATAAACCAATGTAGTCTTCTAATCCACTTTCTTTTGGAGCAACGAAGTCTGCTAAGGCAATATTAGGAGCCTTGATATTCTTTAATGATTGTTGACGCAGTGTTAATAACTTATCTAATGTCTCTCCTTGTTCATTGTACACTTCGATATCATCATCATTAACTTGATTTGCTGGGAAAATGCCTAAGACACCTCGTGCTTCGAACCAACGTTCATTAATAATCTTGTCTAACATAATCAAGGCATCGTCATATACTTGTGTAGCTGTCTGCCCGACTACCTCATCTGTTAATATCTGAGGGAACTTACCATACAACTGCCAAGAACGGAAGAACGGTGCCCAATCTATAAATGGCAATAATTCGTCTAACTCTACTGTTACGGTTTTTGTACCGATAAAGTTGGGTTTGACAATGTCTTTAGCATCCCATTCTATCTTGACTTTGTTTGCTCTTGCTTGTTCTATTGTGATATAGCTTTTGTCTCTTGCTCTACCTAAGTAATCGCGTCTTAGCTGATCATATTCTTCTCTGATGTTATCTTTAAATGTTGCTTCAATTTCTTTTTGTAATAACTGATTAGCAATGGTCACTGAACGTGAGGCATCGTGTACATGTACAACACAATTCTTATATTCTGGTGCTATCTTCACAGCTGTATGAACACGTGAAGTTGTTGCTCCACCAATCATGATTGGAATATTGCTATTGACTTTGTCTAATTCTTTAGCTAAGTGTACCATCTCGTCTAAAGAAGGTGTGATTAATCCACTTAGTCCGATGATATCCACTTGTTCTTTAATAGCTGTTTCAATAATCTTCTCAGGTGAAACCATTACCCCAAGGTCTATAATCTCATAGTTATTACAAGCTAATACCACAGCTACGATATTCTTACCGATGTCGTGTACATCTCCTCTCACGGTGGCCATAAGTATCTTACCAGCATTACCTACAGAGGCTTCTGCATTCTGTTTTTTACTTTCTTCAATAAACGGGAGTAGATAGGCTACAGCTTTCTTCATCACACGTGCAGATTTTACTACTTGTGGTAAGAACATCTTACCCGCTCCGAATAGGTCTCCGACTACATTCATTCCATTCATTAGGTATTGTTCAATGACTTGGATAGGTTGAGGTACGCTTAGACGAGCTTCTTCTGTATCTTCTATGACATAAGTCTCTATCCCTTTTACTAATGCATGTGTTAGTCGGTCTTGGATACTACCTGAACGCCATTCTTCTACTTTGATTTCGGTTGATTGAATAGCACTTTCATTTTTAATACTTTCGGCAAAGTCTAATAGGCGTTCAGTCGCATTATCACGTCTATTTAGCAACACGTCTTCTACGTGTTCCATTAGATCCTTGTCTACCTCATCGTACACTTCTAACATCTCAGGATTCACTATTCCCATATTCATACCGTGCTGTATCGCATGGTATAAGAAGGCAGCATGCATCGCTTCACGTACTTTATTATTCCCTCTAAACGAGAAAGAAACATTACTTACACCACCACTTACATTGGCGTAAGGAAGATTCTCTCTAATCCATTTGGTGGCATTAAAGAAGTCTAAAGCATTGTTGTTGTGCTCTTCCATTCCTGTCGCAACAGGAAATATGTTAGGGTCAAAGATGATGTCCTGAGGAGCGAAGTTCACTTGGTTGACTAATATATCATAAGAACGTTGGCAGATCTCTATACGTCTTTCTAAAGAATCTGCTTGTCCTTTTTCGTCGAATGCCATTACTACAGAGGCAGCTCCATAGCGTTTAATTAATTTAGCGTGTTCGATAAATAACTCTTCTCCCTCTTTTAGACTGATAGAGTTCACAATCGCTTTACCTTGTACTACGCGTAGTCCTGCTTCGATAATCTCCCATTTAGAACTGTCAATCATAATAGGAACTTTTGCAATATCTGGTTCAGAGGCTATAAGATTAAGGAAGTTAGTCATACAGTGTACACCGTCTAACAGTCCTTCATCCATATTAATGTCTATAACCTGAGCACCACCCTCTACTTGTTCTCTTGCAACAGCTAAGGCTTCGTCGAATTTCTCTTCTTTAATCAGACGCAGGAACTTACGAGAACCTGTAACATTGGTACGTTCACCTATGTTGATAAAGTTAGCCTCGGCAGTTACATATAGTGGTTCTAATCCAGATAAGGCAAGCACAGGCTTTAGTTTGAATTGTTTAGGTTGTCTATCTTTACTGTGTTCTGCTACTGCCTGAGCAATTAATCTAATGTGCTCTGGTGTAGTACCACAACAACCTCCAATAATCTGTACCAAGTTTTGACTCAAGAAGCTATCGATTAGTTCTTTCATCTCTGTTGGTGTTTGGTCATATTCTCCAAAGGCATTTGGTAACCCCGCATTCGGGTGAGCAGAGATATTCACTGCTGCGTGTTGACTCAGTTGTTTTACATACGGCTCTAATTGTTCTGCTCCTAAAGCACAGTTAAACCCTATACTCAATAAAGGGATATGTGCTATAGAAATCAGAAAAGCCTCGACAGTCTGTCCTGACAAGGTACGCCCCGAAGCATCAGTTATCGTACCTGAAATCATAATCGGAATATCGATACCTCGTTCTGCTTGTATCTCGTCTATAGCGAATAAAGCTGCTTTAGCATTAAGTGTGTCGAATATAGTTTCTACTAATAGCAAGTCACATCCACCGTCTAATAATGCTTCTGCTTGTTGTTTATACGCTATACGCAGTTCTTCAAAAGTAATGGCACGATATCCTGGATTATTTACATCAGGAGATAAACTCGCTGTTTTATTTGTCGGACCAATAGCTCCTGCTACATAGCGAGGTCTATCTGGATCTAAAGCTTCTACTTCGTCTGCTACTTCTCGTGCTATCTTAGCCGATTGGTAGTTTAGTTCGTATACTATATCTTCAAGGTGATAATCTGCCATAGCAATGGTAGTACCCGAGAAGGTATTCGTAGATAAAATATCAGCTCCTGCCAAAAGATATTGTCTGTGTACTTCTTTTACAGCGTCAGGTTGAGTGATAGACAACAAGTCATTATTTCCTTTTAAAGGATGAGCAAAATCAGCAAAGCGCTCTCCTCTAAAGTCTTCTTCTGAGAATCGGTAAGCCTGAAGCATTGTACCCATTGCTCCATCGAGTACTAATGTTCTTTGTTTTAATAGGCTTCTGATATCAGTATGTATAAGTGTTGTTGACATAATTTTCTCTTTTAATCAATGTTTTTGAAGTGTCTTGAACTTGTTTTACTGTGCAGCAGTTAAGGCTTGTTCTAAGTCACGGATAATATCTTTTGTATTCTCTAAGCCGACAGATAGACGTATCAGGTTGTCTGTAATACCTGTGGCTATTTTTTCTTCTGCAGGAACCTTACTATGTGTGGTAGAAGCAGGGTGGGTAACGATAGTTCTACTATCTCCTAGATTAGCAGTGCGACTACATAACTGTAAAGCATCTAAGAATGTTCTACCAGCATCCAGTCCTCCTTTAATCCCAAAGGCAATGATGTTACCACCTTGTTTCATTTGTTTTTTAGCAATTTCGTATTGTGGATGACTTGGCAAGAAAGGGTATTTGATAAACTCCACTGCAGGATGTTTTTCTAAATACTCTGCTATGGTCAAGGCATTCTCACAATGTCTATCTACTCGTATGGCTAATGTCTCTAAGCTTTTAGATAACACCCATGCATTAAATGGAGAGATACTAGCACCTATGGTACGGGCAAACAAATATATCTTATGGATGTATTCTTTATATCCTACAGTCACTCCTCCACAGGCTCTACCTTGCCCGTCAATTAACTTCGTAGCAGAGTGCACTACGATATGTGCTCCTAAGGTGATAGGGTTCTGTAGATAGGGTGTAGCGAAGGTATTGTCAACGATAAAAATAAGGTTGTGCTTCTTTGCTATCTCTCCTAAGTAAGCTAAGTCTAATACATCCACTCCTGGGTTAGTAGGACTTTCTGCAAATAGAATCTTAGTGTTAGGTTTGATTAAACGCTCTACATCATATACTTGATTAAGGTCAAAGTAACTCGTCTCTACTCCCCACTCTGGAAAGGTATTACTGAATAACCCTCTCGTAGAACCAAAAATATTAGAACAAGAAACAATGTGATCACCTGTTTTTAATAATGGGAACAAGCTACAGTACACAGCCGCCATACCTGTAGCAAAGGCAAAACCCGCTTCTGCTTTTTCGAATATACGTATCTTCTCAACTAGTTCTGTTTGGTTAGGGTTAGTAAAGCGAGAGTAAGAGTATTGTTGTATTTCTTCTGCAAATACAGCACGCATATTCTCTGCATCGTCAAAGACAAAGCTAGAGGTTAGGTATAGTGGTGTAGAGTGCTCATTGTATTGGGAGCGCTCTGTCTGTGTTCTTATGGCTTGTGTCTCAAAACAACAGCCTTCTTCATTGTTTCTTGTATTCATCTTTATTTAGTTTACGGTTAACGGTTCACAGTGGACAGTTAACGGTGTTAGTCTTTAGTTTTTTGGTAATAGTTATATATCAAATACAAATCAAAAGTAGTCGCTTGTATAAAGTCTTTTTACATACTTGACTATTATGATTTAATATGATTATTATAGTATTAAATGGTAGCATAAAGTGGGACACTATAGCGGTTCACAGTTTTTGGTTTACAGTTCACAGTCTGTCCGTTAATTCTCCACTGCTTACAGATTTAGTAAACTTGATGAACCTTGGGTGACACGGATAATAATCCGTCTCTACATTGATATACTATGTGTACACAATGCCGAAGGCAAAACTGTTTACTGTGCACCCAATCCGCGACAACGACTCTGTTTACAGAATTAATATACTTGATGAGCCTTGGGTGACACGGATAATAATCCGTCTCTACATTGATATACTATGTGTACACAATGCCGAAGGCAAAAAACAGTAAACTGTGCACCCAATCCGTGATAACGACTCTGTTTACAGATTTAATAAACTTGATGAACCTTGGGTGACACGGATGGTAATCCGTCTCTACATTGATATACTATGTATACACAATGCCGAAGGCAAAGAACTGTTTACTGTCAACTGTCCACCGTTAACCAATTTATTTATCAGCTAATCTTAAGATATCTCCAAACACTCCGCGTGCTGTAACAGATGCTCCAGCTCCAGCTCCTTGGATAATGATAGGGTTGTCTCCGTAGCTCTCTGTGTATATTTCGAATATACTGTCTGAACCTTTTAGTTGTCCTAATGCTGAGCTAGTCGGTACTTCGATTAGCTTCGTTTCTAGTACTCCTTTGTCTTCTTGTAAGTCACCTGATAGTTCTCCTACATAGCGAAGTACTGTATCTGGTGCTAAGCCTTGTTTTATCTTATCGAAATAAGGGTTTAGTTTCTCTAAACTGTTTAAGAACGTTGGTGTATCCACAGCTTGTAAGTCTGTTGGAATTAGGTTTTGAATATTAATTTCTTCAAACTCATTCTGTAGGTCTAACTCACGAGCAAGGATTAGTAACTTACGTCCTACATCATTACCTGATAAGTCTTCACGAGGATCTGGCTCTGTATATCCTTTCTCTATTGCTTCTTTCAACACTTCACTGAATGGTCTGTCTTGGATAGAGTAGTTGTTGAAGATGTAGCTTAGACTTCCTGAGAACACTCCTTTTATCTTCGTGATATTCTCTCCTGATAAGTGAAGTAGTTTAATCGTATCAATCAATGGTAAACCTGCACCTACATTTGTCTCGTATAGATATTCTTTGTGGTTTGCCTTTAATGTTTGACGAAGCTCTTTGTAGAAGCTATAAGAGATGGTGTTTGCTATCTTATTTGATGAGATAAGGTCAAAACCATTCTCTACTAATGGAATATAATTCTTGATAAACTCTCCAGAAGCTGTATTATCTATCGCTATTAAGTTCTCTAAGTGGTTAGCATTCGCATAGTCGATTACTTCTTGAATAGTATAAGCAACACTTTTTTCTTTTAGATCTTCTCTCCAGTTACAGTTAATACCTCCATCGTTTAGCAATACTTTTTTAGAGTTACCAATGGCGAAGATGTTAAGAGCTATATTCTTTTTGCCTTCTATAGATTGAGCTGAGTGTAAGATCTGGTCGATTAAAGTTCCTCCTACTAATCCGTGTCCAAACACAGCGATGTTTATCTTCTTCGCGATACCGAATATCTGTCCATGAATGACATTTAATGCTTTCTTCGCTTCTTCCTTACGGACAACTAAACTTACGTTCTTTCCTGTTACTGTATTGTTGAATAGAATAGGAACGATCTTATTCTTTACTAATGCAGCATAAGGCTTGTCAAATGTACTTAGGTTCTGACCGATGATAGAGATCACTGCTATATCTCGAATGATAGAGATACTATTCACATCACGAGTATAGAAATCATTAGAGAATTCTCTATTTAGTGCTTCTGCTGCTTTATCAGCATCTTTCTCTTCTACGATAAAACCTAATCCACGTTCTGAAGAACCTTGAGAGATAACACCTACGCTAATTCCTTCATTCGCTAATGCTGTAAATACACGTGCATCAACTCCTACGATACCTAATAATCCACGTCCTTCAAACTGTATTAAGGCAACATTAGACTGTACAGAAAGAGATTTGATTCCTTTAGCAGTAGTCTTGTTTGAGATTAATGTTCCTTTGTTATCTGGGTTTAATGTATTCAAGATACGCAGAGGGATATTGTTTTCTACTAGTGGAAGTATAGTTTTTGCGTGTAAGATAGAAGCTCCGAAGTTGGCTAACTCATTTGCTTCATCGAAGTGAAGTTCTTCTATCTTCTGAGCGTTCTTTACCCAATCTGGATTAGCAGTATAGATACCATCTACATGAGTATAGTTTTGCAATTCATCTGCTTGGATAAAATTAGCTAATAGAGCTGCTGAGTAGTTACTACCATTGCGACCTAGTGTAGTTGTTTCCCCTTTTTCAGTTGCACCGATAAACCCTGTTACTACTGCAATAGTTCCTTTGTCTAAGGTAGCAAAGTAAGCCTGAGTCTTCTTTTTAGATACTTCATCTAATGCTTGTGCACTACCGAAGTTGTTATCTGTGATAAAGAATTGACGGCTATCTACAGCAATGGCTTTTATTCCTTTGGCATTTAACTGAGCAGCTAATATCTTACTTGATATTAATTCTCCTTGTGCTAATACTTGGTCTTTAATTTTTAACCCATAGTCTTCAATTAAAGAAACTCCTTCGTATAATTTGCTCAATACTTCTATTTCTGTATGTATATCTGCTTCGTTGTGATATGCTCTGTTTTTGAATGCTTCAAAAGCAGTTGTATAATCTTGTTTAGTCTTTGCTAAGTCTAATATATTCTCTAAGGTATCTGTAGTATCTCCGATAGCAGAAACTACTATAGTGATAGGCCCTTCGTTTACTTTTGTCTTAATGATATTTATTACGTTGTCAAAAGCTTGCCCTGATGCAAGAGACTTTCCTCCAAACTTTACTATTTTCATGGTGTGCTGATTTTAGAATAATGGTTTTAATAAATTGTTTAATTGTTCGTATTCAATTAAGAAGGCATCGTGGCCGTGTATTGATTGAATCTCTTGGTATGTAATGTGTTTGCAACAGTCCTTTAATAAAGCGACTGTCTGTTCTTGTTCTTTGTTTGTGAACATATAATCTGTATCTACTGCTATACAGTGTATCTGTGCACTTGTTAGTTGAGCAAAAGCCTTTAGACTGTCTTGGGTCTGTTCTTGACCTATTGTTTTGAGTAGGTGATTCATTAGTTTGTAAGCTTGTAGCTTAAATCTACCTTCTAAAGTCTGTCCGTGATACTTAAGCCAACTCTCTATCGCATATTGGTTTTCACTTTCTTTATACCCATTGGCGAACTTCTGCTGGAGCGATGCAGGAGTGCGGTAGAGTAGCATAGCATGCATACGAGCGTCTTCTATTGGCTTTGATGAGTTGTTCAGTATGCTGTCTTGTACTAAGGCATTACCTATTAACCAATCTGATGCTTTACAACTTGTTGCGATAGGGATTAAATGATCTACTGCTGTCGGTCTTATAAATGCTAACTCCCATGCAATACTTCCTCCTAAGCTTCCTCCGATGATCGCGTAAAGGTGACTTACGTGTAATCGGTCTAAGGCTTTCCAAAACACTTCAGCGATAACTTTAGTCGTTAGGGCTTTATAATCATGGATGAGGTGTGTCTCTTGTTGGTTATAGCCATTGCCTGGGATATCAAAAGCGATAACGGTGTATTTGTTGAGATCAATTACTTTGTCATAACCCACTAAGCTATTCCACCAGCCGTTGTCTCCAGCTACTTGACTATTTCCTGTCAAAGCATGGTTAACCAATACGATAGGAGCACTGTGTAAAGGTTGTCCCACCACCTGATAGGTGAAGTGAAAAGTATGTGTACTTCCGTTTGGTAGTGTGTGATTAGTGATTGTTATTTCTTGTAAGCGACTCATGGTATTCTATTGTTATTTATTGTGCTAATGCTTGTTTGATATCTTCTATTAAATCTTCTGTTTCTTCTAATCCTATAGATAGTCGTATTAGACTTTCTGTTATCCCAGCTTGTATTTTAGTCTCTTTAGGTACGGAACCATGAGACATCTCAAAGGGATAATTGCTCAAGCTCTTTATACCTCCTAAACCTTCTGTTAGGGTAAAGAGCTTTAAACTCTGTATGACTTGTAAGGCAGCTTCTCTCGTATTCTCTTTTAGATCAAAGCTGATGACTCCTCCAAAATACTTTTGTTGCTTCTTAGCAAGTTCATGTCCTTCATGACTTTTTAATCCTGGATAATATATCTTGTCTATCTTCGGATGTGTGCTGAGGTATTCTGCGATCTGGATAGCATTCTCAGAATAACCTTTATATCTCAACAAGAGTGTTTCAATGCCTCTGATGGTTAAGAAGCTATCGAAGGGACTGAGTATAGCTCCTGTTGAGTTTTGGTGAAACTTAATGATCTTTCCGATTTCTTCTGTTTTGGTTATTACTAATCCTGCTACTACATCAGAATGTCCTGCTATATACTTCGTAGCACTGTGTACCACGATATCAGCTCCTAAGTCTAGCGGCTTCTGTGCTATCGGGGTAGCGAAGGTGTTATCTACACATACCCAAACTTTGTGTTGCTTAGCGATACTCGTGATAGTTTGTATATCTGATATACGCAGTGTAGGGTTAGTCGGACTTTCTATCCATATCAATTTTGTTTTGTCATTGATTGCTTTCTCTACATTAGCGGCTACTGTTGTATCTACATAATGAGTCTTGATCCCAAACTTTGCATACACTTCATTCAATAACCTATAGGTACCACCGTATATATTAGCTACTGCGATTACTTCATCTCCTTGACTCAGTGTTTTAAATACAGCATCTATTGCAGCAAGTCCACTTCCAAAGGCAAACCCCTTTGCACCGTTCTCTAAAGAAGCAACTAATTCTTCAAGGGCTTGGCGAGTAGGATTGTTGGTACGTGTGTAATCAAATCCTTTGTTTACTCCTGGTGCTTCTTGAGCGAATGTCGTAGTCTGATAGATCGGTACGGCGATGGCTCCTGTGTGTGGGTCTATCGGAATATGTTTTAGTATATCTGTTTGGGTACTCATCTTATAATGTTTTAAATACGTTAGCTAAATCAGCTTTTAAATCTTCAATGTTTTCTATTCCTACTGATAGTCTGATTAAGTCAGGTGATACTCCTGTTGCTTTCTGTTCAGTCACACTTAATTGTTGATGTGTAGTAGAAGCAGGGTGGATGATTAATGACTTGGTATCTCCGATATTGGCAAGTAGTGAGAATAGTTTTGTCTCGTTCGCTACTGTCTTCGCTGCTTCAAATCCTTTTTTCAATCCGAATGTTACCACTCCACTTTGTCCTTTAGGCAAGTACTCTTTTGCTAAGTCGTGGTAAGGGCTTGACTTTAGTCCTGGGTAGTTTACCCATGCTACAGCATCTTGTTTCTCTAACCACTCTGCTAATGCAAGAGCATTCTCACTGTGCTTTTGGATACGGATAGGCAATGTTTCTAATCCTTGGATGATTTGGAAAGCATTGAATGGGCTAAGTGCTGCACCTAAATCTCTTAATCCTTCTACTCTGATTTTGGCAATGAAAGCAGCATTGCCTAATGCTTGGTGATATATTAGCCCGTGGTATCCTGGTGATGGTTCTGTGAACTCTGGGAATCTACCACTTGACCAATCAAATGTTCCTGCATCGATAATCGCCCCACCTAGAGAAGTCCCGTTACCTGTGATATACTTAGTCAGCGAGTGTACTACGATATTAGCTCCATATTCGATCGGATTAAGTAGAGCAGGAGAGGCAACAGTGTTATCTACGATGAAAGGTATTTTAAACTCCTGTGCAATCTTCGCTACTGCTTTTAGGTTAATGATGTCTAACTTAGGATTACCTAAACTCTCTACGAATATTGCTTTTGTGTTCTCTTGAATATTTGTTCTGAAGTTCTCTACATCAGATGGATCTACGAAAGTGGTGTTGATACCGAATCTTGGAAGAGTAACATTAAATAAGTTATATGTTCCTCCGTATAAGCTATTAGATGATACGATGTGGTCTCCTGCTTTTAATAATGTTAAGAACGTTGTAGAGATAGCAGATGCTCCTGATGCTGTTACTACTGCTCCGATACCTCCCTCAAGTGCTGCTAGGCGTTGTTCTAAGATATCGTTAGTAGGGTTGTTTAATCTTGTATAGATATACGCTGGGATAGACAGGTTAAAAGCTCCTGCCGCATGATCAGCATTTTCGAATACATACGATGATGTCTGATAGATAGGCACAGCTCTTGTTCCTGCTGTAGATTGTACATTGTGTCCTGCGTGTAATGCTTGTGTTGAAAAATTTAGATTGCTCATGGTTATATTTTTTAATGTTTTAGTTACTTGTTTTTTATTTTCTCAGTACTTAACCCTGCTGAGTAATGGGCATAAAAAAAGTCCTTTCGGCATTGCCAAAAGGACTTCAAGTATTTTAATCTCTTTGTTTAGATTATAACTAACTCGTTGACTTTAGGCAATAGGGCGTCGTGAACATCATCATGTTCATCATCATCATTGCCATCATCATTGTGTTAGTATTGAAAATCATGGTATTTATATTTATCTAATTATATACTGTTTGGTTTGGTGTAAAAAAAAAGCCCTCGCTATTGCAAGGGCTTTATATATGTTATTTAGAATTTAAGTTTATGCAAATAACAAGCCCTGCGGATTTCTCCACATCATCATTGTCATCATCATTGTATAAACTGTATTCATTTTTTCTTCTTTGTTTTTGTTGGTACAAATATCATTAATTTATTTTGGAATAAACAAAATAAAAGTAACTTTTTTTATAATTTTAAATAAAAATCTCTCACAAGTGCCTCAAATGCTGGGGTGTACTGATGTCTCTCTACTTCGATAGTTAGCTCATCTAAGGGGATTTTCTCTACTAATTGACGTGAAAAAGCAATTAAGCTACGTTTGATTTCAGCTTGTTCGTTTCCTCTAACGCGAGTTACCTTGAATGGATAGATACCAAACTCGGCTGCTAATCGCATTAGTGTCTCTTCTTCTTTGGCTGGAATAATTACACTAAATACCCCTTTCTCAGACAAGAAATATTCTACTGCCTCAATTAATAAATCAAAAGGCATTGCATCCTGAAAACGAGCAGTATCTCGCTGCTTATCATTTGTGTGATAATCTTCACTATAGAAAGGAGGATTAGAAATAATCAAATCATATTCTTCTTCCATCTCATTAGCGAAGGTCTCTAAATCGGCATGGTAACAGAATAGTCTATCACCCCAAGGACTGTTCTCAAAGTTCTCTACAGCTTGCTCATGTGCGTTTTCATCTATTTCTACTCCATCTATCTGCTCTGCACCTGTACGCTGTGCCATCATTAAGGCTAACAGTCCTGTGCCTGATCCTATGTCTAACACATTGTAAGGATTATTGTCTATCGGTGTCCATGCTCCTAATAGTACTCCATCCGTACCTACCTTCATCGCACATTTATCCTGCTGTATCGTAAACTGTTTAAATTGAAACATCTTGCTTAGTCTTTTTGCAAAAGTACAAAAAGGAGGTTTAGTGACCTAATGCATAGCTGTACAGAAGTATGAGTTAGATTAAAAGTACTAATCTTCTAGCGCTATATTGTCTATATGTAAGTCTAAGATATTTTGGAACTTTGTTAAGTTCTGAAATTCTGAAATCTTCTTGTAAATAATTGATTCATCTAATACAGCAAGTTTCTTAGTGTAAATATATCCTTTCGTCACTGGTGCTTTTAGGGGGATAGTTAAGTCTGTATTGTCAAAAGCTACTCCGAAAGAGCCTCCTATTTTTTGAGTAGTTATCATCATAATGATGTAGTCTTTACTCTTATGGACTGAGCTATTAGAAATTATTAAAGCAGGTCTGACTTTAAAACCAGTTAGATCCGTAAAGGGAAATTTTACAAGGACTAAGTCACGTTGCTTGTAATTCATTTTTTCAAGAATTAGTAACTATCCCAATATTCATCATTTTCTTGTTCCCACTCTTTAGCAAAAGCTATACTAGAGATTAAATCTGTAGTTTTATCTAACTCTGATAGGGAAAGTAGAGAGTCTGCTATATTATCAACAATACATGAACTATCTGCAGAAGTATTGTCTTCTGCTTTTATGATATTAGGGTCTATTACTTTGAGAGTATTAGTCATCATATAGTTGTATTAAAGATTCTATGCAAAGATAATAATAAAAAATAAACTACTGATAGTGATATTGTTATATTGCTTGTTTTTTAAAAATCACGTTCAATAGGGTTCTCACTGTCACCTACTTTTCTATTGAAATATTCAGCAGTTGCTTTGTTGAGGACAGTGCCTTTTTCTTCTAATAGTTGTGCATACGTTTTACTAGCCGCTACTTTGCGTGCTTTATTTGTCTGGTCTTTCGAATATTTTGTATACTTATCATCAGTGACAATATCCCATGAAGTAGATACTTTCTGACTGTCAAGTAGTTCAAAAACAAAGTGATTCTCACTATCCCAAGCCTTCACTACGAAGCCTGGTAGATTAATGAATTTATAAGGGCCACTCTGTACAGTTATATCTTGGGTGAATAGTACTGTCCATGCTCTACCACCATAAGTAGCAGTTGCTTCTTGTACCTTATAGTTATTCCAATCTTTAACCTCTGGAAGTATAGTCCACTTTATACTATTCTTATCTTCCTCATAATAGCTCAGATCTAATCCTATCTTATCATAGAACGAAGTAGTAGTTCCATCAGCATATACAGTCCATTTAAATGTTCCTTGATTTCCCTTCTCAGGGTTGTCTGTTTTCTGAGAGGTTATAAAACTATAGTTCATCAGATCTGTAAATCTAGATTCTTTATCTTTTATATCAAGTATAGCATTACCATCGCGGACAAGCTTCTTAGACCCATTGGCAATAATCGTTTTATAATTGTATCTCATCACTTCTACTTCAGGGGTATTCTGAGCAAAAGAAGAGGTCATAATCAATAATAAGAATAGATACTTTTTCATAATTGTGGTTTTTATAAATCTAATATAATTCTTTTATTTAACTTATCTATAGATTATTAATTATACTTAGAGGCTATTCGTTTGTGCTGTTGATGAAAAATTAGAATATATTTTTTAAAATGATTAAGCGTAATTTATAGTTAAGGAATAACCCAAATCGGAGGTAGAGGCTTGAAAGAACCTTGGAAAGAATAAAGAGATGATGTGGAAAGTAAGATATAGGTATTATAAAGGGTATAAATGAATTTAAATCAACTTAACAACTATCATAACAGACTATTTATAATCCCCACACTCTATACCACTTCATTAGTTCTTTAAAACTTCGGATATGGATGAAGATAGCAGGGCTATTATTAATCAGTTCTACATACTTAGGGCTTTTCTTAGGAGCTTCGAATAAGATATACTTGACCATCTTCATACTGAATTGGCTCTTGGCACCATCTAAGTTGCCAGGGCGAGTATCTCTATGTGTGATACTGCGCTTTATATATCTGTACAATGCTCCGATAGGAGAGAAGTCTAACCAGATAATACAGGTAGCATCTTTAAACCGCTCAGGCATTAAGAAGCTATAGTTGCCTTCTATTACCCAGTCTGTATGATTGGTTAAGAATGTGTGATGATCAGTTGTCATAAGTGCTTTGTCGCGAGGTATCCAGTCTGTATTAGGGATATGCGCTATCTGATCTAAATGCAGGATATTTAGATTGAGTTTCTTGCCTAAGGCTTGAGCTAGAGTAGACTTGCCAGAGGAGCTAAGTCCAATGATGCAGATGCGATTACCTAAGTCATGTAGTGCTACCATAATCGACAAATATAAAAACAAAAAACCTCGAAACAAGTGTCTCGAGGCTGTATGATGTGATGTATTATCTCCCTAGATAAATATCTAATAACCCAACAGGTACATTCAGATATAACTTCTTATTCTCACGATCTACTTTATGGATAAGTTCGTCTATCATCGGAACTAATATTTCAGTTCCGTTAAAGTCTATCTCGAATAGAGGTTGATAATTACTATCATTTACTCTTTTTAGTTGACCTATTTCACCTTCGTTAGTATCTATTACGTCGAAACCAGTGATCTCGTGGTAGTAGAATTTGTTTCCTTCTAGTTTAGGAAGCATCGTCAGTGGTAGGTATATCTCTGATCCGACTAATCGGTCAGCATCTTCTTCAGAGTTAGACTCCTCGAATTTAACTCTTAAAAAATCGCTTTTATGTAATGAAGCTTGTTCCATAAAAAAAGGAACCAGTTGTCCGTCGAAGTCGACGAACACTGATTCCAAGTTTTCGTATAACTCAGGTTCATCGGTGTCTAAATAAATAAGCACCTCCCCTTTAAAGCTAAATTTCTTTGCGATTTTGCCTAAATAGAAACAATCCTTTTTACGCATATCGCTAGTAAATTATGCTTGAGTTTCTTCGTTGCTTTCTTCAGTTGCTTCAGCAGTTTCTTCTGCAGGAGCAGCTTGTGCTTCAGCAGCTTTAGCTTGAGCAGCAGCAGCACGCTTAGCGTTTACTTCTTTCTCAGCAGCTAATCTAGCAGCTTTGTCAGCAGCTTTAGAAGAAGATAATCCTTCTTTCTTAGCGTTGATTTTAGCAGCTTTTTCTTCTAACCAAGCAGCGAATTTCGCGTCAGCTTGCTCTTGAGTTAAAGCTCCTTTGTTAACTCCACCTTGTAAGTGGTGTTTTAACATTGCTCCTTTGTAAGAAAGTAATGTTCTAGCAGTATCTGTAGGTTGAGCACCGTTGAATAACCATTTAACAGCAGCATCAATATTTAATTCTACAGTTGCAGGGTTAGTGTTAGGATTGTAAGTTCCGATTTTCTCTAAGAATTTACCATCTCTTTTAGCGCGTGCATCAGCAGCTACTACCCAGTAAAAAGGTTTTCCTTTTTTACCGTGTCTTTGTAATCTAATTTTTACAGACATAATTAATTTAATTAGTTGAGGTACCCGACCTCGGTTCAAAATTGAGGTGCAAAGATAATATTTATTTTGAAGTGATTCGTTAATATATTGATTTTTTTTATTTTCTATCTGTCTGACACACTGTGTGTTCTATGACGTAAGTAAATCCATTCTCTTCTATTATTCTAAACTGTGCTACTCTGTAGATCATTCGGGTAGAGAATTAGTACAGTTCGGTAAACCTTTCTTTAACCCAAGTAAATACTGGTTATTTCCGAATGGTATCCGAAGGAATTAGTATTGAATTATAAATTATTATTGATAATGAGATGGTTAATAAAGTAGCATACCATCATTATTGGGCAAAAAAGGAATATTGAGGCATTAGTGTCATAAGAGGGCAGATAAATATAGTTATGAAGAAGGGATATTATAGTTAAGTATTAATGAAATTAGGAGGGTAAACTAACTTTAAAGACAATTACTTTCAGTAAATTACGCAGAGAATATAAAAGTTAATATTATATTAAAATAAAGCTTTTTTGTGTGGTCAAAATACTATATTTTTGTATTTGCTGTTATTAAAGAAGATAGTTAAAAATATGAAAAAGGTTATAGGGATAGTTTTGATGGTATTAGGGTTAGGATTCATCGCATGTGAGAATGAGACGAAGACTGCTGATCCGAGTATTATCGCGATGGTTAATAATGAGGAATTTACAACTGGAGTGAAATTCGAAACATGGAGACCTCAGTATACTGACTTAAAGGTGGCTAATGAGAATATACTGTATCTAAAAGCAGAGACAGATACGACCATGTTTACCTTAAGAGTTCCTTATGCTTTCTCAGTGGTACCTGAAGAAAGAACATTTTCCTTCGGAGATGTAGTGCCTGTAGATGAGTCTGATGTAAAGACAGCCTTCGCACAATATATAGTATATGATAAGGTAACAAAAACACCTATCGCTATCTATAAAACAGCTAAGAATATTACTAACGCAGGTATGTTTAAGTACGCGGATAGTGATAGTCAAGTGCCTGGAACGGTAACTGCAGAGTTCTATGCGAATATGAAGAAAGATACTATGCCAGGATTTTATAAGTTAACTTCGAAACAGAAAGAGTATTATAAGAATACACTTAGAGATATGAAGTCATTCCAAGATGGTGTAGTGTACAGAATGTCTGTAAGCGTAGGTAAATAATTACGGATTATTAATTACGAATTTTTGCCTTCGGCATTGTGAGATATATAAGACTGCTCTTTATGAGTGGTCTTTTTTTTATGTTACAGAGTGCCCGTAAAAATTTCTACATTGCTCTTTATGAGCGGTCTTTTTTTTATACTTTATGTATTCAAGTCTATGACAATGTACAGAACAACATAAATACAACATCACGACATCACAAAAACACAAAAGAACGACATCACAGCATCACTTCGTGAAAGTTTTGTAACTTTGTTTTTTACACTATTCTACCTTATTTAAGGTTAAAACTCTTATAATCAAGTATGTATTTAATTTTTGATACCGAAACTACAGGGCTTCCTAAAAGTTGGCAGGCGCCCATTACCGATACTGATAACTGGCCTCGATGTATACAGATCGCTTGGCAGTTACACGATGAGTATGGTAAGCTGATAGAGCATCAAGATTATCTGATTAAGCCAGAAGGATTTAATATTCCTTATGATGCAGAGCGCATACATGGTATCTCAACAGAATTAGCAGAACAAGACGGTATCTCTCTAATGGAAGCATTGGAGAAGTTTAATATTGCGCTGTCTAAGACTAAGTTTATCGTCGGTCAGAATGCTGGTTTTGACGTGAATATTATGGGATGTGAGTTTTATCGTAAGGGAGTGAATAGTATTATGTCAGAGTTACCTGTACTAGATACCTGTACAGAGGTGACGGCTGAGATGCTGAAGCTACCTGGAGGTAGAGGAGGTAGATATAAGCTTCCTACACTGACAGAGCTACATACATTCTTGTTTGGAGAGAAGTTCGCGGAGGCACATAATGCTACTGCCGATGTGGAGGCGACTACTCGATGTTTCTTGGAATTGATCAAGCACGGGACATTCTCTACGCAGGAGTTACAACAGGATGAGGAGTATATCGTGCGTTACCGCGAGGCTAACCCTCAGCCATTTCAGCTGATAGGTCTTAAACATATCAACTTAAAGAAAGCATCTGAAGAGATCCGCAAGCGACTGGCTAAATTAGAAGGTGGAGCATCTGAGGAAGTGTCAGATCATGAGAAAGAATTATTAGATCAGGCTAACTTCGCACACTTACACGTCCATACACAGTTCTCTATCTTACAGTCTACGATAGCAATTAATAATCTAGTGAAGAAGGCTGGTGACTGTGATATGTCTGCTGTAGCGATGACGGATCACGGTAATATGATGGGGGCATTCCACTTCGTGATGGCTGTGAATAACCATAATAAGGGGATAGAGGCTAAGAATAAAGAGCGAGCTGAGAATGGGGAAGAACCATTACAGACGTTAACTCCTATCGTGGGATGTGAGTTCTTTATCTGCGAGAATCATACGGATAAGACTAAAAAAGACAATGGATATCAAGTAGTATTACTTGCTAAAAATAAAAAGGGGTATCACAATCTAGCGAAGATGGCTTCTATCGCTTATACAGATGGGTTCTACTATGTGCCTCGTATCGATAAGCAGGTGGTAGAGCAGTATAAAGAAGATGTGATGGTACTGACAGGTAACTTATATGGTGAGGTACCCGGTAAGATATTAAATGTAGGTGAACGCCAAGCTGAAGAAGCCCTAATATGGTGGAAAGAGCAGTTCGGCGATGATCTATACGTAGAGTTGATGCGACATAATCAAGAAGATGAGAATCGCGTGAACAAGGCATTAGTGGAGCTAGCGCGTAAACACGATGTGAAGCTGATAGCGACTAATAATGCTTATTATTTAGATAAAAAAGATGCGAATGCACACGACATTCTATTGTGTGTGAAGGATGGTGAGAAGCAGTCTACTCCTATCGGTAGAGGTAGAGGCTATAGATATGGTCTTCCTAATCAGGAATACTACTTTAAGTCTACTGAGGAGATGAAGGAGCTGTTCTCAGACTTACCTGATGCCATCTATAATATACAAGAGGTAGTGGATAAGGTGGAGCCATTCGTGCTACATCGAGATGTATTACTACCTAAGTTCGATATACCAGAGGAGTTCCAAGATGCGCGAGATTTAGAAGGAGATGGAAGTGGTAAACGTGGAGAGAATAACTTCTTAAAGCACCTTACTTATAAAGGAGCAGAAGCTAGGTATCCTGAGGTGACAGAGGAGATCCGAGAGCGACTAGACTTCGAACTAGCGACTATCGAGAGAACAGGGTATCCTGGTTATTTCTTGATTGTACAAGACTTTATCGCAGCAGCGAGAGAGATGGGAGTGTCTGTAGGTCCTGGTCGTGGTTCGGCTGCGGGTTCGGCTGTGGCGTACTGTCTAGGAATTACGAATCTAGATCCTATCGAGTATGATTTGCTTTTTGAGCGTTTCCTTAACCCTGACCGTGTATCGATGCCCGATATTGATATTGACTTCGATGATGAAGGTCGTGGTCGTGTAATGGATTATGTAATCAATAAGTATGGAGCTAATCAGGTAGCGCAGATTATCACGTATGGTAAGATGGCGACTAAGTCTGCGATTAGAGATACGGCTAGGGTATTAGACTTGCCGTTATTCGAGGCAGATAGAATCGCGAAGCTTATCCCTGGTATGATGCCATCTAAGTGGAATCTAAATCGATTCTTAACAGAGGATGAGAACGCTATAAAAGGAGTACTTCGATCAGAAGAATTTGATAAAGTAAAAGAATTAATAGCCTTAGCTCAAGAGGGATCATTAGCTGCAGAGACTATACAGCAAGCTAAGATACTAGAGGGATCAATGCGTAATACAGGTATTCACGCTTGTGGGGTAATTATTACTCCTGATGATATTACGAAGTTCGTTCCAGTAACTCTAGCTAAAGACTCAGACTTATATGTAACACAGTTTGACAACTCGGTAGCAGAGAGTGCAGGTCTACTAAAGATGGACTTCTTAGGGTTAAAAACATTAACCCTTATTAAGGACACGATTAAGTTAGTGAAGTATCGTACGGGTATAGATATAGATCCGGATAAGATACCTATCGATGATGTGAAGACATACGAGCTGTTCCAGAGAGGTGAGACTATCGGGGTGTTTCAGTACGAGTCTGCAGGTATGCAGAAGTATATGCGTGAACTGAAGCCTACTGTATTTGCCGATCTGATAGCGATGAATGCGCTGTATCGTCCAGGGCCACTAGAGTATATCCCTTCGTTTATTCGTCGTAAGAATGGGGAAGAGCCTATTGTATATGACTTAGATGCATGTGAAGAATACTTACAAGAGACGTACGGTATTACGGTATATCAAGAGCAGGTGATGCTTCTGTCGCAGAAGTTGGCAGGATTTACTAAAGGTGAGGCCGATGTACTGCGTAAGGCGATGGGTAAGAAGCAGAAAGATGTACTAGATAAGATGAAGCCAAAGTTCGTAGAGCAGGCTTCTGCTAAAGGACATGATGCGACTACACTAGAGAAGATATGGAAAGACTGGGAAGCGTTTGCTTCTTATGCGTTTAACAAGTCTCACTCGACCTGTTATGCATGGATAGCGTATCAGACAGCGTATCTGAAGGCACACTATCCAGCAGAGTATATGGCAGCTGTACTGTCTAATAATATGAATGATATCAAGTCAGTCACCTTCTTCATGGAAGAGTGTAAGCGCATGGGACTACAAGTATTAGGGCCTGATGTGAATGAGTCATTCTACAAGTTTACAGTAAATGATAACTATGAGATTCGCTTCGGTATGGGGGCAATCAAGGGAGTAGGTCAAGGGGCAGTAAATACTATCGTAGAGAATAGAAAAGATGGGTTATACACTTCTGTATTCGATCTAGCAAAGAGAATAGATCTGAGATCAGCAAATAAGAAAGCGTTCGAGAACCTTGCTTTAGCAGGTGGTTTTGACTGTTTTAAAAATACACATAGAGCACAGTACTTCCACACAGACCCAAGTGATAATATAGTATTCTTAGAGAAAGCTATACGCTATGGGGCTAAGTCGCAGGAGAATGACAACTCTTCTCAGTTTAGTTTATTCGGTGAGAGTAGTGAAGTACAAATACCTGAGCCTCTATTACCTATCTGTGAGGAATGGAGTACGATGGAGAAATTAGCTAAGGAGAAAGAGGTAGTTGGTATCTATATCTCAGGACATCCATTAGATGACTTTAAGTTTGAGATGAGATACTTCTGTAATGTGAAGGTAGAGGAGTTGACAGATTTAAATCCTTTCACAGGGCGCAACCTGATGTTTGGAGGAATGATTAGCGATGTACAGTTCCGTACTTCTGCTAAAGGGAAAGATTGGGCTCTGTTTACCATAGAAGGGTATGATGAGAGCTTTGAGTTCAGAATGTTCAATGAGGAGTTCTTGAAGTTTAGACATTTCTTATTAAACAATACATTCGTATATATTAAGATCCTAGTCAAAGAAGGTTGGGTAAATAAAGATACAGGAGAGAAGAGCGAGCCTCGCATTCAGTTTGTAGAAATGAAGTTACTACATGAAGTAATCCCTACTTATGCTAAGAAGCTTACTGTAGTGATGAACGTAAAAGATGTGGCTACTAGGCAAGCAGAGTTAATCAAAGATGCTTTTAGTAGATATCAAGGGGATAGCTTTGTAAACTTCGAGGTACTCGAGGTAGAACGAATCGCAAAAGAGACTACTACTGTAGTAGCACTACAGCTAAGGATGAATGAAGGAGATGAAGATGATGTAACAGGTGAAGGCTTTGAAATGGATGAGCCTATAGCGGTAGATGTACCAGAGTTCAGAGTAGTGAATAGATTAGAGTTTACTAGTCGTAATAGTAGAGTGAATATCACAGCAGAATTACTAGAAGAACTGGAAGCCTTACAAGTAGATTTTAAATTAAACTAGTAAAAGCAATATTATTTGATAATGCTTTTATAGATAAAAAAAATTGTATGTAGGTCGATTACTATAATAATTTTATTAAGTTTGTTGATATAATATAAAAGCAAAGAATAATGGCATTAGAAATAACAGATGCTACTTTCGAGGAAGTAGTATTAAAATCAGACAAACCCGTAGTGGTTGACTTTTGGGCAGTATGGTGTGGACCTTGTAAAATGTTAGGGCCAGTAATCGAAGAGATCAGCTCAGAATACGAAGGAAAAGCTGTAGTAGGTAAAGTAGATGTTGATGCAAATCAAGAGTTCGCTGCTAAATTCGGTATTAGAAATATCCCTACTGTATTAGTATTCAAAGATGGTGAAGTAGTACAACGTCAAGTAGGTGTTGCACCTAAGAAAACTTATGTAGATTTCATTGAAGGATTATTATAATCCTCGATATATATAGTATTAAGGAAGACTCTCAGTAATGAGGGTCTTTTTTTTTTGACTTTATCCTAGAGAAGTGAATGTAGTGTCCCAATAGTTGCGACCATTATAGAGCAAAATAAGTCATTAGTGGCTATACTAAGCAGTAAGTAAGATAAAGAATGTATGAAAGTATAGTTTTGTAATTGAATTATAGTTCATAGGTTCTTTGACATACTGTATATATAAAAGAGAAATATTTTAAAGATTGGCTCTTTTAAGGAGGAGAGGATTGCTCAATTTCTTGTTTAGGGAGTAGAAAAGCGAGTTGTCTGATAGGAGGTATTGTATTTTTTGGTTTGTAAATCGTTGGTGATTGTCTTGTTTTTTGATTTGATGGCTTGTTTTTTTAAGTAATCACATTACTTTTTTAGATAAAAATAGGTAATTATAAGAGGTGCTGATGCTAAATAGTACGTGGAATCAGTGTGATTTTTGTTGTTTATGAGAAGAGCAGAGGATATGGAGTAAAAAAAATGAAAAAAAGTTTAAGTTTTATGTTGTTGATACTCAGTTTTATCAAAATTAATAAGGAGAAAAGTTTGATTTTTTTTAAAAGTACATTTGGAACTGTAGAAAATGGTTGTATATTTGCATCGCATTAAAGCAATAACGACGAAGGTTTGGTAGTTCAGTTGGTTAGAATACATGCCTGTCACGCATGGGGTCGCGGGTTCGAGTCCCGTCCAGACCGCAAAAGGGGAGACTAGCATCTCTTGAAATATAGAGATGCTTTTTTATCCACTCTTCGTTAAAAAATAAAAACTTTAAAAAAAGTTTGGAAGTTTTAAAAAAAGAGTTACCTTTGTCGCCGTTAAAGAATTAAGCTTTAATACAAAAACACTGGTTTGGTAGTTCAGTTGGTTAGAATACATGCCTGTCACGCATGGGGTCGCGGGTTCGAGTCCCGTCCAGACCGCCAGTTAAAAGGAGCCTCTCACAACGTGGGACGGCTTTTTTTGCCCTCTAAAGTTTTTTAGGGAGCTAAAAATTAGTTGTGTTGTTAAGTGCGAAAGCACTAAAGGTTTAGTAGTTAGACCAATGAAAAGCTTTCCTAGTGCGGGAGAGCTTTTTTTAATCAACTGTTGAATTTTGATAATAACATGTAGAAAATATTGAATATTGGTTTGGTAGTTCAGTTGGTTAGAATACATGCCTGTCACGCATGGGGTCGCGGGTTCGAGTCCCGTCCAGACCGCCAATAGAAAAGAGCCTCTCATGAAGTTGGGAGGTTTTTTTTGGCCTCAAAATGTTTAACATTAGAGGAGCTAAAAATAGTTGTGTTGTTAAGTGCGAAAGCACTAAAGGTTTAGTAGTTAGACCAATGAAAAGCTTTCCTAGTGCGGGAGAGCTTTTTTGTTTTTATATACTTATCTATATCGTTCTCTATTACGATATTTAAAGATTCTTAAGGCTGCTTTTAAAAGGTTATTCTGGATATAATCATCTTTTACAAAGATATAATCCATGTAGATTGCGTTAGGATGTGGCACTGTTACATATGGTATACACTTGGTAAAACCATATTCTCTATAGATAGCGTTCTGGCCTTGTTGTGCTTTAGTAGTAGTTACATAAATTCTCTTGTAGTTTAATGATTCTATATGCTGTATGATGTATTGGCATAGTTTATTTCCTATACCCAGTCCTTGATACTTTGGACGTATATATAGATTTGTAATTTCACAAGTCGTATCAGTAAGTCTGTGCATGGCTATACAGCCTGCTAGAGTACCATTTACTTTAGCTATATATAGTAGCGCTTCATTAGAGACGTTATCTGTGCTCGAGTTAATACTTATGCTTATGGAGTTGTCTAATGGCTTTAAATCTGATTGTATTGCTCTATTGTATTCTGTAAATAATTGTTCTATATCTGTAGTGATAGTTCGTGACTGTATTATCTGGATGTTCATTATTAGGTGTGTTAATCTATACGTGAGAACAAGGTATAAAAAAAGGAACTGCTATAGAACAGTTCCTTCAAATATGTTATAAGTATATTTTTAAATATTACTTAGCTAGTTTATGTACAACTAGGTCTTTTACTGTAAATAGAGCAGGTGTATTAATACCATATTCTCCTTTATCAGATGAGTCTACATAGAATACTAAGTATTTAGCAGCTCCTAGTTTGTCTAGTTTTATTTTTTGCCAATTAGTATTGATGCTTCCTTTATCATCTTTGTACTCTACAAGTTTTAACTCAATAGGATTATTGATTACTTTTTTGTTTTCATCTAGTCCATAAACAATGATTGAGTAATAATCACCTTTACCAAATTTCTTTGCAAAGTTATCTCCGTTTTTGATTGAGTAGTAAGTATATGGGCTTAGACCTACATTTATTTCTACAGGTAATAATTGTTGTCCTTTTTCATCTGAAAGAGTTACAGATGTTACCGCTTTATTTACATCGATTACATCACCTTTAGCGTATTTAGTAGTGATACCTTCTGTGTATGCCACTAAGAAAGGAAGTGCATTACCGTTTTTGTCAGTGTTTTTAGCCATACTACCGTGCATATTGCTAGCAAACTTGTCTTTATGGTCTTTTTGATCTGTACTGTTTGAAGCAATAAATCCATTCCAGTATTTGTTTTCTCCGAAAGTAGAAACAGTATGACTGAATGAGAAAGGTTTAGCTTCTATTCT
Source organism: Myroides profundi (assembly GCF_000833025.1). Classification (NCBI taxonomy): domain Bacteria; kingdom Pseudomonadati; phylum Bacteroidota; class Flavobacteriia; order Flavobacteriales; family Flavobacteriaceae; genus Myroides; species Myroides profundi. The sequence continues at coordinate 355,249 of NZ_CP010817.1, forward strand.
CGCACCATTAGTAAAAGTATCTGTCCATAGATTACCTCCTTCAACTGGTAGGCCTAATTTAATATCTTTAAGGTTAAGAATATTATGAGTCTCACCATACTTAGCAGTAACGATATAATCATATATTTCTAATACTCCTGTGTTAGAAGTTACTCTTAATGCGATAGTTTGAGTCTCAGCATAATCAATCTTATACTTTAAGATAGGTTCTTCAGAAAGTTTTTTCTGAGTAGTAGTATTATGCCATACAAACTTATGTGTAGTAGGATCAATTTTAGGGTCGATTGTAAACTCGCTTCTCGCTTCTACAGATTGTTTTACTTCTTTGATAACGATAGTATGGTTACTATCATCGCTAGAACATGAAGTGAATACTGTAGTCGTAAGGGTTAAGCCTAGAGCAAGTAGTAAACTAGTACGTAAGAATCTAAGTTTCATCTTTAGGAATATGTGTTATAGTTAATAAATTTTGTGTAAAATTAATGAAATAAACGAATCTATTGTTTTTAAATTGTTGTTAATTTTTGTAAATAAATGTCATATAATGACAGTTGAAGTGTTGTTTTTTAGAAATATCTTTGTAATTGTGGTAGTTGTGAGGTAATAAAAAAAGCACCACTTATACGTGATGCTTTAATTGATATTATTTTATTTGTCTATTTTATCGACTGTTAGGTTGTCCATACAGAAGTAAACAGATGTATTTGGCCCAAAGTCTCCTGCATCTGTAGTTTCCATCTGGAATACTAAATAACTTACTTCACCAAGTGATGATAGGTCTATTTTATGCCAATCTTTAGACATGATTAATTCATCACCTCTGTAATCTGCTAAGTAATGTGTAACAGGTTTTTGGTTGATCTTATTGTCTTTGTCAACTCCATAAATCATTAGCTTAAAGTAGTCTCCTTTGACAAATTTTCTAGCAAAAGAATCTCCTGTTAAGTTTCCATAATATGGCCATGGATGGTTAGAGATATCTACATTAACGGCTTTGTAACTGTCTTTAGCTTCTCCTATCTTAATCCAATTAGAGTATTGCTTTTCATTAAATACTCCTTGTGTTGCTTGCCAATCTTTCATATAGTATCCCCAATACCCTATTATAAAAGGTGTGCCTTCGCCTTGTGTACCTCCTTTAGCCATTGAGCCCCATTGGTTCTCTATGAAACCTACAGATCCTTCTTGGTTATAATTATTATTGTCTTTTACATTAGATACTGTAAAACCATCCCAAGTATTTGGATATTCTGATGTGTGAGAGAAGGTGAATATCTGATGTTGTAATAGTACTTTATCAGTATAAGTCTTACTCCATATTTGACCTCCTTGTTTATTCAGGCCATTAGCTAGATTGAAAGTAGAAAGGTCTAATGTAATGTAGTTATAATTATAGCTTTTAGCTACATCAACTTTATAGGTATAATAACTATGAGAGTTTCCTTGCTCTACTATTAAAACTAGATCTCTAGTTCCAGGAGTATTGTATGTGTATTTTAATACTTGTTCATTAGATAGAATGGTTCCTTAAGCGTTGTCTTTCCATCTGTAGACAGCATTAGCAATGTTCAGTTGTGGATCTATGGTAACTTCATCAAAAGTTACAGACTCAACTGTTCCACTGAATGTAGGTATTACATAAGGGACATTGTCATCATTAGAACAGCTCGTAAAAGTAGAAGCTGTTAGTAAAGTTAGTCCTAAAAGTAGTATAGAACTTAACTTAGTAAAGTGTTTTTTCATAATTTATAATCGTTAAATAGCTTATAGTTGGTTAATTATTTTATCTAGTAGGAACGTTTAGTTTGGCTTTATGTAAGTCAATTACTCCTGCTACTTCTGTAGAAGTTTCGCCTAACCAACCAGCCTCTTGATCCATAGCTGTGTATACTTTAATGAAATCTACTCCAGGAAGTTTTACTTTGTTACCTTGTTTGTCAACAGCCCAATTAATATCGATGGCTGCGTCTATATGACTATTAACTTGGTTGTCTACATAACCATATTCATATTCTGGTAAAATCCAGTAGGTACCGTTCCCACTTGTGTCAGAAGCATTATTTGGTAGTCTAGAACCTTTGAATGTAATCTTTTTGTCAGTTATCCAAAGAGGATAGTAACTTTGGTCATGGAATTGGTTTTTAGGTTTATAATCTTTTTGGCCTTGATTAGTTTCAAAGTAAATGTATTTGTCAAAATCTCCTTTTTGGGCATCTAATTCAGGAGAAGGCTTGTGAAATGTTATTTCATAGTCGTGAATAGTTTTAGGATTCTTGTATTCACTACCAGCTATTTCATACCACTCGTCCTCATCAGGTTTACCATTTTTATTCTTATCATAAGCAACCATGATAATACCTGGCTCTGAACTGCTCTTAAAAGCATTACCTAATACAACAAAGTCTCTTCTGCCATCTTTGTTAGGTATGGTATGGTCAAACCCCATTACAATATATCCTCCAAAACCTCCAAGTGTTACCATAGATAGTTTGTCGCCAGAAATAGCTTTCAATGCTTTCTGATTCATTATTTCTTGAGTATCACCTACTTCATATTTAGGTAAATCATTTACAAATTGACCTGGAGCAGGAAGAAAGTCTAATACCTTAGTTACGTCACTATAGTTATATGATATAGAGTCAACAAATTCTTCTTGTTGAGTGTTGTCATCACTAGAACAGCTATAAAAAGTAATAGCTGATAAGCATAGAGTAGCTATTAGGCTTAGTTTTAATCTTTTTGTTTTCATATTAAGTTATTGGTTTATTTTTTAATGAATGCGATATGAGCAGGTATATTACCTCCAGTTGTCTTCCATTTAAGCTTTCCTTCAGGAGAGAAACAGTAGACAAAACCTGTTCCTATATAGTCTTGTGCGTCAGTCATGAAGATTTCTTTAGTTTCAGGATTGACTGCTATTCCATAAGGTATCTGTATTTTTTTTTCTGTGCCATCAGTGATGATATTATCGGTAATAACTTTTTTTGTCAATGTATTAAGAATACCATACGACACATTATTACCTCCTGTGTTATGTTTATAAGAAGTAGCGTAGTAGTATAGCTTGTCATCATCCATAGTCATATTAGACACAGGTATGTCAAGCTTCTGCTTCACTTGGTCAGAGTTAGAGTCTATTACATACAAGTTAGGTTCTACATTATAATAGTCTCCTCTTGAAGAAACATAGATGTCTCCAGCTTTATCAATTTGCATACGATGTAAGTTGATGGCTACATCTATCTTTTTGGTTTCTGTAAATGAAGGAATGTCTATCACTGATACTGTAGTATCATAATTAGGAACACGGTATCCTCCAGAGTTAGCTACATATAGTTTGTTTCCTTTAATGACTATTTCTTCAGGTTGATAACCTACCGTTACTCGTCTAGTTACTTCTAGTGATAAGGTATCTATCTCCGCTACGAAACCACGTTCTGCATTTGGATTTATTTCTACTTTTCCTGCATAAGAGCTAACATAAGCCTTATCATCTTTAAAAGCTAAATAACGACAGTTAGGTACATGGATTTGTTTAATATGTTTACCAGTTTCTACGTCAAATACTTCTATGAAGTTTGATACGTTAATAGTAGCATAAGCTTTAGTACCATATATCTTGATGTCATTACCTACATCACCTAGTTCTTTAGTAATATTTGGATTTCTTTCTGAGAAGATATCTCTAGTATACGTTCCGTTGTGATATTCAAATAAGTCTATAGAAGCTCTGTTCATTCCCATATTACCTTCATTAAGCAGGTAGAAACCACTGTATTTATCAGTAGTAATAGGAATAGATACTTGTGAACTATCAGATAAGAATATCATCTCATCTTTGCGACAACTTACTAATGTTAGTAATGCTAATGCAAGGAATATTATTTTGTTTAATTTCATAGGTCAAAGCTTAAAGTGAAACGGAAGTTACGTCCTGGCATTGGGAAGTTGCTCACAACTTCATAATATTGATTAGCAATATTATTAGCCTCTATGCTTGCTTTAAAGTGATATTGTCTCCACTGAAAACTTTTAAGTAAGGAAATATCATGCGTATACCAAGGCTGTATTTCATTTCGCTTGATATTGTTTTTATTACCATTGTAACGTTCTCCTACATAAATAAAACTATAGTTAAGCCCCCAATCTCTATAGTCTAGACTGACAATAGAAGATCCTGAATGCCATGGAGCATAAGGTATCTGATCTCCGTAATAAGAAGGCTTGCCATATAGCGTTTTACTCTTGTCTTTGGCAACCGTATATTCATAAGTTAGGTTTACTCCTAACTTTAAGTCTTCCATGATTTTTAGGGTAGTTCCTAAGTTAGTTTCTATTCCGTAGTTTTCTACCTTTCCTAGGTTAGTCATCATCCATCTCATCATACTAGAAGTAGGAGTAGCGATAATCTTATCTGTAATATTAGCATAATAAGACTCAACAGACAGATGTACTTCTTCAAAAAGAGACTGTTGAAACTGTTTGTTATAAGTAAAACCTAAGTTAACCTGTCTAGATGCTTCAGGCTTTAAGTTCGCTGTACCTAATTGAGTATAATAAAGATCATTGAATGTAGGTAGTCTATAAATATACTTATAGAATGAATGAATGACTAAGTCCTCATTATCCCATGGTTTATAGCTTAGGAACACAGAAGGTGCCCAAAACTGACGATCAGGTGCTTCAAAGTTATAACGTACTTTCTCTTTTGTAAATGTTCCTAGTATATTAGCCTGAGCCTTTACTTTACCTAGGTTTACGGATGTAGCAAGTGAAGTCAAGAATGTATAGCGCTCAGGATAAGAGAACGGAGTTCCTTGTCCCTTACGTGTTGCGTTTAACTTATTGTATTGTAAATCTGTAGATAAGGAAACATCCCATATATCTGTAAGCTTGTATAGGTGTGCTGCAGATAGATAATATTCTTGTTGAAAATAGGTATTGTCAAACTGTGGATTGTAAGTTACCTCTTCTCCTTCGAAGCCTACCGTCTTACGAGATAAGTAATGCATCTCATCATAAGCATATTTCCCTTTGAGTTGGAATTGATACCTATCAGAAACAAATCTAGTCCATTCTCCTTGTGCCATGAAGTTTTTGTCTTGTTGGCGTTCATTGATGTTTTCTGTTTCAAGAGTGACATCACTTTTTTTGATTACAGCACCAGGTAACCCTCTGTCAGATTGATAGTAATATAAATTAGCTTGCCAAGTATCTTTATCTGTTTTTCCAAACCATGTATTCTCTATTCGATAAGCCTCTATATCACTATTCTTTCTATGACCAATAGTATCATAAGCTACAGAACCATCTATATTATGGCGTTTTTGTCTGAATTTATAATCTCCATTAGAATAGATATACTCAGCACTGATAGAGGTACTAATATTGTTGTTTACTTTGATATCTGTACGTACAGAAGGATTGACTAATTGGATAGAACCAGCCTTGTATTTAGCTGATATATTTACGTCTTTTCCTTCTTGGAAGACAGGTTTTTTAGTTTGTAGATATACAGTAGAAGCAGATGCAAACTCTTTAGCAGATTGGAAAATAGCACTGCGTTGACCATTGTATAGTTTTACAGTCTCGATATTGTCTAAGGAGAACTTACCTAAGTCTACGATTCCATTCTGTGCATTGCCTACTTGTACCCCGTTATAAAATACTCCTACGTGATGAGTACCCATATTACGAACGTCTACTGTCTTTAGTCCTCCCATACCACCATAATCTTTGATCTTCACTCCTGCGAAGTATCGTAGAGCATCAGCTACACTATAACTATTAAGACGTTGAAGTTTAGCTCCGTCTAGTGTCTGTACAGGTATAAGATCTCGAAAGACTTCTTTTTGTATCACGATCTCATTTAGAGCAGTGATACTGTCTTTAGGGGTCTGTGCATATATAGCAGTATTCGCTATACATAACGCAGTGGTTAGTACTAGTAATTTTGTTTTTGTCATATTAGTTTTTGGCTAGTTGATTTTGACATTTGGAGTAGATATAAATGCGTCAAAATCATTGTTGCCAATGACTATATCATAGAACGCCTTATGTTTCATCCCCCGAAAACATCAAAACTTATTTTAGAATGGCAGGTATTCTGACTTGCTCATAACGAATATCCTTCCCATCTATGCGACAGTGGATAGCTAGATTCGTTACTATTTATGAGCTTACAGCAGCGGGTCTGTTTAGGATTTTCACCTAATTCCCTTTTTCGTATCACAATGATAACCAGTCTCGTTACAAATATATAAAAAAAGCTTAATGGAATGTATTTATTCTGTTAATGGTATTTTATTATAGAATCTTTAAAAATTATTCCAAAAAGGCAGATGAGATTGAAAAGTCTTTAAAGCTTGCTTGTTCATCTCCGTTTCTAAAATAGGATAGACACGCATTCCTCTTTTGCCTTCTTTTTGTTCAGTAGAGATGATATGAAGCCTAGCTAATTCTTCTTTTGGGTATAGAAAGTATCCTTGTTGAGTAGCGATAATAAAATAGTCAAAATCATCTGTGATATGATAAGGAATAGTCTTCCCATCATGATCACGTTGCCAAATGGCTACGAAATAGCCTACCTTTTTGGGTGTTATTTTAGCTTCTCTATATATAACTTTTTTATTGTTGAAATAGAAAGTACAGGCATTGTAGTCATTTTTTTCTGTACTCCATTGGATATCTGAGATACTAGTGGTTATGCTGTTTACTAATATTTTATTTAGTTGCTTTTGATAATTATGAAGTAGCATTTAAGGATGTTTATAAATGAATGGTATTAGAATGTTTTAAGTCCTTTTATTCTGTATTATTTTTCTACTGTAAGTGTTTTATAGTTAAAAAACTCTTCAATTATATATTCGTTGTGATTTATCGTCTTAGTATATGTTGGATAATTATTCTTATTGTATTGGTATTCCTTAGTCTCTAAGGGGTAAACGAAACTTTTACTTGTCTTTATATTGTTAGACGGGTTATAGTTGTATATAATAGGCGAGAATGCAGTACGATATTCTAATACGGATAAATTTATAGGCATATCCTTAAAAGGATTAGGTGCTTCATCATATGTGAATTCTTCACTTGGGAAAGTAGACTCCTCTAATTTGACACTGGTTACATTGCCTTTTGTGTCATAGAAGTATTCTATGTTACTTTTATTTTCTGAAGCTATAGGATATACATAGTAAATTTGATTATTACTATTCGTTTTGTATTCATAGCTAGAGTTGCTGTACTTATTTGAAATTACTTTAGTTAAGATTCCTTTGTCATTGTATACTAAAGCATCATCTTCTTTGATTTTTCCTAGTGAATCTTTTTCCACTAAATGAAGAAGCTTGTTAGAGGTATTATAAGTATAATTTGTTTCTGACTTATTTAGATAGAATAACTTTTCATATCCTTTTTTCTTAAAATAATCTACAGTATTATGTTTTATTACATTGCCATTATTATTGTATTCAAAAGTTATTTCAGAGATTAAAATATTGTTGTTTTCTGTTTTAATCTTTTTGTAATATTCTAATACAGTGACTGTTTTGTTGTTCTCAGTTGTATTGTCTGAGGAGCAACTACTTATGCTTATAGCAACTAATAAATAAGTAAAAAAAGTAATATTTCTAATCATAATTTGTAAGTGTTTAGTAAGTCTTAAAGATATACTTTTGTTTGATTACACTTATAGGTAATATGATATTCTCTCAACTTTTTAAGTTATGAATAGAAAAATTGAGTAAACTTACTAGTTTTAAGGAGGATAATATTGATAAGAGAATGTTGTATATATATGATTATTGAAATTGAATTTGTATGAATTATAGCTATTATTTCGTTTTAATTATCTCTATATCTTTATAAGAGAACTCTTCTTTAACAACTCCATTGTTATTTGTAGTAATGCTTTTTTTAGGGTATTTATTCTTGTTATACTCATACTCTACATTTCCTTTTGTGGTGTTATTTTGATTATAAGTAGTCACATTATTAATAGGTTTGTAGTAATACATGATATCAAAAGCTGTTGTTTTTTGAAAATGTAGAGGAACATTGACAGGCATATTCTTAAAAGGGTTGGGATTGTTATCATAAGTATAAGCCTCTACAATGTTAGCATTGTCTATCATAAATGTATTAGCTAGGTTGCCGTTACTGTCATATTTAAAGTTAGTGGTGGTGTTAATATCAGTGGCTGTTATTATTTGTTTTTTGTTATTATGAGTGAAGAGCAGTTCATTATCATAATCTAGATCAGAACTTTTAATCATCTGTCCTTTATTATCGTATTCGAAGACGAAGTTTTTAATCATCTTACCTTTGTCATTGACTTCTTTGATCTGAGTAAGTTGGTTGTGATTGTCATAGTAATACGAACATTCAGTTTTAGAACTTAATACTAATTGATTGTTTCTTATAGCTTCATAGGTCATGTAATGATTAGTTACTTTACCTTGACTGTCATAGGCAAACTTTACCTTGTAAGAATCATTACCATCTTTAAAGGTATCTATATTAGTATAAATATCTAATACAGTTGTTTTTTCTTTTCCTGAATCGATGGTGCCTTCTTCATTAGAATTGTTACTATCAGAACTACATCCTATAGTTGTAAATACTAATAAAGTACTTAAAATGTTAGTTATAGCTTTTTTCATGGAATGAATATTAGTGGTACAAAATTATTAAAATATATATTTATTTGATAGTTTTTTTTACTTTTAGTTTGTTGTTATTTAGTGATTTACGATAAATTTGTTAATAGGAGTTGTCGGTATTAGAAATAAAAAATAAAGCAGTTTTTACTTCAAAATAGTTATAATAATAATTGTATTACCTTAATGTATGGTCAGCAATATGTTAAAGCAAAATAGGTTTTATTAATACAGCTGCTTTTGACTTTGTTGTTTATAAATGAGATATGTACGCTCAGCTTGCACTTTCTTGGGGATTCCTAGGAGATTTCTAGGGGTTTTCTTGCCCAGAAGGTACTTTTGTCGAAGAAAGGTGCAAGGAACCCTCAAGCAATCCCCTAGCAAATTAAACGAAAACGATAATTAGTTTAAAAATAAACACTAATAAGAAATAGCTCTTTTATGTACTTATTTTTAAAATAATGATGTGAATATTTGTTTTTCTAAGCAAGTGTTCTATATTTGTAGAACAACATCTACAAATATCGGTATTATGAAGTATAGTGTATTCATTTTTAGTCTTGTACTAATTGTATCTTTCAGTTCTTGTAAGATTAATCAGAAGGTTGAAGGAGAGAAGGTAGGACGTTGGGTGTTTAAAAGTACAGTCGAGGGAAAGCAGGAAGTACAACGTGGAAAATACGACAATGAGGGTTTTCAGAAAGGGATATGGAGGTATAAGCGAGATGGAAAGCTGTATAAAAAAGAAGTGATCCGAGATTCTATAGCTCATACTACTTTTTATCACCCTAATCATAAAGTAGAAGCGATCGGTAAAACTATATTGGTCAAGACTAATAAAGGTTTGCATTATTACTATACAGGATCTTGGTTTATCTATGATATAAAAGGGAGATTAATACAAGTAAAGCATTATAAAAAAGGAATATTAGAACATATTACAACTGTACGAGAATGATAAAACTACCACAAACAGAAGAACAACTAATGGAATATATTTGGGATATGGAGAAGGCATTTACAAAGGATATTATGGAAAAGTACCCAGAGCCTAAACCTGCTCAAACAACAGTGGCAACGTTATTAAAAAGATTAGTTGACAAAGGGTTTATTGATTATAAACTTTATGGTAACTCTAGAGAGTACTACCCTTTAATAGCGAAGGACGATTACTTTGAAAAACATCTTAACGTCATGGTAGAGAACTTCTTTGATAACTCTGCTTTGCGTTTTGCTTCTTTTTTTACTAGAAAAAGTAAGATGAGTAAACATGAATTAGAAGAATTAAAAAAAATAGTAGATGAACAGTTAAAAACGAAATAGCTATGTTATTATACCTATCCAAAATCACACTTATTCTCATTGCTTCACTAGTGATATATAAACTGTTGTTAGAGAATAGTAAAGCACATTACTTTAAGAGATATTACCTACTAGGGACATTGCTTATAGGGCTTTTTTTACCGTTTATTACTATTTCTACAGATGTGGAGATGGTATCATGGAATCAAACTTTAGAAGAATTAAACGATGTCATTATGGAAACTCCTAAACAGGAGGTGATGGTTAATTCTACTATAGATTGGTCTTATGGAATAGGGGTGTTATATCTGATAGGTATATTATTCTCACTATCTAAGTTAGTTGTCGAAACTATCAAAATTAGAATGTTAAGACAGGAAGGAACTAGTATAGAATTCAATGATGTAGCGATAGTTTTATCTAGTCAAATCACAAATGCCTTCTCGTTTGGAAATATTGTATACTTTCCTATAACAGAAGAAGTGTCAGAAGACAATAAAATATTGCAACATGAGATAGTACACGTACAGCAGAGACATAGCTTAGATATTATATTGATAGAGATGCTAAAAGTGCTCTTTTGGTTTCACCCAATATTCTATTATTATAAGACTTGTATAGCGTTAAACCATGAGTTTTTAGCAGATGACTCGAGCGTTTCTTCTCAAGAAGAAGCAGGAGCATATTTACAGTTATTATTAGCTCAGACTTATAAACAGCATGAGTTACAAGTAACGAGCTCTTTCAACTTTAACTTGACAAAGAAGCGATTCATCATGATTACAAAAAACAATAGTCCATGGAGAAATAGAGTAGGGATCAGCTTGTCTTGTATTCTTTTTTTACTAGTGGGTACACTTGCTATTCAAGCCAAGTCAACTCATCAGAAAGTGACGTCAGATACAAGTAGTAGACCGTTCCAAGCGACAGATACGCGAGCTCAATATCCAGGAGGAATGAATAAGTTTATTAATGATTTTCTTCTAAATTTTACAGATCCATATCCCTATTCAGAAGAGAACGAAGCTAAAGTAGTAATACAGTTTACAGTAGAAACGGATGGGACATTAGAGAATATAGTGGTTTTAAGAGATCCGCTAGGAGTAGGAGAAGAGATTGTAAAGACCTTAAGGACGATGCCAAAATGGCTTCCTGCACAGCAGAATGGAGAAGTAGTGAGTACAGTGTTTACTTTACCAATAACTTTTAAAAGAGCAACACCATGAGACCAATAACAACAGTATTATTATCATTTAAGCTATATGTTACTTGCGTAGTGACTTTATTAGGAGGTGTACTAACAAGTATGGGACAAGAGATATTAGAGGATTACAGTAACTTTCTTGCACTTGAGAAAGTTGAGCTTTCGTCAGGTGAGATACGTCTTCTTAAAACTGTAAAAGAAGTAGACTCTACTGTGAAGGGAGCTGAGTATATTAATAAGCATCGTTTGTTTTGGGATTATCTAGTAGTGAATTTTTCAGAGCCTTTAGAGAAGAATACATTTGCCTCGAATAAAGAGATTACTTTGTCACAAGATGGCTTTCTATCTATGATGGTGGCGGATACTATTTTTAGCCCGTTAGTAGAGAAGTATAGCTCTCAAGTGATAAAAAAGAATAGTAAAAAAGATACTATCTCTATGGATGAAGTACTTAATGTTGCAGTTAAGTTTTTTAATATAGATAAGATTACACCGAATGGAGAGTACTCTGCGAGGATATGTACAGGAATAAATGATATTAAAGATACTGAGGTAATGCGTAAACCTTTTATAGAAGCTTTCGCCTTTTATGCAATAAGGAAGAATCTTAGGAATGAATATTATAATGTATTTCCTTATTTCGTAAGTTCGATTGAGAGAATTTATAAACTAAACTTAGGTATTGATAAAGAAGAAAGATTGCTTCGTGCTCAGGGGGCTCTATTTATACAGATGCTTCAGAGTGATAAACTGAAAGAGCTATTAGAAGATGAATATAATCTGAATAAGGAGGTATTACCTTTTGTACTCTCTTCGTAATTAGAATAAATGCATATAGAACCTGTCGTTAAAAGACAGGTTTTTTTATAGTAGCACTTGAATAATTTGTATTTTTAAAACAAAAAATGAGAACTAATTATTTTAAGTACCTCTTCACTATTTTTATCGTTACCTTAGTTATGGACTCGTTTGCACAAGATAGAGTAGTTATCCATGAGCATACTCCTAAGTCTGCCTTGATCTGTGCTAGGTCTAATACAGATACTGTTGAATTCACGCATAACAAACAGTTTAAACCTGCTTCTTCTCGTGTGAGTGCTGATCAATTATCTATAAACTTTTCTAAGCACTTCTATCAAGCTTTTCCCAATAAGAAGGTGAGTAATAATATTAATCTTGTTTTTGAATTAACTATTGAGAAAGACGGCTCTATTAATGGAGTCAGTGTATTGCGCAGCAACTTTACATCAGAAGAGAATGATAAGCTAAAAGAGATCATTTATATGATAACAGCAGATACATGGATTCCAGCTTCTTATAAAGGAGAGAAGATTACTTCACAGTATACATTGCCGATTATATTATTAGCAGATGTTAATGAAATTTAGTGTCAATGTGATGTAGGGGCTTTTTTGTTATGGTTATAAGAGATATCTTAGTTAGCTGTTAATAAAAAGCACAATATAATGTTCAATACAACGACAACTAAAGTAATACTAGCACTTGTATCTACTACCTTATTTTGGTTAGGAGGAGGGATGCATAAAGTGGTAGCAAATAATCTATCGAATGAAGTATCTGTTCTGACAGATAAAAAGCACGCTAAGTATCCAGGTCATTTTATGAATGATTTTGTAAAAGCCTTTTACAAGAATAACCAAGAGATAGAGACAGAAGAGACAGAACTTAGTTTTACTATTAATTTTACAGTAACAGAGTCAGGACAAGTAGATAATATTACTGTGCCAGGTATTACAGACTCATCTATATCAGAGGAAGTTGTCCGTACAGTGAAATCTCTAAAGAAGTGGAAGCCTGCTACAGAGGGTAAAACATCAATAGCATCACGATATTCAGTACCTTTTTATATTAATTTATCAGATGTTAAATCTGGTAATAGTAAGCCAGTATATTATGCAAAGAAAGAGGATAGTTTGTATCAGATGGCAACTTATCCAGGTGGTATAGACGCTTTTTGGAAAGAGTATAATAAGAAAAGAGGGCCTAGTGGAGAAGCTAATTTTGTTGGGGATAGATTGAAATATACAATTACGGTGACTATTGAGAAAGACGGAACAATGACTAGCCCACAAGTTAAAGGAGTTGATAATGATAGACATCAGCAGGGAGTGTCAGAGGAGTTTATGAATATAGTAGGAAAAATGACTAAGTGGTTCCCAGCTATGTATGATGGTAAACCGATACGTAGTAAGATGAACTTTACATTTACCAATAATGTATCCATATTAGAAGTATAACGAAATCATAGAAGAGGGTATATCGCTCTCTTTTTTTGTTTATCTTGAACTTGCTAAAAAAGAAAATAGAATGATACATAGAATCTTAAGACTAGTGTTTGTTTTTACCTTGTTTGTATTAGGGACTCAGTACAGTGTGGCTCAGAGAAAGAATAAAAAGTCAAAGAATAAGCAGACAACAGAAGTTGTTACATCACCTCGTGATACAATAGCTACATATCAAGGCGATTTTAAAGAAGACTTCTTAAGAGCATTCTTTAAGGAGAGTGGTAAGATTGTATTTAGTGGAGCAGAATTTAAGTTTGTTCTTAGTTTGTTATTGACTGATACAGGAGAGGTGAATGAAGTCATCGTTCTTGGTGTAGATAATAGCAATGTCAAGGAAAGAATGAAGACTATCGCTATGAATGTAGGAACTTGGACTCCTGAGATAAAAGAAGGAAAGCATATCAAATCTCAAGTAACAATCCCTTTCGTTATTAAGCAGAGTGACTTTATTATGACTCCAGCAGATTTAAATAAGTTATTAGAGAAAAATAAAGAGTAAGCTATCTGTTAGTATAGAACTATATCTCTGAATAATGTAAACCTATTGATTTTTATTGGTGTAATAATATCTCTATAGTAAGTCCATGATTTGATACTAATTTATGGGCTTACTACAGAGTCATTTAATAGAAGATTACCTTGCTGAGATTTCTATAAGTTGATCTCATATAAGACATGTTCTACTAAAGGGTGGTCTTTAGGGACAAGAGGATGATTAAAGTTCTTTACATAAGACATTCCTATTTTCTCCATTACATTATACGAACGCTTATTCTGTGTCGTAGTGAATGAATAGATCTTATCTAACCCTAAAGTTTCTTTACCAAATGCTAGACACGCTTTAGCAGCCTCTGTAGCATACCCTTTACCCCAGAACTGTGGTAGCATACGCCATCCTATCTCTACTCCTGGAGCGAAGTCCACATCAAAGGTAATATCTAATAACCCGACAAACCCAATAAAGCTTCCACTGCTTTTTTCTTCTACTGCGAAGAATGCATATCCTTGAGTATCTATTTTACTCTTCATATTGTTATATGCCTGTGTAGATTCCTCAGCTGTTTTCTTGTCTAAGAAGAATTCCATCACCTGATCATCCTGATTCATTGCTATCATAGCAGGTAAATCACTTTCTTTATATTGACGAATCAGTAGTCTTTCTGTTTCTATAAATACCTTCATTGTTTTATTTATTTTATTGTTTGTAGAAGAGTAATACTATGGATTAATCTCCTCACGTACTTTTTTAGTTAAGCTGTTGAATACTAAATCATATGAATGATCTATTAATTCTTTTAATAGAGGCCACTGTACAGAACCTCCTAAGTGTACACTGTTCCAGTGTTTTTTGCTCATGTGATACCCAGGTGTGATCTCACTATAATCAGCACGTAATTCTTCCGCACGTTCAGGATCACACTTCAGATTGATAAAGCAGTTCCCTTGTTCCCATTTCGTTAGGTTTAGGAGTAAGTATATTTTACCTCCCACCTTGAATGTCAGGGTTTCTTCATCAAAAGGGAAGTCCTCTACTGTCCCTTTTTTATTTAGGCAGTAGTCATAGAGTATGTGTACATCCATAGTTATAGTCGTGTTTTTCCGAGTTGTATTAGTTCTTTGCGAGATAGAGTATCGTAGACTAGATCATAAGAGTGGTCTATCCATTCTTTGATCTGATCAGGTGTAAATCTACCTCTGAGATATACCGTATTCCAGTGTTTCTTGTTCATGGTATATCCATAAGTAATATCTTCATATTCCTCCCTTAATTCAGTAGCAAGTTGAGGTTCACATTTGAGGATAATATTACGATCACCCTGTTCCCAAAAGTGCACGGCAATCATCGCAAATATCTTTCCACCAACTTGGAATGTCATTAAGTTTTCGTCAAATGGAAAACCACTTGTAGCGTAAGGTCTAGAAGAACAATAGTCGTATAATTCATCTAGTTCCATAGTTTATATGATTTTATATAATACAGGTTTACTAGGACTAGCATCATTGACAAAAGAAGCTAGTTGTATATTCAGAAAATAGAACCCATCCTTTACCTCATCATCCACATATATCATTTCTGTAATGGTAGCTTCTAGTCTTGCATCATCGTTGAGATGACGAGTATCTGTTACTTTCCAGAACGCCTTATGAGCGAGTAGTTGCCCGCCATCTTCTTCTCTGTCTACACTTGGCAGATCTATAAGTAGATGATCTATACCTTGTTCTCTTAAGAACGTAGCAGCCTCAGCACATAAGTAAGGAGGATTGGTATGTGAGTATTTTCTATGTTTCTTGTTTAGCTCATTAGGCGTAGTACGTATGATAATCGCTTTTTGATGATTAGCAGTCCATACCTTTTTTACCTGTGCTAATGTGATTACACAGTCTCCATCTTGTTGTACTTCTGGGGAGATAGTCACAAGTTGAGCAAAAAAGAAATATTCTCTTAAGCTCTCATTGACATTGTAGAAGTCATGCGTGATATGTCCTAGACACTCTGTATGAGTCCCATGCCCATGAGGGTTGAAGGCGATATTATTAAAGTTAGTCGAAGACTTCCCTTCACTTACTTTTCCTATCCAGTCTTCTACGACTACAGGAGATATCTCAGGCTTATCTAGATACCATGCGATAGGGTTATCGTCAGTATTGATAAGTGGGATAGAGATGTCTATCGGCTTAGAGAAGTCGATTTGATAGTCTGTATCTGAATAGGTTATCGTTGCTTTCATTGTTTTATTTCAAATCTAAATAAAATAAATCAGATGCAATACCATCACTTAAGAATTTTCCCTTATTTGTGATTGTAAGGATATCACCTTCTTTATGCATGAGTTCCTCTTCTAAGAAAGGAGTGCTAAGTTTGACTAGATAATCGTGATAAGTCTTACCGAACTCTCTTTCTACACGAGTTAGGTCTACTCCCCATATTGTTCTCAGTCCAGTCATGATATACTCATTATATCGATCCGTCAGGTTGAGTTCTTCTATTTCTCTAGGTAGTTTATCTTCTGAAATATCTTTGATATAAAGGCTGTTATTCGCAATATTCCAACTTCTGTGTACTCCGTCAAAGCTATGTGCTGAAGGACCTATACCTAAGTATTTTTTACCTAACCAATACGCTGAGTTATTTTTAGAATAATACCCTGGTTTAGCGAAGTTAGATAGTTCATAGTGGATATATCCATTCGCTTTTAGGGTCTCTATTAACAGCATAAAATGTTGATGAGCCACTTCTTCTTCAGGACTAGGGATAACCCCTTTTTTGATTAGCTTATTTAAGGCTGTACGCTCCTCTACAGTTAGCGCATAGCACGATATATGAGGAATACCAAGGTCTAATATACGCTGTACATTAGATAGCCATCGTTCATTACTCATATTCGGAATACCGTATATTAGGTCTATTGAGATATTGTGAAAGAGACTCGTAGCTATCTCTAGACATTCGATAGCTTCAGTAGAATTATGAGCCCTATTCATCATCTTCAGATCATCTTCATAGAAAGACTGAATACCAATACTTAATCGGTTCACTCTAGATTCTGCTAATTTGTATAAGGTCGCTTTATCTAGATCATCAGGATTCGCCTCTAATGTGATTTCAGGATTCTCATTAACCTCAAATAAATTATAGACTGTCTGTATCAGGTCATTAATCTCATCTACCTCCAAAATACTAGGCGTACCACCACCGAAATATATAGTCTCAATGATTTCACCATCTAGTTCAGTTTGGCGCAGTGCCATCTCATGTTTTAGACCTGCTAGCATTTCCTCTTTCTTCTTTAATGAAGTAGAGAAGTGAAAGTCACAGTAGTGACACGCTTGTTTACAGAACGGAATATGTATATAGATACCTGCCATTATTTCTTTACTCTATCTTGGTTTTGTTTTACGAATGCATCCCAGCCACTATAATTTTTAGTAGCCAATGTTCGCCCACTGTTAAAGAAGTGACAGACAGCCGCTGCTAGTCCATCCGTACTATCTAGATTCTTAGGTAGTTCTTTAAGCCCAGGTAATAGTTGTTGTAGCATCTTTGCCACCTGTTCCTTACTAGCATTACCACTACCTGTGATCGCCATCTTTATTTTTTTAGGTTCATACTCCGTCACAGGGATATCGCGAGACAGTGCTGCAGCCATCGCTACTCCTTGAGCACGTCCTAGCTTTAGCATAGACTGAGGGTTCTTACCTAAGAACGGAGCTTCGATAGCAATCTCATCAGGATGAAAAGTTTCAATTAATTCAATAGTTCTATCAAATATCAATCTTAGACGAGTATATCTATCTTCATACTTAGCTAATAGCAATTCATTCAGCTGAAGGAATTCCATCTTTTTATTCACCACCTTGATTACGCCGAATCCCATGATCGTTGTTCCAGGGTCTATACCTAATATGATTCTATCTACTGTCAATCTATTCTTGTTTTTAATATCTATGCAAAGATGATACGAAATCCACACTACTCCAAAAAACTGTTCAGTTTTGCTATAAACCTTAGCAACATAGCTTTTGTATAGGAGCTGTAGTCACTTTTTTGCACTAGATACACTATCACACTAAAAATATCGTTTACTTTGTAGCAATGAAGATACTATCTGACAAAATTAAGCAATATCTCGTACTTCTAATTAAAATATTAGTAGTAAGCGCCGCTTTTTACTATATCTATAATCAGCTGTCAAATGATGAGACACTGGACTTCCATATTTTAGGAGAAGTGGTGAGTGACCCTAAGAATTACCTTGCTATTGCTGCGTTGATGTTTTTGACTTTCTCTAATCGTTTTGTAGAGATTCTGAAGTGGCAAAACCTTTCTTCATTAATTAAACCAGTCTCTGTAGGACAAGCAACTAAGCAAGTATTGAGTGCTTTGACACTTGGAATATTTACCCCAAATGGAATAGGAGAGTACGCAGGGAAGGCACTTTATTTTGAGAAGAAAGATACCCCTCGTGTTATATTCTTGAATATGGTGTGTAACGGAGTGCAGGTGATCTATGCTATTGTTTTTGGATTGATTGGATTGACTATTCTGAATCAGTTCCATGAGATTATCCCCAATACGTATCTGTACATTGTCTACGCTGTGATAGCGGTTGTAGTTACGTTGTTATTCTCTATCAGAAACTTCGCTATAAAAGGCTATTCTATACAGACTATTCTCAATTTATTAAATGAGATACCAAAGAAGAAACACCGTAAGAATCTGTTCTTAGCCCTACTTCGCTATGCATCGTTTACCCATCAGTATGTGATTTTGTATTATCTATTTGGCGTAGATATACCTTATTTTGAGCTCTTATGTGCAGTATCTGCTATTTATCTGATGGCATCCTCACTTCCTAATTTTCAGTTTTTAGAGTTTGCTGTTAAAGGGAGTATTGCCATGTTTATCTTCACTGCTTTAGATGTTAACCAGTGGGTTGTCGCTTTAGTTGCTACCTTGATATGGTTACTGAATATCGTATTGCCGATCAGTATCGGAAGTTACTTTGTATTGACGTTTAAAGTAAAAAAATAGATAACAACAGTAGAGATACAGTACACTATTACTGTTTACTCAAGACAACAGGAACCACAAATTGACTTTTCACAGGAACACCTCTTTTCAAGGCAGGATGTACCGTAGAGAAGTCCTGACTTTGTTTGTGTAAGATATCATCTATGGTCTTGGTCAATCCTTTTAGGCTATCAGGTATTTCGTATAGTTGAAAGTCTATTGTCGAATTCGCTTGTACAGTCACTAGTATTTTAAGGGTATCTAGTTGATCGAAGTTGCCTTGAATAGTATCAGCATTTAACCTTAACTGTAGATTTTGGGTAACATATGAAAAGAAACAATCCTTTTTAGCCTGATTATCTGTCAGAGAATCACATGATTCTACAGACGGATAAGTATCTACCTTGCTCCAGTCTATCTTCTCTAATTCCTCCTTTAATAAAGCCTCTTCGTCTAGCTGATAATTCGCTTTATTCTGACAACCTAGTAATACTATCGATAAGAAAATTGAAAAGAGTAATTTTTTCATAGCTTGGATTATTGTATCTTTAATTCTCAAAAATACGAAAAATACAGATGGAATATGTACTATTATTAATCAGTATCTTATTATTAGCAGGAGGGCTTATCGGAAGTGTGCTACCTGCACTTCCAGGATTACCTTTGAGTTGGGTAGGCATTCTATGTTTATATTTGACTAAGGGAGTAGAGATGGACCATCCTATTCTGTGGGTTAGCTTTGTGGTGATGATAGCGATTTCCATTTTAGATTATATCATCCCTGCCCAAGGCACTAAGAAATTTGGAGGGAGTAAGTACGGCGTATGGGGAACCAATATCGGACTAGTAGTCGGGATATTTGCACCTATTCCATTAGGTTTTATTATAGGGCCATTTGTCGGAGCTTTAGTAGGAGAGTTGATCTATAATAGCAAAGAAAAAGGAAGAGCATTAAGAGCAGCTACGGGCTCACTGATTGGCTTTTTAGTTTCTACTTTTATGAAAGTAGTAGTCTCTATCATCTTTATAGGTTTAGGAATAAAGATTATTTGGAACAACGCCTCAGTGTGGTTCTAAGATAGTCGTTAATTATTTATCTAAAAGCAATGTCATGCTGACGAAGGAAGCATCCCATCCTAATAAGGACTTTCGAACGAGGCCTTTCCTATCGTCAAGGTGACACGCTAAACGTATATTCATTCAGGACACGCGACACACTGCGTCTACACTAAGTATGTGAACTTAGTACTATTGTTCTATTTTTACTTTGAATGTTTCTCTCCATGCACTTGATACTTGAGTCTTGATTTCAGAATTAGTGATACGCACTTTTAGCTCATCATTAAAACGGACATTTACATCATTTGCGTACTCGTCGAAGTTATTGACACGTACATTCATACTACCATCTGCATTTAGAGGTACTAATCCATAGCTTGTATTAGCACTAGGTGTGAAGTTAGCAGGAGTATTCGCTTGTGCAGGAGTGATGATAGAAATATCTTTAAATACTATCACAACTAGACATGCAGCTATTACTGTAAGTATAGCTTTAGTGTATAAATCAACTTTCATAATATTTTTTTTAATAGTTAAGTAGTTGAAATATACAAAAATAAGTGTTCTAAATATAGACTATCTTTTATTTTTTACTTCCTAACAACGGTTTTTCTATAAAAGTAATTCCGATACCGAGTAAGATAACAGCACCTCCTAACATCATTTGTACAGTGATTTGCTCATCTAAGAATACCCAAGCTAGTATAGCCGCTAGCAGTGCCTGGCTAAGAAGGCTTAGCGATACACGAGTAGCTCGCATATGCTGAGTAGAGTAGCTTATTAATAACCAAGCTAACAATTGACAGATAATACCTTGTATTACTAGCGTCACCCATCCCTCTGTAGACCATCCCGTAAAAGGCGAACCTGCTATTAGATTCACTATCGCTAAGAACACAGAAGAGACTAGTAAGCTATACGTCATAAATGGGATAACTCCTACTGTAGAAAGCACCTTTTTACTCATCAAGATATAGCACGCATACAATATCCCTGACAATATCCCGAAGGCAAAAGGCAAGTCAAAAGAGAAATCCATAAAGACCTCTACTCCGATAAGAACCACCATCCCTAGGATAGCGAATACTGTACCTATCCAGAAGTTAGACGTAGGCTTAGTACTTAAGAATAAATAACTACCTACACCCACCCATACAGGAGCGAGGTTAGTCAGTAATGTAGCCTGTGTAGCAGAAGACCCTTGTATCGCATAGTTCCATACAGCGATATCAGACCCGAAGAATATTCCACATAGCACGATCAAGATCATTGTTTTAGCATCATATAGCTTGATCTGTTTCGTAAAGATAGCATAAGGCACTACGAATACTGCCGCTATAGCCATACGATAGAAGGCAGATACCAGACTCGGAGTCAAGTTTAACTTCACAATCACAGGGAATATAGAGATACATATTATTCCGATAAACAATGCTATACGTGGTTTATTAGCCATAATGGGTCTGTTTTTTACTAATTGCAAAGTAACACTTTTCTTTTGCTAGTTTATCTGTTTTTTAACAAAGGTCATTAGAATATGAATTAGATTGATACAGAGTCGTATTGTGAAAAACCGTGAACAGGCTGCTGTACTAAAAGGTATTGAAGAGACTGATATAAGAGATTATGAGGATTTAGTGAATATGCTGAAGACTAAAGCCGTCTTTATGAATAACAAGACTGTTATAGATGCTCTATTTAGTTATATCCGTAACTCAAATAAGATTAACCAATTGATTATTCAACTACTTGTTACATTAGGTGGAATGTCTTTTTTAGCATTTATGCGTATAGTTATTGGTATTAGTAGAGATAAGCCTGTGTTTCTTATTTCTATATTGACTATCGTGATGATTATAACTACCATCTCTACCATAAGTGCAGTATCATCTAGCTTAATCGAAAAAGGTGTTTTAGCCTATTATCAGTCAAGAATTATCCCTAAGAGAGCAAAAGGAAACAACTGGCAGTGGTCTTATGTAGAGGGAGGTATGGCAGCTCTAGGAGCAGCTCTAACTACCACAGTTATATTATCGAATAGTAAGCACAATAATGTATTTGATTCTAGCAATAGTTGGGGTACAGACTCTAGTAGCTCGAGTAGTAGCTCTGATAACGCCTGTAGTAGCGACTCAGGTAGCTCATGTGGTAGTAGCTGTGGAGGTTGCGGAGGCGGAGGAGATTAATGTGTGGTTTATTAAATGAATGTCTAAAAAATGTTTTTTTAGTCTTGAGTTTTTTATGTTAATTTACAGTTAATATAAACACCACTATTATTATGAAATTAAAGAGTATACTATTTGTAGCTTGTTCTTTATTTCTGTTTAATTGCTCTTCTAGTGATGATAACGGAGGTACACCAACTAAGCCAAGTAAAATAGAATTTAAGACAAAAGAAAAACAACTTTTAGTCAACGAAAGTTTTAATTTATTAGATGAATTAATATTAGAGAATGTAGATACTAAGACTATTCAATGGACTGGATATAATGATAAGATTGTCAACTTATCAGGTACTACGATTAAAGCAACAGCTAAAGGAGAGACTACACTTACCGCATTTGTAAAGAATAGTGATAAGAAAGCCACCCTAAAGCTGATAGTCGCAGATGTTAAGGTCGTTTTCAAGCAAGAGAAAGTAGAAGTTCACAGAGGAAATACTATTGATCTAAACGAATTATTAACCTTAGAGAATGTGGCAAAAGATGAGTTGACTTGGACATTGGATAATAATGACTTTGCTAAAATAAAAGATGGAGTAGTAACAGGTTTTGCTAAAGGGGAAGTGAACATTACAGCGGCTGCAACTAATAAACAAGTCAAAGCTACTATTAAGGTTGTTGTTAAACCAGCTGAGATAAGCGAGTTGCATATTGTTGGGTTAGAAGGAGTATTAATATTAAATAAAAAAGAACAACTAAAAGCAGCTGCTTATCCTCAAGACGCAGAGCTTACTGGATTAATATGGAGTAGTTCTAATGAGAAGATTGTTAAGGTTAGTCCAATTGGACTAGCAGAGCCAGTAGCATTAGGAAGTGTTTTTATAAATGTAAAATCTCCTAATGGAAAAGAGCAAACTATTGAGGTAGAAGTTATTGGGTCAGATATTATGCAGATTATTATATTACCTAAAAAAGCAGATGTTGTTTTTGGTGATAAAATTGAACTAGAACTATTAGTTGATCCTCCAAGATATGAGCCAGGCATGATAGTGTTTACTTCTAGTAATCCTTCTATTGCTACAGTAGATGAGAAAGGTGTAGTGACTACCTTTGCTAATAAAAAAGGAACTGTGACTATCACAGCCTCTAGTAAAAAAGATCCAAATATTAATGCTAGCACAGAGCTGAATGTTATGGCTCCTTTTGATAAAATAACAGTTTCTACTACAGTAAGTGGATTAAACTATGTTGATGGAGCAGCGCATGGTCATGCTACACTAGAGATTAAAGAGAATAGTATTATTCCTGGTTTTGTTAATGATAATCCTAATTGGTTTCAGATTACACGAGTACGTGTATTTAGTAAAGACGGTAAAGTAATATTTGAAAATAACGAAACAGTAGATACTCGATATAGTTCTTCTAGAAAGTATGGCTTTAAACTAGAAGGAGTACATGATCCTTATATAGAATATGACTTGAAGTTTAAAGATTATAAAGAAAGCAAGAAAGAAACATTAGTACTGAAAAAATAAATGTATTAACAATAGATAGAGCGTGATATACTTAGTATATCACGCTTTCTTTTTTTAGAGAAATTACTACCACAGCAAACATACCACATCCATTTAACCCCATCGTAGGGCTGTATTACATACAGCCGACAACGTATAGCCACACAACATATCACAGATTATAAACATAAATGCCTCATACTGAATTAATTATTGTGTAATGTTAAATAAATAATTATTTTTTATTTAAAATGTTAAAATATATTTGAATATATGAACTATATTAGCATTTTGAAAATTATTATTGCTATGAAAAAGAATCTTTCATTGTATGAAAGATAGAGGTACTATTAGTTTAGACTCGTTTGATTATCGTAAGTATGTTATCTAATGTTCATATAGTAAGTGTGAGTGATAATATTAATTATTTGAACATTTAAAAAGCCAAAAGGATACTTCCTTTTGGCTTTTTTGTTTCTTAACGAATGCAAAGAACGACTTAAGCCTACTATCTCCCTAACTCCAAAAAGAAGTAGTACTATCGTCATGATGGCAACCTGTATAGATAAGGAAAGATGGTATCAACACATTGTAGTAAACATAATGTATTGTTTTCCCTCTCATTCCCAATACCCTATTTTCCAAATTCTGTTCCCAATTCCCCAATTCCCATCACTTTATCACAATAACATTGAATAATTGTTGTAGCATCTTGCGAAAGTGCTGTCCATATCTATCCTCTATCTCAGTAGGAGAGAGAGATGTAGTGATATGTATGCGAGGATAGGTCTGATCAAAGCGTTGCTCATAGTGACTCTCGATGATATTCGTAACTACCTCACAGGCATACCCGTAGTGTTTTGCCACTTGTTCTTTGCCTAGGTTATCTAGACATAAGGGTTTCGCATTGATGTTTTCGTATCGCGTAGTCGTCTCGAATCCTCTCTGCATAAAATCATGCGAGAGTGAGCGACACGTCTTGATATCATACTGTTTTTTCTCGAGAAAAAAGGTTTGACCAGCTGCATCACAGCAGTCTTTCCACTACTAGGAGCTCCCATGATGAGCAAACCTTTATCTAGCGATAAATCTAATCTCTCTAGTGTAGCGTGATCTTCTATGGCATAGATAAGCACCTTGTACAAGGCATCTTTGTGAAACGGATTAATGATAAACTCTTCTCCATATAACTTTTTTCCTCTTTCGAGGATATAAGATAAGCAGGTATTAAAATCATACTGCTTCGTTCTCTACACCAAATCGTATGGGTCTTCTAAACTAGTTTTATAGCGCTTCATCATATTTTGAAATTGTTGAATTATTTATATTTATATGTTTTTGTTTATTGTTTATAGTTTTATATATGTGTCCCACTACTAGTCCACTACTAGTCCCACTTTCGGGACAAGTGCTGACCTCTTCTAGTGTCCCACTTTCGGGACAAGTAGTGGACTGGTGCACTGTACCATTTTTTGGACTAGACGTATCTGACTTTGCCTTCTTTATTTTCTTGTGTCGCTCTACGATATCCAGAGTATAGATGATCTTCATCACAGAGTTGCTATAGCTAGACGTAGACGGTGTATAGACTATCCATCCCCAGTCCACCATCTCTTGCAGACACTTACTGTACGTAGTCTTGCTCCCGATTTTGCTCAGGCTCATCAGTTCAGGACGGTTGATAATAAAAGTTTCTGTAAAATGGTTGAGGTTCCACTGTTGGAATAAGGCGATGTATAAGCTAACATAGGGTGGTTTTACAGCAGGATTATCCTTTAGTAATTCGAACCAAAAGTTGAGATGCTTGATGTAATTGATGTTTTTCATATTGTCTTTTTTAAGTTGATAAATGGCTTTAGAATAGTATCAAATTTAAAAAAGAGATTCCATTTAAAAATACACTTTATAAACAAAGTTTCGATTTGTAGGTGTTTTAGTTTTAGGTAGTTTATAAAAGGTTACAATACTTTATTTAATCAGTTATAAGGCATGTTTTACTAGAAGAAATAAAAGGATAAATACCGTTTTAAAATGGATTAATGTAACTATTCAAATATTGCCAAAAGCGAGAGGAGTGCATTTGTATTCGAAACATTGTTCTTGTTTGATTACATGGTTCAATAAATGGACTAGAGGTGGACTCATCTGCTTTTTTTGACCGCTTATGCTATCTTGTGACTTGATTATAAACCCATCAAAAAAGTAAAATGTTATGAGAAGAAAACCAACGAGATTTTGTATTTACCCAAAAGATGTCATGCTTATCACAGGTAAGAGTTATTCGACGTCCCTAAGACTACTGCGAAAGATCAAGACAGTCTACCGCAAACCTAAGGAAGCTTATGTCAGCTACACGGAGTTCTGTGAGTATACGAATCTAGATGAACAAGAGGTGTTAGAGGCGATCAGTAGATACTAAGAGACGGCTATAGCGATGTAGAAGAGAGCCTATATCGCTATTTTTTTGTGTGATGAGGTGTAGATGGTTCAAATCAACTATGGATGAAGTAAGGAGATGGTTCGGATAGAGAATGACCATAGTTCGGTAAAATACCCTTTAAACCAAGCAATCACTGCTACTCTCCGAATAGTTTCCGAACGAGATAAAAATGAGATCTTGTTGTGGTTTGACTATCAGTGTGTTGTTTTAGTTTCAGTCAGGCATACTGAGGCAAAAAGGGATTTTAGAGTCAATATCTCCATATCGGTTCATTTATAGGCATAACGCATCGCTCCACCTAGAGATAGGGGAGGTGAGTAAAGGGAAGGATTAGGCTATCCCAATGCAGGCATCATAGGAGTAGATGAGGTACATGTACACGCAGTGGACTTCTTCTTTCTAAAAAAGTAGTTGGTTCTCGTAAATCCATCAACAACGTTACTATTGATATGAATCAACTCATATTCTTTACTGTCTAGATAGTTCATCACATCTATAACTGAATTAAAAATCATAGGTGTACCATCGTCATTCTTGAGTTGCTTATTATTCGCCTTTTGTCCATAATCTATGTTGGCATAGTGCTTATTTGATAGAGGAGTTCCAGATACGGTTACTTCTAGATAAGTAGCCGTGATCTCCGATAGAGGCGTGTCACTGATCTTCTGGCTATAAGATATTGTACAGAATAGTGTAGCGATAAGTAGGATAAGCTTGTTCATAGTTGTGTTTGATTATGTATATAAAGCTAAAGATAGGCTATATCGTGGATAGAAGTGTATGTTAGTCTTATTAATTTAAAAGGACATACTGAGAATGTTCAACTTCGATATAATAAATAGGGGATATCACAGTTAATTAGGTATTGCTAAAAAGAAATAAAAATACAGTGCTAAATCGCACGTAACAAATTGTTTATGAAAAATAAAATACTACTAGTATCTACTGTGCTTGCACTACTGACTACTGCTGATATCACAGCTCAAGTGAAGAAGGATAACACTCCTCCTAATCGCGATCAAACTACCAAGAGCTATAGTAAGGAGGCTACTCCTGTGCGCTCTCGTATTAGTATCGAGCAGCTATCTCGTAATCTGACTAAAGCCTTTAAGGAGAAATTCCCAACTAACACTGTGGATTATGATCGCTCGGTTATCTTTGACTTTATGATAGAGCCTGACGGTACTGCATCTTATATAGAAGTGGTGCGCAGTGACTTCGACAAGGAAATGGAAGTCCACCTTATCCAACTAATCGATAAGGTAACCATGAATGCCTGGGAACCTGCTTCTCTAAAAGGTAAAAAAATCCCCATGCAATACACCGTGAAGCTATACGTGATGAACAATTGACAATGAATAATGAGGAAATGTATGTCTTGTATATCAAAGTAGAGACGGATTATCATCCGTGTCACATAATGTATGTCCACCTGCCATAGACCGTAAAGCTATACGTGATGAATAATTGACAAATGACAATGAATAATGAGGAATAATGTACGTCTTGTATATCAAAGTAGAGACGGATTATCATCCGTGTCACATAATGTATGTCCACATGCGATAGACCGTGAAACTATATGTGACGAGCAATTAACAATGAATAATGTATGTCTTGTATATCAAAGTAGAGACGGATTATCATCCGTGTCACATAATGTATGTCCACATGCGATAGATAGATATTGTTTATTCCTCATTGGTACGTCTTGCAATATTTTAATGTAAACAATTAAGACATATGTTATCGGGTGTAAAGTGTTACCTTACTGCGTAAAAAAAGACAACCCTATTAGGCTGATAAGTTAACTGTAAGAGAGTCTATTATGATATATGTGCTGATAAAGAATTTATTGGTAGAAGCAACTGTTCGGAAAACCCGAACAGTTCAAATAGAAGGTAGCAACTGGCTTTTGTCAATGAGTTTATCCTCATTTAGGAGGTCTTCTCTAGCGGGGAAACTTTTTCTTGTATTATGTACTGCTATTATTACTAAAAAAGTATAGTATTCTTTTTAATAAATCAATTTGTGTATATACTGTTTTTTCTTACTTAAGAGACCTATTATGTGTTTTTGTTGTTAATATATTGTTTTAGTTATTAACTTAAAATTAAACAAAAGATGAATAAAAAATATTTTATTGTATTATAGTGATTTTGGTTCTTTATAGTTTTTATAAATTGTATTTCTCAGGGAATGAGGTTACGATTTATGACTATAAAGTATATTTAAAAGATCCACTTTTTTATGGAATGTTTTCTATCTCAGTTATATTTGATGTAATACTTATTTATAGTTTTACACGTAATAAGAAAATGAGTAGATAGAGATAATAAGGCTTACTTTGCATATAGAGTAAGATATAACAATAAAAAACGAGACCACTGGTCTCGTTTTTTATTATCGGTGTCCTAGGATGCTTTTAAGATAGGTGTTACCTTTCTCTATGGCTTCGCGTAGTTTTATTTCTTCATCGGTGAGGATGACCTCTTCTTTTATCCATACACGTTCGATGTACTTCTGCAGATAGACGAAGTAGTTAATCGCTTTTAGCATACGTCTGCGGGTAGATACTTCTAAGAAGAATACATCTGCCTCTGGGCTGATCTCACGTTGGTAATACAGCTGTATGTAAGGCTTGCCTTTTGGGTCAGGATCTTGCTCTAGCTCATAGTGGAAGTACTCGTATTGGTTCTCTCCATTTTTGCCTTTGCCGAGGTAGTTCTGTATCGTGATACGTGGAGCATGCCCAGCAGCTTTGTCCTCTAGTCTGAATCTCCACTGCTGTCCACAGTAGAATATCGTAGAGTCTTCCTGCTCATAGTATCGCTGACCTAGTCGCTGTACGACAGGGCGCTTCATGATATCGTTAAAGTTAGCTACCGTGATGATCTTCTGTTTTTTATTATAGATACCGATCATATCACTGTACTCTACTAATAGCTTCTCCCATTCTATAGTCAGCGATTCGGCTATACTGGTATTCACCATCGGTTGCCAAGTCTGATCCTGTTCTGTAGGATATCTATAGAAGGTCTGTAAGGCGTAGTCTTTAGAGAATGGAAGTAGAGACTTCTTCTTCTCTATCGTGACTAGCATAGCGTATAAGTCTTGGTACTGAAAGTACACAGATGTAGTGTACGAGTTACCATTCGTAAATGTGATACGCTTATACATATCCTCTTCTGCATAGTCTATGATGATCTCTTCGCCTGTAGGGATATGATCTTGATTAAAGATACTACCACCTGCTAGCTTCATTAGATTGTCTAGGTTCACGTCTTTGTTCGCAAACGCAAATGGGTATTTCTCATCTGCATAAGCAGGGTTAGGCGTTTCTAATAGAATCGATTGGTTCTGTGCTAATGCGTGTAAGATAGCATCTGTACGAAGCCAATTCGCCCAAGAATATATGGTATCGTCTAGTTCTTCTTTTTTATAAAGAAACTCAGGTCTAATCAAATGAAATAAGACTGTAGGCTCTGCTACGTCTCGTTCTAAGTCATGGTTTAGCAAGAAGTCTATCTCTATGCGCTCTTTCATACTGAAGCGATAGTCGTCTACACCATAGTCTGTATTGATAAACAGTCTGGCGCGTATGGTACCCCCTACGATAAGTTCTCCATGATTATAATCACCCCAAAACACCTCAGCTACATTTAGGTTTCTTTTGACATAGATGCCTTGTCCTCCTACTGCTATATTGTTAGTAGTTAGGCTGCCAAGTACGACTAGACCTGTAGAGGCTTCTGTATTAGCATTGAAAATTTGGGGTACAGTAAGGTTACCATTTATAAGAATAAACGGGATAAGATCATCAGTGTAATGTTGGGCTGAGATTGTATCTAGGTTTAGTGGATCTTCCCACTGCTGATGCCCTTCGTAATATAAGATAGGCAAGTCTAGATTCTCATGCTTATACCAACAGTCCTCTGGTAATAAGTGCTTTATCTCTGCTAGAGGGATAAACTTCATAATCGGTGAATTAGTAATGTTTTATTATAACAAAAGTAAGTAATTATTGGCTCTATAGAGAGATGAAGATAGGAATTATCTTCATCATTTTATAATGAATATAATGATAATAAATACAATTAATGATGTTGATCTGTTTAGAGCGATTTTTTGGTATTAATTGTATTGGTATACAGTTAGTTAATTATGTGTGATATTCGAAATAACAGGAATTATTCGTTCTAATGTTTATTAATAAATGTTTGAATATTATACTTTTTAGTATGATGTATGTGAGGAATGATATTATTTGTTGTCTCCTGTCTCCTTGTTTTTACGTTAAAATTCTATGAATTAATAGGGTTTGTTTAAAAAATAAGTAATTACTATGTGTGATGTTTGATTTGTTTTAGTTAATAAAAAGTGAATTTTGTTAATTTGTAATTAAAATTATTTATTTAAAAAAAGTTATGAAAAGAATTTTATTTCTAGGTTTATCTCTATTGGCATCATGTAGCAGTGATGATAATGCGGTGATAGATGATGGGAAATTAGGGGAATTAGTCGTAAAGATTGAACAGAAGAATTATTACGTAGGTGATAAGGTGTCTATCAAGGTAGAAGGAGAGAAAGGAAACGAGGTGAAAGATGCTAGAGTATTCATCAATGATATCCAAGTGAATGCTCTATATGAGTTTACTAAGGAAGGTGATTTTAAAATCGTAGCGAAGAAGGCGGGGTATACTTCTAGCAAGGTTGTAAACGTTCAGGTAAAAGGTTTAAGAAGCTTAAATCTATCTGCAAAGGAAAGTGCTGTAGTAGTGGGGAATAAAATCATCTTCGAAGTATTAAATGATACTAAAGAGACTGTATCTGCAGACATATATCATGTGGAGAGTGGAAAAGTAATCGAAGGAACTGAATATATTCCGACAGAGGTAGGAGTACATACTTTCATAGCTAAAGGTGCAGAAGGTTATAAAGAGAGTAATAAGATCACTGTAGAAGTACTTGGAGAGACAGGTTATTTCTGGATAGGAAATAAAAATTATGAGATTCATGAGTTAAATTTTGATATCATTCAGTATACTTATAAGTCAGGTGTTAAGGATAGAGTGTTTCTTTTGGACGGAAAAGCGATGAATGCTGTAGAAATCAGCGGTTGGAATATAGATGGAGAAAATTTAAATCACATTAATATTACTATATGGATTCCAAATCCTACGATAAAGTTAAATAATAAGAATGAAGTTGTTGATTTTGGTCAACGTGTTTCTTTGAAGAATTCAAATGAATGGATCGTAAGAGATGTTTTTTTGATGTTAGCTGGAGAAGAACCAAAATCATATTCAGTAAAAGAGAGCCAATTGACTAATATTGCATTAAAAACTAATGGCTTAGTGATTCCAAATGATGGGATTGGGGCTGGGAAAAAAGGTGTTGTGAGTCAAGGAGAGTTTGACTTTAAAGCCTTTGGTGATAAAGAGATGAAGTTATTATATAATGGATATTTTATGACTACTGAAGCTGTTAAAAAATTCTAAGTAATAGCTTTATAGAAAGAAGAATTGTTTATATATTTTTAAAGGGAAGAAAAGGCCTTACTGTTCTATACTAGTAAGGCCTTTTTGTATCTATATAGTTGTGATGCTAAGAATAGAGACATGATGGTCTCTTTTTATATATAGAATCAAGGGCAATAGTGTCCCACTATATGCGGCCATAAGTGACTAGAAGAGGTCATCTGTGGTCAAAAAAGTCATGATTTAAAATAAATTTTTTGAAATGAAATAGTTTTGTATCAGAAGATTAAGCGATAGAGTAGCTACTGAGTAATAATCTGATATCATAATTAATAACCATTTTAAAAAATTAGAAATCATGGCAGAAATTAAAAAAGGAATTTTAGGAGGAGTACAAGGAAAAGTAGGTACTGTAGTAGGGGTAAACTGGAGAGGTAAAAACATCATTCGAAGCTTGCCAAAAAAGAGTGGTAAAGCTGCTACAGAAGGACAGCTTAAACAACGTGCGAAGTTTAAATTAGTTGCAGAGTTTTTATCTCCATTGAATAAATTGACTGGGAAATACTTCGGAGAGTATCAAGGGGCTAAGTCTAGAACCAACTTAGCGATGTCTTATCAATTACTAGAAACAGTAGTAGAGAAAGATGGTAAGTTAGCTATAGACTATGCTAAGGTAGTGATCACTAAAGGGGTATTGCCTGTACCTATCGTAAGTGATGTGAAGATAGAGAATGCTAAGCTTACTGTGAATTGGAAGTCTGATGTAGGAGTAGGATTAGCGAAGGAGAAAGATGAGATGATCTTCGTGGTGTATAATCAAGATGCTAACCAGTTCTACGTGATAGAGAATCAAGCTAATCGTAAGGCGGGTACGCTCTCTGCTAATATCCCTGCTGAGTGGACTAAGAATAACTCAGTGTGGCTAATCATAGTAGATGAGGCTAAAAAGTATAGTAGCACAAGTGCTTTCTTAAAGGTAGGGTAGACTGTGTGAAGATGAATGAAGAAGAGCCTGGGGATAACTCAGGCTCTCTTTATCTTTAGTACGGTAGGCTTTATTCTTGTATGTACTTGTGTTTTGTTTATATTTAGGTTATTCTTTATCACATTAGCATATATTGACTCAGTCAGTATATTTTGAAATATTCAGTGTAAAGAGAGATATAGTATTTTAGTTTTTAGTCGTTATATTTATTGCTATAAAATTAATTAGAATAACTATGGGACTATTTGACTTCTTTAAGAAAAAAGATGTAATACAAGAAAGAGAAACTGAAAGTAAGTTACTCTTATCAATGCCAATGTTTAAGAATGGCGATAGATATAATATTGAACTTATCATTAAGCATCTGAAAGAAGAGTGGAAGATGACTGTAGAAGGAGACGGTTATAGTGATGATACAGCTATATTGACTGTGGATGGAAGTATGATCGCCATAGCATATATGCCCGCAGCTATACCTAATGAAGATATACAAGCTACTGCCAAGTATACTTATAGTTGGCCTACTGTGATGGATGATCTAGAGGGGATGACAGGCCATGTAATCGTGAGTGTAATGGTAAGTGATAAGAGTACATACGAACGATATACTTTACTGTCTAAAATCCTGTATAGTATACTAGCGACATCTAATGCAGTAGGAGTCTATCAAGGGGGGCAGACATTATTAATAAATAGAGAGGAATACTTGAGTTATTATGATATGCTAAAAGAGGGAGATACTCCACTAACACTCTGGGTATATATAGGTATACAAATAAAGGATGACGGTACTAATCTGTACACTTACGGTATGGAAGAATTTGGTTTTAGAGAACTCGAGATTATTAAGACAAAAATGGATACTGAGGACGCATTTAGTTTTTTATGTAATGTATGTTGTTATGTTCTTGAAAATAATGTTGTGTTTAATGATGGAGAAACATTTGGTTATACTGCAGAGCAAAAGATTAAAATTGTCTTATCTGAGGGATTAAATTTAGATGGACAGACATTAAAGCTAGGCTTGTAATAAGGTTCGTTATTTTTAAGTATATTAATAATAAGGAACTATTATGAAGAAGTTAAGTGTTGTTTTAGGAGTTTGCCTTATGACTGTATCAGGCTGGGGGCAGCGCAGTAATTCTGATTATAAGCCTATATTTAATGTAGGGTATAATCAAGGGACGCATAGCATGATTCAGCTAGGAGTGGAGTATGATATATTGAGTTCTGATGAGAGATGGCTCTTTGTAGGAGGTGGTGTATTGGCTACTCCTTATCACAAGGAATGGCATTGGTTGCCCTATGTGGATGTTACAAAGAGTAATGGACTATTGTTCTACGGGGCAAAAGCCTCTACTAAGCATGTACAGCCACAAGTAGGTATATCATTATTGAATTTGATGGATATAGGATTGGGATATGGTATTCCTTTTAATGAGGATAAGATACCTGTTATAAAAGGTTTTAATCTGAATATCAAAATACGTCTTAGTGGTAATGATAGTGTATATCCAAAGTTGAAAATAGGTTTCTAGGAGATGATATAAATGATAAAGAGCCTCAGTTTATCAGCTGAAGCTCTTTACTATTATCCGTGTATATGTTCTTTGTTTCCGTATGACTGGATTAGTTCTCCTTCGAACTCAAGCCATTCTTTCCAACGCTTGTCTACATCTACTTTCTCTGTGTATTTCTTAGCGAACTTTAAGAATGTAGTATAGTGATTTGCTTCTGATACCATCAGTTCATGATAGAACTTCGCTAGCTCTTCATCTTTGATGTTTTGAGATAGTGTTCTAAAACGTTCACAACTTCTCGCTTCTATCATCGCAGCGAATAATAGTTTATCAATAAAGCACTCATTACGGCTACCGTCTTTCTTAGAGAATTTATATAGCTGACCTACATAGTCATCTTTGCGTTCTCTACCTAGTGTGTATCCACGCTCTTTAATGATGTTATGTACCATCTGGAAGTGTTGCATCTCTTCGATAGCAATCTCCGTCATCGCAGTCACTAAGTCTTCGTGCTCTGAGTTATACGTAATCAGTGTGATGGCGTTCGTAGCTGCCTTTTGTTCACACCAGCAGTGATCTGTTAATATCTCTTCTAAGTTAGACTCAGCGATATCTGCCCATCGAGGGTCTGTTAATAGTTTTAATCCAAGCATAATTCCTTTTCGTTTTATGCAAAAATAGCAATTATTAGATAGTAACATACTGTATTATTGGATTATCCTATCGCTATAAGAGAGCTACTTTTATCTGTATTATATGTTATTGCATATAAAAGTGTGTTTTAATGGTAGATTATATGTTATTGCATATAGTTTTGTGTCGTATTGATTTAAGAACAAGTATTTTTGTAGAATGAAACACAATTTATCCGGAAAGAAAATATTAGTTATTGGACCTGTATGGCCAGAGTCTAAATCCTCTGCAGCGGGGAAGCGCATGCTTCAGCTACTGCAATGTTTTAAAGACTGGGGGATGCAGATCTACTTCGGGAGTACAGCGAAAAAGTCTGAGGTGAGTGATGATTTGTCTTGTTATGGGGTGACTGAAGTAGAGTTGTGGTTAAATGATGTACGTACAGATGAGGTATTAGCTGATCTGATGCCTGATGTAGTGATGTATGATCGCTTTATGATAGAGGAGCAGTTCGGATGGCGTGTGACAGAACAATGTCCTGATGCGATGACGATATTAGATACGGAAGACTTACACTTCCTTCGATTTGCTCGTCAGGAGATGCAGAAAAAAGGAGGTCAGGATATAGAAGAATATTTATACAGTGAACGTACTAAACGTGAGCTAGCTAGTATACTGAGATGTGATTTGACTTTGATTATATCAGAGTATGAGTATAAGTTATTGGTAGAGAAGTTCCATATATTACCAAATGCGCTGTTGTTTATCCCTTTTATGGAAGAAGAGGTTACGTCAGAGGATATTAGTAATTGGAAAGGATATGAGGAGAGAGAGGACTTTGTGTTTATAGGGAACTTTATTCACGAGCCGAATTGGCAGACTGTTCTTAGATTAAAGACTGTAATATGGCCGCTGTTGCGCAAGAAGTTACCACAGACAAGAATGCATATTTATGGAGCTTATCCGTCTCCTAAAGTGATGCAACTACACAATGAGCGTGATAAGTTCTTAGTACACGGTAGAGCAGATGATGCCCTAGAGGTCATTAGTGATGCTAGAGTAATGTTAGCTCCTATACCATTTGGAGCAGGTATTAAAGGGAAGTTTATTGATGCTATGAGAGTGGGTACACCTTCTGTGTCTTCGTCTGTAGGTGGAGAGGCAATGCGTGGGGAATATGAATGGAATGGTTTTATCACAGATGATGTAGAAGAATTCGTAGATAGAGCAGTAGAGCTTTATACAACGGAATCTTTATGGAAAGAGAAGCAAGAATATGGGGTGAAGCTTATCAAGGCGAATTATGATAGTAAGTATTATGGAGACTTATTTTATAGTGCTGTCAATACTATGTTTAGCAATCTAAAAGAGACGCGTAGAGCCAACTTTATAAGTGAAGTACTAAGACATCACAGTGTACAGAGTAGTAAATTCTTTGGGATGTGGATACAAGAGAAAACGAGTAGATAGCGTGCCACGGATTATAATAATCCGCGACAACAACTCACTATCTACTACATTCTATTAGGTTCAAAAAGCATCAGAGTAACTTCTTCTTTTCCCACAGGTTTATTTTCTACTCCCTTTGGGACAATAATGCATTCGTTAGGGTGAAGAGTAATGACTTTATCTCTAAAGTGAAGTTCTAGGATTCCATCTACTACCATAAATAGTTTGTCTTCATGGTCATGTGAATGCCATTCAAATTCTCCTTGTAGTTTAATTAAATTGATGGTGTGATCATTGATATTTCCTAAGTTCTTTAATTGCCAAAAGTCTTTTAAAGAATCTGATTCTTGAGCTAAGTTTATTTTATTCATTTGAGTCTATTTTAGATGTATTATCTTTGTTATTTAGAATTAGTAAAAACAACTAAGCAAAGCTAAAGAGGTATACGTCTGGTTTTTGCAGTATGATGTTTGTTTTTTGCAATAATAAGATCGTGTATGAGAGTAGGATTAGGATTTGATGACTATAGAAGTGGAGAAGGGTATGTACAGCTGCATAGACAATTGTGTACAGAAGACTTGGATCTGCACTTTTATCAGAGTACTCAACAGACTGCGAGTAAGACGTATGTGTATAAGAAACAGCCTTATATACAACTCCATTATGAGCTAGATAAAGGGTATACGGAGTACAAGGCACGATATCAACAGAAGTCATCTATCTATACAGAAGTAGGAAAGTGTACCTTATTTTATCTGCCAGTATTAGATGGTTATCTATATGATCCTATATGTGATAGTGCTATAAGCTGTGAGATCGAAATAGGAGAAAGTTGGTTAACCCGCAACTTGAAAGAGGAGTCTAAGGAGAGCTATCAATTCTTAAAAAAGATGTCTCTCGGTGAAATTGCTGTATTAGGTGAGGATAGCTTCATGATCACTCCTGAGATGAAACAACTCATTTATGAGATCAATACGTGTCCTTATACTGGTATGGTAAAAGATTTGTTTATCGAGGGCAAAGTAATGTTGCTATTGGCATTACAGTTAAATCAGGTACAATCTGATGTAGACCAAAATCACGCTCAGCGCATACATACTCAAGATGTAAGTAGATTATATGACCTAAAGACGCTCTTAGAACAAGAGAGTCATTTAAAACATACTATAGAAGAATTAGCGATACTTATAGGAATGAATCGTACGAAACTACAAGCAGGGTTTAAGCAGTGCTTTGGGATGACTATTCACGAGTATGTATTAGAGATGAGAATGAATGAAGCATATCGTTTATTAACGTCCTTCTCTAAGGGAACCTATAGTATAGAGGAGGTAGCTAGATCAGTTGGCTATAAGAACTATGCACACTTCTCTACGATGTTTAAAAAGAAGTTCGGTGTATCACCTAGTACTTTTATATAATTCCCTAAAAATATAACATAAACTAATGGAGTACAGAAGACGCTGTCAGGGTACTCGTTATTGCATTTTTTATGTCCTTATCGCATAGTTATCGGATAGTGATTACATAGCGGTCGCATAGTTTAGGATGTTTTTAATGCGATCAGTATGCGATTGTGATTCTATTTTATCGTTATCACTAGAATGAAGGGGAAGAAAAAAGGCATAAAAAAAGCGAGTAATCTCTTACTCGCTCTAGTATTATAGTTAATGATGGATTATTTCATCATTTCAGTATAGTATTTGTAGAACAATGGAATAGTCTCAATACCTTTTAGGTAGTTGAATACTCCGAAGTGTTCGTTAGGAGAGTGGATTGCATCAGTGTCTAATCCGAATCCCATCATTACCGATTTAGAACCTAATTCTTCTTCGAATAAAGCTACGATAGGAATACTTCCTCCTGAACGTACTGGAATAGGTGTTACTCCGAATGTATCTGTGTATGCTTTAGAAGCAGCTTGGTATCCGATAGAGTCGATAGGAGTCACATATCCTTGTCCTCCGTGATGAGGTTTTACTTCTACACGTACTCCTGCAGGAGCGATGCTTTCGAAGTGTTTTTTGAATAGTTCCGTGATTTCTTCCCACTCTTGGTTTGGTACAAGACGCATAGAGATTTTAGCAAAAGCTTTACTAGCAATAACTGTTTTAGCACCTTCACCAGTATAACCTCCCCAAATACCATTCACGTCTAATGTAGGACGGATAGAGTTACGCTCATTAGTCGTATAACCTGCTTCTCCGTATACATCGTCAATATCAAGTTTTTGTTTGTAGTCTTCTAAAGAGAATGGACGTTTAGCCATTTCGTCTCTTTCTTCGCGTGATAATTCTTCTACTTTATCATAGAATCCTGGTACTGTGATATGGTTGTTCTCATCGTGAAGAGAAGCAATCATCTTCGTCAATACGTTAATAGGGTTCGCTACAGCTCCTCCGTATAATCCTGAGTGTAAGTCTCTGTTAGGTCCAGTTACTTCTACTTCTACATAGCTCAATCCTCTTAATCCTGTCGTGATAGAAGGTTGCTCATTAGAGATCATTCCTGTATCAGAGATTAAGATAACGTCATTCTTAAGTTTCTCTTGGTTTCTTTTTACGAACCATCCTAAACTTACAGAACCAACTTCTTCTTCTCCTTCGATCATGAACTTCACGTTACATGGTAATGCATCGTTAGCAATCATGTATTCGAACGCTTTTACGTGCATATACATTTGCCCTTTATCGTCACAAGCTCCACGAGCGAAGATTGCTCCTTCTGGGTGTAAATCTGTTGTTTTGATTACAGGTTCGAATGGAGGAGAAGTCCATAACTCAATAGGATCAGCAGGTTGCACATCATAGTGTCCATAAACTAATACTGTAGGAAGAGCTGGATCGATGATTTTCTCACCATAAACGATAGGATAACCAGGTGTTTCGCATAATTCTACTATATCACATCCTGCTTTTTCTAAACTTTCTTTTACTGCTTCAGCAGTGTTGATTACATCTTGAGAATAAGCGCTATCAGCACTGATAGACGGCTTTTTTAATAGTTCAATTAGCTCATCTAAAAGACGTTGCTTGTTTTCTTGAACAAATTGTTTTGAATCTTTCATAATATAAAAGGATACATTGATTTTGTTACTCACAAAGCTAAGAATAAAAAAATACAATTTTTTTCTTGCAGATAAAAAAACCTGTTGTATATTTGCAACGTCTTAAAGGAACAGGATGTTCCACTAGATTTCGCGGGTATGGTGAAATTGGTAGACACGCCAGACTTAGGATCTGGTGCCGCAAGGTGTGAAGGTTCGAGTCCTTTTACCCGCACAAAGAAGCCTCTTCAAACGAAGAGGCTTTTTTTATGGAATTATTTTAGGAATCATTTACTTTTAAAAGTCTCTGTATAAGAGTTTTAAAAATAAATGATTTTTTTTATTATTTAAGATTTGTTTTTAAGCAAAAAAATCTATTATATTTGCCACGTCTTAAAGGAACAGGATGTTCCACTGATTCGCGGGTATGGTGAAATTGGTAGACACGCCAGACTTAGGATCTGGTGCCGCAAGGTGTGAAGGTTCGAGTCCTTTTACCCGCACAGAAAAGCCTCTTCAGTTGAAGGGGCTTTTTTATTGATGTAAAGTTATGGCTTAATTAACTTTCCCAACAGCTATCTATTAAGTTACCTTTAGGAGTAAGATTAGCAATTATCAAATCAATTGATTGTTCTGGGGCGATACAATCATCAAATACAAGATTCTCTCCATCATTTTGATATAGATATACTTTTATTAGTGTCTACTTTGAGAAAAAATGTTTCTTGATATTATCATTGATTAGAAATTATGTATCTTCTTTTTTTGTAAATTTCATTCTTTAAATATTGAATTTGGACGAATGGTGTGACTTTTGTGTGAAGTGGAGTCTAAATTATAATGTCTAAGGATTAATCAAGGAAAAAGGAATGGAATTAAAAAATTTGCTGGCAACTGTATTAGAGTTTGAATTATATACGAGTAAGTCTATCAGTATTACAATAGGTACCTTATTATTTATCGCATTCACGCTTATGATTACTAATGTAGGGGTGAGGCTGTTGAAAAAAGCATTTATACGTATGGCTACTCCTGATGTAGCAGCTAGGCTAGGAAGTGTTTTTAATTTTATTAATTACTTTATTTACCTGATTATGATTTTCTTTATCCTGAATGTAGTAGGGATAAATATCAGTATGTTTTTGACTACTTCAGCCGCTCTATTTGTTGGTTTGGGATTTGCACTACAAGATATTTTTAGAGATTTGATAGCAGGTATCTACATTTTGTTTGACAAGACATTGAACGTTGGTGATGTAGTAGAGATCAGAGGAGAGGTAGCTCGTGTGAAGGTCATTAACCTTAGATGTACTATCGCTGAGACGCGTAATAGAAAGGATATCGTGATACCGAATAGAAAACTGATAGACGATATTATGAATAACTGGACGCATGAGGATCCTGTGATACGTGCTAGAATTAATGTAGGTGCGTTTATAGGGACGGATGTAGAGTTAGTCAAATCTGTGCTGTTATCATGTGTTGAGGATAATGATGAGGTGTTAAAAATGCCTAAACCTATAGTGTTTATAGATGAGTTCGGAGAATCTTCAATCCGTTTTATCTTGTATTATTTTATAGATAACGCTTTTGATAACGATCGTATCGGTAGTGAGATTCGTTTTGAAATAGACAAGAAATTCAAAGCGAATAATATAGAACTACCTGTACCTGTACTCAAGTTAAAACAAGGTGCTGAGTCTATGTAAAAGTTATAGCTTCTAGAAGTATTCAATATCAATAAAAGGATTAATTTTGCTTTTTTCTAAAGAGAGATGGCTTCTAATAAAACTAATTCAAATCCTATGTCTGCTGTGGGGGCTAGACCAAAGAGAAAACCTCCAATAAAACGAAAACCTTCTAAAAAGAAGAGTGCTAAATCATCTACATGGACTACTGTGAAGTGGGTGGTCATCATCGTGGTATTAGTGGGGATAGGTATTTGGTTTGGGCTACATTTTAGAGAGGGAATACGCTATTTCTTTAGCTCAAATGACAAG
The DNA here is from genome assembly GCF_000833025.1 of Myroides profundi. Lineage (NCBI taxonomy): Bacteria > Pseudomonadati > Bacteroidota > Flavobacteriia > Flavobacteriales > Flavobacteriaceae > Myroides > Myroides profundi. The sequence goes on from NZ_CP010817.1 coordinate 396,518, forward strand.
TCAGAAGGTAAGTCTATCTATGATGTGCGTACTGTAGAGGTGTTGAATAGACATGACAGTATGCTAGTCGGTTTCGATGTGTCCCATTATCAAGGGGTGATTGATTGGAAGGTAGTGGATTCTGTGGCTGGTAAAGCTTCTCTTGACTTTGTGTTTATTAGAGCGACTATGGGTAAAGATGGCAAGGACAAAGCTTTTCATCTAAACTGGAAAGGCGCTAGAGCAAATCACTTTATTAGAGGGGCATATCACTATTATCGTCCTGATGAAAATTCGACAGAACAAGCAGAAAACTTTATCAAGCTAGTGAAAATATCAGAGGGAGACTTTCCTCCTGTATTAGATATAGAGGATATGCCTAAAGAACAGTCTATGGAGAACCTTAGAAAAGGACTGCAGAACTGGATCAAGCTAGTAGAAGCGCATTATAAAGTAAAACCGATCTTGTACTCGGGAGAGAATTACTATACACATCATCTTAAAGCATGGTTCCCTGATCATGTACTATGGATTGCTAATTATAACTTCTTTGTTGAAGAAATAAAGCCTGACTGGCATTTCTGGCAATTTACAGAAAAAGGGGTTATCAATGGAATAGATGGTAAGGTAGACTTAAATATCTATAATGGGAATAAGGCAGATATACGAGAGTTACTTGTGCCTTAAAGTTCTTTTAGGGTGTACAGTGTCCCACTTTCTGCTACCATATACACTCATTATCGTCATAATAGGGCGTTATGAGCAATATTGAAAAGAACATAAATAAGGTTATTTACTTTTGTGCTGTATCTGATTTAGATTGGATACACTGTAAGTAATGACTTATGGTATGTTCTTTGACATTGTGTATAATTCTAGAATCAGCGTTAGCCAAATACGATAAAGCCATTCTACTTCGTAGCTCTTTCATTAGCTCTAAAACCATATTATGGTGTACTTTTATTACTAATTCAGCCCTACTTTGTATAATTCTTTTTCGTTTATATGTCTATCACTTATTCCAGGATAATAAGGAAAAAATAAGGATGTGATGTTATTTTCTAACATCAAGGGCATCCCTTAGGGCATTGCCTATCAGCATAAAACTTATCACTAGTACAAACATAGCAAAGCCAGGTAATAAGGCTAAATAAGGTTTGCCTAATAAGATGTAGTTGTAGTTTTCTTTAATCATGGCACCCCAACTAGGTGTAGGTACTTGTGTTCCTAATCCTAAGAAACTTAGTCCACTCTCTACTAAGATGGCAGAAGCAAAGTTAGCAGCTGAAATTACGATGACTGGAGCCATACAGTTTGGCAAGATGTGCTTAGTAATGATTCTGTAGTTAGAATAGCCTAAAGCATGGGCAGCAGTTATGTATTGTTGTTCTTTTACACTGATTACTTGTCCTCTGACTACACGTGCTACTTCTACCCACATCGTTAGTCCAACAGCGATGAATACTTGCCAAAAACCTTTGCCTAAGGCTAAAGTAATGGCAATCACTAGCAGTAGGGTAGGTATAGACCAAAACACATTAATTAACCAAAGAATAAAGGCATCTATCTTTCCGCCAAAGTAACCTGCTATAGCGCCTAATGTGATACCTATCACTAGAGAGATTAGTACAGCTACAAAGCCTATAGATAAAGATACGCGAGCACCAATAACTAGTCTGCTTAGGTAGTCTCTTCCTTGGTTATCTGTACCTAGCCAATACTTCTTTTGTTTGATAATCTCGGATTCTTTAGCGTTGTTTAAAGAACTCAGCGCTATGCTTTTAGTTTCTTCTAGTTGTGGTTGGTTACTATACCCCTTATAGAATAGGGTATCGTTAGTAATGTGATATTCACTAATAGGGATAAATCTAGCAGCTTCTTCTCTTCCAAACCAAAGCTCACTCCAGGTGCGATCTGTGTCTGTAGGAATAGTGATAGTAGATACTGTAAAACCTGGACTCTGAGAACGAAGGGCAAGGTCTCCTGCGTTAGCATTCTTAGAGTTGTCAGGGATAATGAAGTAAGCAAAGGCTGCTACTATAGCAATGCTTATAATAATCCAAAAACACAAAACGCCCCAAAAATCTTGTTTGAATTTTTGGAGCGCAATCTGTGTATATGATTTGCTAGTGTGAGACATTCTATAATTTAGAACTTACGTTGTTTTTATCACCACTTACTTTATATATTTTCTTTGTGTCTAAGTCTTTTAAGATTTTTACACCTTCTTCGATATAGACATCGCCATTTAGCATTTCATGCCATCTATCTCTTTTGCTTTCAAGTATTGTATCATTCTTGATTCTAGTTAATTCACTAGGTAAAGAAGTAAATTTTAATTCGTTTTTATATTTAGAAATAGCTTTGAATTTTTTAGCTTTTTCTTCTACTTCTTTTTGTTTTGCACGGTACTTCTCAAGGCTTAAAGGAACTTGTTTTTCATCTTTTCTTTCATTGATCCATTGTGCGTTCTCGTCAATCAATTTGAATTGCTCATTTAGTGCAATACGCTCTTTACTTGACTTGATGACAGCAGAGAAATCATTGTTATACGGAGTATAAGTAGCTCTTTCTATCTTGTCCCAAGGCATTGCGTTATCCATATCTCTTTCTCCCATGTCGATATAAGAATATCTGTCTGGTAATACGATATCACTCAGTACTCCTTCGCGTTGAGTAGAACCACCATTGATACGGTAGAACTTCTGTAGTGTTACTTTTAAAGCACCTAGATCGCCATAAGGTTGTTTTCTTAATAGGTCATTAAGTGTTATTAAGTTCTGTACAGTTCCTTTACCATACGTGTGTTTACTACCAATGATAACTCCACGCTTATAATCTTGGATAGCTGCTGCAAAGATTTCAGAAGCAGAAGCGGAGAAGTTATTCACTAATACAACTAATGGGCCTTCCCATACGATAGGGGTATCTTTATCATCTAGTACTTTTTGTTTTCCTCTAGAAGATTTCACCTGTACTACAGGACCTTCTTTAGAGAATAACCCAACCATTTTGATAACTGTCTCTAATGAACCTCCACCATTGTTTCTAAGGTCCATAATGATACCGTCTATATTCTGTTGTTTTAGTTCTTTAATTTCTTTTTCTACATCTGTAAATGCGTTACGACTGTCTTTGTTCTCAAAGTCAATGTAGAATTTAGGTAAATGAATAATACCGTATTTTTTATCACCATCTTGGATAACACTTGATTTAGCGTAAGTTTCTTCCATTTCGATAACTTCACGCATTACAGGGATAACCTTAATCGTTCCGTCTATTTTCTTAATCGTTAAGAATACTGTAGTGTTCTTTTTCCCTTTGATCAGTTTTACAACATTGTCAAGACGCATACCAACGATGTCGATAGGCTCTTCCTCTTTAGTCTGACCAACTTTAAGGATAATATCTCCTGTTTCGATTTCTTTACCTCTCCAAGCAGGTCCACCTGGTACAAGTTCATTAATCTCTACACCTTCAGATTTTTTGCGTAAAACAGCACCAATTCCTTCGAAGCTACCACTCATGCTAGCATCGAACTTCTCCTTATCTTCAGGAGCAAAATAGAAAGTATGCGGGTCAAAACGCTCTACAATAGAGTTTAAATAGATAGCGAACCAGTCTTTTCTCTCAAGATCTTTAATGAATTCGAAAACTTCATCATACGATTTTAAAGCACTTTCACGAGCCTCTTTTTCAAGTTGTTCAAAAGATTTCTTTTCAACAGGCTTTTTGTCTTTTGCTTTTTTATCTGTTTTCTTTTCTTCTTTAACGATAGGCTCACCGAACTCGTCAAACTCTTCTTCTTCCTCTACTTTACCTTCTTGTATTTTAAGATTGTCAGTAATGGTAGATAAGACATTAAGTTTTAGTTGTTTTTTCCAACGCTCTTTTAATTCTTCAGCATCTTTAGCATAGCCGATATTGTCATAGTCAGCATTCAATACATCGTCTGATTCGAATTCAAAAGGTTGTTCAAGAACCTCAGTGTAGATACCTTTAGCTTCATTCATACGTTGAGTAATACGCTCATAAGTCAGGTCAAAGAAAGAAAGTTCCTTTAACTGAATCATGTCGTCGATCAAGTATTCATATTTAGAAAACTCATCAATATCTGACTGTAAGAAGTATCTCTTCATTGGATCCAATGCTTTTAGATATTCTTTATATACAGTAGCAGAGAATTTGTCATCAATCTTTGCCGGATTATAATGTGTATTTTCTAATATATACGTTACTAATTCTAAAAGAAGCTGATCTTTTTCAGGCGTATCTTTTTGCTGTTTAGGCATAAAACTCCACAGAAGAGCAGACACTCCGATAAGTAGAAGTATAACCTTATAATTTCTTTTCATAAATAGCTTAAAAGTATTCATTAATTAGTTTTGAACTAAAGTAGTTAAAAAAGTAAATATTTATACGATAAGGTCGATAATTATTTGTTAAAACACATAATCGTATAAAAATCCGTAGTTGTTATATGCTAAAACCCAAAATCCGCATTAGCCAAATACTGCAAAGTAATTCTACTTTATAGCTCCTTCATTAGCTCTAAAACCATACTAGTGTATGCTTGTATCACTAATTCAGACCTATTTTGTATAATTACTTTTCGTTTATATGTCTATCACGTATTTTCGGTTTAAAACTAAGTAATTTCACAAACAAAATAACATATAATCCTTACATTAGCGAATGTAATTAAAATAAATATATGATGCAAAGACCTTTAATACTTGTTACAAATGACGATGGTATCACAGCACCAGGAATGAGAGCCCTGATCAGTGTGATGAAAGAGATAGGAGAAGTAGTGGTAGTTGCCCCAGATAGTGCTCAATCTGGAATGGGGCATGCTGTAACAATCAATAATACGCTTACGTTAGAAAAAGTAAATATCGACCCTGAGATAGAAGTAGAATACGCTTGTTCAGGAACACCTGTGGACTGTGTGAAAATAGCACTAGGACAAATACTAGACAGAACACCTGATCTGTGTGTATCTGGAGTAAATCACGGTTCTAACTCTTCTATCAATGTTATCTATTCCGGTACGATGAGTGCTGCACTAGAAGCAGGAATGAGCGGTATACCTGCAATAGGTTTCTCTTTATTAGATTTTAGCTGGAGTGCAGATTTTGAACAAATAAAACCTTTTATAAAAAAGATTACAACAGAGGCTTTAAAACATGGGATTCCAAAAGATGTGGTGTTGAATGTAAACTTCCCAAAGTTAGCGACTGAAGATATTAAAGGGATAAAAGTGTGTAGACAAGCTAAAGCGACATGGGTAGAGAACTTCGATAAGCGAGTTAGCCCTCATGGAAAAGAGTACTATTGGTTAGTAGGAGAATTCGTGAACCAAGATAAGGGGGAAGATACAGATGAGTGGGCATTGCGAAATGACTATATCTCTATCGTACCTGTGCAGTTTGATTTAACAGCACATCAAGTATTAGAACGTATTAATAGATGGGATCTGTAGATGAAAGATAAGATTGTTCATATTCTAATCGGTTTTGTTGGAGGTCTAGTGGCTACTGTAGTTGGTATAGAGCTTTATCTGTTGTTGTTTACTAATTATGAATTGTTTAGTGATTTTAGTTTCATTAATAATATAGGATTAGTAGGAAGAATAACAGCGATAGGGAGCTTGCTTAATTTGCTATTGTTTACGTTTTTTATTAATCGCAGATTAGATTTTATGGCTAGAGGTTGTATTTTAGCCGTAATTATTTTAACCATAATAACACAGTTAGTGTAGATGAAGTATTATATAATAGCAGGAGAGGCATCAGGAGATCTACATGGATCTAATCTTATGCGATCTATATACAAGAAAGACCCTAATGCAGATATACGCTTTTGGGGAGGAGATTTAATGCAACAAGTGGGCGGTAAGCTCGTGAAGCATTATAAAGATCTTGCTTTTATGGGATTTGTTGAAGTGGTACAAAATCTAGGAACAATATTGCGCAATATTAAGTTCTGTAAAAAAGATATCGCATCTTTTAATCCAGATGTATTAGTGTTTATTGATTACCCAGGCTTTAATATGCGAATAGCTAAATGGGCAAAGAGAATAGGTATAGAAACACATTATTATATCTCACCTCAAATATGGGCTTGGAAGGAGAATCGTATCAATGATATCAAAAGAGATTTTGATTTTATGTATGTAATTCTGCCTTTCGAAAAGGATTTTTATGAGAAGAAACATAATTACCCTGTAACCTTTGTAGGACACCCATTGATAGATGCTATAGAGCGCTATAGAGCAGAAGAACATCAAGACTTTAAGGTAAAGCACAATTTAGATGAGCGACCTATTATAGCCTTATTACCTGGAAGTAGAAAGCAGGAGATTAGTAGATTATTAAATGAAATGCTTTCTGTAATACATCATTACCCACAGTATCAATTTGTAATAGCTGGTGCTCCAGGACAAGAAGCTTCATTCTATGAGACTTTTATAAAGGATCAAAACATTTCTTTCGTATTTAATGAAACGTATGCTTTGTTAAATATAGCTCATGCAGCCTTAGTTACTTCTGGTACAGCTACGTTGGAAACAGCTCTATTTAATGTTCCACAAGTAGTATTGTATAAAGGGAATCAAGTGTCTTATGAAATAGCGAAACGCATCATTAAACTAAAATATATTTCTTTAGTTAATTTAATTATGGATGATGATGTGGTGGTAGAGCTTATTCAAGGGGATTGTAATGCTGTAAGAATAGAACAAGAGTTCGCAAAAATCATACAAGGTGAAAAAAGAAATGAAATATTGTTAAAATATAAAGAATTAATTCGTAATTTAGGCGGTCAAGGAGCGAGTGATTATGTTGCAGGCGAAATACTAAAAAATCATATGACAAAAAGAAGTTAATCAACCACCACAAAAAAAACATTATGAAAAAGTTTACATTATTATTAATCAGTGTTTTGGGCCTTTCTGGTTTCCATACAATAGAAGCGAAGACAACAAGTAAAGCTGTTTATAGTAGCCCTGTTAAAAAGAAACCTACAGCCGTGATTGCTGAGAGTAAAAATGTAGACGATAAAATACAAGCAGAATTAGATGCTTTATTAGGTTACTTTATTGAGGAGGCAAAAGAAGCAAAGGGGGAGTACTTTGATAACTTGACTAGTCAAGTGTTGAACACCGCTTTTGATTATGAAGGAGTACGTTATAGATATGGTGGAATGAGTAGAAAAGGTATGGACTGCTCTGGTCTAGTGATGACAGCTTTCGGAGATACTAGTGTGAACCTACCTCGTAGCTCAAGTGAAATGGCTCAAGTAGGTGAACGTGTTAGAAAGGCAGAAGCACAAATAGGTGACCTAATCTTCTTTAAAACTCGAGGCAATAGAATCAGTCATGTAGGAATAATCACTGAAGTATTAGATGACGAAATTAAGTTCATTCATTCTTCAACTAGCAAAGGAGTGATTGTGTCTTCAACAAAAGAAAATTACTATAGTAGAACTTTCGCACAGATTAACCGTGTTGTTCTAGAAAGTATGAATTAAGATTATAAGAGTTCAAAAAAATAATATTAAGCTCTATCCATTTGGATAGGGCTTTTTTTATGGTATTCTCTATATTTTTTAGAATTGCTGATAGTAATCAAATAATCGGTTATTTTGGAAAGGGTTTTGATACTTATTGTAAGTATGAAGCCTATCAAATTCTCCTTCCTATTTTATTCTATATTCCTTTTTTTGGGAATATACTTAGACTTACTTATAAGTGCTTTTTGGGTGATAGCTATCTTATGTATTCTTCTATTTGTCTTGATGATGTCATTAATGAATAGATATCTACACTTTCCGTCTCGGTTTACCGGGAGTAAGGATGTTGTATTATTTATCAGTCTCTTTTTCTTTTTAGGTGTCGGGTTAAAAGGCTTGGTTAAAAATCAATATGAGTCTGAGTTACTAAAAATAGAGACATATCTAAATAACCCTATTAATAGTAGAATAAATATAAAAATAACAGAGACTCTTAGTAATAAAACGAACAAACGATTTATAGGAGAACTGATTAGAGTAGGCGATACAGTGTGCAGTAATAAGATAGCTCTTTATTTTAATGAGCGTCAAGATTCACTTAGAGTAGGAGATGTCATTAGTTATTATGGCAGGGTAGGGAGTATACAACAACCGAAGAACCTTGGTCAGTTTGATTATAGAAAGTATATGCAAGGTAAGGGAATCTTTATTCAAAGTTATGTAGGAGATTACTTTGTAGTAGGACATGAAGTACATTGGCGTTATGAAATATTGAAGTTAAGGAGGTCTTTAATCAATAAAATATATCTTGACAACAGTGCTCTTCATGAGAATACTAAAGGTCTAATCATGGCGCTATTATTAGGAGAGAAATCATATATAGACACTACGGTTCTTAATCAGTTTAAAGAAGTAGGAGTCATGCACGTATTAGCTATTTCAGGATTGCATGTAGGACTTATCTACTTAGTTCTTGCTCGTGGTTTATTCTTTTTACCTAAGAGGGTTAGGAGTATTGTGATACTTGTATTGCTGTGGTTCTTTGTCTTTCTATCAGGTTTCTCAGCTTCAGTATTTAGAGCTGTCCTTATGTTTACTATTTACCTTGCTAGTCAGCTTCTGAGGCGAGAGCAAGACTTAGAGCACAGTATTGGTCTAGCGTTGTTCTGTAGTCTATGTATATATCCTTATTGGGTATATGATATCGGCTTTCAGTTAAGCTACTTAGCCGTTATCAGTATTGTTTATATTCTACCTTTATTTAAGAAGTTCTATTCTAAAAATAAAATACTACAGTATATACAGGGCATTACTTATGTGTCTATAAGTGTACAAGTCGGTCTGATACCTATCCAATTGTACTATTTTCAGCAGTTCTCTTTTCTATTTTTATTAGCTAATCTAATTGTCATACCGTTAATAACAGTACTTATTATTTTAGGGATGGTCTATTTAATTGCGATGTGGGTGGATAGTCTATCCATAGTGGTAAGTTTCTGCCTTAATGTGCTAACAGACCTATTATACCGATTGATAGAACTAGTGCATCGTTTAGATTATTTCTCTTTTCAGAATGCACAGATAAGCTTTGTACAGATGGCTTTACTGTTGGTTCTTATTGGAGGTGCATTACTTACTTATTATCAAAAGAAGTTGAGATATATAGTTGGAGGGGTGTTGTTATGTAGTGCTTTACAGTTATGTACTACTTTAGGATCGAGTAAAGAAGATACTTTGGATGCTGAAATTGTAGTTCCATTTGTGTCTAATAAGAATAATAGATCAGTATGGATTAGAGACCATGATACTGTACATGTGTTAATGAACCTTATTGATAGTACTGATCAGAGACATCTACGTGATTTAGATAAATATGTACAAGAGTATAGCTTAGATAAAGTTGTGTATCATCCATTAGAAGGGATTGCACCAAGTATTCAAGACAAATTGCTAATTATAGATAATGATAGGGTAGCGTATAGTGGAGTATTAGACGCATCAGTCATATTATTCTCAGGACAACCTAAGATTAACTTTGAACGAATGTTAGAAGTGAGATTGCCTAAACTAGTGATCTTTCATAATTCGGTACCTTTTTGGTTTAAGAGAAAGTGTATTGATATATGTATAAAAAAGAATATCCCTTTTCATGATATGTATGAAAAGGGATATTGGTCTTCTTTATTATAATGATATTAAATCTGTTGTAACAACTGTTGAGGAGTTTGGTACCCAACGATAACTTTAGTCACATCACCTTTAGTTCCGAAGATAACCATAGAAGGATATCCAGGTATTCTTAAGAACATAGTGAAGTCATGCGTAGCATTTCTACCTTTTCTTTCACTGTTGTATCCAGGGTTTGTATACTTCGTTCCTTTGTAGTTTATTTCTTCATTACCTTCTGCATCAAATTTCACAGCGTAGTAATTCTTGTTGATATGCTCGATTACTTTAGCATCGCTAAAAGTGTTTTTGTCAAGCATTTTGCAAGGTCCACACCAGTCAGTAAAAGCATCCATAAAGATAGGCTTAGCTTCTTTCTTTTGTGCTGCGATAGCTTCGTTAAACGACATCCATTTTATTTCTTGAGCATTAGCTGTTAATCCTAAGAAAGTAATGGTAAGTAATAAAAACAGTTTTTTCATATTTCTTTTAATATTGTTATTATTTGACCCCGTGCATTAATTTCTTCAGCACTGGGTTAAGAGCAATAACTAACAATCCTGCTACAATAGGCACTATAGTGAAGATTAAGAAGAATACTGATAATGAGTATTGCTCTGTAATAGTTTCTATTTGTCCACCTAATGTGGCAGCTAAATTGTTTCCAATTGCGATTGCAAGATACCACATTCCGAACATTAGTGCAATCATTCTTGCAGGAACTAATTTAGAAACATACGATAATCCTACAGGTGATGAGAATAATTCTCCTAATGTATGGAAGAAGTAAGCAAAAACTAACCACATCATAGATACTCTCGTACCTTCTGTAATACCATGTGAACCGTATGCTAATACTCCGAATCCGATAGCCATAATAATTAATCCTAGTCCATACTTAATAGATGCAGGAGGGTTAAATCTAGAATCCCATAACTTAGATACTAGAGACGCTAATGCAATAATAAAGAATGAATTAAGAATAGAGAACCACGAAGCCGTTATCTCTACTTGATTATCTTTTATTTCTGTTATCTCTGCTTGTACTATTTCAGTTTCTTTATTTGCTTCAGTAAACTGTTTAGTTAAATGTTCTTTTTGTTTACTATCTAGAATATTAAAGTTACCTAACTCTTGAAAGATTTCTACTTTATCCCCTTTAGTTAATGTTGCTAATTGTGATACTACAGCAGTATGTTTGACCACATTATCTCCTTCTTTAGGTTGGTTAGCAGCATGTATCGCTTTATAGTCATAGATAGGCTCATTGTGCTTGTCTAGAATAGGCTTACCTTCTCTGTCTACTTTTTGAACTTGGATTGCATCATAAGTAACTTCGTATGCATGTAATGACCAGTCTCTGTTAAGCATCCAGATAGCTGATGCCCATACTCCCACAAAAGTAATCGCTAATATAATGTTAGATAGTAATGCTTTCTTTATTGTCTGTTTAGCTAATAAAATAAGTACCCAAGAGATAATTAGTAAGGGTACTATCGTCAGTAATGAGTTAAAGATATTAAATAATAATGCCTTGTCTCCAGATAGAATTCTCTGTGTATTATCACGTGCGAAGATGATTAGTGATGTAGCACCTTGCTCAAACGACATCCAGAAGAATATCGTAAAGAAAGCAAAGATGATAACCGCTATCATACGATCTCTAACTACTTTAGCATATCTCATTATACGTGATATAATTAACCACATCAATATTAATAGTCCTGTGACAACAACTACTGCCTGACCATCCATACCGAATATTTCGGCAGGGAATAATCTAATCTTACCTACGATATAGAATACATCACTAAATGCATATAAGAATCCAATGATAGTAGTAATAGCTATAAGTATGTAGTCTAATGTAGTAAATGGATTGCGTTTAAGTTCATCCTGTTGAGCAGGAGTTAAGTCTTTCGTATCTACAGGTGTGTCTTCTTTTATTTCTGTAGATGTATTAGGAACATCACCTATAGCTCCGAAGATAGGCTTAGCAAACCAGAATTGTAGTGTACCTAGTAACATGAAGATACCTGCTAACCCAAACCCATAGTGCCATCCGATACGCTCTCCGATATATCCACATAGCATCATACCAAAGAATGCTCCTGCATTAACTCCCATATAGAAGATCGTATAAGCTCCATCTTTCTTCTCAGGGAATGATTTATACATCTCTGATAGGATAGAAGTCATATTTGGTTTAAAGAATCCCGTACCTACTACTAATAGTACTAATCCTAGATACATAAAGAACTCTGTCTCAAAAGTCATAGAGGCATGCCCTAGCGTCATAATTAGTGAACCAATTACTACAGCCCAGCGATAACCTAGATATTTATCTGCTAGTATACCTCCAAAGATAGGGGTGATGTATAATAACATGGCATAAGTAGCGAATATCGCTCCTGCATCTACTACACTCATTTCCCATCCAGGGTTGAGGCCTATGACAGACATGGTTAAGAATTGAATCAATAATACGCGCATTCCGTAGAATGAGAATCGCTCCCACATCTCTGTAAAGAAGAGAACGAATAATCCTGAAGGATGTCCCAGAACTTTACTGTCGAAGAAGTTCGGCCGGTCAGTAGTAGAGTTTTCCATAATTTAATTTTAAAAGTCTAGTTTGTGGTTAGTTATAAGATTGTTTTTAAGACATAATCTCATGTCATAAAGGCTAAAAATAGTAAAATAAACTTAAGATTAATTGTTTTACTAAAAAATATAAATAGTTTTTAGTGAGAGATTAGTATTTATAGTCCGTTTTTATTCACTATTCTTAATTATATAGGTTCATATTGCGATATGATAGAATTAACTATAATCAGATTAGGTGTTTTTATATAAAATAGTAATTGTTGTAAAATAAAGTAATTTGCGTTTTATGCTAATTTTAGCATACTAATCTATAATGAGGAGTTGATCCTAACTTTGTTAGCTTATAACTATATTGAGATCATGATGACACTCTTCTATATAGACTATTCGGGTAGAGATAGAATATCATTCGGTAAAGAACCTTCTATCCCTTATAGATATTGGTTGTTATCGAATGAGTTCCGAAACCAATTCATCTTGTTTAATGATAGTGGTTGAATATGAGGTTGTTAATGTGCTATTGAACGTTCAGAATAGGTCATTAAGGGATTATGGAGTCATTAACGCCAAATAAGGGCATGATGAGGCAATGATTGTTGGGATGTTTATAGAAAGATATCTGTATTATACTACAGTATAGTGCAGCGGGAGGTGAGTAGGAAAAATAAAGGCACAAAAAAACGCCTTAGATAACTAAGGCGTTTGTGTATATGTTTATTGATTTGCTTTTTTCTGTTCTAGAGGTCTGATGACTAATCTATCATAGATGACAAGTGTGATCACAGAGAACATCCCGATACCGAATATCACATACCATATCTTATTAGGGTTATAAGTGCTCCATAGCATATCTACCATCTCCCAGTGAGACATGCTCAACTTCTGTTCAGCTAATGCAAAGTACTCATTCTTAGAGAATGGGAAGTGTACTTGGCTAATGTCGATACCTTTATTGATAGCGTATTCTTTAAAAGAGGTAGCCACTTGTGACCAATCTACGCTGTCCGCTTTAAGGTTAAACTGTTTTTCGAAGGCAGATAGAGACATATTTAGAGTCTTTGAACCTTGTTCCATGAACTGTTCATGTGTTACCACTTCTGGCATTTCGATGCTTCTAGTAGCCATCTCACGTTTTAATAGAGATAGTTTATCTGACCATGATTGGTATAAACTTCCTGAGATAAAACTTGTCACGAAGTAACTAGCTGCTACAGGTAAGAAGTAAGTCCCTTGGTAAAGTCCATCCTTACCTTTAGGAGTAATTAGCGCGATGAATGATGATACAGTAGGGCTAGACATCATCTCCCCGATAGAGAAGATCATCGTACCTAATATAGTAAACAGTGGATTGTGTGTATAGAACGTAAGTCCTACTCCTATACTCGCGATTATCGCACCTCTGATTACTGCGTTGATATGGCGCATCTTCGTTACGAAGAATGAGATCGTCACCTGACAAATGATAATCATGAATGAGTCAACATTAGTGAACCACTCAGGTTTTACCTGTCCATCTTGAGTCATAAGAGTACCTAAGAACGGAATATTTTCGTTTAGCCAATCACTGATAGATGATGAGTTCACCCAGTCTTCGATGAAGTTAGGCAGTGTGTTGAACAGCTGGTTAAACATCGTCCAGAACCCAATCATTAGCAATAATAATATTCCTAGACGTACATCTTTTAGCGCTTCGAAGATTCCTAATACAGAATCTTTAATCGCTTTACCGATAGAATCTTTTGGTTTCTCTACTTTAGGATCCTTATAGAATAGTAATAGGATTACTAGGTTGATCGCGATCACGATAGCAGCTTGGATAAAGATGATTCTCCATCCATACGTAGTACGTAAGCCTGATGACATCGCAGGTCCGATAAATCCTCCGATATTAACCATCATGTAGAATATACCGAAACCTAATGTACCCGTAGACTTATCCGTATCTCTAGCGATGATAGCTGAGGCTACAGGCTTAAAGAAGGCTGCACCTACTGCTACTAGTAGGAATACTAGGTATACGCTCCAGTAGCTACTTACTTCTCCTAGTAGATAGTATCCAGTGATCATGATGATGAAGGAGATCATTAGAGATAGTTTATATCCTATACGATCTGCTATTACACCGAATAGGAGCGGTAGGAAGTATAATATACCTACTACATTCCCCATGATATTTCCTTTCTGTACATGGTCAAAGCCCAGTCCTCCTGTATCAGTAGAACCTACTAGATATAACCCTAATAGGGTGTATATCCCATACCATGCCCAGCGTTCCATCAACTCCATAAAGCTGGCTATCCAGAAATTCTTTTTGAATGACAGTAGTGTTTGAACGAATGATTTATTATTCTCAGACATAATTGTTAGGGTAGTTTAATTGAGGAGTGTAAGTTAAAGGGTAAATTTTAGTTAGCCAATGTTTTTTTGTGTTTTGTTTGGCTGTGATTTTGATCTGTATTTATGCCCATGTCTTGGGTTATAGATTAGGTATGGAATATGGTATATCTCTGTTAAATATGGAGAGGGAAGAGGCTGTATATAGTCAGCATAGTGTCCCACTTTCTGCTACCATATAAGGGCAATAGTAGTCATCAAGAGTCAAAATAATCAGTATTAAAAATCAGTGTAGGAGGATGTGATAAGTTTGTCCTGAGATTATTCTCATACGTTCTTTGACATTGTGAAATGAAAAAGCGCCTTAGGTAACTAAGGCGCTTTTATTATATTAAACCAAAATTTACATTAGCCAAATACTACAAAGCCATTCTACTTCATAGCTCTTTCATTAGCTCTAAAACCATACTATAGCATGCTTGTCTCGCTAATTCAGACCTATTTTGTATAATTACTTTTCGTTGATATGTCTAGTGCAAATTTTGGTTTAAAAAGAATAGTTAACACTGAGTAGTAGTTGTCTTCCTAATAGTTTATAAGTCGTAGAGGTACTGCTGTAGTCTGTTAAGGCGTAGTTTGCGTACGTCTTGGTATTAAAGAGGTTCGTTAGCTCTAGACGAGCGTTCCACTTCGACTTATTAGGGATATACGCAATATTAAAGTCTAAAAAGGTGTAATACTTACGACTAGGTGCTACCTTATCGAAAGAATATAACTCACTGATAAGGTTTAAGAAGAGGGTATCTTTCAATTTATATTTAGCAGTCAGTTTAGTCTCTGTGTCTATAAAACGCTCAGTGCTAATGATGTTCATATACGTAGTAAACCAATTCGTACTTACGGCATAGTTAAACCTTGATCTAAGGTTAGATTTCAGTTCTATTCCATAGGTAAGTGATGTGCTTCTGACCCGTCTCGTCTCAGAATCATTTAACGTATTATAGAAGTCAGCTTGATTAGCATTTAGACTCAGTTTTAGGTTGTGTTTTAATTTTTGGAAGTAATATTCTGTAGAGGCTAGTATGAAGTAGCTCTCATTGTTCTTTATGGTAGATATATTGCTCTTCGTATGGTTAGGATAGATATAGTTATTCTGTGTATAAAAGTCGTTGTACTTATTATACGATATCGTCACCGTAGAGAATGACCTATCGTGGTAGTTCCCTAATGTATAGGTTAGACCTACTGCATTATTTGTGAAAGGATCCAGGTTAGTAGTTCCTCTTAAGAAGCTTCTGTACGATGTCTGTATATATCCATCATAGGTTTTGGCAGCATTGATATTGGTATAACCGTATTTATAATAGATGTCTATTTTGTTCTTGTCATTAATTCTTTTCTCGATAGAGAAGTGTGGGCTTATGACTAACTTCTGAAGACTGTTATCTGTAGTTATTGATTTCAGTCTATTGTCAAATAACGAAGCCGAGATACTTGTCCCCATACTCCATGTACCCCATGTCAGCTTCGTCAATGCTTTTGCATAGAGTTCGTTTACTTTTAGAGTGGAGTTATTCTTGTTAGTATAGGTGTCATCATCTGCTAAGTTATTTAGACTGTAGAGGTGTGTGTTCGTATTCGTATTCCCTAGCGTGAAATGAAGGAGATGGTTACCTTTCATCATTCCTTTATAGCTGGCCTGTACAGTGTGATAGTTCATTTTATTCTGAACGAGTTGACTGAATGGAGTTGTCGCATCCTGTATATAGATATTAGGCGTATTGATATAATCCTGAGTGTTCTGCTCATAGATATTCTTATAACTAAGCACTAAAGCTTGTTTATCAGATACCTTAGTGGTGTACTCTAAGTTTTGTTCTACTCTTTTGTTCTCATTGTCTAGAGCTTGATTATTTGGAATATCGTTGTAGCGTACATCACTATTAATCTTTGTGTTTGATATATTGCCTTTTAGATCATATTTCAGTGTAGAGGTTTTATTGATATCATACACCATATCTCCTTTTAGAAACGAGAAGTTACTTCTGTTCTTATTGTTCATCATTTCTATATTGTGATAGGAATTATCTGGAGTATATAGAGTCTGATCCATTGCCCTTTTGCCTAGCAGAGTCTCTTTATTAAACAGACCTGATATCTTCACTTCTATTTTAGGAGATAGAGTTACAGCCGTGTTGATAGAAGCAAACTGGTTATTGTTATCCTTATATCGATGGTTTCTGAGACTTAATGAGATATTGTCAATATTGATAGGATTAGATAGAGCAGTAGGAGTTGTTATTTCCCCTTTATTGCTATTTAGAAACGAACTAAGGTCACCCGTAGCATCATAGCTAATATTGTTAGACTGTAAGATAGAGTAGAACTTCGTCTTTTTGCCAAAGTTCATGATGTTTAATCTTGCACTATGTACCTCCTTATCACGTACACCAGCTCCCACCTCGACATTGCCAAACCATACACGCTTAGCCTCTTCACTGAGTTTAAGGTTAAGTGCTAGTTTCTTAGCAGGGTTTAGATTTGTCAGGTGTTTGTTCTCCGAATAATTTTGTAGTAGTTCTACTTCTTCTACCGGATTGACAGGCATATTCTTAGTCAAGACTCTGTATCCTCTATCGAAGAGGTCTGTGCCATCTACCATGACCTTTTCTACTTCTTGATTATTGACACTGATCTTCCCATCAGTACTAATCTCTAGCCCGGGTAGGTTCTTGAGTAGGTCTTCTATGACGCGTTCATCTCCTTTAGAGAACTGTTTGACATTATAGACTACGGTATCCTTCTTCACTGTGATAGGTGAAGTAGTCTTAATGGTGATCTCGTTGAGTACTTCCGCAGAAGAGAGCAGGTATAGGGGGGTGTCTAGACCATAGTTGTTCTTAGTAGCATCTAGGGTGATAGTTGTTTTCTCTATTCCTATTTTTTGTATCGTAAGTTGAGAGGCAGTAGGGTGGTTCACTACATTCTTAAACTCTATTAGTCCTTCATTGTTAGATGAGGTATAAGCAAGGGTTTTATTGTTTTGATCTTGTAGAAATACTGTGGCACGGATTATCTCTACACCTTGACTATCTAGTAGTCGTGTAGTGATATGCTGTGCTTGACATAGGTAAGTGCACAGGAGTATTAATAGGATAATTATCTTACTCTTCCCATTCATATTTTCGTTCGAGATCACTGTTTTTTAAACGTTCAAATTCATTCGGATCTGTGATGACCTCGAGTATCTCTACGCCTGGTATATTGCCAAAAGGATTGCGATGAGGGCCATTGACTACTCTATCAAGTTCTTTGTAGTATTTCTCTTGAAATGATCGGATAGACTCGTTGGCACGACTAACGTCATATCTAAAAGGTAATATCTTGAATTTATTAACTTCTATATTCTGTATGCTCCAATGGTATCTGTTTTCATCATCATAGAGTTCAAATACTAAACCTGGTAAGTTATTGAACTTCCAAGGGCCTACTTGTATGGGATAGTCAGTAGAGTACCATGCCGTATAGTTTCTCCCTCTAAAGCTTAGTGTAGCCTTGTGAAGGGTTATCTGTTCTGCATTGGTTTTGGTCTCATCGTGTAGTTGCCAATCCATTTGAGGAATATCTTCCTTGACAAAGTATCGCGCTTCCCAAGGCTTTATTCTAGAATAGAGCAGGTTCTTCTTAAAGTCAAAGTAGAAGAATTCTTCAAACTCTTGTTTATCGTAAATTACTATTTCATTTGGCTTTCTGGGAGGCTCTTTAGTGATTTTGTATTTGCCATTAATGTATAGACTTTTATCTTCTTTAGGGCTAATGTATAGTTTGTCTTCTGCTGAGCTAATATGAGTATCAGAAGTTGTAGTCTTTAAGTAGGTGATGGTGTAATTGGTATCTTGGGCATATCCAATAACACATAAGAATAAAGTGATAACTAAGTAATAGGTTGATTTATACATATCTAAGTTTTAGTTCTTGTTAGAACGTCGTGTATAGATCAGATATTGTAAGTATTGTTAATTAAATCTTAAAAACTAAGAAAGGAAAGCTGGTTCGTTTCATTGCTTTTATTTGTTTATTGAAAGTATTGCACAAAAAAAAAAGCGCCTTAGTTGCCTAAGACGCTTTTGTATATTAGAATAGATAGATAATTATCTAACTTCTTGCATAAGTTTTTTCATAAGTGGAGAAAGTGCAATTAACACTACCCCTGCGATTACTGCATATAACCCTAAATCTTTATACCCATCAGTATACGCTAATAGAGCATCATAGTTAGGATGGTTACCAGTAGCTACTTCAGAACGACTCTTAGACATAGCAGCTCCTAAGATACCTGCTACATACTGTCCGTAAGCACTAGCTAAGAACCACATACCCATCATCATCCCTTGTAGATTAGCTGTAGAAAGTTTAGTCATGATCGACAGACCGATCGGTGATAAACACAGCTCCCCTAAAGTAATGATTAATAAGGCAAAAGTAAAGAAGTCTAATGATGTCATACCTGCTGCATCAGCGAATAGA
This sequence comes from Myroides profundi, assembly GCF_000833025.1. Classification (NCBI taxonomy): domain Bacteria; kingdom Pseudomonadati; phylum Bacteroidota; class Flavobacteriia; order Flavobacteriales; family Flavobacteriaceae; genus Myroides; species Myroides profundi. Next base: position 415,643 of record NZ_CP010817.1, read on the forward strand.
CGTGTAGCAAATAATGCATAGTATCCAGCTCCTAATAGGATAAATCCTAAACCAAACTTCATTACTGTATTAGGCTCTATTTTCTTCTTAGCCATCCAGATCCATAATAGACCCAAGATAGGTGCGATGAAGATGATGAAGAAAGCTCCTCCTGAGTTATTCACTCCATTAGGATCTAAGTGCATACCTAGTAAATCAGAGTTTAAGTTCTTCGCTGCGAAGATGCTTAATGATCCTCCCGCTTGCTCATAGATACCGAAGAATAGAATAGAGAAGAAGATAAATACTAGGGCAGCGATAATCTTCTTACGCTCCGCACTAGTCAGCTTCGTCATTTCATAGAATAAGTAGATCAATGCTAATGGTCCTACTGTGTACATAAAGTATGCAGTATAGTCTGTGTTATCAATCATGAATACGATAACAGGTACCATCGCAAACGTAAGGATGTATGTCCCTATTTCTTTCCATAAAGGCATTTTAGTTTCACTACCATCTTTAGCTACTTGCATAGGCTGTAGTCCGATAGGTCCTAAATGACGTTTTGTAAAGATGAAGTTGATTAAACTCACTAACATCACGAAAGCAGCTAAACCAAAAGCTACACTCCAACGGTTCTCTACAGCGATAGAGTCTTGGAATAAGTGTCCTTTACCGATAGCGATACATAAGTATCCTCCGATAAGTGCTCCTAAGTTAATCCCTGCATAGAATAATGAGAAACCAGCATCAGTACGTTCGTCCCCTTTTTTGTATAAATATCCTACCATAGTAGAGATATTCGGTTTAAAGAAACCTGTACCAATTACAGTAAATGCAATACCTACGAAAAAGTAAGCGTGTGGATCTATAGCTAGAATAATACTACCTAAGATCATCATCGAGCCTCCCCAGAAAAGAGATTTACGGAAACCTAAGATTTTGTCAGCGAAAATACCTCCTAAGAATGTGAATGCGTACACGAATGCTTGTGTAGCTCCATACTGTAAGTTAGCTTGTGCTTCTTCAAAGTGTAGTTGGTCGATCATAAAGAAAACCAACATTCCTCTCATTCCATAGAAGCTAAAACGCTCCCACATCTCTGAGAAGAATAAGCTCCAGATTTGCTTAGGGTATTTACCTGAGAAATTCTGAATCTCTTCTAATGTCTGTTGTTGACTCATTTTTTTTAGTTATTTATTATTGTGCAATGCACTGTGTTCTTATCGAACACCGTGCATTAGTTTTTTCAATAATGGGTTCACTAGCATTACCATGATTGCTGCTGCAAAAGGTATTAATGTGAATAGGAAGAAGAAGTGACTAAGTGAGTACTCTTCTTTAATATTTTCGATTTGTCCCCCTAAGATGGCTGCAAATTTCTGAGCGATAGCTAAGGCTAAATACCACATACCGAACATGAATGCAAGCATCTTGCCAGGTACTAGTTTAGAAACATAAGACAGTCCTACAGGTGAGATAAATAATTCCCCTAAGGTATGGAATAAGTACGTTAATATTAAGAATATAATCGACATTTTTACTCCGTCAGTAGCTCCCATAGATCCTAAACCTAAGATTAAGAATCCGATAGCTACGAAGATTAATCCGATACCGTACTTAAATGCAGCTGATGGATTATACTTAGAATCCCACAGTTTAGACACTGTAGATGCTAAAGAAATAATGAAGAATGAGTTCAAGATAGAGAACCAAGATACAGTGATCTCAGATACTTCTTTATTAAACTCTGCGTTCAACATATAGATAGCCATAGCCCAGATACCTGCAAAACACACGAATAATATAATATTAGACATCGCGATTTTTGACCAAGTAGCTTTTGCTAATAATACAAGTACCCATGAGATGATTAACAATGGAATCACTGTAAGACATGTATTGATAATGTTGAAAGCTAGTAATGCAGTTCCTTCTAACGATCTGTCTACATAGTCTCTCGCTACAAGTACTAACGATGTAGCCCCTTGTTCGAAACTCATGAAGAAGAACATTAAGAAGAATGCTAATAAGATTACAGCAAACATTCTGTCTCTAATCACTTTTCCATAACGCAAGATACGTGAGATCACTAAGTATAAGAACGTGATAAGGGCTAGAATAGCCATGATGTTCTGTCCTCTTAATGCTTCTGTGTCTAAGAATGCAAATAGATCTAGTACTCCGTTTTTAGATAATGGATCATTGAAAGCATATAATAAACCGATTACAGATACGATAGCGATTAAGATATAATCTACTAGTGTGTAAGGGTTTTTAGTGTCTTGATCTTCTTTGATCTGCTCTGGTGTTTTCTCTACTGTAGTGTCTACTTTTTTAAGCTCACCTAAGTCTCCCATTAATGGTTTAGCTAACCAGAATTGGATTGTACCTAATAGCATGAAGATACCTGCTAATCCGAATCCGTAGTGCCATCCTTTAGTCTCTGCTAAGTATCCACATAACATCATTCCGAAGAAAGCACCTGAGTTTACACCCATATAGAAGATGGTATACGCAGCATCTTTTTTGTCTGGTAATGATTTGTACATTTCTCCTAAGATAGAAGGCATATTTGGTTTAAAGAAACCTGTACCAATCACAAGACATGCAAGTCCTACGAAGAACCATAGTTTAGAAATTCCTTCTGCAGCCATCGATGCGTGACCTAAAGTCATGATGATAGCTCCGATAATTACAGCCCATCTAGAACCGATATATTTATCTGCAATAACTCCACCTAAGATAGGTGTTAAGTATAATAGCATGGCATAAGTACCGTATAGTGCACCTGCTTGTTCTGCTGACCATCCCCATCCTGAGAATGCATCGCCAAAGATAACTTTAGCTGTTAAGAATTGAATTAACAATACTCTCATTCCGTAGAAAGAGAATCGCTCCCACATCTCTGTAAAGAAAAGAACGAATAACCCTGCTGGGTGCCCAAGCACATTAGATTTAAACAGGTTTGAGTTTGTAGCTGTTTCTGCTGACATTTAAGTAAATATTAGTTTGTTTTAGTTCGTACTTATTGGTGATATAGTACTTTGGTTGGTTTTAGGTGTAAGGTTATTTTGGCTTATAAATTGTTTAAGATGAAATTAGTCATCTTTGTATATAATTGTAATCTTGTATTTCCTCCTGAGATACCGTGATTCTTATCTGGATAGATTAGCCAGTCGAAGTCTTTGTTCTCTTGTACTAACGCTTCTATCATGGTCATAGCATTCTGTACGTGTACGTTGTCGTCAGCAGTACCGTGTACTAGAAGGTAGCGACCTTTTAGTTTAGAAGCATGTGTGATAGGTGAGTTATCATCATATCCAGCTTGATTCTCCTGTGGAGTAGTCATATAGCGTTCAGTATAGATACTGTCATAGTATCTCCAGTTAATCACTGGTGCTACAGCGATAGCTAGTTTGAATACATCGTTTCCTTGTAGGATAGCATTCGAAGACATAAACCCTCCGTAGCTCCATCCCCAGATACCTATTCTGCTAGCATATACATAAGATTGTTGACCTAGGTATTTAGCAGCGATGATTTGGTCATCTACTTCATATCTACCCAATTGGTTTTGTGTCATTTTTTTAAACTCAGCTCCTCTGAATCCTGTTCCTCTACCATCTACAGTTACTACGATATACCCTTTCTGAGTAAGCATAGCATGCCAGTAGTCGTTAGAGTCTAGCCATTTATCAGCTACTTGTTGTGATCCAGGGCCACTGTACTGATACATAAACACAGGATATTTCTTAGCAGGATCAAAGTCTTTAGGTTTCATCACCCAAGCGTTAAGCTGTAATCCGTTAACTGTAGGAATCTGTATGAATTCTTTAGTAGGCAAGTTATAGTCTACTAATTTGCTCTCTAATTCTTTATTGTTTAGAATTTCTTTTACCACTTTACCTGTTTTAGATTGTTGTAAAGTGTAAGTAGGAGCTACTGTACTAGAAGAGTACACATTGATAAACTGTTCGAAGTTAGGGCTGAATATAGCTCTATTCGTTCCTAGTTTCTCAGATAGTTTCTTTTTATTTTTTCCATTAAGGTCTATAGAATACACTCCTCTATAGATAGAACCTTCTTCTACAGACTGGAAATAAAGTTTCTTAGATTTAGTATCGATACCGTAGTAATCCGTTACTTCCCAATTCCCTTTAGTGATTTGGTTTACTAATTTACCTTCTTTGTTATAGTAGTATAGGTGGTTATGACCATCTCTCTCACTTAACCATACGAAATCGTTGTTGTCTAAGAAGCTAAGTGTAGCTACATCTACATAAGCTTTATCTTTCTCATTTAGAATCAGTTTTTTGCTTAATGTATTTCCATCGATGAAGAATACTTTTAAGTCATTTTGATGTCTATTGATGATTTGAGCACTTAAGTATTGATTGTCATTTGTCCATTTGATTCTAGGGATATAGAAATCGTTGAACTCGCTTAAGTCTACTTTACTTGTCTGGTTAGACTTCACATCGTAGATATGGATAGATACTAGAGAGTTCTTTTCTCCTGCTTTAGGATATTTAAACTTGTCTTGAGTAGGATAAAGTCCTGTTCCGTATACATCCATTGAATATTCTGGAACGTCAGTCTCATCAAATTTGATATAAGCTATCTTGTCTCCATTCTTATTCCAATCAAACATGCGTACAATACCAAACTCTTCTTCGTATACCCAATCAGAGATACCATTGATGATGTGATTTTTCTTACCATCATTCGTTATCTGTTGTGTCTTTTGAGAAGCGATATCATAGATATATAAGTTGTTCTGATATGCATAAGCTATTTTAGAACCATCATTAGAGAATGTCGGTTCAGATATTTTGTGATCTGCTATTTTAACTAATGAATTTTTAGTTGGGTTGAACAAATAAAAATCAGTTAAAGCAGAACGACGGTAAATAGGAGTGGTGTTCGTTCCTATTAATAATTGTTCTTCTTTATGATCGAAGATATAAGTATCTATCGATTTAATATCTTTAAATGCACTAGTAGAAAAGATTGTTTTTGCTTTTTCTAGTGTTTCGAAGTTATAAAGGTTTATTTCTTGGTGGTCTTTAGCAATGCGCTCAATGCGTGAGTATTGATTCGATTTTTCCATCGAATTAACGGATTGCATTACTTTCGTTCTAAATGTGCCGTTCCAAATTTCTTCTTGTGCAATTTGTTTCTGAGCCAACCCAATTTGGGTAGCTATGATACAAAATAGTAGGGTTAGGTTAAGGTGTTTCATTATCTATTTAATCGAAAAAACTTCCAATTTTAATGAAAAAATATGATTTACACCAATTTATTTTTCGAATAAACCAAAAAAAGTCTAATTCTGTTGAAGCTATTTTGGTAATAAAAATCATAATATCATAAACAAAAAGTACTAATAGCTGTTTTTTTAGTTTTTTTAACCTTGTAAGAATGAGTTATCTTTGTGGCATAAACAAAAATAAAGATGGAAGGTAATATTAATGGATTCTCTAAGTTGAGTAAACAAGACAAAATCAATTGGATAGCACAAACCTATTTTTCTAATTCTGCTGATACAGTAGAATTGATAGAACAATATTGGAATTCAGATGAGGAATTACAGAAGCTTCACGATGAGTTTATAGAGAATACGATTACGAATTTCTATTTGCCTTTTGGTGTAGCTCCTAACTTTAGAATTAACGATAGATGGTATACTATTCCGATGGTGATAGAAGAGAGTTCTGTAGTAGCTGCAGCTTCTAAGGCTGCTAAGTTCTGGTCAGAACGAGGCGGATTTAAGACTACTATATTAGGAACAGAGAAGATAGGACAAGTACACTTTATATATAAAGGAGACAAGAATAAACTAGTTCAGTTTATTAAAGATATAGATAGTAAGTTCTATGAAGATACGAACTCTATCACACAGAATATGCAGAAACGCGGTGGAGGTATCTCAGCGATCGAGCTAAGAGATAAGACTGCTGATGTGGATAATTATTATCAGCTGCATGTGACATTCGAGACAAAAGATAGTATGGGGGCAAACTTCATTAACTCTTGTCTAGAGCAAATCGCTAAAACACTAAAAGCGGAGGCGATGAACTGTACAGCGTTTACAGAAGAGGAGAAAGCAGTAGATGTAGTGATGAGTATTCTGTCTAACTATGTACCTAACTGTGTGGTAAGAGCTGAAGTTAGCTGTCCGATCGAAGACCTGAAAGGGAAGGATATTAAAGAACCGCAGTTATTTGCAGAGAAATTTGTACAAGCTGTGCGTATCGCAGAGGTAGAGCCTTTTAGAGCAGTAACACATAATAAGGGAGTGATGAATGGGGTAGATGCTGTGGTGTTAGCTACAGGGAATGACTTCAGAGCTATCGAGGCAGGAGTACATGCTTATGCTGCTCGCAGTGGTCAGTATAGCAGTTTATCTCATGCTAGTATAGAGAATGGTATCTTTAAGTTCTGGATTGATTTGCCACTAGCACTAGGAACTGTGGGAGGATTAACTTCATTACACCCTATGGTAAAGGTAGCTTTAAAGATGCTTCAGAGTCCATCTGCTACTGAGTTAATGCAAATCATAGCAGTAGCTGGATTAGCACAGAACTTCGCTGCTGTAAAATCATTGACAACGACAGGCATTCAACAAGGACACATGAAGATGCACTTAATGAATATCCTAAACCAGTTCAAAGCAACAGATGCAGAAAGAGTAAAAGTAGTAGCTCATTTCGAAAAGAATGTAGTATCTCATAGTGCAGTGGTAGAACTGCTAGAAAGCCTTCGCAAATAATGGTGAAAGAATATTATAGTAACGGAAAACTGCTTATCTCAGGAGAGTATGTCGTGCTAGAAGGGGCTAAGGCTTTTGCTTTGCCTACTAAGTATGGACAATCACTGAAGGTAAAGGAGAAGGAAGGTGACTGTATTCATTGGACGAGCTATGATGTGGATGGAAGTATCTGGATGAGTGAGGTAGTGCCTCTTCAAGATGTACTAGGTACACATGAAATCGAACATCAATCAGAGTATTATAAAACGCTAGTAGATGTACTGCGTGCTGCTCATAGACAGAATCCTTCTATCCTAGAGCATACTCTAGGGTATGAAGTGGTATCTGAGTTAACTTTTCCTCGTTTATGGGGATTAGGGACTTCTTCTACTTGGATTAATAATGTAGCGCAGTGGTTTAATATTAACCCATATCAACTATTGCAGGAGTCATTTGGGGGTAGTGGATATGATATTGCCTGTGCGCGTCATGATCAAGGAATCTTTTATACCTTAACTGATGTAAACCATCCTGAGGTAGAGCAGGTGTCTTTTAACCCGTCTTTTAAAGAGCATTTATATTTCGTATATCTAAATCAGAAGAAGAGCAGTAAAGAGGCTATTGCTAATTTTAAAGCGAAACGTCATGGTATTCGCCATCAGGTAGAGCGTATATCAGAGATTAGTAAGGCGATGTCTGTTAGCACTACATTAGAGGCGTTCTGTGCTCTAATGGATGAGCATGAGCAGATTATGAGTGAGGTCTTAGGAGTCGCTACTGTGAAGCAAAGTTTATTTGCGGACTTCGATGGATCAGTCAAAAGTCTAGGAGGCTGGGGAGGAGATTTTGTGATGGTAGCTTCTAAAAATGACCCTTTGGAGTATTTTAGTTCTAAAGGATATGAAGTAATAGCAAACTTTGAGAATATGATTCTTTTTTAGAAGTTTAACTACTATTTTTGATTTTAATGCTTTATATTTATCCTTTCATAATATAGTATTTTTAAAACAAAATCTATTGGATTCATTAGTGGTGCTTAGGTTGATATCGCAAAGAGACTATCATTAATTAAAGAAGAAGCATAAGTGCTATGTTTTGAGTACTGATTTAATTAAATAGAGATGTTGACCATAAGGCTTTACTAATGCTTAATGTAGGTTTTAAGTAAAGAAAGTCTGAATCTTTATGAGCAAGTTGGAGAGAATGACAATCTGGAGAGGTTATCTGTTGTAGGATAGCCTCTTTTTTTATTGTATAGTGTTCCATTTTATGTGACCATAAATGTTTATTAGTAGGCATAAGTAAGCAATATCGCCACAGGTAGAAAGTATTATTATAGTCTTTCGTATTTTTGACACTGTATAAGAATGATAAAAGACTAGATCGTTTAGCACAATAAAAAGAATACCATGAGAAGAGTCATATTCGATATAAACGAGTACTTAGCAAATCACAAGGAAGTTCCCAAAGAAGGGATTGTGACCTTGTTGAGTTTTGCTGAGAATAAGCGTCTTGTTTCTTCAAGTAATTTTGATGAATATGGAATGCTAAAATCTGAAATAGTTCTATATGAAGATGATCTAACAGCAGAAGGGAAGTTGGTATTCATTGATCTCTTAAAAGGTTGGTTATCGTATATAGAAGGAGATGAGAAGAAAGAAAGTGATGGTAAGTACTTAGCTCAACTTTATAAGCGTCAGAGAGAAATTATAGAGAAAATAGAAAAGTCCACGCAGTGGTCATGGGCACTGGCAGTATCAGAACATTGGTCTGTAGGTATTAATAACCCAATAGGAGAGGGATATCTAGAAGATACTTTATTATTTACGGCTGAGAATATAAAGGATGGTATAGGTATATATGTGATGTATAGTAATGATAAGGTAGGGTATGAAGTAGAATATATGGAGTATAATCGTGTGCTCGGTAGTTGGGATTATGAGGGAGATTTTAGGAAGTATGAAGTCCTTTGTCAGAGTCATGATCTGGGAAGTGTGAAAGAGGTTGTACAAAAGTTATTGAATCAGACAGATCAGGATTTGCTACAGTTTGTTCAGTATGGGTATTGGTATGTTGTCGTTCATAAGCTGATAAGAGGAAAGAAGAGTTATCAATCCAATGAGCTACTGTACTTCGCTAGTAATGATAAACTGTTTATAGAGGTAATCTGGACAGATAATCAGTTTAAGGTATCGTTGGTGAAGCTTAAACACCCTATTGCTAAAGGAGCAACCCTTGTTCACTTAAATAATATAGTAGAGCATCATACTATTTATGTAGATACAGAAGAAGAGTTAATGCGAAAATTAGAAAGGGTAATGTGTATGCCTTATGAGTTTATACCTCATTAATAGTAATAAATATGAACGCATATTATAGTTATGATCATTTAGAACTCGAAGGAGTGGAAGGCTGTATCAGTTATTATGAGGTGTCTGAAGAAGGTTATTATCTGCGTAGTGTGACTAATCATAATGGCTGTTGGACGAATAGCTATATCGAGATAAGAGATCAGGTGTTCTTTTTGCCTGAAGCGTTGTTAGAAGAAGAGGATAAAGAGTTTTTAAAAGAAATAAGCTCTAAGGAGTTTCTCGATCAATGGTCACAGAGTAAAGTACCTTATGAAGAGCATTGGGTTGTATTTAAAAAGGAGCTAGGTGATCAGGTAGAAGGAGAGATAGTCTGTTTTTACCCACAAGGTGTAATGGTAGATCTAGGAAGTTCTTTTTATGGCTTAGCAGATTATGAACAGTGTGTGGCTGTATTGTCTAGAGAGAGGATGTGTCCTAGTACAGTAGCTCGTTTTAAGGTTGAAGGACTAGAGGAAGAGAACTTTCTTGTACATCTAACAAGTTTAGTTTAACAATACTTTGTCAATTGTAATTGTTAAAATTAAACTTAAAGGGCTATTTTTGAGCCTTTAATGATGAGATTATATATCTAAATGTTAACCTTAAAAAAGAAAGTAGCGGTACAATTACAGTGTTATCTATGGATAGCACTCTTGATGTTTACTACAGTAGGTTGTTCTGCTAAGAAGGCTTTTTTTGAGGTATCAGGACTTCAGGTAGAACGTCCTTTGAATGCAAATAAAGCATTAGGTATTAATCAGATCTCTTGTGATGTAGAGACTTCATCTGTAACTGTTTCTTCAAAGCAGTTAAAACAAAAAGTAAAAGGAATATCGTTGAGTTCGTTGGCTTATACAACGGGAGTAGACTTGGCTTTATTTCACCACAGTAAGGGAGTACAACTAGACTATATTCTTAATATAGCAGGAACCGACCCTCCTAAATATATATTATATCAGCAGTTTAAATTAGCTATAGCGTAAGGAATTATATACTTACCTAAGCATTGTTATTCTCTAGAATGAACGATGGAATAACGATATATGGGTGTGTATTTTAATGAGTTAAAACAAATTGATTACACTATTTTAATTTAAAATCATGCAAATTTTTAATAAGCAGTCGTATACAACGGCTGGATTTTTTACACTTGGAATTCGCTTAGTAGTTGGATGGACTTATTTTTCTGCTTTTTGGCGTAGGTTAATATTAGAGAACAAATTAATAGAAGAAGAAGCGGGATATATCGGCGCGAAGTTTAATCACTTTTTGCCAAACGCTTTAGGTATAAAACCGCTTATAGAATATCTAGTGAGTAATCCTGATATGCTATGGTGGGCGATGGTTATTTTTACAATAGTAGAGGCTATTGTTGGATTGTTTATCATGTTAGGTCTATTCACTAGACTAATGTCTGTAGGGGTATTCTTTTTGGCGATGGGAATCTTACTAGGTTCTGGCTGGATAGGGACAACATGTCTAGACGAATGGCAGATAGGAGTACTAGGTGTAGCTACAGGGTTTATGTTATTCTTGACAGGAGGAGGATACGGTTCTCTAGACTATTATTTTGCAAAGAAAGGCAAGGCATTTACGACTAAGAAGTGGTTTGGGTTCTTAGGTTCAGGAGAATTACCTATTAAGAATCTTAAGCCTGTGGTATTCATAGGATCTTTTGCAGTGTTATTATTGACGTTATATACGAATCAAGTTTTCCACGGAGGAGTGTTTGGTACTCTACACAATAAGTCTGTTAAGCCTAAGCTAGAGTTGGCAGATGTGACTTGGAGAGAAGGACAGTTGAAGTTTGAAGTATATCGTGTAGAAGGTGCAGATGTATATGGATCATTCCTTATAGGCGTGCAATTAGAAACTATGGATGGAGAAGTTATCCAAAAGTGGGATGGAGAAGCACTGTCTAAACTGAGTAAAGAGCAAATCAGCAATCGCTATGTAGCTAAGATAGCTCCTGGTAAACACAGTTTGATTATTCCTTTAGGAGCGAAGGCTGATCTTACTTTTGAGCCAAGTGTTGAGCATCCTAAACAGAGTGTTGTTCTTCGACTGATAGATATCAGTGGGATAGAGTGGACAGCTGAAGTGAATTAATGAATATAGTGATAAGGTAGCTTCTATTCAGCTTTTGATGGTTTGAGGATATTTGATTGCGATTAATTGTCTTTAAATAGTAAGAAGGTTGTATTTATTTATGTAAATTGCTTAGTAAAAAAATACAATATGAGCCAAATAGATGATGTGTTAAGTTCAGTATCCCATCGCCCTTGGGCATTGCCTGAAGGCCCTTGGAAGTTCTATCAAGAGTGGAATAGAGCTATCTTTTTACATTTTGAAGTGCCTTTAGAGGTACTGAGACCCTTAGTGCCAGAAGATTTAGAACTGGATAGTCTAGACGGGAAGTACTATGTATCTATCGTGCCATTCACGATGGAGAATATTCGTCCACGTCGTTTACCTGCGGTGAGTATGGTATCTGATTTTGATGAGATCAACGTGCGTACTTATGTTGTGATAGATGGAAAGCCTGGAGTTTATTTTATCAATATAGAAGTAGGAAAGAGCCTATCTGCATTTGTATCTCGTACGATATCTGGGTTGCCTTATGCGAAGTCAGATATACTACGTGAGAAAAATGCTTATCTATCTTTAAACTCGAAGAAGAATTTCTTTCTAAAGCTTGAGTATCAGAAAGGGGAGAAAGTAACCAATAAGTCTAAATTAGATTTGTGGTTGACAGAGCGTTATTGTCTATATGTATATGTACATGAGGAGCTGTTTCGATATCAAATACACCATAAAGAATGGCCTATTAGAACAATAAAATTTGATACAATGGAGTTTGATTATAGTATAGGCAATCTGCATTTGACAGAAGCTGATGTGATCGCACAACATTATTCTAAAGGTGTTGTGGTGGTATCATGGGATAAAGAAAAAATCAAACTCTAATAACGTATATAATGTCAAGATTACTTTTTTTGTGCTGTAGTTTTTTGTTTATCTCTTCTGTTGTGATGGGACAAAATACAAGAAACTTAGAGCGTACCTTACAACCTAAATGGAAGATGCAGATATACGATAAGGAGTCTCCTGTTAAGGCAAAGACGCTATTGTATAACGATATTCCGAAGACCTTTGACTTTAGAGGAACTGTAATGGAATCTATTAGTTGGAAAGATAAAGAAGGAGAGAAAATATTGATCCTAACGACTACAGGGTATTTCCCTTATAGGGACTTATCACAGAAAGGGTTTGGTCAATATTCTTCTGGAACGAAAGGTGAAATCTATATGTATATGTTCACGAATAAAGATGATGATAATGGCTATGTGATGACGATGAAGATGTATGATGTCGTACCCTGTGGTGAAGGAAGCCCTGCACCATATATAGGATATGTACCTATGGGGACGGTGGTGACTGATTTAGATAATGATGGAGTGACAGAAGTAATCGTGTCTTATGTGACGAGCTGTAATGATGGAGAGAAGGGAGAATATGATTTAAAAGTCATGTTGTTTAATGGTGAAGAGAATATTCTAGCTAAAGGAGCATTTATACCTAGCGAGGGCAAAGTAGATAAACCTGTGGTAGAAAAGGCAGATAAGACGAAGAAAGTATTCTCTAAGTCGGTAGAAGAAGGCTGGAAGAAAATAGCAAATAGTTTTAAATAATAAAAAACGCATAGTGGTATCTATGCGTTTTTTATTATTTATGTTTGTGTTATCATTCGCTATAATAGTAACTATGAAATACAGAATCGAAATACCAGAACCCTGTCATGAAGATTGGGATAAAATGACTCCTCAAGATAAAGGGAGACACTGTGCTGTATGTGATAAGGTGGTTGTAGACTTCTCTAAAGCAAGTAAGAAGGACATCATTGCTATCATAAAAAAAGAAGGAAGGATATGCGGGCGTATTCCACGTCAGTATATAGGTGCAGACTTAGAAGAGGAGAAGATCAGAAAGTCTTTTGGACTGAATGGTATGGTGGCTACCATGGTAAATTTGTTAGCACTAACAACTATAAGTACAGCTGTAGCTCAAGAGAAACCTAAGGTGGAATCTGTATGTCAAGATACTAAGACAAGTACTTCTGTACCAACAGTTGTTCAGAATAGTATTAAGTCTGAAGACACTAGAGTGATTAAAGGAAAGGCTTATGAGTCAAACCTTGAATTACCTGGTACAGTTATTATGATTAAAGGAACCAATATTGGTACTCAAACTAATATGGAAGGAGAGTATGAGTTAGTTATTCCTAAAAAATATAATACTAAAAGGCTTACTTTAGTAGCTTCATTTATTGGATTTGAAGATAATAAAATCAAAGTTAGTAGATCAATAAATAATATTGATTTTCATTTAGAAGCAAGTACTGACATTTTTATGGGTGAGGCAGTAGTAAAAGCGTATAAAAAAAGTAGAAACAAGAAGAAATATGAAGAGAAGTAAAGGGTTATTAATAGTAGGATTATTAATGATATCTATAGGTACAAGTCTAGTAGCAATACAAAACTTTGGGATAGGGCTATTTCTGCTTATTTCGGCAGTAGTAGTATTGTTATTTGCCTTAGTGATTGGAGCTAAAGAAAAGAGGGCTTCTAAGAACTAAGTTAGATGACTTTTTAGGGTGATAATTTTATTCTCTCTTCCCCAGTCGTAGGTCTTAGATGTATCTGATACATATTGAAATAACAGAAGTGCTTTGCTATTTAGTAGAGCACTTTTTTCGTTTAAAGCATCTTGAGTTTTGAGAGCTAGTAGTCTTAGGATGTCAGCCAGTGATTCTATATTTTCGATATCCATTCCTTCTATGGTTAATAAAGATGCTAGAGCTTCTTCATCTTTAAGCAGGATAAATTTGTCTAGATCCAGGTGTAAGTTCTCCTTAAGAGACGAGGTGAAGTCTTGTAATTGCTGTTCGGTCTCGAAGTCATCGATAGGAAGCGAATTAAAAACGGCTCTAAGTAATTGAGCCGTTTGTTGTATCATTCTAAGGACAAGGTCTCTTTTTTCCATTATTGAAGATTATCGAACAGGACGTAGCGTATTGCTAAATGTTACTTTAAAAGGAGTCTCCTTATTTGCGTTGTTTTTCATCACATAGATGAATTTAAACATTTTAGCATGGTCACTTTCTATCGTTAGTGAGCCACCTGTATAACTGTCTTTTAATACTATATTCTGCGTGTTGTCTACACGGATAGACTTCGCTATACCAGAGCGTAGATCACTCATAGTCATGGCGTAGTAGTAGGTCTTGCTATTTCCTTTGATAGAGATATTCTCTCCTTTAAAGCCTTTAGTTAAGATGACTACAGAGTAGTTGTCAGCGGAAGCATTCATTCCTCTAAGGTAGCTATCTCTAGTTTTGTCTGTTACAGATCTAAAGTCATCTCTCACCTGAGCATAATCAGGTAGATCCATTACATCATCTTCTTCAGGAAGTCTGTCTTCCTCTTTGATTTTTTCGATACGCTCATCTACTGTCAGTTCTTTAGGTGGTTTCGTCGCTACGTGAGAAGCAGATTTACACATAGAGAACAAGACAATTAAAGCTAAGAAAGGTAATTTTTTCATATTCTTAATTTAACAATGATAGTGGTGCGATCGTAAGTAAGTATCTTTGTTGGCGTAAAGATAATTTTTTACACTCAATAAAAAAACTCTAGAAGAGAGTCTTAAACGTTAAAATAGGTTTTTCAATGAATTATGATGTCATATTAGTCGGAGGTGGAGCAGCAGGTTTTTTTACTGCAATTAATCTTGCAGAACAAAATAAAGGACTAAAAATAGCGATTATCGAGAGAGGAAAAGAAGTGCTTTCTAAAGTAAGAATATCAGGAGGAGGAAGATGTAATGTGACTCATGCTTGTTTTGATCCGAAAGAATTAACGCAGTTCTACCCTCGCGGTGCAAAAGAGTTATTAGGGCCTTTTCATCAGTTTTGTTCAGGTGATACTATTGAGTGGTTTGATAGACATGGCGTGACATTAAAGATAGAAGAGGATGGTAGAATGTTCCCTGATACAGACTCTTCTCAGACTATTATAGACTGTTTTATGAAGGCAGTACAGAAGCTTAAGATAGAAGTCATCACGAGTAGTAGTGTACAGGGCATCTTTAAGAAAGAGAACAGTTGGAAGCTAGATACCACAACAGGTAACTACGAATCTACTTATCTAATCATGACTACGGGGAGTAATCCTAAGATGTGGAATACAGTAGCCGAATTAGGACATAAGATCGTAGAGCCTGTACCTTCATTATTTACATTTAATATCAATGATAAGCGCATCAAAGATTTGATGGGAGTAGCTACACCTGCTGAGGTAAGTGTTAGAGGGACTAAGCTAGAAGCATCAGGGCCTTTATTAATTACCCACTGGGGGATGAGTGGACCTGGTATATTGCGTCTTTCTGCTTGGGGTGCCAGAATATTAGCAGACAAGAAATATCAGTTTCATATCACAGTAAATTGGATGCCACAGCACAGCTTCGAGTCTCTAAAAGAAGAATTGCAACGCATCCGTAAAGATCATGCAAAAAAGAATGTGATTAAGCGTATAGAATTAGACTTGCCTAATAGACTATGGGAGCGCATGGTCGTGATATCAGGAATAGCAGAAGATACCAAATGGGCAGATGTGACTAATAAGCAGTTAGATATACTATGTGGGGAGTTGACTCAAGGAGAATATCAAGTCAATGGTAAAAGCACGTTTAAAGACGAGTTTGTTACTGCTGGAGGAGTAGACCTAAAAGAGGTTAACTTTAAAACCATGGAAAGTAAATTGCACAATAATTTGTATTTTGCAGGAGAGATTTTAAATATAGATGCCATCACAGGAGGGTTTAATTTTCAGAATGCATGGACGAACGGATACCTTGCTGCATTAGCGATAACAACTAAAATAGAGCATAAATAAGATGAGGTTTAGTTATTATAATTTGACGAGTAAGATATTGCTATTCGTATTTTGTTTACTTCCTTTTTTAGGGATGTCTATTTTCTTTATACAAGTAGGCAATGGATTAGCCAAGTCTCTCAGTGCTGTTATGTTATTTCTATTTGTCGTTTTTGTCTATAAATGTTTTTTTATCAAAGTAAGTATAGACGCAGAAGGAGTGACGTATAAAAGTCTGCTCAAAGAGAAGCAACTCAAGTGGAATGAGATAAACGATGTGCTGATCGTGGTGAGAGAGAGACGCTCTGTAGCGGATTATTATAAATTTGACGAATGGATGAATGCGGGTAAAGCAGGTAAGAGTTATTTCGTCTTATTTAGAACGACAGAGGGGTTTCCTGAGAATCCTATGTTTATGTTTAGTGCACCTACTAGTGAAGATTATATCAGCGTACAGTTTAGACCTGCTATACAGAAAGCAATAGCACAATATCGAAAATAGAAATGATCGTTTTAAACAAAAATATAAAATATCAGAGAAGGCAGTAAAACCGAGGTTTTACTGCCTTTTTTGTTGGTTTATTTTTGAACTATCGCATAGTGGTCGCATAGTTATGGGATAGTGCTCACATAATAAAGGCTATTTTTAATGCGATCACTATGGGAGCAGTATCCTGTCAAGATGTGATTAAGGGAAGGGAGGTGGTGTTTGTTTTTATTTAGTGATATGAAATTTAACTTCTAAGTATAATTGCT
This sequence comes from Myroides profundi, assembly GCF_000833025.1. NCBI lineage: Bacteria > Pseudomonadati > Bacteroidota > Flavobacteriia > Flavobacteriales > Flavobacteriaceae > Myroides > Myroides profundi. The sequence goes on from NZ_CP010817.1 coordinate 432,415, forward strand.
TAGGATTTTTTTATGGTGTTTGAATAGTGATAGAGAGTTGAGAGAATAATAGTTAACTTTATTACGCTGTACAAAGTAATTTTCAATACAAAAACAGTTTACTTTCAACTAGGTATATAATACTTCCGTTGATTAGTAAGGTTAAGAATCCTTTTTGTAGGAGCAAAAATTGCAACTGGTAGAATTCTTAGAAAGATAGATGTTTTCGTAGGAAGGATTAGATATTAATCGACCTTGTATAGTAATAAAAGCTAGAAGAAATAATGAATAAAGAGAAGGAAGTAATAGTAAATAGTTATGGACAATCTATAATTGGGGTAGAAGTCGTTACAGAGCTCTTTAATAAAAAAGATAGTAAAAGGCTTTTTTTAGAGGACCTCGTTTTTTTAATACAACAATCTAAACCTTTAATTACAGATGTGGATGCTGTGATTAAAAATAGCGGGCTTAAAGAGACTTGTACCCCCTGTGTTATGCTTCGCAAAGATGTAAAAGAGTATAACCTCAGGAATATAATTAATTTGCCAGATTATGAATTAGTAAATGTTTTTATTCTTTTTCTAGAGTTGTTTAAAGTCGCTTACCAAAGACGTTTTTTATTAGAGAGAAATAATCCTAATAAATGGTGGTATTGGGATTTGAACCGTAAAGAGAATGTAGATAAAATATTTAGTGAGCATGACGATACTGTAGCAAAAGAAACTACTGATTAGTGATAATGAAATAATTATTCAACGAGAAGTAATGCTAAGAATTAGGTAAGAAAGATAAAAGGTTATATATAACAAAATAGTTATGCATGATATAAAGAAATATCTGAGTGAATATGTTAGGTTTATTCATGATTTTGAAGAAACGCTTAGAGATAAATTAAACCTTAAAGAAGAGGATATATATCAGGAGATTTATAAGATTAATATTAACTCAAATGGCACTAAAAATTATAAACATGGTAAGATTGATGGATATGAATATCATTACCATGGAGCTGGATGTTTTATTCAAAAGGGAGATATAAAATGCGATTTTGACTTCGTACACTATATTGATGATTTAACCTATCAATTTACTTCAAAAAAATTAAAGGATTTTATTGATAGTTATTATCATGTTGATATTGATGCTGATAAACTGAATGAAAAACTAAAAGAATTAGTGAAAGAAGGATTTTTACTAGCTGTTATATTTGGAGGTAGAGTATGGAATTCCTTTTTAATAAAGAGGCATAGCTAAAGATTGTTATTAGTGAATAAAGTTCTTAAGAATGAGGTAATCGTTGAAGTGTTAGTGGGGATAAAGAATAGATAAAGTGATAAGAGACTACATACAACAAATTAATTATGAATGATATAAAGAAATATCTGAGAGAATATGTTAGGTTTATTCATGATTTTGAAGAAATACTTAGGGATGAATTAAACCTTAAAGAGGAAGATATATATCAGGAGATTTATAAGATTAATATTAATTCAAATGGTACTAAAAATTATAAACATGGTAACATTGATGGATATGAATACCATTATCATGGTGGAGGTTGTTTCATCCAGAAAGGGAATATAAAATGTGACTTTAATTTTATACGCTATATTGATGATTTAACTTATCAATTTACTTCAATAAAATTAAAGGATTTTATTGATAGTTATTATAATATTGATATTGATGATGATAAACTGAATGAAAAACTAAAAGAATTAGTGAAAGAAGGATTTTTACTACCTGTTATATTTGGAGGTAGAGTATGGAATTCCTTTTTAATAAAGAGGTATAGCTAAAGTTTCTTTAAGCAAAATTCAAATGAGTATGCTTGGAAAGTCATTGTCAGAGGCTAAAGGCAATGTTGATTCTTTTTTAGATGGAGAGAAGGTAATTATAGAAGTAGATGATATGGACTTAGCACAAGAGTTTTGTAATGAAGCTGAGAGAATTGGAGTTAATTGTAAGCTGATTATAACAGAATAATATTATATACAATATATGTTGTCTGTAGATGATATTACTGACTATTTTGAAATAAGAAACGGTTGGAGTTTAGTTAGGGTGTATACAAGTAATTTTTTGTTGCTAATAGAAAGTGAAAAGTTTATTGCTCTTTTATCATTGATGTAGGTTTTTTTTATAAAGATGGAAATATGATGAGTCAGCCATCGGTTGTCAGAATTATTCCAAAAATGTTTAAACAATAATTATGGTATCAAATGTAGATCGGATTACTAAAGAAAAATATCAAGAGCTTAAAGTAAAAAATCTCTTTGAAGAAAAAATGACTGATAGAGTTTTTGCTACAATTCTAATTAATAATGTGGCATACAAATTTGCATGGGGAAGTGATATTGTTGTACCTGTAATAAAGATTATAAATAATCAATATTGTACGATAGGAATAGATCTTGAATTTATTGTTATTAATATGATTGAAAACGTTGTTATTGATTCTGTTAAGCTTAATTATTTCTTTTATGATACTCAAATATTCAATAATTTCCTTTTCGTTATAACAGAACTTCAAATTTTAAAAATAGAGATGCAAAATTTTAAAATCATTGATCAAATAGATTTACCCGAAATATTTGAATCTTGGGATGTAGTAGACAATAAAATTAAGATCACTTGTTTAGATGGTCAGGAAGTAATTATTTTACGAGAAGTAATGCTTGGTATTAGGTAAGAAAGATAAGAGGTTATATATAACAAAATAGTTATGAATGATATAAAGAAATATTTGAATGAATATGTTAGATTTATTCATGAATTTGAAAAAGTGATAAGAAGTAGTTTGAATTTGGTTGAAGAAGATATATATCAGGAGATTTATAAGATTAATATTAATTCAAATGGTACTAAAAATTATAAACATGGTAATATTGATGGGTACGAATACCATTATCATGGTGGAGGTTGTTTCATCCAGAAAGGGAATATAAAATGTGACTTTAATTTTATACGCTATATTGATGATTTAACTTATCAATTTACTTCAATAAAATTAAAGGATTTTATTGATAGTTGTTATCATGTTGATATTGATGTTGATAAACTGAATGAAAAACTAAAAGAATTAGTGAAAGAAGGATTCTTACTACCTGTTATATTTGAAGGTAGGGTATGGGATTCTTTTTTAATAAAGAGGTATAGTTAAAGTTTGTTAGAGTGAAGTGATATTAATTGATTATTGTTATTTGTTTAAATATAAACTCCTAAGTATAATTGCTTAGGAGTTTTTTTTATGGTCTATGAATAATGTTATTCTGTTGAGTGAATAATGATTAATTTTATTAGATAAATGAAGTCAGTTCTTAGTACAGGCTGGTAAATATGTTGTGTCAGTAGGTTTGGTGAATAATCTAATCAGTAAACTTTAGAAGCGCTGAAGTGCACATTAGGATTAAGTAAATAAGAAGAATATGAATTTAATTAGAAATAATAAATTACTATATACTTTTGATGATGAAGTTGTAAGTAAGTTTGTTTATGCTATAGATGAAAAAAAGATAGAATTAAGCTTCGATGGTTTTTATGATTTAGAAAAAGAAGAAGGGATAAATAGAAAATGTATTCTAATTATTGAAGGTTGGAGTAAGGCATTATCTAGATTATATCCTAATTCTAAATTTGATAACTTAGAAAGTAATTTTGGTATAATTAGTATGATTGTTGCTGTTAATGTGGAGCATGATGAAATATATATGACTGTAAGTACAATTGATAATCGTCACTATGATTTGATATTTTTAAAACCTTCAATGTATATATCGTTGATTTAGTAATTGACTTTATTTATTGGAGTATTTAAAATTAATTTACGTTATAGAATGTTATGTATTTTATATGAAGATAAAAATTAGAAAACCTCCTAAGTATAATTGCTTAGGAGGTTTTTTATGCTCTTTGAATAGTGATAGAGAGTATGATAATAAATTAAAGCACTATAGTGTGATGACGCTTTGTGATTGAGGAGTTGATATACTGTTTATATAGAGTAACTTCTTAAATAAAAGACTTGAGGTAATAGTCTAGAGACGAGTATTCCAAATTCAGAATATGAGGTGATTACTGTTTGATAATAAGTTTTTCGGAGGATATAATCTTTATTTTTGATTTATTATTACTTGAGTGTTTATTGCAAGGTTATATTGTTTAAAAATGAAAGTTTAAAATAGTTAATTTAACAAAATTATTTATTTTTATTGTTTGTGAATTAATTAACTATTATATGGTAGATAATGTAAAGTATGGGCTAAAAATCTCTGGTTATGGAGTGGTTAGTTTTTTAAAGATCGCTGTGTTTGGAGTATTTAGTGCAGTGTTGAGTTTGATTATAGGTATAGTCTTGCTATCTAATGGTAGTTATACAAATAAACTAGGAGAAGTTCGTCATAGTTCATTTAGAACATTTATTATTGACTATCCTTATTTATCAGTCTTACTATTAATCACCTTGATTAGTATTTATTTTGTGTTTTCTTTTTCGACGCAGTACGCTTTCAGAAAGGTAGCTAGACGTATTTTAGATGATAAAGCGGAGGTGTTATTAGACCCTATTATGGATAAAGTGATGGAGAAGACGATGGGAAAAATAGGAGAGACAGAGAGACAGAATATGCTACAGAGAGGAGTTGATTACTCAATGCTAAAGTTGCAGACAATTAATACTGTTAAGGAAGAGACTACGAATAAATGGTTGAGGTATTTACTTGTGTTAGGATTTTCTAAGTTGAGGTTAGATGATATTCCATTTGGCGATCCGAAGTTTAATGTTCGTTCAGAGATAAAGAGTAGAGTGATCGAAGTGATTAAAGATTTTGCGACACCTGATAAGCAATTCTTTTGGATGATAGTCGCTTACCATTGGATAGTTATCTTGATTATTTCATTTTTAAGATAACGATATTTTTACGATGTTAGATAAAGTAAAGTATGCAGCTAAACTATCTTTTATAGGTGGGAGTAGTTTCTTTAAGGTATATGCGGTAGGATCATTAAGCGCAGTGTTTTCTTTTACTATCGGTCTTTTGTTATTTATGGGCCTTATAACCAACCTGGTAATTTGGGTGGTTCGGCAGGTATAATGGCTATATTCGTGGTCCTTATGATTGCACCTATCCAGAGTATCTTATTGACTCTTATAGCGATTAGTAATTACTTTGTCTTTTCTATGGCGAGTTTTCATGCTGTTAAAAGAGTAGCAAATAGATTATTGACTGACAAAGGTGAGAGTCTGCTGTATCCATTAATAGATAGAGCATTAGATAAAGTCATTAGTGATGTCTCAACGTCTAATAAACAAAACTGGATGCAAAAAGGGTTTGATTTCTCTTTGATACAAATGCAGATTATCAATAATATTAAAAATCAGAGCGAGAATAAATGGGTGAAGAAATTGTTGATTTATGGGTTTAAAAAGCTGAAGGTAGATGATATCCCTTTTAACGATCCGAAGCTAAATATCAGTGAGATTATAAAAGATCGAGTGATTCTGGCTATTCGTGAAATGGCAAACCCTAGCAAGAAGAAGTTCTGGTATACAATCTTGTTTCATTGGATGGCTGTTTTGGTCATTTTGATTATGAATTTGATTTATAGATAAAGGAAGTTAAGTATAAGTAAAGAGCTAATTATATAGGTGTAAATCATTAGCTCTTTTATCTTAGTGCTGTTCTAAAAAAGATAAGTTTCTTAAAGAATAGAGGGGCTATTAATAAAAGATGTTATTTTTGTTGTTTAGAAATCGATGAACAATGAATATAGAAGACTTTATTTTTAGCCAAGATATAGATGTTAATCAAGTAAAGGAGGGGACATTCTCATGGAGCTCTCCTAGTAATATCGCTTTAGTTAAGTATTGGGGTAAAAAGGAGAATCAGATTCCTGCTAACCCGTCTTTGAGTTTTACTTTAAACAATTGTAAGACAGAAACGACATTAAGCTATAGCGCGAAAGCGGATAAAGGGATCAGTTTTGATCTTTTGTTCGAAGGACAGTCTAAAGAAGAGTTTAAGCCGAAGATTCAGAAGTTTTTTGAGAGAATTCTAAAATACTGTCCTTATATCGAGTATTATCACTTCACGATAGATACTAAAAATACGTTCCCTCATAGTTCAGGGATAGCTTCTTCTGCGTCTGGCATGGCAGCGATGGCAGTGAATATTATGTCATTAGAAAGAAAGTTGAATGTGGATATGACAGAAGACTATTTTGACCAGAAAGCTTCTTTTTTAGCTCGTCTTGGATCAGGTAGTGCATGTAGAAGTATAACGGGGAGTGTAGTAGTATGGGGAGAGCAACGAGATATACCAGGAAGTACAGATTTATATGGAGTGAATTTCCCTTTTGAGGTACACCCTATCTTTAAGGGGTATTGTGATACTATCTTGTTAGTGGATAAAGGAGAGAAGAAAGTGTCTAGTACAGTGGGGCATGATCTGATGCACAATCACCCTTATGCAGCACAACGCTTTGAACAAGCTCATGAGAATCTAGCTCGATTGAAAAAAATATTAATAGAAGGTAATTTAACGGAGTTTGTAGCGTTAGTAGAGAGCGAAGCATTGACTCTACACGCAATGATGATGACTTCTATGCCTTATTTTATCTTAATGAAGTCAAATACGCTTCAGATCATCGAGAAAATTTGGGCATTTAGAGAAAAAACATCAATCAATGTGTGCTTTACACTTGATGCTGGGGCAAATGTACACGTTCTATACCCAGAAGGGGACAAAGACTTTGTACAGACATTTATAAGACAAGAATTGGCGCAGTTCTGTCAGAATGAACAGTATATAGATGATAAAGTTGGATTCGGTTCAGAAATAATTAAATAATTTTTTGTAACTTTATACTACGGTATGCTAATTGCATATACTAATATAAATATTGAAGATATGAGAAAGTTAATGACAATTTTTGGTTTAGCACTAGGTAGCTTACTATTTAGTCAAGCAACTTATGCACAAGAGTTAGCACCAGATCAAAACCCTAATTATAGAGTAAGTATGGTAAAGTATATGGCACAGAAAGATTCTCTGACTGCGACTTTAAGTACTACTGTACAGGATACTTATAAAGCGTACGATTGGTACGAGGCTAAGATGGAGCGCAAAGCTCAGAAAAAGCAATGGAGACATGAAGAACGCATGGCTCGTGCTAAATATGGTAGAAGTTACTATAGCTATGACAATGGGTATTATGGTAACTATAATAGCTATTATTCTGGATGGAATAACTGGAATACATGGAGACCAAATATTGGTTTTAGAACTGGTAACTGGTGGTTCTCTATTTAAGAATTAGGAAAAAAACATAAAGAAAAACAAATAATAGGATTATGCAAATTAAACGTATAGCATTAGCTGCAATATTAGCTGTTTCAGGACTGGCTATTACATCATGTGGACGTCAAGTAACTAGAGTAAGTACAGAAGAAACTATCGACATTAGTGGAAGATGGAATAACTCTGACTCTAGAGAGGTAGCTGACCAAATGACTCAGCAAATATTAGAAGAGCCATGGATCTTTAACTTCCGTGAAGAGAATAAAGGAGAGAAGCCTGTGGTTATTGTAGGTATGGTTTATAATAAGAGCCATGAGCATATTGAAGCTGAGACGTTCGTAAAAGATGTGGAACAAGCATTTATTCGTTCACAAAGAGTACGTTTAGTTCAAGGAGGTAAAAAACGTGAGGAATTACGTGGTGAACGTGCAGATCAACAAACGAATGCATCATCATCATCTATGAAACAATTCGGTTTAGAACAAGGAGCTGACTTTATGTTGCAAGGTTCTATCAATTCTATCGTAGATTCTCACAAAAAGAAAAAAGTGGTTTACTATCAAGTTAACTTAGAGTTGACAAATATTCAAACAAATGAAGTAGTTTGGATTGGTGAAAAGAAAATCGCTAAGTACGTAAAAAACTAATTTAAAGTAAAATAGATGGTTTCAAGTAGAACCATATATTCTGTTATAAAAACATCATTGCTCTTTGCAATGATGTTTTTCGTGTTTGGATGTGCTTCGTATCATGACCGTATAACAGACTATTATCAGAAAGTAGGTGCTTCTGAACTAGATCTAGCAGACAAAGCTTTAGATAAAAATGCTTTATTACAAAAGCCTCGTAATCTATTGCTTTTTTATATGGAAAAAGGAAAAGTAGCACACTTAAGAGGAGATTACGAAGCAAGTAATAAATATTTTAACCAGGCAGATTTATTGGTAGAAGACGGACTTTCTACTACAGGTGATTTAGCAGTAGGATTATTCCTTAACTCTATGTCTCAAAATTATAAAGGAGAAGAGTTTGAGATATTTATGATCCATTACTATAAAGCGTTAAACTATATGTATCTCGGTAAACCGAATGAGGCTATAGTAGAAGCTAGACGTATCTCACTACAGAACTATGCTCAAGGTGATAAATATAATGATAAGGCTACACGTTATTCGAAAGATGCTTTCTCGCTTAATTTACAAGGGTTAATCTATGAACAAAGCAAGAACTATAACGATGCTTTTATAGCGTATAGAAACGCTGTTGAAACCTATCAATCTGGTGATGGAGTGTATTATGGTGTAAAAATGCCTACTACCCTAAAATACGATGTTATGCGTATGGCAGATAAAATGGGATTCGCAGGTGATGTCGCAAAGTATGAGAAGGAGTTTAAGTTGAAGTTAAAAGATGTTCCTGTAAGTAATGGGGGAGATGTGGTTGTGTTTTGGGAGAACGGTAGGGCTCCAATTAAAGAACAAGAAAACCTTTTCTTCACGCTAGCAAAAGGAGACTCAGGATCGTTAGTTTTTACGAATGCATTAGGATTTGTGATTCCATTGGATTTTGGTATTGCTGGTAAGACTAATTTGAGCGATATACACAGTGTTAATATTGCTTATCCTAAGTATATTGTTCAACCGTTGCCATATACAGAGGCTTCTGTTACAGTAAAAGATACGTATGTATTACCATTCGAAAAGGCGGAGGATATAGATGCTTTAGCTGTATTGACTTTAAAAGAACGTGCAGGTAAAGAATTAGGAAAGATACTGACGAGAATGGCTGTTAAGAAATCAGCTGAATATGCGGTAAAAGCTGCGGCAAGATCGACTAGTAAAGACAGTGATGCTAATGCAATATTAGAAGGAATAGGGCTAGGAGTACAGTTGTTTAACCTGTTTTCAGAGAAAGCAGATACGCGTAACTGGCAGACCCTGCCTGCGCAAATAAACTATGTTCGTATCCCTTTAGAAATGGGTAAGAACAACGTGAAGGTTTCTAAGAAGCGTGCTAATGGGCAAGTAGTCGATGGTGTGGTAGAATTAGAAGGTAATGGTGAGATGCAGTTCTTTAATATCACCACAATGAAGTAATAGATTATGAGTGAGAATAGAGTGTGTACGCACTGTAAGAGTACAATCGTCTGTAATACGGAGGATATTAAACAATGTGACTGTACTAAAGTGAGTATATCTAATGATACACGTGTTTTTTTAGCAGGTTCTTTTCATAAATGTTTATGTAATAATTGTTTGACTAAGTTTGATGAAATGGTCGTTTCTTCAAAAGGAAAGCCTTTTCCAAAACGCAGAAGTGAGATGGAAGAAGGAGTACATTATTATATGGAAAATGAGTATTTTGTATTCACAGAATTGTATCATTTAATGAAAGGACAATGCTGTCAAAATGGGTGTAGACATTGTGTTTATGGCTTTAAAAACAGATATTTATAAAAATAAAGTAGTAAAAAAGACGGTGTGCGAATATTATGTGTATTTTTGCAACGTGAATTTACAATAACAGCTATGAAAGGACCATTATTTTATTCAAAAATTCTTCTTTTTGGGGAATATGGGATTATTAAAGACTCTAAAGGATTATCTATTCCTTATAATTTCTATAAGGGAGCATTAAAGATGGAAGAGAATCTAGAAGGAGTATCTTTAAAGTCTAATCAGAGTTTAAAAAACTTTGCAGCATATCTACATGATTTGCAAGAGCAAGAACCTACTTTAGTACAGTTTGATCTAGAGCGTTTAAACGCTGAGATAGAACAAGGATTGTACTTTGATTCTAGTATTCCACAAGGATACGGTGTAGGGAGTAGTGGGGCATTAGTAGCTGCTATTTATGATCAGTATGCTTATGATAAAGTTACTGTTCTAGAGAACTTGACTAAGGATAAACTTTTAGTATTAAAAGGAATCTTCGGAAAAATGGAAGCATTCTTCCATGGAACGAGTTCAGGGTTAGATCCACTAAACAGTTATTTAAGCCTGCCTATCCTAATCAATTCTAAAGATAATATCGAGCCAGCAGGTATTCCTTCTCAAAGCGTAGATGGAAAAGGAGCTGTGTTCTTAATAGATTCGGGTATCGTAGGAGAGACTGCACCGATGATTACGATCTTTATGGAGAACCTAAAAGATCAAGGTTTCCGTCAGATGTTGAAAGATCAGTTCGTGAAATATACAGATGCTTGTGTAGAGAACTTCTTAAAAGGAGACGTGAAATCACTATTTAGTAATACGAAGTTATTGTCTAATGTGGTGTTTAATCACTTTAAGCCAATGATTCCAGAACAGTTCCACAGTGTATGGCAAAAAGGAATCGAGACTAACGATTACTATTTAAAATTATGTGGCTCTGGTGGAGGTGGTTATATCTTAGGATTTACTGCTGATATCGAAAAGGCAAAAGAGTCTTTAAAAGATTATAAATTAGAAGTTGTATATCAATTCTAATTCAGATATGAAAAAATAGATGTTATAACCTTTCGCAGTAGCGATATAAAATTGAAACAAGAGATAATGTTATCTAGGAAAAATAAACTACTCTTAGCTAAAATATTCAGCTTGTTCTCTGTTGTGAGAGGTTATAATATTTTTATTATAGTACTAGCACAGTACTTAGCGTCTATCTTTATATTCGCACCTGAACTTAGGGCGTTAGACGTGATTTTAGATTGGAAACTCTTTCTAATTATCTTTGGATCTTCCTTAGCTATCGCAGGAGGGTATATCATTAATAATTTTTATGATGCAGAAAAAGATTTAATTAATAGGCCGATAAAGTCTATGTTAGATCGACTAGTGAGTCAGGCAACAAAATTGCGTGTCTACTTTGCGTTGAACTTCTTGGCTGTAGGAATTGTATTTCCTGTGTCTTGGCATGTGTCAGCATTCTTTTCTGCTTATATATTTCTGTTGTGGTTTTATTCTCATAAGCTTAAGAAGTATCCTATTATAGGTAATCTTACTGCTTCATTATTAGCGATATTGCCTTTCTTTAGTATCTTGATGCATTTCAGGTTCTATTATCCTTCTATCTTTCTACATGCAGCTTTTCTGTATTTAGTAATTCTAATCAGGGAGTTGATAAAAGATATGGAGAATATTAAAGGAGACTTCGCCAATGATTATCAGACTATTCCTGTTCGATTTGGAGATAGAGTAGCGAAAGAAGTAATCACAGTGGTGACAGTATTGACACTGATACCGATCTATTTTTTAGTCAATAAAGAGAACCTTGGGTATATGGTATATTACTTCTATCTAAGTATTATCGTATTAATCTTGTTCTTATACAGATTATGGACATCCAAGGAAATAGAACAGTATCACAGTTTACATATTAGTTTAAAACTGTTGATTTTATTAGGAGTATTCTCGATTATGCTAATAGACCCAGATGTGGTAATTAGTGGCAAAGTACTGCTAGAAGAAACTTTATAGTATTAAAAGTTGTGTAAACTTTTAGAGTTATATTAATAAATGCATAGAATAAAACTATCTTTGCAAAAATCTTTAGATATGAATAACGGTAGGTCGAATTCAGGAAATAATAAATCGAATCGCTCAGGAAATAGAAATGCAGCGGGAAAGAAGTCTTTTGGTTCTAAGGATGGAGCTAAAAAGACTTATGGGGGAAATGATAGCAAGAAAAGATCATTTGACAATAATAAAGAAGGAAATAAAACGTATGGTGCTAATACTGCAAAGAAATTTGATAGTAAACCAAGAGTAAAAAATACACCTAAAGAAACAGACGAAGTACGTCTAAATAAATATATCGGTAACTCTGGAGTGTGTTCACGTCGTGAGGCAGATATCTATATCGTGTCTGGAAACGTGACTGTGAATGGAGTGGTAGTTACTGAATTAGGTTATAAAGTAAAGAAAACAGATATCGTGAATTTTGATGGTACAGTATTGACACCAGAGAAATTGACTTATGTATTATTAAATAAACCGAAAGGATTCGCTACTATTAATGAGCCAATCGTATCAGCTGAGAATGTATTAAGTTTATTAAAAGGAGCTTCTAAATATCCTTTAGCTCCTGTCGGTCGTATGGATAAGACTACTATTGGTCTAATGCTATTCACGAATGATACTAATTTATTACAGAAGTTAAACTCTACTGATTCTCGTTCTTCTAAATTATATCATGTATCATTAGATAAAAACCTTAAATATGAAGATCTAGAAAAGATTAAAAAAGGAGTTTATATCGATGAGCGTCGTGTATTCGTAGAAGAAGTATCTTATGTAGATGATCAACCTAAGACAGAGATCGGTATTAAGCTAAAAGCATCTAATGTGAAGTTGGTACGTGCTATATTCGAATCTTTAGGATATAATGTTATTAAACTTGACCGTGTGATGTATGGTCAGTTAACAAAATGGAATCTACCAAGAGGTAAATGGAGACATTTAACGGATGAGGAAGTAAGAAACCTTAAAAACGGTTAATATAGATATTTAAAAAGCTCGCTATCATCTAGCGAGCTTTTTTATTGGTATTTATTGTAAATAACTAGGTAGTTCCATAGGTATCTCCATAACTAATATTTGACTTTTCTCATTTGCTTTGATTGTGAAAGTATCTTCTCCATCAAAACCAATAGCATCTCTTCTGTGTAACTTATCTTCACCTAAAGTAATATCTCCTTCTAGAACAAATAAGAAGATACCATTAGACTTATCTTTTAATTCATAAGATAGTTCTTTACCTTGATCTAGATCAGCCATGTGGAACCAAGCATTCTGATGAATCCATACTCCCTTATCGTCAGGATTAGGAGAAAGGATTTGATCCCATTGATTCACGCGATCTTCTTTGTTTAATTTTAGTTGATCATAACGTGGTTTTACATTTAGTTTATCAGGGAATATCCATATTTGTAAGAACTTACTCTCTTTATTCTCATCAGGGTTAAACTCACTGTGTTGAACTCCTGTTCCTGCACTCATGACTTGTATTTCACCTTCATTTATAATCGTACCATTACCCATACTATCTTTATGTGAAAGACTTCCAGATAAAGGAATAGATATAATCTCCATATTATCATGAGGATGTGTACCGAATCCCATACCTGCAGCTACCTGATCATCGTTAAGTACACGTAACACACCGAAGTGTATTCTTTCGTTGTTTCGATAGTTAGCAAAGCTAAAGGTGTGATGAGATTTTAGCCATCCGTGGTTAGCATATCCTCTACTATCTGCTGTGTATATAATTTTTGTGTTCATAGCTTTATGATTTTAATACTACAAAGATACGTTATAGGCTGATTTCCATTGCTTAATGTAGGTTAAGAATAGCGTACATCTATAAATGTCAGTTATTTGTTTCTAGTATTGTCAAAGTATTCTCTTAAAATATCTTCTCTGAAATCTGGGTGAGCAATATTCGCTAGAGCGTGTACTCTATCTATAATAGACTTACCTCTTAGGTCAGCTACTCCATATTCTGTCACGATGTATTGAGCATGTGCACGAGATGTTACCACTCCTGCTCCTTGTTTAAGGAATGGAACTATCTTGTTTCCTCCTTTTTTAGTAGTAGCAGAAAGTGCTATGATAGCTTTTCCTCCTTTACTTAGCGTAGCACCTCTCATAAAGTCAACTTGTCCACCTACACCTGAGTAGATATTCGCTCCGATAGAATCTGCACATATTTGTCCTGTAACATCTATTTCTACAGCAGAGTTAATCGCTATCATCTTAGGATTCTGACGAATCACAAATGGATCGTTCGTATATGAACATTCTCTAAGTTCAAAGAATGGATTGTTATCTACATAGTTATATAGCCTCTCTGTTCCGATAAAGAATGTAGAGATAGCTTTGCCATTAGAAGTAGTTTGTTGAGAACAGTTTAAGGCTCCTGCTTCAATTAAATCAACAACACCATCTGCAAACATTTCTGTGTGTAATCCTAGGTTCTTATGCCCTTTCAGTTTTTGAAGAACGGCATCAGGTATAGAACCAATCCCCATCTGTAAGGTACTACCATCTTCTATCATAGAAGCGATGTATTGTCCTATTTTATCTTCTACCTCACTAAAGTCAGAACTGTATTCTGTCAGAAGTGGTGTATCATGCTGTACTAATGTATTAATCTTAGAGATGTGTACAAGCGCATCTCCAAAAGTGCGAGGCATGAATTTATTGACCTGTGCTATAACTATCTTGGCTGTTCGAATAGCCGCTTGTGCCGCAACGACAGAAGTTCCTAATGTACAAAAGCCGTTCTCATCAGGTGGAGAAACTTGTATTAAGGCTACGTCTAAAGGAACAAGACCACTGTCAAACAGCATCGGTAGCTCACTTAGGAATACGGGAGTATAAGTACCATTACCTTCTCGTATAGTGTGTCTAACGTTACCACCAGTAAAGAAAGAATTCACAAAGAAACTTTCTCTATATTTTGGATCAGCATAAGGGGCTTTGCCTAAAGTATGGATATGACAGAACTCTACATTTCTTAATTCGGACGATCTTTCTACAATAGCATCAATGATATGATTAGGCGTACAGGCTACTGCATGTACGTAAACTCTGTCACCCGACTTGATCAGCTTAGCTGCTTCTTGTGCTGTTGTGTAATTCATTTTGTGTGTAATTTTGTGTATTTAGACAAATGTTTCCTTAAAAGTAAAGCATTAGTCTTTATAAGGCAAGTAAAAAGTGTGGCTAATCATTTTTTTCATTAACTGTAATAGTGTAATTTTGTAGGATATAAAATTTTAAGGTATGATAATTCCAAAAACTCTTGAAGAAATCGAGTTGATGAGACAAAGCGCATTGCTTGTTTCTAAAACATTAGGTATGATAGCTACAGAGCTAAAACCAGGAGTAACGACTTTAGAGCTTGATGCAAAAGCTGAAGAATTTATTAGAGATCACGGAGCAGTACCAGGATTTAAAGGCCTTTATGGTTGTCCTTCTACCTTGTTGACAAGTGTGAATGATCAGATTGTACACGGATTACCTACAGATCGTCCTTTAGAAGAAGGAGATATCGTATCTGTGGACTGTGGAACAGTGATGAATGGTTTTTATGGAGATCACGCTTATACATTCGAGATAGGTGATGTAGATCCAGCTACTAAAAAGTTATTACAGATTACAAAAGAATCTTTATACGTAGGTATTAGAGAATTCAAATTAGGAAATAGAGTAGAAGATGTAGGTAGTGCTATCCAACGCTACTGTGAGAAAGAAGGGTATACGGTAGTACGTGAGCTAGTAGGTCATGGACTTGGACGTAAGATGCACGAATCTCCAGAAATGCCTAACTACGGTAAGCCTGGTAAAGGTAAGAAGTTCGTAGAAGGTATGGTGGTAGCTATCGAGCCTATGATTAACTTAGGTACTCGTAATATCAAACAACTGAATGACGGATGGACTATCGTGACTCGCGATGGAAAACCTTCTGCTCACTTCGAACATGATGTAGCATTAGTAAATGGTAAACCAGAATTGTTATCTACTTACCAATATATCTATCAAGCATTAGGTATCACTAGTAATGAAGAAGATGAGTTTAGAGCTAAACCATTAGTTCTGTAATTACTCATTTCTATTAATGAAGAAGTTATTCAAAACAATATTGAACATTGTGCCTCGACCGATATTAATTCGGTTGAGTTACGTTGTTCGACCTATGATGGCATGGTACCTAAAAGGAGATGTGTATACAGATCCTATTGATGGTAAAAGTTTCAAGACTTTCTTGCCTTATGGATATGCGAAGCAACGCAATAATGTCCTTTCTCCTAGTACACTTTCACTAGAGAGACACCGCCTATTATGGCTTTATCTTCAGCGTGAGACCGACTTCTTTAGTACTCCTAAAAAAGTATTGCACTTCGCACCTGAGCAGGCGTTCTATAAACGCTTTAAAAAACAACCTAATTTAGATTATACAACTACCGATCTAGAATCTCCTTTGGCAGATGTGAAGGCGGATATTTGTAACTTACCTTTTGAGGATAATAGTTTTGATATGATTTTGTGTAATCATGTCTTAGAGCATATTCCAGATGATACGAAAGCTATGCAGGAACTGTATCGCATTCTTAGACCTGGAGGTATGGGAATCTTCCAAATCCCACAAGATATGTCTAGAGAAACTACCTTTCAGGATGATACTATAACAGACCCTAAGGAGCGTACACTTATCTTTGGTCAATATGATCATGTACGTGTATACGGACGTGATTATTTTGATAAGTTAAGAGCGATCGGCTTCACTGTAGTAGAAGAAGACTTTATTCATAAACTTACTCCAGAGGAAGTAACTAAATACTGTCTAGCAGAGGGTGAGATTATCCCTGTTTGTTTTAAGTAAGTGTTATTTAGTAATACAGAATAAAACTTTTACCATCTGTTTTATACTTCAAGTCGTTGAATGGTTTGTCAAATTTTATTGAACCATAAAGCGCACCATCTATGTCAACTTTAGTAAAACTATAAGCGTCATCAATAACTAAATCAGCATAATATTTTGGAAGCTGACGAGTAGGTTTTTCTCTATTTATATTTGTGATTAAGTTAGTCGCAGATAAGTTAACTACATATTGTGTTGGGTACTTGATAAAGATGTATAATGTCTTGGCAAGGTTTATACTTAGGTGAAACAGATACATTCCTAATCCTGCGTATATACTGCTGATTATTACATTAGCGACAACAGTTATCCATTTGAATGTAGTATCTTGAAAGAAAGAATAGTAGGCCATAACTATTGTGAAAATTACTAATGCTGCTATCCTATTTTTGAAATCAAAGAATTTATTGTTATTCGCTAAGGTTACCATTAGTACTCTACCTGTCGTTATTGCAACTAAGGGGATGAGTATAACCAAGTAATAATAAAGACCTGTCAGAGCAACTAATCCACATGTAGCTAACCCTAGTATGACTGCTCCAGGTAATAAGGATGTTCCCATAACTAGTGTTAATATAGAAACGAATAACATGGTAGGTATCTGAAAATTGTTTTCATAAACATAATCAAAAGGATTAGTCCTTACCACCATTGTATTACCTGCATCGTCTGAGAAGGTAACGTATTTTCCGCATAGAATAGAGGTGTCAACACGTAGAAGGGCATCTTTATACTGTGTGTTGGTTAATTCACCTTTTATGTCAGATGTGGTATCATAAAATTCTATTTCTTTTATAGGATTAGGATAATTATTGTTCTTTAAAGTAACATAATACGTCATCCCCCAGAAGTTACCTTCTTCGAAGAACTTTACTTCTGTACCGTTTTCTTTAAATTGATTACCAGCAAAGCTTACCCAGTTTTTCTCTTCTTCATTAAGTCTATTATCAGGGTAGGGGTTAAGCGTATTAGGATGATATACTAAACCTGATTCGTAATATATATTTAAGGCAATTACGAAGAGTAAAGTGACTAATAATCCTTTCTGTATTTTTCCGAGATGTTGTAGTAACATAGACTTTATTTGTAACTATTATTTAATAGAATAGATAGTTTCCATACTAGTTAGTTTAGATATGTAGATTAAAGTTATTGAAAAGTATTGTTTTTTTCCATAATAGAACAATTATATTTTATAAGTACCTACTTTTTTATTGTTTATCACTATTGATTTTATGTAATATAAAAAGATAGTGTTTTTAGGTCTAATGTCTTTCCCTATCTATAACCTATTGTGTATCTTCGTACTTATTTAGAAAGATTATGAAGAATACATTGATTACTACTGTACTTTTTGATATGGATGGAGTTTTAATAGACTCTGAAGGCTTTTGGCAACAAGCAGAACAAGAGGTGTTTACTTCTATGGGGGCTACTTGGGATGAAGAGATTGCGATCCAAACACAAGGCAAAACGACTAGAGCAGTTACTGAACTGTGGTATAGCCTGTTTCCATGGGAAGGAAAGAGCATTGAGGAGGTGGAGCAAATGGTGATTGATAGAGTCGATGAGTTAATTAGTACAGAAGGAGAAATAAAAGAAGGTGTAATTCAGACATTGAATTTTCTAAAAGAGAGAAAAGTGAAGATTGGTCTGGCTACTAATTCTCCAGAATCTTTGATTAATACTGTTTTGAAGAGATTAGGGATTCGTGATTACTTCCAAACCATAGTTTCTGTAGATCACGTAGAACATGGTAAGCCTGCACCAGATGTGTATTTAAGAGCAGCTCATAATCTAGGGAGTGAGCCTAGAGAGTGTCTAGTAGTAGAAGATTCCTTCACGGGGGCTACAGCTGGTAAAAATGCAGGGATGACTGTAGTAGCCATACCTGATCATTTACAGTATGAACAAGAAAGATTTGATATTGCTGACTTTAAATTGAAAAGTATGGTTTTTTTAAACGAAAAAATTGTATCTTTTTTGCACGAAGTAACGGTTTAGTTTAAAATGGTCATTATGCGAAATAAGGTTTGGTCTATTATTCTTTTTTTTCTTTGGGTAGGGTGCGTATTGGCACAATCTCCACAGAACTATACTGCTGATTATATTAAGTCAGTAGGGTTTATGAGTAATAATAGAGCTGTAACACCGTTCTTTAAAATAGGGGATCAGTTTACGCTTGCTTTTGATGACTTATACGGAGATGATAGTAATTATTTCTATCGTGTTAAGGCTTATAACTATGACTGGACTCCATCGAAATTAAAACAGATCGAGTATATTGATGGATTAGATAGACAACGTATTATGACGTATGAAAACTCGTTTAATACTTTGCAGAATTATACGAACTATCAATTGACGCTTCCTGCTCAACGTTATAGAATATTGAAGAGTGGTAATTATGTATTGGAAATTTATAATGAAGACGACGAAGTAGTAATTAGAAGGAAGTTTGTCTTATATGAGAGTCTAGTTAATGTACCTATTCAGATTAAAAGAACTAGGAATCTAGATGTCATAGAGACGAAGCAGAATGTAGAGTTTAGTGTATTACTGGGTGATGCTGTATATCAAAATCCAATTCAGAATGTAAAGATAGCGATCTTTCAGAATGGGAGATGGGACTCTTATCTGACGAATATTAAGCCTCAGTACACGATGGGGAATGATCTTATCTATAAGTACGAGAATGAGACTCAATTCTGGGCAGGGAATCAGTTCCTAAACTTTGACAATAGCGATATCAGACAGGTGAATAATATGATCGGTTCTGTGACAACTGATAATGGTATTTATAACACGTATCTGTATACAAACGAGAGTCGAAAAAGTAAAGGATATACCTATTTTCCTGATATTAATGGAAGTTTCTATCCTAGGAATATCAATGGAAGAAACCCTAATATAGAAGCGGAGTATAGCTGGGTATATTTTAGTTATCGTCCAGAGGAGGATGTACAGAAAGGGATAGATTATTATGTGACAGGATTATTTAATGATTATGCCTTAGTACCTGCTAACAAAATGACGTATAACGAAGAGAAGGGATATTATGAACAAATCATTTTAGTGAAACAAGGTTTTACTAATTTTAGTTATACAGCAGTTCGAAATGGTGTTGTTGATCCAAGTATAGCACCAGATGGGAACTATGCAATGACAACTAATCGTTACCAAGTTCTAGTTTATTATCGTGGCAATAATGATTTACACGATAGAGTAATTGGGATAGGTGAGGCGAGTGCAGAGAACATAGTGTATTAGACACTGTGATAAAACGAAGAATTCAATGTGTTTTTTATAGTAAATTATTAAGATGGAAAAGATGATTTCACAAACGACGAAGGGAATAAAAATATCTGTAAATACTGAGTATGAAGGCAATTTTTTTAAATCAAAAAAGATATGCTATGCTTTTTCATATAAAATAACAATTGAAAATAATTCTACTGATTATATTCAGGTGAAAGGGCGACTATGGGAGATCTATGATGCTCTGAATAGTGTACAGATAGTAAAAGGGGAAGGTGTAGTAGGTGAACAACCTATTATAGAACCTGGTACCAAATATACATATAGTAGTGGATGCGTCTTAAACTCATCTATGGGAGCTATGCAGGGATTCTATGAGGTACTTAATCTAGCGAACCAAACTTATTTTAATGTAGAAATCCCAAACTTTAAGCTAGTAGCTCCTTTCGTATTGAATTAGAAATAATAAAGAACGCACTCTTATAGAGTGACTAGTATACTAAAAATAAAATGCTTTGACCACCTTTATGCAATTGCATAAAGGTGGTTTTTTTATAAGTCAATAGTGGTGCGTTAATAGCGAAAAATAGTGGATAGGCTAGAGGGGGTATTTAGTTGTTTTAATATATTACTCTATTCGTGTCTAACGGTATCGTTTTAACGCGATATCAATATGTATATATGGGTTAAAGCAAAAATAGCTGGTGAAATTTTTAAACTAATAAGGAAGTGTTGATTTTGATTACTATTTATGAATGAGATAATAACCTTCTCCTTGCACTTCTTAGGGGATTGCTAGGAGTTTTCTTGGGCTTTCCTTGCCCAGAAGGCCTTTTTCTCGAAGAAAGGTGCAAGAAACCCTCAAGCAATCCCCTAGCAAATCACTACAAAACTATCTGTGGTGGATTAATACAGGTTGAATTGAAATAGATTTGGTACTTGCTTTTTATTTTTTCTAAAGAATATTAATGGGGTGTGATTCATTTACATAAAAATATTTTGATTTACTTCTGGTGTGATTGTAAAAACTAATTAGTAATCGCACTTAGGTTTGTATTCAGTGTAAAGTATAACAGATAGTTAGAAGAATACAGTATGGTAAAAAGGCTATTGATAGTCAATGTTTTGAAATCGTTAAGGAGATGTTTTTACCGTTTTAGAGAAAAGTGGTTTCATTTTTTTTCGTTATATTTGTACTTATTCATTTAGAAACTACATAAATAATACGCGTAATATGTCAAAAGGATTCTATCAAGTTCCAACTGCGTTCAATGAGCCAGTTAAGTCTTATGCACCAGGAACAAAAGAAAGAGAATTGACTTTGAACTCGTTCAAAGAGCAATACAACACAACAGTTGATATTCCATTATACATTGGTGGAGAAGAAATCAGAACAGGAAATACAAAAGATTTATTCCCTCCATTTGATCACAAACATAAATTAGGTGTTTACCACGAAGCTGATAAGGCATTAGTAGAGAAAGCTATTGCTACTGCTTTAGAAGCTAGAAAAAAATGGGCTGCAATGCCATGGGAACACAGAGCATCTATCTTCTTAAAAGCTGCTGAATTATTAGCTGGTCCTTACCGTGCTAAGATCAATGCTGCTACAATGATCGCTCAAGCAAAAACATTACACCAAGCTGAGATCGACTCTGCATGTGAGTTTATTGACTTCTTACGTTTCAACGTAGAGTATATGACTCAAATCTATTCTGAGCAACCAGCTTCTGTAGATGGAGTATGGAACAGATTAGAGCACCGTCCATTAGAAGGATTTATCTATGCGATCACTCCTTTTAACTTTACAGCTATCTCTGGTAACTTACCTTCTGCTCCTGCTATGATGGGGAATGTAGTGGTATGGAAACCAGCTGCAACTCAAATCTACTCTGCAAGAGTAATCGTTGAGGTGTTTAAAGCTGCAGGTTTACCTGATGGTGTTATCAACGTAGTATATGGTAACTCTGGAATGATCACTGATACGTTATTAGCAAGTCCTGACTTCGCTGGTATCCACTTCACAGGATCTACAGGAGTATTTAACAGTATGTGGGCTCAAATCGGTCAAAACATCGATAAATACAAAACTTACCCACGTATCGTAGGTGAAACAGGTGGTAAGGATTTCGTTGTAGCTCATCCATCAGCTTGTCCTAAAGAGGTAGCAGTAGCTCTTACAAGAGGTGCTTTTGAATACCAAGGACAAAAATGTTCTGCAGCATCTAGAGCTTATGTTCCAGCTTCATTATGGAATCAAGTGAAAGAATATATGACTGCTGATTTAGCTACTATCAAAATGGGGTCTCCAGAAGATCCAAGTAACTATGTTTCGTCTGTGATTACAGAAGCTTCATTTGACAAATTAGCGAAAGCGATTGATCAAGCAAAAGCTGATGCAGATGCAGAAGTAATCTTAGGAGGTAAGTATGATAAATCTATTGGTTACTTTATTGAGCCAACAGTTATCTTGACTACTAATCCTAAGTATGCAACGATGGAAACTGAGTTATTCGGTCCTGTATTAACTATCTATGTATACGAAGATGCTAAATGGTCTGAAACATTAAAATTAGTAGATGAGACTTCTATCTATGCATTAACAGGGGCTATCTTCTCTGGATGTCGTTACGCTATCGTAGAGGCTACAGAAGCATTAGTAAACTGTGCTGGTAACTTCTATATCAATGACAAACCAACAGGTGCTGTAGTAGGACAACAACCATTCGGTGGTGCTAGAGCTTCTGGTACTAACGATAAAGCGGGTTCTATCCTTAACTTACTTCGTTGGGTATCACCAAGAACGATTAAAGAAACTTTCGTTCCTGCAACTGATTATAAATATCCTTTCTTAGGATAATCAAATTATAATAAAAAGGCGGTTGCAAAAGAGCTAACCGCCTTTTTTAATTTACACTAGAATACAATTCAGTGCTTTTTATTGGGAATGTATAACCGATGATGAATGACATGATAAGAGTTGTTCAGGATATACTACTAAGTAAGAATACACTATCTATTTTGCTTTTATCTTTTTTCGAATGCAGAAAAAAGTCCCTTTTTATTAGGATCGTTTTTAAGAGAACACTATTTACCAATAACACTTATAAAACGACTGAGTAAAAACTATTATCTTTTTGCTTTTATTATTTTTCGATTACTGAAAAATGATCCTTTTTTATCTTTAAAGTACTGGGTTATAATTATTAATTTAAATAGTATAACTCATGTTTAAAAAATTACTTGATAACAAAAACTTGGTGATTAATCCACCCGTTTTTATCACTTCAATATTATTAATAGTAGCTTTAATCTTAACCTGTGTCCTTTTTCCTGAAAAGGTAGGGGTGTGGTTTCCTGCTGCCCAATTAGCGGTAACTTCTAACTTTGGTTGGTTCTTTGTCGTGACAGTGAATGTTATTTTAATATTTGCTATCTACCTTGCTTTTAGTAAGTTCGGTAGAATACGGTTAGGAGGGGATGATGCAGAACCAGAGTTTACTAAGGCATCTTGGTTTGCCATGCTGTTTAGTACAGGTATGGGGATCGGTATTATGTTCTTTAGTATTGCCGAGCCAGTATCTCATTTCTTTAATACTCCTAGACCAGTAGATACAGACATAGAAGCCGCTGTACAAGCTATGCAATTTACGAGTTTGCACTGGGGATTACACGCTTGGGGTATTTATGCGATGGTTGGATTAGCTTTAGCCTTTTTTGGGTTTAATAGAAAGTTACCTATGACCTTTAGATCTCTTTTTTACCCTTTCTGGGGAGAGAGAATCCATGGTTGGTGGGGACACATAATCGATATATTATCTGCTTTAGCTACAGTGTTTGGATTATCTACATCTTTAGGATTAGGGGTAATACAGATTACAGCTGGTTTAGAATATTTATATGGTTGGGAGATAAGCCCTATGATGCAAGCTGGGATTATTCTGTTTGTGATTGGTATCGCTACTATTTCTGTTTTTTCAGGATTAGATAAAGGAGTTAAGATACTTAGTAATGCTAATATGTATATCGCAGCCAGTTTTATGTTGCTAATCTTTATTCTTGGGCCGACTCTATTTATCATGAAAGGGTATGTAGAGAATACAGGAGCGTATTTAGCTAATTTTATTGATATAAGTACATGGAATGATACTTACTTAGGTTCTGGGTGGCAGAATGTCTGGACTATATTCTATTGGGCTTGGTGGATTGCATGGTCACCTTTTGTAGGAAGTTTTATTGCTCGTATTTCTAAAGGGCGTACTGTGAAAGAGTTTGTATTAGGGGTGTTGATTGTACCAGGGTTGATTACCTTATTATGGATGAATGTATTCGGAGGTAGTGCATTGCACACTATTCTATCAGGTGATGTAACGATGATAGCGGCGGTTAAAGCTGACGTATCTACAGCATTATTTGTATTCTTAGAGAACTTCCCTTTTACTAAGTTTCTTTCTATTGTAGCGATTATTCTGATTTTCTCTTTCTTTATTACCTCTTCTGATTCAGGTTCATTAGTTGTAGATAATATTACCTCAGGTAGTAATGGAGAGTCTCCTGTGTGGCAGAGAGTCTTTTGGTCTTTTGCACAAGGGATTATTGCTATCGTATTATTATGGGGAGGAGGACTTGATGCCTTACAGACAGCAGTTATTATTACAGGACTGCCTTTTGCAGTGATATTACTGGTGATGTGTTATAGTTTACAAAAAGGATTAAAAGAAGAGTTAGCTAAATCGTCTAAGAAGGCTAAGTCAAAAGAAGAAAAGAGCTATAAAGAGATTATAGCAGAACTATTAGATGAACCACAAAGCAAATAAGGATGGATAAAAATAAAAAATTAAATATAATAGTTGGTTTAGATTTGTCTACAATGGATCAATATCTGTTGCAATATATGCAAGTGCTAGACCAGATTTTAGATATAAATAAAGTAACCTATGTGCACAACCTTAAAGTAGGTGAGTTACCTAAGGAATTACTTAAACCAGAGAGCATTGTTGTTATTAAGGAGAAAATAAAGAATAAGCTTACTCAGTATTTCACAGAAGCAGGAGTGAGTTATGATTTCGAAATCTTGGTATCAGTAGAGAGTTATACAGAGATTGCTTTTATGAATATAGCTAAGAAATCTTCTTATGATCTGATGGTACTAGGTAATAAACAGGAACTAGAAGGTACTGGTGCGCTGGCTGATAAGCTGGTACGTATATTCCCTTCAGCATTATTATTAGTACCAGATACGTTTAAAGTGCCTATAACCACTGTGATTGATGCGATAGACTTCTCTAGATATACTAGTGATATTATGATGTGGGCAGATCGTTTTAAGAATAATTCGAAGGGACAGAAGATAGAGCATTCTGCGGTACATATCTCTAAGTCTTATATGGGATTCTACCCTACGATGACGAATAGAGAATTAGAGAAAGTAACGAAGGATGATATCAAAGAAAAACAAGAGAAATGGAATAAGAAGTACGCTACTTATTCTGATATAGATATTGTTCCTGCTGGAGAACGCAACATATCAGCTTCCTTGATCGCTTATGCGCGTAGTAAAAAGGCGGATATGCTGATACTGGGAGTGAAGGGTACTACAGGATTTAAAGAGATATTCTTAGGTAGTGTGGCGAACCACTTGCTACACAGAAATACGAATACTTGCTTATTATTCGTTAAGCATAGTAAATAAAAGAAGAAGGGCCGTCTATAAGACAGCCCTTTCTTTTTATCCTTTATATTTTAAGGGTAAGTAAACCACTTTTTTCGTTTCAAAGAATTCATCTGAGAAGATATGAGTCAGGTCAAACTGAACAGCTTTAGGGAAATCCTTAAGCTCTTCTGTTAAGTCACCTCCTTTTAGGTATAATATACCATTGTCAAACTCATGCTTGTTTTCTTTTTTCGTTTTGTGTCTAATCCACTCTACGAAGTCAGGCATATTCGTAACAGCTCTACTTACGATGAAGTCAAACTTCTCGTCTATAGTTTCGGCACGTTTTTGTTCTGCTTTAACGTTCTTTAAGTCTAGCGCTTTTACTACTTCATTAACTACGCGTATCTTCTTCGCGATAATGTCGATTAGGTAAAAGTTAGTTTCTGGATATAATATAGCTAAAGGAATACCAGGGAAACCTCCACCAGTACCTACATCTAGTATATTAGCTCCAGGAAGGAACTCCATAACCTTAGCGATACCTAATGAATGTAATACATGCTTCGTATATAGCTCATGTATATCCTTACGTGAAATAACGTTAATTTTAGCATTCCAATCCGTATATACTTCTTCCAATTTCTCAAATTGAGCAATCTGTTCAGGAGTTAAATTAGGGAAATATTTTAAGATTTCTTCCATGTCGTAAATTTTGACAAAAGTAGGCTTTTTATCGTGAATAAATAAAAGATAACACAGATTAATAGAGATATAATAATTACCTTTGGGATTAAGTTTCATTAAAATCACAACAAGATGAGCAACCAATTTCTATCTAATAGAATAAACAATTTGACTACTTCACAGACATTAGCAATGGCTGCGAAAGCAAGAGAGTTAAAAGAACAAGGCGTAGACGTAATTAGTTTGAGTCTAGGTGAGCCAGATTTTAATGCTCCTGAGTTTATCAAAGAAGCTGCTATTCAGGCTGTAAAAGATAACTATAGTAAATATCCACCTGTAGAAGGATATAAAGAACTAAGAGAGGCAATAAGCAAAAAGTTTAAGAGAGATAATAATTTAAATTATTCACCGAGTCAGATCGTTGTATCTACTGGTGCTAAACAATCGTTATATAATGTAGCTCATGTCATGATCAACCCTGGTGATGAGGTAGTAATTCCTGCTCCATACTGGGTGAGTTATGCAGAGATTGTTAAGATGGCTGAGGGTACTCCTGTAGAAGTGCCTACTAGTATAGAAAGTGATTTTAAAATTACTCCTGAACAATTAGAGGCCGCTATCACTCCTAAGACGAAGATGATATGGTTCTGTTCACCATGTAATCCTAGTGGTTCTGTATATAGCAAAGAGGAATTCGAAGCTATAGCTAAAGTATTAGAGAAATATCCAAATATCTTTATCTTATCAGATGAGATATATGAACATATTAACTTTACAGGTAATTACTGCAGTATCGGAACTATTGGTAATTTAATTGATCGTACGATTACTGTAAATGGTATTGCTAAGGCATTTGCGATGACAGGATATCGTATCGGATATATCGGTGCTCCTGAGTTTATCGCTAAGGCATGTACTAAGATGCAAGGACAAGTAACTTCTGGTGCTAATAGTATTGCACAACGTGCTACTATTACTGCTGTAGAGGCTGATCCTAGTGTATTAAAAGATATGGTTGCGGCATTTAAGAATAGAAGAGATCTAGTAGTAGGGTTATTAAAAGAGATTCCTGGAGTTAAGATTAATGTACCTGAAGGAGCGTTCTATGTATTCCCAGACATATCTTCTTTCTTTGGAAAGACACTTCAAGGTGTAAAGATTAATAATGCGGATGATCTATCTATGTATCTGTTAGAGAAAGCACACGTAGCTACTGTAACAGGGGTAGCATTTGGGAATCCAGATTGTATACGTATGTCGTATGCGACTAGTGAAGATCAGTTGATCGAAGCATTCAAAAGAATTAAAGAAGCATTAGCGTAAGTTATAATAGTTAAAAAAGCCTTAGAAATAAGGCTTTTTTAGTTATCATGAGCATTATTTCTTATTTTTATACTTTATAAAAGTTCATTATCGTGGATATATTATTACAGAGTTTTGCTAAACATGTTTCTCTGACAAAAGAGGAACAACAGATTATATTAGAGTCATTCACAGTTACTCGTTACCCAGCTAAAACGAAGCTGTTAAGTGCAGGAGAAGTATGTATTAATTCTACTTTTGTAGTTTCAGGTATAGTACGTAACTATTGTCTAGATGATCAAGCAGTAGAGCATACTGTTAGTTTTGCAGCATCAGGATGGTGGATAGCTGATATGTATAGTTATTTATCTCAAAAACCTGGTAACTCTTATCTAGAAGTAGTAGAAGATGCGATAGTAATGACTTTGAGTAGAGATCATCAATTAGCTTTATTTGATAGAGTGCCTAAGATAGAACGTTATTTTAGAGTTCTTATAGAGAGATCGCTAGTGGCTACACAACAACGACTGATGGACAACTTATCTCTACCTGCAGAAGAGCGTTATACACGCTTTTTAGAGCGTTTCCCTGAGATTAAGTATTGTCTACCACAAAAGCAAATAGCCTCTTATTTAGGGGTTACTCCTGAGTTTTTTAGTAAAATGAAGAAAAAGATGCTTACAGGAAAGTAAATGTCTATTGATATAAAATAGAAAAGCCACTCATTGAGTGGCTTTTTTGTATATTATACTAGAGAGTGTCTAGTCATTTCTTCTGGTTGAGGTATACCTATTAGTTTAAGAATAGTAGGAGCTAAGTCTCCTAATACTCCATCCTTTACCTCTTTGATATCATTGTCTACGATAATGATCGGCACAGGATTAGTAGTATGTGCTGTGTTAGGAGTACCATCAGGGTTAATCATTACCTCACAGTTACCATGATCTGCTAATACTATCGTAGTGTATCCATTGTCAAGAGCAGTTGTGATTACTTCTTTTACACATTGGTCTACTGCTTCACAAGCTTTGATTGCTGCTTCCATTACACCAGTATGTCCTACCATATCTCCGTTAGCAAAGTTTAGACATACGAAGTCTGCTTCACCTTTTTTAAGCTCAGGAATAAGTGCGTCTTTAAGGTCATAAGCACTCATCTCAGGCTTAAGGTCATAAGTAGCTACTTTAGGAGAAGGACATAAGATACGCTGTTCTCCATCGAATGGAAGTTCTCTACCTCCAGAGAAGAAGAAAGTCACGTGTGGATATTTTTCTGTCTCAGCAATACGTATTTGTTTTTTGCCATGTTTTTCTAAAACTTCACCCAATGTATTGTGTAAGTTTTCTTTATCATATACTACATGTACATTCTTATAAGTATCATCGTAGTTCGTAAGCGTTACAAAGTACAAGTCAAGTTTCTTCATGTCATGATCTGAATGATCTTCTTGAGATAATACACGTGTTAGTTCTCTTCCTCTATCCGTTCTAAAGTTAAAGAAGATCACTACATCGTCATTTTCAATCTTTCCTACCGGCTGATTGTTTTCATCAACCATTACGATAGGTTCAATAAACTCATCAGTCACATTATTTAAATAACTTGCTTCAATGCTTTTTACTGCATCAGTAGAGTGAATACCTGTACCATTCACTAACAGGTGGTAAGCCTTTGCTACTCTTTCCCAGCGTTGGTCTCTATCCATTGCGTAGTATCTTCCTATTACAGAAGCTAGTTTAGCAGTAGATAAGCTCAGTCTGTCTTGTAGTTGTTGTACGTGATTTGCACCCGATTTAGGATCTACATCTCGTCCATCTGTAAAAGCGTGAACACGTATATCTGATACTCCTGCTGAAGACGCTGCATCTACTAGACCATATAAATGTTGCTCATGAGAGTGTACTCCACCATCAGATAGCAGTCCTAAGAAGTGTACTTTTTTATTGTTTGTCTTAGCGTATTCGAATGCTGCTTGTAATGCAGGCTCTTTAGCAATAGTGTTATCTTCTACTGCCATATTTATTTTTACAAGGTCTTGATAGACGATTCTACCAGCTCCAAGATTCATGTGACCCACTTCAGAGTTACCCATTTGCCCTTTTGGAAGACCTACATTTAGTCCATCAGTAAGTACAAATGTATTAGGATATTTAGTATATAGACTGTCTATAAATGGTGTATTTGCGTGCTCGATAGCTGATACTTTAGGATCTTGAGTCTGTCCCCAGCCATCTAGAATCATTAATATTACTTTCTTATTCATAATAGTGAAACTTTAAATATTATTCGTTGTGTTAGACAAATTTACGCATACTTATTCAAAAAAGGTCACGTTTGATTCTTGAAATAATGGCATTAAATACTTTTATTGTTAAAAATTCCTTTGGTCGTATAATATTTTTTTTAAATTTACGTTTCTAAAATTAGAATTAAAGACTATAAATGAGAAGGTTATATGAAACAAAAGAATTTTTATTGGTTATTTGCCTCAATGGCATTTTTTGGGAATGTAGTAGGAAGTAATACTTTACCAACGTCGAATGATTATACAAATGTGATTGAGAAAACTGTTGATAACACAGTGAGTTCTGAAGAATATAGTTTTGAAAGTACGGCTAAAAGCTTATACTCTAGTTTAGAGTTAAATCATTATAATGCTCCGGCTAGAGCAGTATATACTGCAGCTTTGAAAGGGTATTATAAGATGTTAGAGACGGGTAAGATTAAGAATGAGAAGTTAACTATCGTTGACTTTAGCCTATCGTCAGCTAAGCCTCGTCTATGGGTTATTGATATGAAAGAGAATGCTGTTCTGTTACAATCACTTGTAGCACATGGCAAGAAGACAGGAGAAGAATATGCAACTACGTTTTCTAATCGTGTTAACTCTCATATGAGTAGCTTAGGATTTTATACAACAGGAGAGACGTATAATGGAAGAAATGGATTCTCTCTAAGATTAGATGGATTAGAAGCAGGGATTAATGATAAAGCTAGAGAAAGAGCGATTGTGATCCATGGTGCGGATTATGCTTCACCAGATCTAGTACGCGCTCAAGGAAAGTTGGGACGTAGTTATGGTTGCCCAGCTGTACCTGTAGAAGTAAATGATGATTTAATAGAAATGATTAAAGACAAATCTCTATTGTTTATTTATTATCCAAGTAATCAGTATGAGTTAAAGTCAAAATTTGTTTAGTACTACCTCTTATATAAAGAAAAACACCCATTAAGATTTCATTCTTAATGGGTGTTTTTTTGTTATTGTAGTTTAGTGTATAAATCGTTATCAAACTTATAAACATCTTTAAACTGAGTTATCTTACCATCATTAGCTACTTGGATAGTCCAGTATAGTTGGTGGATGTGTACAGCCTCTTTACTAGTCGTTATATTCTTAGTGTTTTGAGAATCAAGAATCTTTTTTATTTCTTCTTGAGAGATCTCATTTTGCTGTATATCAAATACAAATTGTGCTAGGTCAAAAGGATCTTCTACACGTATACATCCAGAACTTAAACTTCTCTGAGCTCTATTAAAGTTAGCTTTATTAGGAGTGTCATGTAAGTACACTGCGTGATTGTTATCAAACATAAACTTAATACGTCCTAATGTGTTTCCTACACCAGCTTTCTGTACATATCTATAAGAAGAAGCTTTACTAGAATCCCAGTTTTCTGGAGCTACTACTTTCCCTGTGCTCTTATCGTAGATTGTAAATCTAGCATTAGAGAAGTAACTTAAGTTAGCACTAGCTTTAGGTGTTAAGTCATTCTTTAGAATGGTAGGAGGAACCGTCCATGTTGGATTGATCACAATTGTCTTTAGAACAGAACTTAGGATAGGAGTTTTACGACCTGTTGTACCTACGATTACTTTGTGTTGTTTTATTGTATCACCTGACTTTACAGCAACTAAACTATAATCAGCTATATTGATTAAGATATAGTTATCACCTAGATCTCTAGGGAACCATCTCCAACGTTCTAGATTGACTACTAGCTTTTCTTTTACAGAAGCTTCTTCTTTTAAGATAGCCTCTATCGTTTTTTTATCAGCAACACCGTTTTCGATTAGTTTACTATTCTTTTGAACCTGTTTTAAAGCAGTTACGACTCCTTCATTATTGATAAAATCCTTTGATAGACTATCAGGATAATAACTTAAGAAGTTTAAATGCTTTTTAATATTTACTAGCTCAGGTACTGTATCATTTAGTTTATACTTAGCTGTGACAGCTTTGATTGTATCTCGATTCAGTTGATATAGGTTTGATAGTTTATTTTTTAGATTACCATATATTTCATTAGGTGATCTTAAACTATCAAAGGTTGTCTGTATCGTTCCTCTACTTAAAGCAAGTTGCATGGTAGCAGCTGTATTTAGATCTTTTGGAAACATATCCCAGTCATTGTATAATCTTCTAGGATTTTGTACTCCATTATACAAGTCTTTACTGGCACTATAAAATGCTTTAGTGAATAGAAAGTCTGCTTGTATTTTATCTAAGTCAGATAGTCTTTGGTAATCTTTGTGAAATTGATGAACTTTTTCAGTATTGTACTTTGAGTTGTTTATACCATCTAAGTATGCTTCGTCAAGTACTTTTAAAAGTTGCTCTCTATTACTTGTTCTTCCCCAACCGATTTGGTATAGGTTTTCTACATAGAACTTTTGAATGTCCTTTGGAAGATTGGCTATCGATGCACTGTCTACGTGTATCTTTATTTGATCTTCTATTGGGTCTACCTTGATAGAGTCATTAAGAATCAAAGTTTCTGCCATAGTATCTGCCTTTTTACAAGAGGTAAGGACAAGTATACTCAAAAAACTGAAGATTAAATGTTTCATGTTTTTATATATTATACTGCGAATTTAATATAATATAGTGAATAATTTATTGTTTATTCTTAAAATGTTCTATAAACCTCGTTTTAGAGTGCTGTAGGCCGGACTAGCTGTTATTTTAAAAGTGGACTAGCATAGAAGAGGGGAATAAGAATAGTTTTGCATAAATAAACTACCTGAAATGAAGAATAATTATGTCATTTTAGCCTTGTTAAGTACTTTTTTTGTAGTACAAGCACAAGGACAAACTAAGACAGAAAATACCCTTGAAGATAAAATAGAAGAAATAGTAATCTATAATCAGCGATTACAATTACCAAGTTCGCTGAAGAATAGAAATATTACATTTATTAATCAAGAACAGATAAAACAATTACCTGTATCGTCTATTAATGAGTTGTTGACTTATGCTACGGGTGTTGATATTCGTCAGAGAGGACCATTTGGAACACAATCAGACTTTAGTATTGACGGAGGTAGTTTTGAGCAGAATGTATTGTTGCTTAATGGACAGAAGATTTCGGATCCACAGACAGGGCATAATAGCCTTAATGTACCAATTCCTTTAGAAGCGATTGAACGTATAGAGATAGTACGCGGACCTTCAGCTCGTCTATATGGTGTGAACAGTCTGACAGGGGTAGTGAATATCGTAACAAAGAACCCTAAGAAAGACGGTCTTTTTGCTAATACATATATCGGAAGTAGCTTTAAGAAAGATAAAGAAGGAGATCATGGTGAATTATTTAATAATCGTGGTATTCAATTAGGGGGTACGCTTGTACGCAAAAAAGACAATCATATGTTATTCGGTAGCCATGACTCAGGTAATGGTACTCGTTATAATACTGCTTTTCACAACAATAAAATCTTCTATCAAGGGAACTACACCCCTAATGAGAATAATGCTATTATGGTACTTGCAGGTCATGCTAGAAGTTCTTTCGGAGCAAATGGATTCTATGCTGCTCCTGGTGATAAAGAATCAAAAGAAGTAGTATCTACATCAATGGTAAATCTGAGTTCACGTCATTATTTAACTGACCGCTTTACATTAATGCCTAGTGTAGCTTACAGATATAACTTTGATGATTATCGTTACTTCAGACATGAGTTAAGTAAGGCACGTAGCCGTCATTATTCACATGCGATTACTAGTAATATTAGAGGAGAGTACTTAGCAGATTTTGGTAAGATATCTTTTGGAGGAGAGATGAGGTATGAAGAGATTAACTCAACTAATATTGGGGATCACAGCAAGAGTAACTATGGATTGTACGCTGAGATACAACGTGAGTTCTTTGATCGACTAGATGTAAATCTTGGAGCTTATGTTAATTATAATACGAAGTATGGATGGGAAGTTTTTCCTGGAATAGACGCTAGTTATACTTTTAACGAACATTGGAAAGCGATGTTCAATGCTGGTACAGCAAGTAGAATACCTTCTTTTACAGATTTATATTTAGATCAACGCCCTGGTAATATAGGTAATCCAGATCTATTACCAGAAAAAGCTTATCAGATAGAATTAGGAGGGAAGTATGTCAATAAAGGATTTAGAGCAGAGGCTTTTGCTTTTTATAGAGATATTGATGACTTTATCGATTGGATAAGAGTAGATACGACAGTGCCATATCAGCCATATAATGCTTCTAAGAATAAGACTAAAGGATTTAATACAGCATTAAAGTATAAATTAGGATCAGAGAAGTCTTATTGGGACTTAGGATTATCATATACTTATTTATCTCCTAAAGTGGAGAACAAAGGAGAAGATAAGATCTCTAAGTATGCGATAGAGAGTTTAAAACACCAGTTAGTAGGGACAGTTAATTATACTTATAATAACCTTAGTGCTACACTGGCTAATCGCTTTAATGAGCGTATCAGTTATAAGAATTATTGGATTACAGACATAAGAGTCAACTATAATCTAAAGAAATATAGTATTTACTTAGATGCTCAGAATATATTTGATACTACTTACATAGAGGCCGGTGCAGTACCTATGCCTGGTAGATGGTTTATGTTAGGAGTGAAGTTTAATGGACTTTAATATATAAATTGGTTAGTTGGAGTTTTCAGATGACTACATACTATTTTGATTATCGTGGGGGTATTTTCAATAGTATGAATCAATTATTACAAATACTTAGAATACGCTTTTTTGCTATGAAATTCTAGTATACAGAAACGGTAAGCCTTGTACAGCTTACCGTTTTTTATTTTAATAAGATACCTTAGTTCCTTTTTTATCAATCGTAAAAGATTCAAATTTTAGTTCTACTTGTGCTTGTCCATCTTCGAAGTTACTAGCGTAGTCATATTGAAAAGGGATAACTACTCTTCCTTTGTGATCGATATAACCAAACAATTGATCTTTAGAAGCTAATGCTAATCCATCAGAGTAGCTTCCTACATAATCATATTGAGCAGAGATAATCTTTTTACCTTCTGTGTTGAAGAATCCCCATTTGCCACCTTCTAAGAAGGCTATTTTGTACTCACTACTTGTCTGTAGTTCTTCATAGGCAAAAGGAATAATCACTTCTCCTTTATCATTTATTGCGCCTTGGAAGTTGTCCATAGACACGATAGATATTCCTTCTATAAAAGATTCTATCTGATAGAAAAGAGGCTCAATGAAGATTTCATTCTTATTGGTTTTGATTCCAAACAACTCTAACTTCTTATCTTGATACCATCTTAAGTTGTTTTGAAACTTAAAGTCTGGATCATTTTTTAAGTCGAGATAGACGGTGTCTAGTTTTACACTTTCCTCTAACTGTACATTGATGTGTGAGTAGGTACTTTTATAAGCCCAACTAGATGTGCAACTCAGTCCTAATAAGAGACTTATTGCTAAGATTTGTTTCATTCTAATAGAAGATTAACGTACTGTAATTCCTCTGCAAATGTATTAGTTTTGGGATGATTAATATGATAATTTTTACAATTTTTTATGAATGGTTGTTGCACCAGCTTGAGCCTTCGGAAATACTGTAATATCAGCTATTTGCACATGTTCAGGTTGGTTGACGATATAGGCTATAGCATTCGCTATATCTTCAGCTACTAATGGAGTATACCCTTCATATACCTTTGCTGCTCTATCGCTATCTCCTTTAAATCGGATTAGGGAGAAGTCTGTTTCTACTGCCCCAGGAGCTACATTAGTTACCTTAATTCCATCTGATAGTAGATCATATCTCAGTCCTTTAGAGAATGCCTCTACAGCAGCCTTAGAAGCGCAGTAGATTGTACCGTTTTGGTATGACTCTTTCCCTGCGATAGAAGATAGATTGACGATATGTCCATATTGTCTATTGATCATAAGAGGAACAATAGCTTTAGTCACATAGATTATTCCCTTTACATTGATATCTATCATAGCCTCTAAGTCCTCTAGAGAAGCTTCTTGGAAAGTAGCTAATCCGTGAGCATTTCCTGCGTTATTGATAAGCACATCTATATCTTGCCATGCAGTCGGAAGAGACGCTATTGCCTTAAAGGTAGCTTCTTTGTCACTCACATCGAATGTTAGTGTCATCACTTCTGTCTGCTCTGTTAGTTCACGCTCTATGGCTGCTAAGTTCTCTTTATTTCTCCCACACAAGATTAGTCTGTGATTAGCAGCTAATGCTTGTGCTGTTGCTTTTCCTATACCTGATGTTGCTCCTGTAATGAATGCTGTTTTCATATCTTTTTGTTTTGTGGTGTTGTACTATAAGACGGTTTGTTTTAAACCTTGCATTATGCATAACCAAAGATAATTGAAAAAAGACTTTTCTTGAACTCTATCTACTTTTTTAATATTAACTGTTTTGACTTCATCCTTAGTGTTCTTTCGGATAAACATATTCCCCACAGCAGATAAGAACTTTTTCTTTTGCTGCCCATCTTTCTTATAGATAGTTACCTTTAGGTCCTCATATTGCATACCATAGGTTCCTGTAGCAGAAGTATTATTACCAGAGAAGTTAAAAGTGACTAGACTGATACTACCTTCTGTATTAGCCTTGACATACGGCTGTAAGAACGGGCGCATAGAATTAGCTGGGAAGTTCGTAATCTTACCTTGTATATTGAAGTTATCTCTTCTGTTAAGTACATTGAAAGACCAGTCTACACGTAGTGGAGCTGCATTCATAAACCTCGCATTGACAGCTATCGTAGTAGTAGGTACTTTAGTCACACCATATCCACTATATATATTCTTAATAGTCGCATTGAAGTTGTGGAACATAATCTTACCTGGAGCTACTGCTTTAGGGTCAGTCTCTTCATAGACTAGCTTAGAGTTGCGTATTGCTACATTATTTACTTCTAGTCCGAATTTTAGATCTCTTAATTTTTTACTGAACATGGGTTTGATACTCATATTGAATGTAGGTGCCTTATCTCTAAAGATATTAGCATCAAGTTGATTGATGTTAATCTGTTCTGTTTTAAACAGTAGTGTTCCTTTGGCATCGAAGTCGTAGTTATAATTCTTTAAAGCTATCTCTTTTGCTTGCAATGTGAAGATATCATCTGCATATCTAAACATGCTTACAGTCTTCTTTCTAGAGTACTTTGGCTTCATATTGAAGTTAGCCAGTTTTAGCTCTTTATTATCGATAGATAGAGAGTCTACACTTATATCATAATATTTCTTCGTATCGTATGTAATCGCTCCAGATGATAGCGTAGTCTTGCCATAAGTAAAAGGAATCTTATTTCCACCAGTATTTTTATCAATACGGATATCTGCTATCACAGCATTGATATTATTCACCTTTAAGCTGTTGCTATTTGTTTTTCTATCGTGTATTTGGAAGGCAGCCTTGCGAAGCACTAATGAATCTAATGTGATATAATCAGATAATAGCTTAGCAGTAGTCTTAGGTTTACTCTTTACATCATTAGGAGTATAGGTGATGACAGGAGAGTCTATTGCTATTTTAGTCACTTTTAGTTGTTCTCCTACCTTATTGTTGATATCCGTTAAGACTATATTAGTCTTAGATGTATTCCAAGTGTCTAATGCATCTAGTGATAATTTGTTAATCTTAATGTCGCCTATCTTCAAAGCAAATGGAACTAGAGAAGGTAGTGTATCGTATACCACTGCCACCTCTTGCTTTTTCTGCTTTTTAGTTTTTTTAGCAGGTTGTTTTTCTGCTACCTTGATATCTTGTTTGAGTTTGTTATTCTTGATTTTTATTGCCGTAGAGTCCGTCTCTATAGAAGCAATATCAAGGTAGAAGTCTTGCTCATTTTTATACCCCCAGTCTGTCCCAGTTAACTTTAGCTGTGGGATATCTACAGACAATAAGTTCTTAGCTAATTCTTTTGACTCGATAGTCTCTGAGAAGGGCTTTACAGATAGCTGGTGCATCTCTAGCGCTGTTGGTTCTATGATAATCTTACCGATGGTGAATTTATGCCACTCATTCAGCTTACTATAGATAGAGTCTGTTGTCATCACATAAGAGGCATAGCTAAAGGGAATAGCCTTCTCTATCACCTCTTCACCGAAATGTACTCCTCTGATTGTTGCATTGAAGTTATAGACCTCATTTAGTCTTGTATTACTCTTTCTGTCTTTTAT
Source organism: Myroides profundi (assembly GCF_000833025.1). Lineage (NCBI taxonomy): Bacteria > Pseudomonadati > Bacteroidota > Flavobacteriia > Flavobacteriales > Flavobacteriaceae > Myroides > Myroides profundi. The sequence continues at coordinate 470,441 of NZ_CP010817.1, forward strand.
TAAGACATGAGCATGTTCTACGATAATAGACTCAATATCTATATCATTTTTTACGTTTATTTTAGCTTGCTTCTGCACGACACTATCTCCTTTAATCATCACTATACTAGGATGACTTAGTTTGATTTTGTTTGCACGTAGATTCTTGTTTTGTAGTAATTCTTTGATAGCTACCCCTTGAATCACTATTTTATCTAGTCTTGTACTGATATAAGTAAGATTAGGATGAGTAGTAGTATCTTTAGGAGTCACTGTGATTCCAGAGACAGTTAGTCTTCTTAATGCAGGGTAGTAGCTGATGTCCTCATACGCTAGATCATAAGGAGTATCATTCTTCTCTGTGATAATCTCTGGTAAGTGCTTATATATAAAACGGTTTAATGCATATCTCCCTATCTGATATAGCCCTAGTAGACTGACACCAACTATTAAAAGGATTTTGACACGTTTTGATAATTTCATTTTTATTAAAGATAAATTAATACTTAAAAGTACTAATTTATCTTTATGTTTTTGTAATTATTATGAATTACTTTAAGACTAATTGATGCTTTGTTAGTAAACCAGCTAATCCATCCATAGAGAATATCGCTTTTTTAATCTTAGTGAACTGCGGGTCTATATCATAGTTATAACTCGTATAGAAGTCCGCTTTCTCTGCATTGGCTTTATGAAATACTGCACGGTGTAAATTACAGTTGTCAAACAGTGCCATACTCAAATCTGTGTCTGAAAAGTCAGCACTGATTAGACTACAATTAGAAAACAGTTGCTTTTTAAGTTTTAAACCATAGAACTGAGTTAATTCTAAATTACAGTCTGTAAAGGTAAATTCGAATATAGTCTGGTCTATCATGGCGAAGTTTACACGTGTAAAGTTACAAGCTGTAAAGTTGACATTGCGAAGTCCTACATAGTTCACCTCTGCATCTTTAAAATTGCAGTTGATAAAATCACAGTCTATAAAAAGAGTAGCTAAGAATGAACAAGCGCTCAGATCACAGTTTTCAAACTTACAATTCTCAAATTCTTTAAATGAGATATCGTTATAGTTAAATGCAGTGTTACTGTATTGTTTGTCGTATATAAATTCAGGAGTCATCTGTCTGGTGTTAAAAGTTAGCTACCGTATATAGAACTTATCCATATACGGTAGCAAGATATAATATTATAAAGATTTATCCTTATGATTCTTCTATGATATGAGGTATAAATCTGCTTTTGTCTGTTGTGATTCGATTATTACTTTCTCGGAATGTAATACCACATGATTCTTGACCTATGATCCAGCTTCCGATAATAGAATATCCTGTTGACTCTTGGTGTAAGTGAGCTAACTCTTGACAGATATAGCCTTCCTCTCCATAATCTCCAGGAGTAGCTTCTACGATAGCTCCATGCTGGTATAGCGTTACATTAGCACCTTCTCTTGAGAGTAAAGGTTTCTTTACATAGTCACGCATCCCGTTAGGTGTATCGAAGTAGGTCTCTAGTAGCAATGGATGGTTAGGATACAGCTTCCACAGTACAGCCATGATAGCCTTATTAGATAAGATCATCTTCCATGACGGTTCTATCCAGTTCGCCTGTGCTTCGTCATTCGGTATATGTAACGCAAATGGCTCATATACCAACCATTCCCATGGATATAGCTTAAATATATCTGTTATCGTCTCTTCTTCTAGGTCTGTAAAGTTCACCCCATTCCATCCGATATCATCTATGAAGATTAGCTTCGTGTTGATACCTGCTTGTATAGCGGTGTCTCTTAGGTATTCTATATTCGTTAGGTCCTCTAAAGTCTCACGCATACAACTGAAGTGTAGTGTGTCCCCTTTTAGATAAGGCTTTAGATCACGCCATGAAGCGATTAATTGATCGTGTACAGAGTTAAACTGGTCTTTGCGTTCACCGAAGTAATGTTGCATCCATTGCCATTGCGTCACTCCTGTTTCATACAGAGAAGTAGGAGTATCCGCATTAAACTCTAATACTTTCAGTTGTTGTTTTTTCTCATCGAAGACAAAGTCAAAACGACCGTAGATACTTGGTGCATCATTCTCCCATGACTGTTTTATATGATCGTGAAAGAAGATCGGAATCTGAAATTGATCAAATAGATTATGCGTGATCACGTGGTCTACTGCCTCTAGGCACATCTGCCATAGCTCAGTAGTGGCATTGTATATCTCGTCAGCGAATGCTGGCTCTATACTGTAATAGTAGTGCTCTATCCAATAAGGGACATTATTCTCATCCGTGTGAAATCCAAAACCGTTGTCTTCTAATCTCTTTTGCCAATTTGTATCAGCTGTTAGGTATTTTATTCTCATAGATTATGAACTAACAGTAGATGACTTAGAAGTATTACCAAAACCTCCTCTAGCTGACTTATGTGTCTTTACTGCATTAGATTTAGACGTATTCGTACCTACATTAGCTTGGTGAGAGAGTCCATTACTAGCATATCCCATACCTCCACCCATTAGTGGTCTGAAGGCCATATACCATAGTAGAGCACTTCCCATACCACCTCCACTGTGATGGCGTTGTTGATTATATTGTTGAGTCACATCCGTATAAGGTGCAGAGCTATCCGCTCTCATATATACTTTCTGTGCTTGTTCTTGTTCTTCTTGTTTATCAGGAGTCTTAGAGCATGAAGCTAATGCTGCTGTGATAAGTACTAGACTCACTGCTTTACTACTTTTTCTATTCATGATATTATTATTCTACAGTTACATAAATCGGCACTTTTACTAGAGAAGTAGGCTTAGTATCTCCCCATGCGCTTACTTCTTTTGCTGTTTTGATCGTGTCCGTTTTTTGTGTTACTAGTTGACCATTCGCCCATATTTTTTGACTTGTGATATGTAGGATACTATCTCCTGCTACTACAGACTTGATCGTTACTTCTCTTGCAGATTGTTTATCGATAGTCTCAAGATCTGTTTTTTTAGTTTCGCCACCTCCACATGAGGCTAGCCCTAATACCATAAGAATAGGTAGAATATATTTCATAACAATTATTTATTTTAACGAGTGCTAAAGATAGTAAAGTTTACTCAAAACTTTGTTTGTTGTACAGTAGACTTTTTGGATAATATTCACGCTTAGTTCTTGATCAAGTGTGTACTAGCGTATTATAGAGACTATTTGTCTTTTAATTATATAGCGTAGAGTAGTAGCTAGGACTTAAGCCATTAGAATAAGAATTATTTAGTGTAAACTAAAAATACTATTTTTGTTTGACCATATATTAGATTGATGAAAGATATTACTATTTTACAAATGCGAGATTTGACTGAGGAGGTTAAAGGAGCTGATTTTTATGCCAATACGATACCACAACACCTTATCACAAATCACGATCATGTGGAAAAACCACATCGACATGATTTCTATGTTTGTATGATTTTTACCAAGGGGAGTGGAACCCACGAGATAGACTTTCAGAGCTATGAGATACAGCCTGGTATGGTGTTTATGTTAGCACCTGGGCAGACGCATAGTTGGATCTTATCAGAGGATATAGATGGTTATATCTTTTTTCACACTCAAGAGTATTTTGATTTATTCTTTGTCCGAGAGACGATACGCGAGTATCCTGTATTTAGATCAGCGTATTACCCGAACGGTTTTCTACTAAATGAAGAGAGTAGCGTATTAGTGGAGAATCTAATGAAGAGAATGACGGATGAGGTAAGCCAACCCAACTGGAAGAAGAACTTCTCTCTAGTGAATTTAGCTTCCCTATTCTATATAGAATGCAATAGACAGCTACTAGAAGGAAACTCTTTTACTGCAGTGCCCAACTTGCAGTATAATCAACATCTACATCACTTCGAGAACCTATTAGAAAAGAACTTTCGCACAGAGAAGTCTGCTGCAGTCTATGCAGAATGGATGAATATGACACAAAAGCATTTAAATCGCGTATGCAAGACGTTATTAGATAAGACTACTACTGATATCATTATAGACAGAATCGTCTTAGAGGCTAAGCGTATGCTTATCTATACAGGCAAAAGCTTTAGTGAGATCGCTATGATGTTAGGGTACGATGATTATTCTTACTTCTCTAAGGTGTTTAAAAAGAGAACCGGTATCTCTCCGAAAGAGTTCCTTAAAAAGTATGTCTAAAATAAGAGAATGATATAAAAATAAAAAGCTCCTTAATGTAAATATTAAGGAGCTTTTTTTACGCTGCACGGGTGGAGGGATTCGAACCCCCATCAACGGTTTTGGAGACCGCTATTCTACCCTTGAACTACACCCGTTTCTCTGTTAGGTGGCGCAAATATAATAACTTTTATTTTAATAAACCTAGACTATTGCTCATCTTTTTTATAAAATAAATTTAACCACATGATTCGAGATAAGCGATAGTTAAATGTCCACATAATAAAAATTACAAAGACAATTGCAATAAACGCGTGTAACATCGTGATATTCAAATCAAATAAGTGATTGATGATAAGACGAAGCACCATCACCGTTACCATTTCAGCAACTGTAAGTGCATAACTCATATACATAGCCCCAAAATAAAATCCTGTTTCTCTATGGAAGTTATATCCACAAGATCCACACTCTTTCGTCATTTTCGGCATCTTAAATGTAATCGGATTTCCTTTCTCATGGAATATGTGCTCTTTACCACAGTTAGGGCATTTTCCACTAATAACTTTGCTGATATAAGACATAATTTATTTTTTATGCAAAGTAACTTAAAAAAACTGAAAGCTTTGCGCTTAATATACTTGTATTTTGGTAGTATTCGGACATTTTAGCTGTTAAAGTACCTTAATGTATTTAAATAGTACAAAAAAAAAGAAGGAGATTAATACTCTCCTTCTTCTTCTGATGTTATTTCTTCTGTCTCATTAGAATATTCTTCTTTTACATCTAAGTATTCTAATGGATTAGCTTGTTTCGGTTCATTGTAGTAATCGTCGTATTCTTTATATAAGTTCGCGATTTCTTCTAATGTTAATACTTTATCACCTTCAGCACCTTCTTCTTCTACTGGTTGGTTGTATTTTTTGTAGATACGTAGTTTATCAGCATCGTATTGTTTTCTCACTACATTTCTACTTGCGTAGTATAGTTTACGATCTTTGCTGTATTTTCTGTATACTTCTTTTAGTTCTGCTTTATAAGCTGAGTCTAGTGCAGCCATCTCTGTTTTTAGATCAGAACTTTCTTCTTCACCAGCAGCTATTTCTTTTTTAATTACATTCCAACTTTCTAACTGATCTTCATTCAGTGTTCTATTCACGAAGTTGTTATACCCAGCGAATAATTCACGTTGGTGCATGTTCTTCTCTACTTCCTCCATTTTTGCTTTAGAGTTCAGGTTTTGTAAGTCACGCTTAATGTATTCATTTTTGATTGTCAAGGCTCCTACCTGTTGTTGAGTTAATTTAAGCTCATCTTTATTTGATAGAATTTGAACAATGTCTAGGTACTCGATCTTCTTAACAGGTGCTTCCTGTTTTTTAGATTTTCGCTGACCATAAGAAGTACTAATTGACATTAGTATTACAAACAAGAGTAATATCTTTTTCATTCCAATTTATTTTTGATTCAATAACAATTTGTTTTTCACTCTGCAAATTTAAGATAAATATTAATATTTTATTTCAAAAAATTATTGCAGACTAACAAACATACTTTAAAAAATAGACATAATAGAGTTAATCTATTTTTTCTGCATTCTATTAGCTAATTATATAACGTTTTGGATTATTTGATATTGTATAGAAAACTTATTTTTTTACTTTTTTCAAATTATGTTCACTTTTGTTTAGAAGTTATTGATTGTTATTTCTATATTTGATTATTATAATTATTTTAAATTAACATATTTGGTAATTTAATTTTATTAAAAATATTAAAATGAGAATGAGAGGTGATTGCTATAGCTTGGCATTTCGGTTTTTGCATTGGAGTATAGCATTCGTGATGTTAGGGATGCTTATCACTATACTGTTGCGCTATAGTTGGTTAAATAAAGAGGGGATGAGTGAGATCATCATGGAGTACAGCACTTCTCAGGATGTAAATATGACTAAGGAGAAGGCTATCGTACTGGCGAAGCGCATACGTGCTCCTATGTGGGAGTGGCATGTCTACTTGGGGTATACCTTGATGGGATTAATATTCGTGAGAATTATACTAGGGATGATGGGTAGAGTACCGTTCTTAAATCCGTTTAAGAGAGGGAGTGTGCTTAACACGCGTATTAGAGCTGTCATATACTTACTGTTCTATACTTGTGTGGTTATCTCACTAGTTACTGGGGTTGTCTTAAAGTTAGATATTGAGACAGCTTATAATAATGAAATAAAGAGTATTCATTTTGGTTCTATATATTATTTTATAACGTATTTAGTTATTCACTTTATCGGGGTGCTATTCGCTGAGCTGAGTTCAGATAATGGGATAGTCTCTCGCATGATCAATGGGAAGAGTAAGTACGACCTATAACTATAGAGCTGTCTAATGATATATTAGGTTAGTGTAAATGTGTTTTGTTGAAAAGCATCTGTAGTCATACAGATGCTTTTTTTATAATTCTATATCATTGGTTTGTTTTGATTTTGTTCGGGAAGACATCCCTTTTACCGAAGGATTACCGAACATGACCCGAACCATCCCCGAACAAAACTTAAATAGGAAATAAGTTTTCTAGTGTAGATAAGGGATGCCGTATTTAAAAAGAATCACGTAGTAACTTTATTTCTTATCCATATTTATGGATGTATTAAAGATAGTTTTGTTCAGACTTGCTAGGGGATTGCTTGAGGGTTTCTTGCACCTTTCTTCGACAAAAACGCCTTTTGGGCAAGGAAAGTCCAAGGAATCTCCTAGCAAACCCCTAGAAAGTGCAAGAGGAACATTCTTATTGTATTGGTAAGAATGGAATTCAAAAGTGGTGTGTTGGTTTATAAATTTTAATTTGTTGGTATGTATTAATTAAAAGATTGTTGTAATAGAGGATTGCTAAAAAGTATTTAATGCGTTAGGAATGACGATAAGTCTTTCTGTAGAGAATAGTAATTAAATAGGTAGAGAATATTGTTTTTTATCAGTATAAAATAGATATTATACTGATAAAGAAACTTTTTTTCAATCCTAGATAAAGAATTAAACTTATATATTAGAGAAGAGTTTAAAGCTCGAAAAGTAGGAGTAGAGATTACTATAATAAAAAATAAGACTTGATAGCTAAAGAGTGTGGTATTAAAACTAAAATCACCTTCTATACAGCTCGTCATACTTTTGCTACTTTATCACTAAAAAAAGGTGTAAATTTATACAAGCTTAAACAGGCCTTCGGTCACCAATCTATTAAAACAACTGAAACTTATGTGGAGGATTTTAATAGAGAAGAGTTGGATGAAGTGTTTGAGAAGTTGTATTAGATTATAAGGTTGTTTCTTTCTATAATAGCAATGATATTTGATCTAAGTTTAAAATATCCTTACTATGTAGGAAGTTGAGTGGACTTTAATTGAGTGTAAAGTATTTGCTATATGATATTAAAAAATGGTATAAGAACGATATGTTTTTTGAGTATTATTTGTATATCATTGTGCTTGCAATCGATTATGTAAGTTTTTTTAGAATTGTTTCATTATCCATAAAAGTAACTTACTAAAGTATTTGATTTTTCAAAAAAATAATTACTTTGGTTTATAGTTTTACACAATACAGATATAAATGTTTTACACGAAATAAAATACCGTTTATTTCGTGGATTATGATGTTATATACCATACCATAAGTTAAACCATATAAATAAAAAATTCATGACTGATTGGAATCTAATTATTCAGGGAAATATTAGTCTCCTTTGGATACAGGAATGTTTAAAGCCTGAAAATGAAAATAAAACCATAAAGGATTTATTAAATGAATATAGATTAAAAAATGAAAATGTAACAATTCTTAATCCTGGTTGTCTTTTCATGGCAGCATATTTATTATTTTTATATCCAAAAGAATCAGAAATAGTTTCAACTAATCTAAGTTTTATAAATACAGGAATTTTTGATATCATAACTATGGGAGTTAAATCACCTGATGAATCTAAAGAAGAATATATTGTTAGAAGAATAAGAAATTCATTAGCTCATGGAAATTTTGAAATTGATGATAATCTAGTTATAACATTTGAAGATAACAACTCAGCTAAGACAAATCTCTTTAGAACAAAAATTCGTTTTAATCAATTTGGTGAACTTATTAATAATTTTATGCAAGAATCAAAAAATACAAGGTACAACAAATAAAGTGTGTTTTGACAAAATGGCTGGTTTCAGCTAAGATTAAAACTTAATTATATAACTTACAAATGCCAATTGTATTGATTTTTTTCTTAAATTCATTCAATTAATTGGCTTTTTCTTACTGTGTCGCTAAATTGAAACTTAACGGTTTAATTTTATTCACTGATGTTAAGTCATAAAATGTTAGTAATAATCTTGATAAAATGGCAGTAAAAAACATAAATAACCGTAGTATTTTAACGTATGAGCACGAAGGATTACAAGAGAACTATTGGCAAGCTATGTCAAATTTAATTGCAACTAAATATGGTCGAAAAACATTTTCTGATAAGGCAATAGTCGAAGAAATTCTAAACGACTGTTTTAATTATTTTTTAAGTGAGTTTACTAAAATAATAGTTCCTATAAATAAACTATCATTTTATAAATATTGTTTTTTTCTACATGAAGAATCTTTAGAACTTTTGATAGATTCAAGAAACGGCTTTGATTTAAATGAACACTTAAACGAAGCCGATTTTTCTCGATATCGTCGTATACTTAAATTAATTCTTGAACAAGGTTGTGATAAAGTTCTGTTTAGTAAACCGAAAGGAACCTTTATTAATCTTATTATATTTCAAGATATTATCCAAAGACTTTTTTATTTAGGTACTTGGTTATATTCTATCGCTGATCACATTGCCTATCAAAAAATGCTTGGAGACGCAAAATTAATAAGCTTTGATGGAAGTGATCTGATTATTGAATGGAAAAATAATTTTGGTAAATTATATACACATTTATTTACTAATTCATATAAAGATTATGAAAATGCTATATCAGAAGATGCTTTAATAACTGAATTAATTGAAGCTATAAACAAGAATTATAATACTGATTATGATTTTGCTTGTGGAGTAATTTTCGAGGTTCAAAAACATCATAGTTCTTCAATTTTTCAAACAATAGAGCCATATGTATTACCAATTAATTTAAATAGATATTCCGGTATAGATATGGTAATTGCTAATCAATTTTACGATGGATTGAGTATAACTAAAAATAATAAAATGTCAATTATTGATTGTGTATTAAAACCGTATTCTGCTCAACGTTATCTGTTTAGGCCTATTTTGGTTTATAATATTGAAGGACGACAAAGAGCATTTGTTAGCAAAAATAAACTTGCAGAAAGCATATATGTTTTAGCTTCAAATGCAATCCAATGGAATACTTTACCCGACAATTGGATGCAAAATCCAGGCATGCAAAAATTTATAAATTACAAAGGGAATGAGCATGATAAGGTTTTGGAAGACAAATTTCAACAATCACTTTTACACAACAATTTGAAATTTGCAAGAAATGTAAAAAGTCTCAAAACTTCGACTCCAAATAATATCAATATCGATAATAGCTCTTGTGGTGAAATTGATTTTATCATAATTAATGAAAAAAAACAAGAAATAGTCATTGCGGATTCTAAATATAATAAAGCTCGTTACGAGGGTGTTGGTTATCGTAGTGATTATACAAATTTTATAAAATATGAAAATCAGCTTGAAAAAAAAATTCTATGGATAGCAAAAAATATTAAAATTGTAGAATCTCATTTTAAAAAAATATACAACAATCCAACCCTTGAAATTGCAGATTACAATGTTGTAGGAGCTTTTTTTATTAATACGCCTACTTTTTACATGTACAATTCAAAATATTGTGTTGTTACTACTTCCAAAATTGAGGACTATCTACAAGGTATAGATATAAATCCGCCAATTAATATTGAATATGATGGGAAAAATTACAATTTTAGTTATCCATATTTTACAGTTTAAAGACTACTGTTAACCGCGTTAACATTGGTAATAGTGATGTGTTTTCCTTGTTTCAATGGTAGTAATTGGACTAAACCTTTAATTTATTTCACAACAAAACACAAGTAGTTATTAAATTGATTCTGTAAAATTTGAGTTCTTATCATGACCAAGAAACATATTATAATCTATATAAAATTAGTGATGGTTTAGAAGTCTCATTTATTCATACTTTCTTCAAAGATTGGAATAATACATCAAGCGGTTTTAGTTTTCGAGAGAATGAATTCGCTGTTTCATTTCCATCTGTACTAGAATACTATTCTTTAGAGAAAGATGAACTTAGTAAACTGTGGGAAATAGATATAATAAAGTACAAGTCTGAATATAACTTAAGTTGCTTAGTAACTTTAGATGACAATACGATTGTTCTAGGAAAAGGTAAAACCATAGTGATAATTAATATCTCTAAAGAAACCATAGTTAGTGAGGTGAATTTAAATTTGTTAGCTGAAATTAGAGATTTGTATGTAAATAAAGAGCACTTGATTATCTCAACTGATAAAGAACTTAAAATAATATGCTTAAATAAAATAAAGCATAGACAAATTGGTAGTGTTTATGAAGTTCTAAGAAGAATGTGGGATAAACTTATCAGGATAAATTAGGAGTGAAATATTCTTAAAAAACAAACCCCTCACTACCAAGGTAATGAGGGGGTTCTTTTGTGGTCCCACCTGGGCTCGAACCAGGGACTTGCTGATTATGAGTCAGCTACTCTAACCAGCTGAGTTATAGGACCAGTAGGTCTTAAAGACCTATGTATTGTATGTGTAATCTTGGTGGTCCCACCTGGGCTCGAACCAGGGACTTGCTGATTATGAGTCAGCTACTCTAACCAGCTGAGTTATAGGACCAGTTAAAACGTGTTTAACGGGTGCAATATTATGGTTTTTTATTGGTTCATGCAAGAGTTTTAAAAGAAATTATTTAATTTCTTGACATAATTCTATAAGCACCCCATTGGTTGTTTTTGGGTGTAAAAAGGCAACTAATTTATTATCAGCTCCTTTTTTAGGAATTTCGTTTAATAATGTGAATCCTTCTGCTGCTAATCTTTTCATCTCAGCTTCTATATCTTCTACATCAAAAGCGATATGATGGATGCCTTCTCCTTTTTTTTCTAAGAATTTGGCGATAGGGCTATCAGGGTTAGTTGCTTCTAATAGTTCTATTTTATTAGGGCCATTCATAAAGAAAGATGTTTTTACTCCTTCGCTTTCTACAGCTTCTTCCTTATAAGCTGGAGCACCGAATAGTTTTTCGAATAAGGCATTAGAGGCTTCTAAGTCTTTTACAGCTATTCCGATGTGTTCTATTTTTCGCATTTCTTAGTGTTTTGGGTTATATAAACAAAGATAAAAAAGTTTGCTATTCAAAAAATTGTATTTTTGCATCATGGAAACTAATAGACAAAAGAAGATGGGAGCCTTATTGCAAAAAGATATCGTGGATATCTTGCAAGGTGAGGTGCGTAAGAACGGGATAACTAACTTAGTTATTTCGGTTTCTAAAGTGAATATAACAAGTGATTTATCAGTAGCGAGAGTGTACTTAAGTATCTTCCCTATCGATAAAGGTGAAGAGCTACTAAAAGGGATAAAATCTAATGCTCCGCTAATTAAACACGAATTAGCACAGCGAGTAAAACACCAAATGAGAAAGGTGCCAGACTTACTGTTCTACGTGGATGATAGCTTAGAGTATATCGATCAAATCGACAAAGCGCTTACGGGTGATGAAAACCCTATCGCTAATCCTGACTTATTAGAAAAGAGAAAGAAAAAATAGATTGAAGTTTTCCCTATACATAGCGAAACGTTATGCCTTTAGTAAAAGTAAGAGCAAGGCAATTAATGTTATTACGACAATATCTTCTGTAGGTATTGTGGTGAGTGCTATGGCTATGTTTATCGTGTTATCGGTATTCAGTGGGTTAAAAGCGTATAGTCTTTCTTTCGTTGATGATTTAGATCCAGATTTAAAAGTTTTTACCCCAAAGGGTAAAAGCTTTGTAGTCGAGGACAGACAGATTCTGGATTTAGAAGAGTCAGGTTATTTTAAGGGTGTAGCTAAGGTAGTAGAGGATCGCTTGTTGTTTTCGTTTAAGGATAAGCAGGCAGTCTCTATGATTAAAGGGATTGACTCGGACTTCGTTAATGTGACTGACTTTGACGAAAAGGTAGAGTACGGAAGTTGGCTAGAACCTGATACGGATGATGCAGTAGTGGGAGTGGGGATGTCTCACCTATTATCTATGGGGCTGTTCGATACAGAGAATGCCTTTGAAGCGCTGGCGTTAAAACCTGGCAAAGGAACTATCGAAAATCCTGAAGATGCTTTTATAAAGAGACATTTAAACCCTACAGGTGTGTATGTACTAGGTAACGATGATCTAGATAATAAGTATGTGTTCGTCGATATAGATAATGCACGTGCACTACTGAATATACCTACTACTGAGGTGACTAATCTAGAGCTAGCTATCGCTGAGGGAGTATCTGAAGGTAAAGCTATTCAGAAGATTAAGGAGGTACTCGGTGAAGAGTATATCGTAAAAAATAAAACACAGCTAAACGATGGGTTGTACCGTATGTTGAATATGGAGAATCTAGTTGTTTATCTGATATTCGTATTGGTGGTGATTATGGCTCTGTTTACACTAGTAGGGTCTATGATTATGATCATTCTTGAAAAACAGCCTAATATTAAAACGCTGAACCAAATAGGTGTGCCTGTGAGCGACTTGCGCAAGATATTTTTATTCCAAGGATTAATTATCTGTGTGTTAGGGAGTGTGATAGGTTTGGTATTAGGAGCTATTGTGGTGTCATTGCAAGTTGCTTTTGGGTTTATTTCTATCCGAGAAGGACTTGCTTATCCAGTTGCTTTTAACTGGGTAAATATCTTCGTTGTATTAGTATCTATTATTGTGTTAGGCTTGTTAGCCTCTCTTGTCTCTTCGTCAAGAGTAAATAATAGTTATTTAAAATTATAATTTATTTGCCTTCCTCTTTAGAAGGAAATTGTTAGTTCGAAAGCTTATCGAACGTTTTTTGAATATTCTTTTATTTGATTTATTTACTTATTTGTTGATTTAATTAGTGTTGTAACTTTTTGATAGCCCGTAGGTAAGCTGTTTTAAAGTTGCGGTATGTGTACTTTACAACTAACTTCTTCTACTTATTGTGAGTATTTTTATGAAAGAGTCTTTATTTCTTTTTTTTCTGTTATTTTTAAGTAAAAAGCATGTTTTTTTGAAATATTGGTAGTATTTTAATTAACTGTTTGAGGGTGGTATGTGTGTGATTTAGGAATTTACTATTCCATGTATTAATTGCCATTTTCCTACATTTGCTATAAAATGAAAAAGAACTAAAAAAATCAGCTTGTTTACAAGGTAGTTATGAAACAGTTTATTATGGAATATTTAAATTACGTTAGAGAATTTGCAAATGACAGTGTGTCTATTACAGCACATGCTGAAGAGTTTTTAAATAAGAATGATTACAGCAATCCACATGAGTGGTATAAAGCGCATGCGATCTGTATGCTGGCTGAACAAATAGGGAAGAATAATGAGGTGCTGGAGAAGCTGTATGATCAGCTGAATGAGGACTCTAACTGTATTCATAGTAGTATGAGCCTTAGTGATGAGGATTATGCAGACTGGTTTACAGATGTGAAGGCATTGAATGACATATTTATAGATAGAGGATATAAACATGCTTATGCGTATCAATATGAATTATTCATTAACTCTAGATACGGATTTAGAGATGAAGAAAGAGCTGTAGGCTATCTAAAGAAAGGTGTGGAATTAGGAGATGACTTGTGTAAATGTTATGTAGGATATGCTATGTATTATGGTACACAAGGGTATGAGAAAGATGAAGAGGGAGCAGTAACAATTCTAAAAACTGCTGTAGATGGAGAGAGAGCAAATATCGCTAATCTGTTTTTGTTAAACATTGAGTTTAGAGGTTGTGCTTCAGGAGAAGAAGGTAAAGCTGTGGTAGAGAAGTTCTCTGAACTAATCAATGTGAAGAAAAGAGGGCTTTATATCTTAGCTGATTACTATCTAAGAGAAGATGATAACGTTAGTGCTGAAGCTGCTTTAAAAGATGGTATTGCGAATAATAGTGCTTACTGTAAGTACTTGTTAGGAATGATGGCTTGTAATGGTCGTTTTGAAGAATTAGGCTATACAGAAGAGCAAGGTAGAGAGTTACTAGCAGATGCTTATGACTATGGTATCACACATGCAGGATATGTACTAGGGTATTCTTACTTCTACCCTAGAACTGAAGGACTAGAAGCTAAGCAAGAGGCAGGTATTGAAATGTTCAAGAAATCTATTGCTTACTATTCTAGTGAGGCTACACTAGAGCTAGCTATTATCTACTTGTATAATGAAGACTTTAAAGATATCGCTAAAGGAATGGAGTTCTTAGATAGAGGAGTTGAGTATAAATACGATAGAGCAATGTCTGAAAAAGGTTTTGTTTTATTAGACTTCGAAGAGGTAGAGCGCGATGTAGAAGGAGGAAAAGCAATGTTAGAGCAAGCTATGGCAGCAGGTAATGATTATGCTCCTTATCGATTAGGACTAGCGTATCAGAATGCTGATTTTGAAGAAGAGGCAGATTATGAAAAGGCGTTATATCTATTCGAGTTAGCAGCTGAGCGAAATAACTTATCAGGATTAGAATTAGCGGGTCGTTATCACCGTTTTGGGTATGCTGGAGAACCTAATCTAGAGAAAGCAGTTAGCTACTACCAAAGAGGGATAGAATACTTTAATTCTAATTACTGTAAGGTAGAGTTAGCAATGCTATTAGAGAGAGGAGAAGGTATAGAACAGGATGTCGCTGATGCAGCTCGCTTATATGAGGATGCGCTGAATGAAGGGTATACTTATGCGGCTATTCGTCTAGGGTTTATCTATGAAGAAGGTAGCGTAGGAGAACCTGATTATGCTAAAGCAAGAGCTCACTTCGAGTTAGCTGCAGAACAAGATATGGCTGAGGGTGTATATCATTTAGCTCGCTGTTATAGATATGGTACTGGAGGTGAAGAGAACCAAGAGAAATCATTTGAGTTATTTTCTAAAGCATTAGAGTTAGGTTTTGTAGACGCTAATGTTGATATCGCTTTGTTCTATGAAGAAGGTATTAACGGTGGAGAGCCTGATTATGAAAAGGCTTTTGAATATATGATAGTTGGTGCAGAGGCAGGGTTTAACTATGCACAGTATAAAGTAGGAGTTTATTACTCTTATGGATATCTAGCAGAAACAAATGTAGAACTAGGTAAAGAGTGGTTTGAAAAATCAGTAGAGAGTGGTTCTCCTCTAGGGATGTTGTCATTAGGAGATTATTATCTATATGGATATGGTGAAGAGAAGGAGTATGATAAAGCTTTTGAATACTATATCGCAGCAGAAGAGAGAAACTATATCTCTGAAGGACTTGGTATTTGTTACCAATTCGGATTAGGAGTAGAGGTAGATGAAGTTAAGGCATTCCACTATTATAAATTGGCTGCTGATAGACAGTATGATTCTGCTATATTCCGTCTAGGATTATGTTATTTCTATGGCAATGGTACTGAGAGAGATCTAGTAGAAGCATTCCATTACTTAAAGCAAGTGGCTGATAGAGGTAATATGGATGCTGCTAGTTATGTAGGGTTAATGTTAGTGAAAGGTGATGGTGCAGAGAAAGATCCTGAATATGGTGTGAGTTATTTGATTCAGGCTGCTGAAGCAGGTTTTGATATGGCACAGTACGAGTTGGCTAACTGTTATTTAAAAGGAGAGGGTGTTCCTCAGAGTGATGATTCTGCTATGGAATGGTATCAACAGGCTGCAGAGAATGGCAATGAAGATGCACAGAAGATAGTAGGAGGTCCTCGTAAAAGAAGAAGATAATGGAAAATCAGAAACAATTTCAGTTTCAAGTGAATATGAAGGGAATGATAGAACTGTTGTCAGAGCATATATATAGCTCTCCAACAGTATTCGTCAGAGAACTTCTACAGAATGGTATGGATGCGGTGACAGTCCGAAAAGGCATCGATGAAAGCTTTAAAGGAAAGATCAATATCACCTTTGAAGGAGATCGTTTAATCTTTCAAGATAATGGAGTAGGACTTACACAAGATGATGTGCATCAGTTCTTATCTGTTATCGGACAAAGCTCTAAGCGTGGAGAACTAGCTGATAAAGACTTAATCGGTAAGTTTGGTATTGGGTTGTTGTCATGTTTAGTTGTGAGTGAGGCTATTGTCGTAGAATCTCGTTCGCTATATAAAGACGAGTCTGTAAGATGGACAGGTAAAGCTGACGGTACGTATGAAGTAGAAATGATCCCTCTATTAGATGAAGTAGGTACTAAGGTAATCTTAGATGCTAAGAAAGCTTGGCGTAGTCTGTTTAAGCGTGATGAGGTGAAACAGAATGTGCTGTTTTATGGTAGTGCATTACCTATAGAAGTGAACCTAATCGAAAAAGGTGAGGTAGAACAATGCTTAGATGGTAATCCTGTTTGGTTAGATAATGAAAGTTCAAAAGAACAGTTATTAGATTATGGTAAGGAAGTGTTTAAGACGAAGTTCTTAGACGTGTTTAGACTATATTCTGAAGCTGGTGAGATACAAGGAGTAGCTTATATTATCCCGAATAAGGTGAATACTACAGCTACTAAAGAACATAAAATATTTCTGAAAAAGATGTATCTATGTGATCAGGCTACTAATCTGTTGCCTGAGTGGACTTCTTTTGTGCGTTGTATTTTTAATTCGAATGCGTTACAACCTACGGCTTCTAGAGAGTCATTAATGAATAATGCGGTCTTACAAGAGTCTAAAAAGGAGTTGAGTGAGTGTTTTAAAGATTACTTAAAGACACTTTCTATTACTAATCCTGAGATTTTAGAGAAGATTATTAGTATTCACCATATGTTTATTAAGGCATTGGCGGCATCTGATAACGAGATTATGACCATGTTCGAAGACTACCTCCCTTTTGAGACAAATCAGGGAATGATGGCTTTCGGAGAGATTAAAGAAACCTATAAGAATATATACTATACTCCATCTCTAGATGATTATAGACAAATACGTCGTATTGCAGGCTCTCAGAATAAGTTAGTGATTAATGCAGCGTATAGCTATGAAACGGATCTAATAGAAAAGCTTAAACGCTCTCATGCAGAGTTAAAGCTAGAACGTATCGCACCTAATGATATTCTAGAGGAATTCGAAGATGCAATAGAAGATAGTCAACGTATAGAGAACTTTATAGATAAAGCAAATAAAATATTAAAGAGACATTTCTGTAGAGCAGAGGTAAAGAGATTTGAGCCAAAAGATACGACAGCGATTTACATTGCTAATGAGGATGCCCTGACTTCTAAAAATATTCAGAGTTTGTCTCAGACGTCTAATCCTTTTGCGAGTACTTTACAGCATTTTAAAAAGAAAGAGGAAGTAATGCCGACACTGTGTTTTAATCAACAAAGTGAGTTGGTAGAGAAAGTAATGCTTATCGATGATGATGAGTTGTTCGAGGCTTTAATTAATGTGCTTTATGTACAAGCTCTTATGCTAGGAGGGTACACTATTAATAAAAGAGAAATGGATACCTTCAACGATGCTCTATATCAGTTTATGATCTTAGGAATGTCTAATTTCTTACCTAAATTTTAAGTATGTATCGGTTAGAAATACAGAAATTGTTATTAGCTATTGATGAGAATATAGACGATCAGGAACTGTGTTTAAGTTTCATTCGTCAAGGTATTCAGATTGCAGATAAGCACAATGATTTGGACTGGGGAGTAGATTTGCGTTATAGCTTAATACACGAAGAACGTGCTACTTCTGGATGTACAGAAAGTGTGTTGGCTTTTGCTTGGATTCTAGATGTCTGTGATCGATACCCTGAGCGTTTTCACGAGTCAGAGTTCTTGTTAGAATATGAATGGATGCTGTGCTCTGCATATAGTAATGCATCACTGTCTACAGAACAGATTCTAGCAGTAGCGGATGATCTGTATGCAAGATTAGAGCGCAACCATATTAGCAAAAGAGGATATTACTTCACTATGGCGGAGTATGTTCAGAATATAGGTGACTATGCAAAAGGTGAAGAGTATATTAAACTAGCGATGCAAGAGCCTTATGATGATGAGAATATAGAGATAATGGAGTATGATTATCGCATAGAGAATTTGGTTTTAATGAGCAGATTCGATGAGGCTATTGTGCTAATGGAGCAGGTGGAGTTAAAGAAGTTAAGTGATTTTGCTTTGCCTTTTGAGACTTATTGTGCTATGGCTTATTGTATGGCAAAAGAAGAAGATGTCAGAGCATCTATTTATTTAGAGAAAGCAAAGGCTTCTTTTGAAACATTAAGGGAAGTAAATAGCTCTATGTTATATAGTATGACACGTCTGATGTACGCTATGTTTTTATTGAATGATCAGATGATGTGGTCTACCTTTGAGCGTATTGCTGATTGGGAGATAGATGCAGAAGACGACTTGCAGTTTATGTTGAGTAGACATGCTGCTTTGATTTGTGCTCAAGGAGGAGTGAAAGAGTTAGACCTTTCTCCGAGGTTGTCATATTATGAGCCTAGTGGGAAGTATGATTTGATACAGTTATACGGGTATTATGATGGTATAGCGACTAGATTAGGGCTACAGTTTGACTCGCGTAATGGCTCAGATTTTTGTTCTAAGGAATATAGAGAATTAAAATTGACGAATGGAATAAAAGGATAATTATGAATTATAATCTAGAAATACAGAAGATCTTATTAAAGGTAGAAGAGTTACCTAGTTTTAGTGATAAAGTAAAGGCATTAAAAGAGGCTATTGCTCTTGCAGATAAACACAATGATTTAGATTGGGGATTTGATTTAAGATTAACCTTGATTCAAAAAGAGAGAAATACCTCTAAGTGTGAGGAGAGTTTTCCTGCTTTTGCATGGATACTTAATGCGAGTGATTCTAATGAGGATTACTTCGACGAGTCAGAGTTCTTATGGGAGTATAAGTGGATGTTCTGTTCTGCTTACCGCAATGCTTCTATTTCTTTAGAACAGATTAAAGAAATAGGAGATGACCTAAGAAGACGTCTTAAAAAGAATGGATATAGTGATAGAGCATATTATAATGTAATGACTGGATATGCATTGCATCTAAGAGATTATAAGTTAGCAAAAGAGTATATTCGCTTGGCTGATGAAGAGATCTTAGACGATATGGCTAACTGTCCTGCTTGTGAGTTAGATACTAAAGTAGAGACTTTATTAGATCTAGGTCATATAGATGAGTCATTAGTAAAGGCACAAGATCTGATCAATAAGAAGTTGACGTGTTATTCAATGCCTTTCCAAACCTTTTGTAGTTTTGCTAATAAGTTATATGATGCAGGTGATGATAGAGCTTCTATCTACTTCGATAAAGCATTAGAAGAATATCACGCGCATGATCAATACGATAGTTCTGTAGGATACTCTATGGGAGAGTTAGTGTCTTATATGGCAAAAACAAAGCATCCTGAGATGTGGAGCTTCTTCTCTCGTATCTGTGAGTGGCAGTTAGGTGCTGAAGATATACATATCTATAACTTTGCTAAAGCAATGGCTCCGTTGATGCAAGGAGAAGGTGAAGTAACATTAAGCTTATCTCCACTATTGCCTTATTATCAAGAGTCAGGAGTGTATAAGTTATCTGATTTATATACTTACTTTAAGGATACGGCTTATGATTATGCTAATAGATTCGATCAACGTAATCACAATACTAATTTTAAACAAGAAGTAGATAAGGCATTAAACTAAACGTGCTTATTGACTTTAGATATTTACAGCAAGACTTCAGAATATGAGGTCTTGCTTTTTTTATATTAAAAAAGCCACTCTTTTTTTGAGTGGCTGTATCGTTAGAATAGGCTAATCTGTCCGTCTTGTTCAGCTTTGACTATTTTCTTTTCTTTTTTCTTCTCTTTCTTTTCTTTTTGTTCACTAGGTTCAACCTCGATCATTTCTACATCAAATATCTCTATTTGCATAACATCTTGGCTATATGGGATGTCTTCTTTTTCAGTAAGTAGTGTATTCATTCCTTGTTCTGGCTGTGATGAGATGATAGGTTCGTGATTGATAAGATCTTGTTCATCTACATTTATACCAGTTTTAGCAATATTAAATAACTCATTGTACTTAGGGTCACTGAAGGTTACTTGTTCTGCTGTATTCTTTTTCTCTGAAGGTGGTACAGGGTCTTCTGTAGTAATTCTCTCCCAATCTAACTTCGGTTGACTTTCTGGTATACTCGTCATGAATAAGTCTTCCTCTATGCTGTAGATCGTTTCTTGAGTAGGGAATGTTTCAGTAGTTATATTAGGTTCCTCAGTAGGAACTATTGTTTCTTCTGTCACATCTATTTCTTTCTCTTGATAAGAGCTATGGTCTAAAGGAAGTTCGTTATCTAGGATTACTTCTTCCTCTACAGAAGGAGTGAATAACTCTTCTAACGTATTAGGCATAGTAGATACTACCTCATGAGATACTTCTTCATTCGGAGTATCTATTTCTTCTTCATGATCACTAAAAGCATCTGTCATATCAAATAGGATAGGTATCTCTACTTGATTAGGATCTACTGTATGTGTGTCTTCTGTACCTTCTAGTACTAAGATTCTCTCTGGCTTAGGCTCTGTAATCTCTATAGAATTATCTTCTACTAAGTCTTCGTCTATGATAGTGATATCTTCTTCTTTAGCGAAGATGTCTAGTTTATTATGCAGTTCAGAGATAAGTCTTTTTATCTTTTTGATATGTAGGTTATCACTGAATAATTCTTTTTCGTGAACAGCTTCTAGAAGCTTATACATAGAGTACGCTTCATGGTATTTCAATACTAATGAATGCTTTTTATTATGATCAAGAATAGAAACTTGCTTCTGTATTGTCTTTGCTTTATCTTCTAACTTATTGATTAAATCTTCTTTGATGCTTATTAGTAATGCGTCTGTGACATTCTCTACAATATAGTCATCTGTATGCTTAACCATTTTGATGACTGTAAGCAATACGTCATTATTTAATTTAAGTTGAATTTTTGCAATCATTTTATTCGTGAAAAAGGCTTGTTTATTTACGTTCAAGAAAGTTCACAAAATAATGAAAAATTATTGTAAGTGCTACGTATTTAGGGGAAAATATTATTAATTAGAGCGGGTTAAGACGATTTATAGACTATAATAAATAGTCTTTTTTGTAATGAGTTGATTTGTTTAGTTTTATGTTTTTGTAGTGTCCTTTTTTTCTTAGTTTACCTCATAAGATTTTGAAGATAAATGAAGATATATAAAATTGTTATTCAAAGGATTGCTTCTAACCCTACGTTTATTGGGTAAAAGAAGTCGCGTTATGTGGTATAATGGTTTTTTATCAGTAACTTTAATAAGTGAAACAAGGCAAACACCTTGCCTCATATAGACAGAAATAATAATATTAAAAATAGTAAGATATGAAGATTGCTTTTTTTTCTACGCAACCTTATGATGTAATATTCTTTGATAAGGAGAATAAACAATTTGGCTTTGAATTAGAATACTTTGAAACAGGTTTGGATGAACAAACGGTGAATGTGATTACAGAAGGCACTGATGTAGTATGTGTATTCGTAAATGATAAAGTAGACTCTGAGGTGATTAGTAATCTAGCTAAGAAAGATGTTAAGTATATTGCTCTTCGTTGTGCAGGGTTTAATAACGTAGACTTGGATGCTGCTCATAAACATAATATACGAGTTTGTCGTGTACCTGCATATTCTCCAGAAGCAGTAGCAGAGCATACATTAGCTATGCTATTTACTATTAATAGAAAGATTCACAAGGCATATAATCGCGTTAGAGAACAGAACTTCTCTTTAAATGGATTGTTAGGAACTAATATCTATAAAAAGACAGTCGGAATTATAGGAACAGGTAATATAGGTGCGGTTTTTTGTCGTATGATGAAAGCTTTAGGTACTGAAGTTTTAGCTTATGATATTTATAAAAATGAACAATTAGAGGCTGAAGGGATTCGTTATGTAGAGTTAGAAGAGCTATTTACGAAGTCTGATATTATTTCACTACACTGTCCGCTTACACCAGATACGATGCATCTGATTAATGAAGATACGATTAGTAAAATGAAAGATGGAGTAATGTTGATTAATACGAGTAGAGGTAAACTGATCGATACACACGCTATTATACAAGGGCTTAGAGCAAAGAAAATAGGTGCTTTGGGAATAGATGTATACGAGCAAGAAGAGAAGGTATTCTTTAGAGACTTATCAGGAACAATATTAGAGGATGAACGTTTACAATTATTAACTTCATTCCCAAATGTATTAGTAACTGCTCACCAGGCTTTCTTTACAGATGAAGCGCTGACTCAGATAGCTTTTATTACATTAGATAACCTAAAACAACTTAAAACGAATAATGAGATAGTAGGTAGAAATGCTGAACTATAACTGATTTATTTTTGAGATTTTATGTAAGACAAGGGGCTGTCTCATTATAGAATGAGACAGCCCCTCTAAGTAATAATTGTTCTAACTAACTCAATTCACTTAATTACTTCTGTTTTTATCTTCGAAATTTGCTTCTTTTATTGCTTTTTTGTTCTTAGAGTTGCCGAATGTATAGGACGCACTTATACTGAATCTACGAGAGTTCCAAGAGTTCTTGAAAGACTGTACATTGTCTTTGTAATAAGAAGTACCATTGCTCTTACCAGTATTGAAGATGTCCTGCATTGTCATATTAATATTCAGTTTTTTGTCTAGTAAAGCTAGTTTAGCTCCAAATGAGAGTGAGCTATATGAGCTGTATCTTGTATTGTCTTCTTTATGTGGTATTTGGTGATACCAGTTAAGTAATAGTTTTAAGGTCTTTGCATTATTCACAGAGAATGTGTTCTGTGAATAGTAATCAAATAAGTTCCCTTTTAGCCCTACTTGTGTTGCTGCTTCATTTCTGTAATACGGAGATGAAATTATGTATTCTAATCCTGAATTTGTCTCCCACCAAGCTGTTATCGCATTGTTATAAGAGATATCCACACCATAGTTATCACTGTTAAGCATATTGTATGTTGAGCTCATAAATACACCGTCTACGTACTTATTCATATAATCAAACTGATCAGTCATATGATAGTAATTAAGATTAACAGATAATGCACCATTATATACGTAACTTAATTCATAGTTGTTTGTATAAGAAGGATTAAGTTCTGGATTACCTTGATGATATGTATAGCTGTTAGAATAATACTTAAACGGATTTAAGACATTAGAGTATGGTCTATTAATACGCTTAGAGTAGTTAAAACTAAATGAGTGTGTCTCATTAGGCGTGAATGATACATATGCTGTAGGGAACCACTTACCATAAGACTTCGTGAACTTCTCGTCATTATCTAGTTGATGACCTTTTGCCTCTGTTTGCTCATAGCGCATTCCACCTTTTACACTCCACTTCTCCGTTAGCTTTTTAGTGAAACTTAGGTATGCAGCATAGTTATCTTCAGTGTAGTTAAATCGATTACTCTTTAGAGGATCTAATGTAGCATTGCCATTCTTGATATTAAAATAAGTTACTTGAGCTTTATTGTCATAAGTAGTATACTTTGCTCCAAACTCTATTTCTGCCCAAGGCAAGTGATAAGTTAAATCCGCATTAAGACTATATACACTATACTTAAGCGTATTAGTATAGGTATTATATCTTCTAAGTACAGAGCTATTATCGAATTCTTTGATATCAAATGATTGGTCTGGTGAATTAGAGAAATAATTAGCACCTATCGCTATTTTACTCCCTAATGTATCTAGTTTCTGATCAAAGAATAGATTAGCTGTATGATAGTTATTTTTAGTATAAGATCGGTTTACTGAATTAATAATAGAGTCAGTTGCTGTAAAAGGATAGCTTTTATAAGTAGAAGTTGTAAATGCTCTAGGATCCCCAGAGAATTTAGTATAATTGTAAGAACCTCCTATGACAGCATTGTCTGTTAGTTGATAGTTCGTAGTGATACTCGCTCCTCTATTTTTATAAGAAGATTCGTTTAAAGAGTTGTTGCCTAAATACCTTTTATCATCTTGATAAGTATTATCATTGGTATTAGAATTTTTGCTATTATTGATATTCCCTTTAAGCATTACGCTCCACTTCTTATTTTGATAATTTAAGCTACCATTACTACCTCCAGAGTTATAGTTGTTATATGAATAGTTAGAGCTTACTGTTCCATATACTCCCATGCGTTTATTCTTTTTTAAGATGATATTGATAATACCCGCATTACCACTTGCTTCATATTTAGCAGAAGGAGTTGTTATGACTTCTATTTTTTCAATATCATCTGAGCGCAGTGTACGCAGATAGTTTGTTAGTGCATCCCCTTGTAGTTCTAGCATTCTATCATCTACCATGATACGTACATTGTTTTTACCACTGATGCTGATTTTGTCGTTTTGTACTTTGACCATTGGAGTAGTAGCAAGTGCTTCTAGTGCATCCATTCCTTGAGAAGCGATACTATTTGCTGTATTGTACACCAGTCTATCTACTTTTCGTTCTACTAATCTTTTTTCAGCATGCAGAACAATTTCATCTAGTTGTTGCTCATTTTTTACGGAGATATTTTTTAGATCGACATCACTCTGAACTGCTAGTTGTTGTTCACTTACTAATTGACCTAAGTGGAATATCTTAAGTACATAATCTCCCTTGGCAATATCCTCCATACTGAATAGACCTGTTTCGTCAGAGAAACTCTGTTTTACAAAAGTATCATTAGGTCGAAATAGTTGTATCTCTGCATAATCCACAGGTTTGTCAGATTGGTCTACCACAGTCCCCTTGATAGAAGACTGTGCTAGTATGAATTGACTACATAGAATAGTTAAAAGTAATGTGAATAAGTTTTTCATCGTTAGTTAGTTGTAGTAGGTTGTATTATATTATTTTCTATTTCTTTCTTCAGCGTTACCACCTTGGTGATCTCTTACTTTAATCTTACTGTTTCCAAATGAGTAACTTACACCTAAATTGAAATAACGTTGGTCATAGTAGTTATAGTATTTTTGATTTACATTGTTTGTATTGGTAGATGCTGTTTGCGAACCAGTTTTAAAGATGTCATTGGCATAGATTGATAGGTTTAACTTTTTGTCAAGCATAGCGTATTTCATTCCTAAGTTTAATGCATAGACCTTAGTTACTTCCCAGATACCAACTTTTAAACTTGGTTGGTACCAGAAGTCTACTTGAGCAGTCCATGTCTTAGAAGAGTTTAGATAAGCTGTATTATTCGATGTGAAGTAATAACCACCTCCATTGTTTATGTCTAATTTTACATCTTTACTAAGTTTAGATTCAGCATAGAATGCATAGAAACCATTTTGAGATTGTAACCAAGGGAACGTATTAAATGTATAACTCACTCCAGCATTATATCTAGTATAATCTAATATATTATCTCTTAGATAAAGTGTTTTATTAGTTGCTATATCTACTATCGGATATTGAGAGTATTCGTCTTTCGTATTCGAATAAGACATACTAAAGTCTAGTTTACCTTTATAGTTATAAGTAAACTCTACTTTATCTGTAAAGGCTGGTTGTAGTTTTGGATTTCCTTCAGCTACACTATATTCAGTGATATACCATTTAAAAGGATTCAACTCCCAGAACGCTGGTCTAGAGATACGTCTGTTGTAATTGATCGATAGTGTATTATCGTCATTTACTTTATAAGCTATATATACAGTAGGAAATAGTTTCGCATAATTCTTTTTATTCTTGATGTCATATACCACAGATGTCCCAGTAGTCTGCGTTGTTTCCAATCTCAATCCTACTTGAGCAGTCCATTTATCATTAAACTCTTTACTAGCATTAATGTATAATGCTTGTGTATTTTCTTTGTATTCAAAGTTGTCTTTTTGTTTCAAGTCTTCTATAGGTGTACCAGATGATAGATTAAAGAAGTTTGTCTTGTTATTTGTTACCACGAAACTTGCCTTAGCTCCATAAGATAACTTAGCCCATTTTAAGGGTTGTTCAAAGTCTATCTTAGCACTGAAGTTTTCTATTTTTTGATTACCCGTAGAGTTTGCTATGAACATGTTGTTAACAGAGTTATCAACAGTTGTTGTATTTGTGTTGAAAAGTCTCTCTTTGTTGTTCACATAGTTGAAGTAATCAACGTCTATTGAATACTTAGTTCCTAGAGTATCAATCTTATGTACTAAGTTTATGTTAGCAGAGTGAGTGTTATTAACTCCGTCATTTTTAGCGTTTGTTTTGACGTATTTCACAGGGTTATTAACAAGGTTATTAACAGTTATAAGACCACCATCATCAAACTTTGGATCTCCTGTTCCTCCATTGTATTGAGCGCCTATAGATGTTTTATCAGTGATTTGATAATCTATCTGGAAGTTACCCGATAAGTAGTCATTATTGTTGTAACGCGTACTTTTTCCATTCCAAGTTTCAGTTGGATAGTATACTGTTGAGTTCTCTACTACATTGTAACCTCCTTTACTACCAGTAATTCCTGCTTTTAGTGATACTTTATCTTTATTATAGCTAAACACATCACTAATTCTGAATAAGTTCTTAGTCGATTGTTTATAACCAGCACTGATTTGGTTATTCCACGCATCAGGAAGAGCTTCTTTTAAGACGATGTTGATTAATCCACTATTTCCTTCAGCATCATATTTAGCAGGAGGTGTAGTGATTACCTCTATTTTTTTGATATTGTCAGATGGAATACTTTTTAGGTATTGTAATAATTGTTCACCAGTTAGCTGTACTAGTTTATCATTGATCATTACACGTACATTACTTTTACCTACGATAGAGATGTTCTCGTTATCTACTTTTAGACTAGGAGTTAGTTTTAATAAATCTACAGCATCGTTATTCGTAGCGTGTACAGAGTTCTCGATATTAAATACAGTACGGTCTACTTTGCGCTCGAATACCTTCTTAGTTGACTCTACTACGATCTCGTCTAGTTTAGTATCTTGTTGTATCGTGATAGTTCCTAAGTCTACAGACTGGTTTACCTCTATATTTTTGTCATAGGCTTTTACTCCGAAATTGTGGATTTGGAATGCGTATGTATTGTTCTCTATATCGTGTATCTCGAAAGTCCCTTGCTCGTTTGTGAAGGCAGATTGTATTAAGTTACCTTTTGTATCTAGCAAGTATATTTCTGCAAAGTCCACAGGAGCCTTTTCTGTATTTTGTACAGACCCTTTTAATGTGTTTTGTGCATTTACACTTAATGCAGTTAAGAATAAAGCAGTTGAGATAAATAATGCTTTCATTGAGTTTTATAGTTTACTTGTTTGTAAAGTATAATTCTATTTGTGTGCCAATAAATTAAAAATAATGTAAGATGTTGTTTTTTAGTTAATTGTGTTTGTTTAAGAAAAGAGTACTGTTCATTATCGAACAGCTTTTTTCTGAAAATGAACATTTTTTGAACACCAAAGGTCAGTAATGTTCAGGAGAAGTAAAAAAAGTTGTACAGTTGTACGAATTGATAGGTCTATAAACAAAGAAAACTGCTTGGGGAAGCAGTTTTCTTAGGCTAGATTATATGATTAATGAATTTCAAATTGAAGTTTTAACCATTTTGAGCTAGACTGGCTTGTTGTTTATGAAAATTTGTTCTACAAAATTAAGTATATTTTTGATATGTTTTACTTTATATGCAGAAAAGTGGTACTTTTGTTAGCTAGATTAGTGTAAAATTAGTGTTTTACGGGGAGTCAGTCTTTAAAAGTAATGCTATGGATATTGAAAGAATCAAGAGTATAAGAAAGAATTCAGGCTATTCACAAGAGTATGTCGCTGAAAGATTAGGAATTTCGCAAAAAGCATATTCTGATATTGAAAGTGGAAAAACAAAGCTTAAGAATGAGGTATTGTATGAAATCGCTAAGATTTTAGAAATATCTCCTGCAGCTATTTGTCCTATTTCATGTGAATGTATTTCTAATATAGAAAATAAGCACAATGAGCTTTTAGCTTATTTAGATGCGAAAGGGATAGAGTATCCTGCTAAGTATATTTAGAACTAGATGAATGAACTTTCGCAGAGACGAGAGTTTATTACAAGAAGATATTATAAAAAAAGTCCTTAGAATAGTGTCATCTATTTTTAAGGACTTTTTATGTTTTAGAAGGTCGATTATATTGACCAACGCAATAAGCTAGCTCCCCATGAGAACCCTGCTCCGAATGCTGTTAGAAGTACTAAATCTCCTTTTTTTATCTTATCTGTATTTTCCCAGATACACAATGGGATAGTTGCCGCAATAGTATTACCGTAGTTAGCGATATTGACTAATGTTTTATCTTCTTGTATTTCTATTTGCTTTCCTACAGCATCGATGATTCTTTTGTTTGCCTGATGAGGTACCAGCCAGTTTACATCCTCTACTGTAAGGTTATTTCTTTGTAGAACATTTAGACAAGCATCACTCATAGACTGTATCGCCTGTTTGAAGACTACTTTACCATCTTGTTTGATATATTTTTTGTCATCATCCTCTTCTAGATCAGTATTAGGATATAATGAACCACCACCCTCTATATTTAAGAATGCTTTTCCTTGGCCATTACTCTGCATTAGCGCATCCATAACACCTATCTCTGTAGAAGGTTCTAACCATACTACACCTGCGCCGTCGCCGAATAGTATATTCGTAGAACGATCTTGAATATTGACATAGGCACTGATCTTATCTGCTCCGATGACTACAACGTTTTTGTAACGTTGGCTTTCTACTAGAGAGGCTCCTAGGTCTAATGCATATAAAAAACCCGAACAGGCAGCATTGACATCGAATCCCCATACATTCTCTATTCCTAGCTTTTCGCATACAATATTGGCTGTAGCAGGCATAGGCATATCAGGTGTAGACGTAGCTACTATGATAGCGTCTATATCTGTTAGGTTTTTGTTATATGTAGTGATTAAATTCTCTATGGCTCTTACAGCCATATCAGAAGTCGCTAGTCCTTTCTCAAGTATTCTTCTCTCTTTAATCCCTGTTCTTTTTGTAATCCATTCATCAGACGTGTCTGTTACCTTAGCTAAGTCCTCATTAGTTCTTTTTTGCTCAGGTACATACCCACCGATAGCTGTGATATTTGCGTATATAGTTTTGTGAGTAGTTGTTTTTGTCATATTGTTATGCGTCTTTATTTCAAGTGAGTTAAATCTTCTTAACTCTTGCTATCTTTAGATTTTATGCATCAAATATCGTTATTATTACTTATTTTATAATAGATAATTAAACGGCAATAATTGTCTAAAAGACGTTTTTATACTAAAGGCTTCTAAATAAACTTTATAGATTATTCTTAAAGTCTGTAGGAGAAATTCCAGTATGTGTTTTAAAAAACTTACTGAATACTGACAAGTCAATGAAGTTCAACTCATTAATAATATCTGTGATAGATGATTTAGGGTTTCTAAGGAGCACCTTAGCCTCTAAGATTATGGTTTCAGATATAATCTGTTTTGGCGTTTTTTGGAACACCTCTACTATGATTTTTGTAAGGTGCTTTCTACTGATATACATAGATTCTGCATAGAACTGTACACTTCTCTCTTTCTTAAAATGAGTTGATACCAGGTAAATGAATTTTTTTGCCAACTCTTCTTTTCTCATCAGTTTAGTATTACTTTTTTGTAATACAGTTTTGCTGTAGAAGTTGCCTAGTTCATACATCAATATAGAGAAGTGGTGTATGATGAGTTGTTTAGCATAGATATTATCTGTGTTATAAGACAGTTGAGTTAGTCTTTTGATATTGTTCTTAAACTCTCTAAACACCTCTCTAGTCAAGGTGATAATCTTAGGGTACTCAGAAGATAAGAAAGAAACCAAACTATGAGATTTGACGTGGAACCCTGCTTCTAAGAATAAGTCTGGGTCAATGAATACCGTCTTTACAGAGAAGTCTTCTGTTAGTCTTTTGATCTCAAAGAATTGATTAGGTAACACTACTAGTAAGTCATCCTTTTTAATGATAGTAGGTTCTAGATTAATCGTAATCTCACATCTACCTCCCGTCACTAAGATTAGCCCAAAGGTGGTAAACTGATACGGTTTATCAATAACAAAATACTGCTTATGCTTAGGCCCTATATCTAGTATAGCTAATCTTTTGTCCGTTAGAACATTCTTATAGCGATGCGTTATATCGCTTAGAGAATAGACTTGTATATATGAAGTATCCACGATGAATCTACAGTTTTAATTATTTTCTAAAATTAGTAATTAGATTGTAGATAGAAGTTAATATAGATTAATAAACGAAGTAGATAGCTTCATTATTTTCTATCTATAAAACAGCTATACATAAGTGCTATAAAATCAAAACCCCTGAGAGAATATGATATCTCCCAGAGGTTTCTGCTTGTTGTTATGAATGTTCTATTATTTTTTATTTATATGTTTAGCTGTGAACTCATCGATAAAGCCTTCATTGTAGTCATAGTCAGCAGTCATTAGCTCATTATAATCTACTTTTTCTTTTTTAGAGAATCGGCTTCCTATCTTGTCGAAGATAGAGTAGATGATAGGCACGATGACTAAGGTCAGTAGTAGAGAGGATAGTAGTCCTCCGATGATCACTACTGCTAGTCCGTTATTCATCTCAGCACCTGCACCATTTGCTAAGGCGATAGGCACCATCCCGATCACCATCGCGATAGTCGTCATTAAGATTGGGCGTAGACGTGCATGGTTAGCAGCGATTAATGCATCGTGTACACTATCTCCAGCATCTATTCTGTGATTCGCAAAGTCTACTAGTAGAATGGCATTCTTACATACTAGCCCGATCAACATGATGATACCTAATATCGTGAAGATATTCAGTGATATATTCGCTATCGCTAATGCTAATAATGCTCCAATGAATGACAACGGTACAGAGAAGATCACGATGAATGGTTTAGAGAAACTATCATATAGCGCTACCATTACTAAGTACACTAATATAATAGCAGCTAATAAGGCTACTCCCAGTGTACCAAATCCTTCTTCTTGATCCTCCATCGTTCCAGTCCATAAGTATTTAACCCCAGGTTTTATGGTTAACTGTTCGAACTGTGGTACCCACTCTTCTGCTATCGCACCAGGAGCACGTCCTATCGTTTGAGATTTAATAGTCACAGACGGACTCTTATCTCTACGCTCTAGGATAGAAGGACCAGAACTATACTTAATATCTGCGAACTGAGCTAGTTTTATATCTTGACCTACATTATTCTTAAAGCTAATCTCTTTTACATCATCTATCGTCGTTCTAGCATATTCCTGAAATCTGATATTGATGTCGTACTCATATTCTCCAGCTCTAAACTTACCATCAGTATTTCCGTTGAACGCCGTTTGCATGGTCATACCTACTGTGTACATATCTAGACCTAGTGCAGCCATCTTATCACGGTTTACCTGTACATTGATCTCAGGGCTACCCGTTTCCGTAGTCAGCTTTGTCTCCATTGTACCTGGTATTTTATCTAATAGCTCTTTCGCTTGTATGGCGAAGTCCATAGCATCGTCTAAGGTAGATCCTGTTACTGTTAAGGCTAGAGGTGCTTCTTCAGCTCCGATTAGTCCTACGGGTACAGTCTTTACTTTTGCCTCAGCGATGAGTGGTGCTAGCTCATTCTTTAGCTGTGCAGCATATACGAATGAGTTCTCTTTACGTTCTTTCTTATCTGTTAGGATTACGTGTATCTCAGACTTGTATTTAGTAGCTTGTGCTCCACCATATCCTTCAGAAGATTGACCTACTGTAGTGATCATATCTACTATTTCTGGTTTAGTGCTTAAGAAGTCTTCTACCTTTTGAGTTACTTTGTTTGTCTGTTGTAACGACGCATCTTTATCTAGTTCTAACTGTACTAAGAATTCTCCTTTATCCGTCTTAGGGAAGAACTCTGCTCCGATATATCCCATCGGTAATAAGGCGATCGATGCAAAGAAGGATATCGCTACGATAACAATAACAATGATTGTGTTACGAGTAGAGTTTAACGACCACACTAGTAAGTTAGAAATCCCGTGTGTGAATGAGTTTAACCCCTTTTCGAATCCATGTATAATCTTACCAAAGAAGGTAGATGGCTTAATCACTTCGATACGTCCATATCTAGAGAATAACCATGGTACAATAGTGAATGATACTAATAACGATAGCATAGTCGCTATAATTACAGTCACACAGAACTGTTTAATGATATTCGGTACTAGACCTGATGACATCGCGATCGGTAAGAATACAACTACGATTACTAAAGTAATAGCAGTAACAGTGAACCCAATCTCTTTAGCTCCATCATATGATGCACGTACTTTGTTTTTACCCATCTCCATGTGTCGGTGGATATTCTCTATCACTACGATGGCGTCATCCACTAGGATACCTACTACTAAGGATAGAGCTAGTAAACTCAGTAAGTTTAGCGTATATCCCAATAAGTATATCCCAATAAAAGTAGCAATCAAAGATAGTGGGATAGCCACCATCACGATGATAGCGTTTCTCAAACTGTGTAAGAAGAACAACATCACGAATGCCACTAAGACTATCGCTAAGAATAAGTCAAACATTACAGCATTCGCTGCCTCTAGTGTAAACTCTGAAGAGTCATTCGCTACTTTGATTTGAACGTTATGGTCACTGTAGTTGCGTTCTACTTCTGTGATAGTCTCATGTGTTAGCTCTGATACAGTCACCGCATTGGCATCAGACTGTTTGATAACTTGCATTAAGATAGTAGACTTCTGATTTAGACGGGCGATCTTTTCGATCTCTTTAATACCGTCCTGTACATCAGCTACATCACCTAAGCGAATATCTATACCACCCTGAGAAGCGATAACTAAGTTTCTCATTTCTTCTACATCCTTGTATTTCCCTTCTAGGCGGATGATGGTTTGTTTGTCATTCGACTTTACGTTACCAGTAGGGAAGTCTAAGTTAGACCCTAAGATGATCTGCTGTACCATAGGTACGCTAAGTCCATAAGCTTCTAGCTTTTTAGGATCTAATAATACCTGTATCTGTCTTTCTTCCCCTCCGATAAGCTCTACCTTAGCTACTCCATTCACACGAGAGAAGATAGGTTGTATTTTTTTATCTAATAAGTCATATAGCTCTTTCTCTGTTAAGTCACTCGTGATACTTAGTGTAAGGATAGGTAAGTCACTCAGTGAGTACTTCTGTAGCGAAGGAGGATCTACGTCCTTAGGTAAGTCCTTTAGGATAGCGTTGATCTTACGCTGAGCATCGTTAAGAGATAGATCTACGTCAGCAGTAGAGTTTAAGTATATCATCACGGTAGATAAACTCTCGAATGACATGGCTTCTACTTTCTTTACGTTCTCTAGCGAGGCTACAGCATCTTCTATTTTTTTGGTTACTGTGTTTTCTATCTCAGCAGGTGAAGCTCCTGGGTAGACTGTTGCAACTGTAATTACGTTTACTTCAAACTTAGGAACTAATTCGTAACTCAGATTTTTATAACTAAATAAACCACCTAGCAGTAATGCGATGAACATTACGATAATGATACTAGGACGTTTTATTGATATTTCGGCTATTTTCATAAGTCGATCCTTTGATTTTAGAGGATGTTATTTAATGATTGATACAGGAGCACCTTCTGTTAGGTTGATTTGTCCTGATGTGATAACAGTCTCACCTTCTTTAAGACCTTCTAGTACTTCTACGAAGTCCCCGAAGTTACGACCTGCTATTACTTTCTTAGATACTGCTTTACCTTGTGCGATAGTGTACACTTGATTAGAACTCACACTCCCCACGAATGCATTACGCGGTACTAATAGGATAGGTGTACCAGCATCTTTCTCTCCATCGAATATCGCTGAACCATACATACCTGCTCTTAATTTGTTTTCTTGGTTGTTAGCGATTAGTAGATCTACAGGATAGTTTAGTGCAGCGTCTGCTTTAGGAGCGATGAATGTCACTTTGCCTTGGAAGGTATCGTTAGGCAATACACTTGCTTTTACCGTAATGATATCTCCTTCTTTTAGATTAGCCACATGGCTCTCATCTACATTCACTCTTAACTTAAGCTGTGCTACATTCACTAGATCAAATAACGGAGCACCTGGCGCTACGAAAGATCCTAGTTCTACGTGTTTCTTATTAATGATACCACTGATAGGAGCCTTAATATTAGCATCGCCAGCAGTGATACGGGCAGACTTCAGGTTAGCCTCTGCATTTTTTAGCATAAGACGCACTTGATCCAATTGTTGTTGAGTCACTCCTCCAGTCTTAAAAGCACTCTCAAATCTAGTTGCATCAGCTTTAGCAGTAGCTAAGGCTGCTTCGGCATTCTGTATCTGTACATTGATCTGATCGCTATTTACTAGTGCTAATACTTGACCTTTCTGTACACGAGATCCTTCGTCTACTAATAGCTTATTGATACGTCCAGGTGTTTCTGCTGAGATTGTAACTTCTTGTTCTGGCATGAAGTTTCCATTTGCTTTATACGAAGCATCGAATACTTGTAGTTTAGCTTGTTCTGCTCTCACCGTTACCTCTGCACTGCGCTCAGCCACGATAGCAGTTTCGCGGTCATTCTTAGCTTTATTACTTGATAATATATAGACAAGACCTCCTCCTAAAACGACTAGTACTAAGGCGATAATAATTTTTTTCATGATGATAGTGATGTTAGATTTTTTGTACGATTAATCTAATAATGTCTTTAACTCTCCTTGAGCTTTTATTAATTGGATCTGTGCTAGTTTATAGTCTAGCATAGATGTAGTATAGTTATTCTCTGCCTCCGTATACGCATTCTCAGCATTGAGTAAGTCTGTTAGTGAAGCTAGACCGTGCTTATAGTTATTCTGGATATTAGACAAGATGTTTTTAGCTAGGCCTACATTGTCTTTTTGGATATCTATGGTGATCAGAGCATTCTCTAATGACTTCTGTGCATTGCTAAAGTCTAGTGATAGTGCCTCTTTCACATCGTGTATCTGTACATCCACTTTCTTTTGTTCGATTTCTACTTGTCTCACCTTAGAGCGTGTAGCAAACCCACTAAACACAGGTATCTTTAGTTGTAATCCTACTGCTGAGGTATTCATCCAATACACTTTATCTGCTGTAGAACCTCCCCATGGTAGTTTGTCCCCAAGCCCTTGATAAGCGAAGTTTCCGAAGGCTGCTAATGATGGATAATAGTCTGCAACGATAGATTTTCTCTTGTACTCTAGTAGGTCTTTTTGTTTCTCTAATAGGTGTATTTCTGTTCTGTCATCTATTCTATTCTCTGCTAGTATACCACTGTCATCTACTGTGAAAGTCGTGTCTGGCATTGCGATAGGTGTGTTCACATCCATTCCCATAAAGAACTTTAGTGCATTCTCTTGTAAGTCTATCGCATTGACGATCTTCTGTCTAGTAGCTTTGATATTACTAAGACTCACCTTAGTACGGTCTAGGTCTATCTGCGTAGCCAGTCCATTGCTGTGTAGGTTCTCTATAATATCCTTAATCTTCGTAGTACTCTCTATCGTAGTCTCTATCGTCTTCAGCATAGCTTTTGTCTGGTATACCTGATAGTAAGTACTCGCTACTTTCTCTATAATTTGCTCATCTGTAAGCTCTTTATTGATGATGTAAAATTCTTTAGCAGTACGTGCCGCTTTAAGTCCCATGAAGACAGCTTGGTTAAACAGTACTTGTGACGCTGTAGCAGTGATACTAGAGTTCCACTTTAGATTGAAAGGAATCATCTGTGTCTGTCCACCCATGGTCAGAGGCATCTCCTGTATCTTCACATTGTTCAGTAAGTTCGCTTCTATATCTATACGAGGTAGTGCATTCGCTCTGACTTCTTCTATCTGATACTGACTGTTCTCGATATCTAGACTAGCTTGCTTAGCCTCAGCTTTGTGCTGTAAGGCATAGTGCAGTGCATCTTTAAGACTTAAAGGTTCCTGTGCATTTACAATAAAAGTCGCTAATAGTGTAATAAGCGTTATTTTAAATGTCTTCATTATCTATTCTTCTGAGTTAATTCTTTGAATATTTTTAATCCTTTATCCGTAGCAATACTGCGGATATGATACTCTAGGTGTAGTGCATGTATCTCTAGATGACTATAATCTGAATCAGGGAAGTAGTCTAGGTCTTCGATAGCGACTAAGGATGCGATGTGAAATCTAGCTACATAGTCTATGTCTATCTCAGAGCGATATACTCCTTCTTTGATTCCTTTTTCAAGGTTCTGTTCTATAAGGCGAACGTATTTCTTCTCATGGAATACCTTTTGCTTTTGCGCTAGTTTAGGATAATACTTCGTTAGCTGATAGAAGCAAGCAGAGGAGTCTATTAAGAAAGTCTCATTGATATCATCATGCGCGGCTAGGATTTCGGGTATTGCCTCTTTCCCTTCTTTAAGCGTCTGTTCTATTGTGAACAGAAATTTAGCATTGATACTCGCTAGTGCTTTTTCTATTAATTCTGGTTTAGAAGCATAGTGTTGGTAGATTGTTTTTTTAGAGATACTCAGCTCAGCTGCGATATCATCCATAGTCACTGTTTTAAAGCCTTGGCTAAGAAACATTTGGGTTGCTTTTTCTAATATTAGGGTTTCCATGTTGTTTATTATTTGTTGGGCAAATATAGTTTGGAAACTTTGATAATAAATTCGTTTCCTTGTCAATTAAGGAAACTTTAACGTATGTATTAGTTTCTTTATTTTTGTAATCTATTGTATGTGAGTTCTTAATGTGTTTTGTTGTCAAAAACTTTTTGATGTAAAAAAGTTTCTAAACGAAGTGAAGATTATGTTATAACGATCATATTTACGAACAATATCGTCTAGCTTAGAAGATATAATCATCTTTAGAAGTACTGCAATGCTATCTACTACTCAAACCTTTGTTAGTACTGCGTTGCGTTTGATTTTTGGGAACTGTTCGCATAGTTATCGCATAGTGGTTACATAATTAAGGCTGTTTTTTATGCGATCACTATGCTATCAAACTACGATTGTGATAGTAACAATGCATTTGAGGTTAGAGTAGGAAGAAAGGAATATTTGTGAGGACAGGAAGACTAAAATGATCATAGTTATAGGGAGGTAACTAATGTAGTAGGGAGTGTTTGGTTTGTGGGTATGAGATGATTCGGGTGTTAGATGAATATAGTTCGGTAAATAACCTTTTAAGCCTAGTAAATACTACATATTACCGAACACTATCCGAAGGAGATGAAAGTTAATATATGTTGTGTTTTGATTGTTAGTGAGTTGTAATTTTATGTGCTAGTCATAGTAAGGCAATACATCCATAAGTAGCTATTATCTCTAGAATAGGCTATTATGGAGATTTATAGTTTGCGAGTTAGGTGTTTACAACTTGTTTAGTTATTATTTACTGATGATTTTCTAGAAATTAGGATTCGATTAGAGTTAGGGTTGAAACTTGAAAAATAAGATTAAAATCAAAAGACTTAGTTATAAATAACTAAGTCTTTTTAGTGTCATGTCAGGTTGTAAATGATATAACCACATAGCTTAGGATTGCACTTAAAAAAGAGGGGGAGAATAGAAATGATATTGTTTTTTGTTAATTAGGGAGTGATTAATTTGTATAAATATTAATTAAATATAATAAAGTGTTGTATTTTAGGGTTATATAAATAAATGTAGAGACACTACTAAATTATTCAATAGGATATAGATATGTATAGAGTTTTATTAATAAACATGATCTCATTAGTGCTGCTGTTCAGTAGCTGTAAGGATGATGAAGAGCAGGTGGTTATTGATACCTCTATAGAGGAGGTGATGGTAGAGACTATCGAGAATGTGGATGAGACTAACTTTGGTTGGGAATTAGTAGAATTAACGACAGAAGAGAAAATAGTGAGATTAAGTGCGCTCTATGCAGGTCAAGAGGTGGAGGTAATTACAGATAGTATATTAGGTGTGATTACTAGATTTAAGAAACAAATGATAGATTTAAATCAAGTACTAGGCGTACCTGATAGACGCTATTTCTTTGATAATCCTGAATTATTACCAGTATTGATTCCATATAAAATTAATT
The DNA here is from genome assembly GCF_000833025.1 of Myroides profundi. NCBI lineage: Bacteria > Pseudomonadati > Bacteroidota > Flavobacteriia > Flavobacteriales > Flavobacteriaceae > Myroides > Myroides profundi. The sequence continues at coordinate 508,835 of NZ_CP010817.1, forward strand.
ATGTCGATGGTACTTCAGGTGAGGCGGCAGGAATCTATGTAACTACGAAACGTGTTAGTGGTGAAGAACGCCAAAGAGATAATGTACTGACAGATGTAGATAAAGAAAGAATAACCCAACTAGAACTGAAAGTATGGGAAGTGTATGATGGGTCTGTGAATGTATTCGGGTATCTCGTAGAAAGGCCTGTACATTCTATTGTTTATAATGGTACGATAGATATGCTAAAGCACAATACGTATGAGATTAGTAATAAGGAGCCATTAATAAAGACAGAGATAGGTGAAGTAAAGTTACTGAAAGCAGATGAGAATGAAGTGACGCTAGACTTGCCTTATAACAGCGATTATTATGTGGTAGTCTATGGAATATCGGAGGAGAATAAGATTATAAGAGATGTCTCTAGGACAGGTGAAACTAAAAAAGTGAAAAAAGGTTCACACCACAAAGGGAGGGATCAGGTGTATATCACATTTGCTCATCCGATAGAGAAGCTTATGATCAGAGTGTATAAACGAGATGAGGTTACTTCACTCCCTTTTAGCTTTGAACATCGTATAGCGCCTGATGCTGAAGAAAGGCTGATGACGGATATCTAGGGAATAGCTTTAGGTGCTAAGAATATTCTCTTCATACTAAAAGTGATGTGATAGGTAGAATAACATAATCAACAGATATTAAGAATAGAATTATCATACTGTACAGTGAAGTATGAAGGGGGTAAACAGAATGGTATTTTTAGATAAGCATTAGTGATAACCGTTTAAAAAAGGGATATAGATGATTATCTTCGAAAAAAACGCGTATTTTTACACAAAATAATTTAAGTAATGCAATCAATAGTTAAGTATAAAGAGCAGATTTCTGAATTTATAGATTCGATTTCTTTATCAGGTACTCCAAAGGAACTTTACGAACCGATCTCATATATATTATCATTAGGGGGAAAACAAATTCGACCAGTATTGACTTTAATGGCAGCTGATGTTTTTGGTATTGATCCTAAGAAAGCCATTCACGCAGCTACGGCTATCGAATTATTTCACAACTTCTCTTTAATGCATGATGATATTATGGATGATGCACCACTGAGAAGAGGGCATCAGACTGTACATGAGAAGTGGAATACCAATACGGCTATCTTGTCTGGAGATGCGATGTTAATTTTGGCTTATCAGTATTTTGAAAACTATGAGAGCGATACGTTCCGCGACTTAGCTAAACTGTTTAGCAAAACGGCTATTGAAGTATGTGAAGGACAGCAATGGGATATCTGTTTCGAGAATAGAAATGATGTGAGTATTCCGGAGTATATTCAGATGATTAAGTTTAAGACTGCAGTACTCGTAGGGGCAGCCTTAAAGATGGGGGCTATCGTAGCAGGTAGTAGCCAGAAGAATGCTGAGGATATCTATGACTTTGGTATTAACTTAGGGATTGCGTTCCAGTTACAAGATGATTATTTAGACGCATTCGGTGATGCAGCTACATTTGGTAAACAAGTGGGAGGTGATATTTTAGAAAACAAAAAGACATTCTTATATCTAAAAGCAGTAATGAATGCAAATGAATCACAACGTGAGGAATTAGTAAACTATTTCTCTAGTACAGAACAGAATGCAGAGGAGAAAGTAACTCGTGTGAAAGAGTTGTTTATGGAGACAGGTTCTGCTAATGATTCTAAAAACTTGATCGAGGAGTACACGATTAAAGCATTAGCTATCTTAGACCAAATGGATATTGCGGAAGATAAAAAACAGCAATTGAGAACATTTAGTCATGAACTAATGGATAGAAGAGTATAAACAGACTAGGTCATGATAGAAGAGGCTGTACTGTATATAGAACAGAAGGTAGGTGAGTATAATCTACTGGGAGAATTAGTAAAGCAAGTCGAGAAAGACTTCCGTATGACTGTGGATCCTTCTATAGAGATAGTGGCAGACACCCCTTCTAAGTTGGTCTATGAGGTTTATAATCAATTGCATAAAATAGTCACACAGACTTCTGTGTCTAAGTTCTCTAGTCTACTGTATAGAATAGATATTGCTGAGGCAGATATCAAGGCTATTAAGAGTGTAGATATAGAGGATTACTTAAAGCAAGTGACTTTTCTAATCCTAAAACGAGAATATCAAAAAGTGTATATACGAAGTACACTGTAAGTATAAAACAGAAGAAGCACCTTATAAGGTGCTTCTTTTGTTTTATACTATAAATGAATTAGAAGTAAAATCTAACGAAAGGCATATAGGCGCTCCCATATACCATGTCTTTTTCTTTATAAAGAACATTGTATCTCACACCTATTGTAACAGGTCCGTTACTATATCCTATACCTAAGAATAAAGCAGTGTTCCAGAAGTTGTCATCTAGTTTTTCTCCTGTGTGATACTTATAGGTGTTGTTTACTCTTAGTTGTTCTAATTCTGCCGAAAGTTGTATTTCAGGTATAGGATTCGACAGCGCGATTATACTACCTCCGTATAACCAAGAGTTGTATTCTTTAACACTACTGTTGTAGTAGCTTCTGTTTTTACTACTGATATAGCTTCCTTGTAGTCCTACACCAGCTGCAAAATAAGGGTTAACCTGGTATAGTGCACTCGGAGCAACCATTACATCAGTGTAACCACTTCCGAAGCCAACTCCAAGGCCTCCACCAAATTTCCACCTTTTACCAAAATCATAATTTTTGGAGCTATTTCCTTGATCTTGTGCAAGAATGGAAAAAGAGCCACCTAAAAAAAATGATATTGATAAAAAAAACAGTAAATAGTTGATGTTAAATCTTTTCATTTCAATTTTATAAAATAATTATCAGATAAAAATAAGCAAAAGTTTATAGTTTTGTCATAAAGAGTTGTATTTTTGTAGATATAATATTTAAACAAAAGGTCTTTAGACGAAATTATGGATAGATATTCCTTTTTAAATGCGGCACACACTGCATTTTTTGCAGATTTATATGATCAATATTTAGAAAGCCCAGATAGCGTAGAGCCAAGCTGGAGAGCTTTCTTTCAGGGATTTGACTTTGCAAATGAATACAATGGTGGGCCTGTTGAGCAATTATCACAAGCTTATACGTCAAGTAATAGTGTTGGTGTAGATAGTTCAGCGCAGTTAGGGCAACTTCAAAAGGAGTTTGCTGTATTAAAATTAATTGACGCTTACAGAACTTATGGGCATTTATTGACTAAAACAAACCCATTAAGAGACAGAAAAGTAGAGCATCCAGATTTGAGTTTAGAGAAGTTTGGTCTTTCTCAAGCAGATTTGAATGTTAATTTTGAGGCTGCAAAAACAATACAACTACCAACTACTACATTGGGACAAATCATTGCCCAATTAGAGAAAATTTACTGTACTACATTAGGTATTGAGTACAAGTACATCACTGATGAAGCTGCTGTACAATGGATTCAAAATCACTATGAGGCTACAGAGGCAAAATTTGATAGTGAAGAGAAGAAAGAAATTCTGCACAAGTTAATTGAGGCAGTGTCTTTTGAAAACTTCCTAAATACAAAATACGTTGGACAAAAACGTTTCTCACTAGAGGGTCTAGAAGCTGCAATACCAGCAATGGACTTTATGATGGACGCTGCTGCTGAAAAAGGAGTAGAAGAGATCGTAGTAGGGATGGCACACCGTGGACGTCTTAATGTATTAGCTAACGTATTCCACAAACCTGCACAAGATATCTTTGCTGAATTTGACGGTAAAGATTATGATGCTGTTGAAGGTTTTGACGGAGACGTTAAGTATCACTTAGGTCTTACATCTACACGTAAGACTCGTTCTGGAAAAGAGATCCATGTTAACTTAACTCCTAACCCTTCTCACTTAGAGACTGTAGGGGCAGTTATCGAAGGTATCGCTAGAGCGAAACAAGATACTATCTTTGTAAACGAACCATCTAAAGTTTTACCTATCGCTCTTCACGGAGATGCTGCAATTGCTGGACAAGGAATTGTTTATGAAATTGTACAGATGGCTAAACTTAGAGGGTATAAGACAGAAGGTACAATTCACATTGTATTAAACAACCAAGTTGGTTTTACAACTAACTATTCTGATGGTCGTTCTTCTACTTATTCTACAGATGTTGCTAAAGTAACTCAATCTCCTGTATTACACGTTAACGCTGACGATACTGAAGCTGCAGTAAGAGCATTCTTATTCGCTTTAGATTACCGTATGCATTTTGGTACAGATGTATTTATTGACTTAGTTGGATACCGTAAATACGGACACAACGAGGGAGATGAACCAAAGTTCACTCAACCAATCTTGTACAAGTTAATCTCTAAACACCCTAACTCTCGTAATATCTATAATGCTAGATTATTAGAGGATAAAGTGGTAGATGATGCTTTCGTTAAATCTTTAGAGAAACAATATAAAGATGCTTTAGAACAAGAGTTAAGCACTTCTCGTGAAAAAGAATTTGCTAAGGTTAGAACATTTATGGAAGAGAACTGGGATGGATTCCATATCGCAGGTCGTGACAAAATGGTAGCTGACTACGACACTAAAGTTTCTAAAGAGAAATTAACTGCAATTGCTGAAGTAATTACTGCATTGCCTGGTGATAAAAAATTCATCAATAAGGTGACAAGGCTTATCGGAGATAGAAAAGCTATGTTCTTCGAGAAAGATGCTTTAGACTGGGCTATGGGTGAGTTATTAGCGTATGGTACACTATTGACAGATGGATACGATGTGCGTATGTCAGGTCAAGATGTAGAGCGTGGTACATTCTCTCACAGACATGCTGTAGTGAAAACAGAAGATACAGAAGAGTCAATCATCTTATTAAACCAATTAAAAGAGCAAAATGGTCAAATGAGAATATTCAACTCTCTATTGGCTGAGTACGCTGTTTTAGGTTTTGAGTATGGTTATGCATTGACTAATCCTAATACATTAACTATCTGGGAAGCACAGTTCGGGGATTTCTCTAACGGAGCTCAGATTATGATGGATCAATATATCTCTGCTGCTGAAGATAAATGGAGCAACCAGAACGGTATCGTGATGTTATTACCTCACGGATATGAGAATCAAGGTGCTGAACACTCTTCTGCTAGATTAGAGCGTTACTTACAGTTATGTGCTGAAAGTAATATGTTCGTAACGAATGTAACTACTCCAGCTAACTTCTTCCACTTAATGAGAAGACAAATGATCACTGACTTTAGAAAGCCATTAATCAATATGTCTCCTAAGAGTTTATTAAGACACCCAGCTGCGGTATCTTCTATCAGTGACTTTACAGATGGTAAATTCCAATATGTGATAGACGATGCTAATGTAAATGCTGCAGATGTAAAATCAGTGGTATTGTGTAGTGGTAAGTTCTACTACGACTTAGTAGCTAAGCGTGAAGAATTAGGTAGAAAGGATATCGCATTTGTTCGTATCGAACAATTATTCCCATTACCAATCGAGCAAATTGCTGAGGTATTAGCGAAGTATACTAATGCAGACGACTTCGTATGGGGTCAAGAAGAGCCACGTAACATGGGTGCTTATGGGCATATGTTAATGAACTTTGACTTGAAACCATTGCGTTATGCAGGTAACCAAGCATTTAGTGCGCCAGCTTCAGGAAGTTCTGTGCGTTCTAAAAAACGTTATGCAGAAGCTATCGCAAAAGTGTTCGACAAGAATTTATAATAGAAAAAAACGTATTTTTACATAACAATATTTAATTAAAGCATATACAGATGAGCATCTTAGAAATGAAAGTTCCTTCGCCAGGTGAATCAATTACTGAAGTTGAAATCGCTACATGGTTAGTAAAAGATGGAGATTACGTTGAAAAAGACCAAGCTATTGCTGAAGTAGATTCAGATAAAGCAACTTTAGAATTACCAGCTGAAGAAAGTGGTATTATCACTTTAAAAGCAGAAGAAGGTGACGCTGTTGCTGTAGGGCAAGTAGTTTGTTTAATCGATATGAGTGCTGCAAAACCTGCAGGAGGTGCTTCTACAGAAGCTAAACCAGCTCAAGAGGCTCCTAAAGCAGAAGCTCCTAAAGCTGAACCTGTGCAAGCTGCAGCTACTACTTATGCTACTGGAAGTGCATCTCCAGCTGCTAAGAAAATTTTAGATGAGAAAAGCATCAACCCAGCTACTGTAACTGGTACAGGTAAAGATGGTAGAATCACTAAAGAAGATGCAGTAAACGCAAAAGCTTCTATGGGTACACCAACTGGAGGACCTAGAGGAGAAGAGCGCAAAAAAATGTCTATGTTACGTCGTAAAGTAGCTGAGCGTCTAGTAGAAGCTAAAAACACGACTGCTATGTTAACTACATTCAACGAAGTTAACTTAACTAACGTAAACAAATTAAGAGCTGAGTACAAAGATGCTTTCAAAGCTAAGCATGGTGTAGGATTAGGATTTATGTCTTTCTTCACTAAAGCTGTTACTCGTGCTTTAGAATTATATCCAGACGTGAACTCTATGATCGATGGTCAAGACCAAATCAAGTTTGACTTCGCTGATATCTCTATCGCTGTATCAGGACCTAAAGGTCTAATGGTGCCAGTAGTGAGAAATGCTGAGTTATTATCTTTCCGTGGTGTTGAGGCTGAAATCAAGCGTTTAGCTATCAGAGCTCGTGATGGACAAATCACTGTAGATGAGATGACAGGTGGTACATTCACTATTACTAATGGTGGTGTATTCGGATCTATGTTATCTACTCCAATTATCAACCCTCCACAGTCTGCTATCTTAGGTATGCACAATATCATTGAGCGTCCTATCGCTGTAGATGGAAAAGTTGAGATTCACCCAATGATGTATGTGGCGTTATCTTATGACCACAGAATCATCGACGGACGTGAGTCAGTAGGTTTCTTAGTAGCTATTAAAGAAGCTTTAGAGAACCCAACTGAATTATTATTAGGTAATAATCCTAAGAAAGCTTTCGAACTTTAGTAGTTAGAAACTTTTTGAAATATAGAAAACGGCAACTATTTATAGTTGCCGTTTTTTTATGTTCTATATTGTACAGATAAGAGCTTTTTGTGTTAAATAACTGAGCTGTATCTCGAAAGATTTAATCGATTAGTTTGCTGTCTTGATAGGAGCTCTTATCCCTTAGTGGTAGTAGGGTGAAGCTGTTTAAAGTAGTAAGATTGTTTTTTGTAAGTTGTTGTAAATTAGCAAATTGTGTAAGTTGTTGATTGTTAGTCATTGTTAATAACTTGTACCATTTGTGAATAAGTAGATTGTACACTAATTTTTTATAGAGCAAAAAAAACATCATATTTGTAAAAGAGAGGAGAGGTACTCTCATGATATTTTAATCTTTTATATTCAATATAGTATGGCTGTTCAAGAACCAATTTTAACTGAAAACAAAAATAGATTCGTAATATTTCCTATCAAACATCATGATATTTGGGACTGGTATAAGAAGATGGAAGCTAGCTTTTGGACAGCAGAAGAGATTGATTTGCATCAAGATTTATCTGATTGGAACAATAAGCTAAATGAAGATGAACGTTATTTTATCAAACATATCCTTGCTTTCTTCGCTGCATCTGATGGTATCGTGAATGAAAACTTAGCAGAGAACTTCGTGAATGAGGTACAGTACGCTGAGGCAAAGTTCTTCTATGGATTCCAGATTATGATGGAGAATATTCACAGTGAGACTTATTCTTTACTTATCGATACGTATGTGAAGAACGAGGAAGATAAAGATAGATTATTCAGAGCTATAGAGGTGTTCCCGGCTATTATGAAAAAAGCTGAATGGGCACTGAAGTGGATAGAGTCAGATTCGTTTGCAGAACGTTTAATCGCTTTTGCAGCTGTAGAAGGTATCTTCTTCTCAGGAGCATTTTGTTCTATTTTCTGGTTAAAGAAAAGAGGGCTTATGCCAGGTCTTACATTCTCAAATGAATTAATATCTAGAGATGAAGGAGTACACTGTGACTTCGCAGTACACTTACATAATCACCACTTGATTAATAAAGTTCCTAAAGAGCGTATTAGAGAAATCTTAGTAGATGCTTTAAATATAGAAAGAGAGTTTATTACAGAGTCTTTACCTGTTAGTTTAATTGGTATGAACTCTACATTAATGACTCAGTATTTAGAGTTTGTGACAGATAGATTATTAGTGGAGTTAGGTTGTGCGAAAGAGTATAATGTAGGTAATCCTTTTGACTTTATGGATATGATTTCTCTACAAGGTAAGACAAACTTCTTCGAAAAGCGTGTGTCTGAATACCAGAAAGCTGGAGTGATTTCTAAAGAAGAAGGAGGTAATAAGATTAGCTTCGACGCAGATTTTTAATTGTTAACTTAAAAAGGAAAAAGAGTAGATGTACGTAATAAAAAGAGACGGAAGAAGAGAGCCTGTAAGTTTTGACAAGATTACAGACCGAATTAGAATACTGTGTTATGAGCTAAATGAGTTCGTAGATCCTGTAAAGGTAGCGATGAGAGTTATCGAAGGATTATACGATGGAGTAGCTACTTCTGAATTAGATAATCTGGCAGCGGAGACAGCGGCTTCTATGACTGTGACGCATCCAGACTATGCGCTGTTAGCCGCTAGAATAGCAGTGTCTAATTTACATAAGAATACTAAAAAAGTATTCTCAGAAACAGTAGAAGATTTATATAGATATGTTAACCCTCGTACAGGACAGGAAGCCCCACTTATCGCTGACGATGTGTATGAGGTGATTAAAAAGCATAGTGACAGATTAGATTCTACTATTATCTATCAACGCGATTTTAACTATGACTACTTTGGTTTTAAGACATTAGAGCGTTCTTATTTATTAAAGCTTAATGGTAAGATAGTAGAGCGTCCTCAACATATGCTTATGCGTGTAGCGGTAGGGATACACTTAGATGATATTGATTCTGTTATAGAAACATATGAATTGATGTCTAAGAAGTATTTTACACATGCTACGCCAACATTATTTAATTCAGGAACACCTAAGCCTCAGATGTCATCTTGTTTCTTATTGACAATGAAGGATGATAGTATTGAAGGGATATATGATACCTTAAAACAAACAGCTAAGATTTCTCAATCAGCTGGAGGTATAGGTCTTTCTATTCACAATGTACGTGCAACAGGATCTTATATCAGAGGGACGAATGGTACTTCTAACGGTATCGTGCCTATGCTACGTGTGTATAATGATACGGCTAGATATGTAGACCAAGGTGGGGGTAAACGTAAAGGTAGCTTTGCTATTTACTTAGAGCCATGGCATGCAGATGTATTTGACTTTATCGAATTGAGAAAGAACCACGGTAAAGAAGAAATGCGTGCACGTGATTTGTTCCTTGCTCTATGGATCAATGATCTATTCATGCAACGTGTGGAGGCTGATGAGAAATGGACTTTAATGTGTCCTAATGAGTGCCCTGGCCTTTGTGATGTGTATAGAGAAGAGTTCGAACAACTTTATCTGAAGTATGAGAATGAAGGTAAAGGTAGACGTACAATCAAGGCACGTGAATTATGGGAAGCAGTTCTAGAGGCTCAGATAGAGACAGGAACACCTTATATGCTTTATAAAGATGCGGCTAATGCGAAGTCAAATCAGAAGAATCTAGGTGTGATTAGATCATCTAATTTATGTACTGAGATTATGGAGTACACTTCTCCAGATGAAGTAGCGGTATGTAATTTGGCATCAATCTCATTGCCAATGTTCGTAGAGGATGGTCAATTTAATCATCAGTTCTTATTTGATGTAACGAAGCGTATTACACGTAACTTAAATAGAGTTATTGATAGAAACTATTATCCTGTAGAAGAGGCGTATAATTCTAATATGCGTCATAGACCTGTAGGATTAGGAGTACAAGGATTAGCAGATGCATTTATCATGATGAGAATGCCATTCACTAGTCCAGAAGCAAAGCAATTAAATCAAGAGATATTCGAAACGATATATTTTGCTGCTTTAACTGCCTCTATGGAGATGGCTAAAGAAGAAGGAGCATATTCTACGTTTGAGGGATCGCCTATTTCTAAAGGAGAGTTCCAATACAATATGTGGGGTGTGAAAGATGAGGAATTAAGTGGAAGATGGGATTGGGCTTCTTTGAGAAAAGAAGTAATGGCTAGCGGAGTGAGAAACTCTTTATTATTAGCTCCAATGCCTACAGCATCTACTTCTCAAATCTTAGGAAATAATGAGGCATTCGAACCTTATACATCGAATATTTACACTAGACGTGTGTTGTCAGGAGAGTTTATTGTTGTTAATAAACATTTATTGAAAGACCTTGTAGAGTTAGGGCTTTGGAATGAAGATTTAAAACAAGAAATCATGCGTGCGAATGGTTCTATTCAACATATTGACTTTATACCTGCTGATATTAGAGAGTTGTATAAAACGGTATGGGAACTTAGTATGAAAGATATCATTGATATGTCCCGTCAACGTGGATATTTCATTGATCAGTCTCAATCTCTAAACTTGTTTATGGAAGGAGCGAACTATGCTAAGTTAACTTCTATGCACTTCTATGCTTGGAAGTCAGGCTTAAAGACAGGAATGTATTATTTGCGTACAAAGTCTGCTGTAGACGCGATTAAGTTTACTTTAAATAATGAGAAGAAAGCTAATCCAAATGCTATAGAAGAAGTAGAGCAGGTGTCTGTAGAAGATTATCAAGCGATGTTACAGCGTGCTAGAATGGCTGCTAATAATGACGAAGATTGTGAAATGTGTGGATCATAACGAACATATTATACTGATATTAAAAGGTAGCTTATTGAGCTACCTTTTTTGTTGTATCTTTGTACCATTAACAGTTATATACTATGTCTAAAGAAACTAAAAAAGGTATTTTTAAAGGAGCGATAGAGAAAGATGCTAAAGGAAATTATTTCTGTGGGCCTTATTTATTAGATTACCAATATACAGAAGCAAACTTCAAAGTAGGTGATGTGATCAGCATTAAGAAAGCTATTGCTAACCCTAGTAATATGAGTAGAGAAGACTACCCAATGAAGTCAATGAAGTTCTTCTTAGCAGGTGAAGAATAAGATTATAGAGACGGAGTTATACCAGAACTATAGATAAGAATAGGTAAGGAGTGATGAATAGTCACTCCTTTTTTTGTTCATGTTCTGTAAGATAATCGTTATATTTACTGTTAAAGAAATAAGCTATGAGAAAGATATTCTCTATTGTAGGAGGATTGTTATTATTGGGTATTGGTGTTTTTGTGTATCAGAATTATTATCAGGAGAACAACTACCCTTCTAAACCTAAAGTTGTCAAAAATAGTAATCGTATCCGCACTATAATAGATGAGAAAGAGATAGGATTGGATATATATTATCTGATTAAACAAGATAATGGAGAAGATATAAGAGTAGATCATGTATATTATTATGATGTAGTCGCTCCTGATTATTCTAGTGAGAATTATATTCGTTTTACAGATAAAGACAGAGAGTTAGTTGGTTTGTATAATGATAAAGGACAAGTGGTCATAGAACCTATATATTCTGGGTTAACCAAAGTACATAATGGTATGCTATATGCTCTAAAAGGTGCTGTAAAAGATAATATAGGGAGAAATGGTGATAGACATAATGTACTTCTAGGAGGAGATACCTATCTTTTAAATACAAAAGGGGAAGTATTAATTGAAGATATGCTTGAACCTCATATTGATTTAGATATGTTTAGTTTGAAAATTACTGACGAACCTCTAGAAGATAGTTATTATGTTAGCTTAAAGGGGGTAAATGGTAAGTATTATAACTTCGTTCAATTAGAGAAGTATTTGCAACATTTCACAGAGCAGGTATTCTTACCAAGTACAGAAGGAAGTAAATGGGAGAAGTATCTATCAGATAATCTGAAAGTGAACTTAGAAATAGATAATAATAATATAGGTGATTATATAGTCATTGATAAAAAGGAGTTGTTAGAAGATAAGAGAGAACTAATCACTCAAGCATTTGACTTAGTAAGAACGGAGGATAATAGTCGTTATCACATTGATTATTATATAGAAGATGGAGTGATAACTGATGATACAGAAATCACATCTGAGCAAGACAAACAATTATATTTAGATGAAGAAGGCAAATGGAGAAGTGCTGAGTTTCCCGTGTTTAGTGTAAATATAAAGGAAGTTAAGGACAAACAGAAGAGATCTAATCACTTTGATTTCTATAGAAATAAAGAAGGAGGAATGACTCTTTATCAGATTACTATTCGCGCTCATTATTTCTAATCGAGGAGGAATGGTTTTGTTTAGGGGATTAGTTGTGAATATACTAAAATGTTCTTTTTTTCTCTTTTCTGGAGGAGTTAATCGAGGAATATAAGCAGTATATTTGTGGATTAACACACAACAAATTTATTGTTTAATATGAGTTCTTTATATTATATAGATCGCACTAAGATTTCTTTAGATGATGTCATGTTTAATGACAACGTAAAAGCTGAGATTACTCAATTTCTAAAAGAGTATAAATACCGTGATATACTGATGAAGTATAATCTTCCTGTTAGTAATAAGATATTGCTTTATGGTAAGACAGGATGTGGTAAGACCATGACAGCTAAGGCTATTGCTAAACATTTAGATAAGAAACTTATCATTGTTAATCTTGCTACTATTGTTTCTTCCAAGCTAGGAGAAACGGCTAAGAATATTGAGAGTTTATTTAAAGAAATTCAATACGAGAGTTCTGTGCTATTCTTTGATGAGTTTGATTCATTAGGTCAGATTAGGGATTATGACAATAAGGATAACAGTGAGATGAAACGTGTAGTGAATGCTATCTTACAGTTGATAGATAATCTACCACAGAAGTCTATTCTTATGGCAGCTACGAATCAGATACACATGATTGACGAAGCTTTAGTTAGACGCTTTGAGTTACAGTTAGAATATACCGCTCCGAATAAAGAAGCTCTTGACTTCTATTACGATAAGTTACTTAAGGAATATCCAGAAGAATACAGAACGTTAACGAGGATATATGACGTGTCTTATGCAGAGGCAAAGAATCATGTATTCAAAACAGTAAAAGATAATATTATAAATAGCCAATTATTATTAGAGGCTGATCAAAATAACTAGTTGAACATTTGCTTATGATGAAATGGGAAAAGTTACTATCACTAAAGAAGTATGGTGACACTTTTGTTAGAAATAGATTAGATGAACTAGAGACTCGTATCGGGTTTGAGGTGGACTATGATAGAATCATCTTTTCATCACCATTTAGAAGTTTACAAGATAAAACACAAGTAATCCCTCTGTCTAAGACGAACTTCGTTCACACTAGATTGACACATAGTTTAGAAGTGTCTGTAGTAGGGCGTTCATTGGGACGAATAGTAGGTTCTAGTCTTTTAAATAAATATACTTATTTAGCAGAAGAATATGGATATACAGTAAATGACTTCGGGGCTATAGTAGCAGCGGCTTCATTAGCACACGATATCGGTAATCCTCCATTTGGGCACTCAGGTGAACGCGCGATAGGTGACTTCTTTAAACGAGGACTAGGAGCTAAGTATAGAGATCAGGTAACAGATAAGGAATGGCAAGACTTGATAGACTTTGAAGGTAATGCAAATGGTTTTGCTATACTGACGAAGAGTCGTCCTGGTATGGCAGGTGGCTTGAGAATCTCTTATGCTACACTAGGAGCTTTTATGAAGTATCCTAAAGAGAGTTTGCCTAAGAAATTGACTAGAGATATCTCAGATAAGAAATATGGCTTCTTTCAAGAGGATAAAGAGGCATTTATTGATGTAGCCAATGAGTTAGGTCTTATATCTAAAGATGATCGTACTGAAGCAGCTTATTTTAGACACCCTTTGGCTTTCTTGGTTGAAGCAGCAGATGATATATGTTATACTATTACTGACTTCGAAGATGGTATTAATCTTGGATGGATACCAGAAGAGCACGCTCTAGAGTTTTTAATCAAGATCGTTCAGAATAGTATAAATCCACAGACTTATGCTCAGTTAGCTTCTAAAGAGGATAGAGTAAGTTATTTAAGAGCCTTAGCGATAGGGAGTTTGATCCAGGATGTATGTAGAGTATTTTTAGAGAATGAAGATAAAATACTAGCTGGTGAATATCCTTATGCCTTAACGGAGAAGTGTAGTTATATCGCTCAGATGAAAGATATTCTTTCTGTGAGTATTAATAAAGTATACCAGAGCCGTGAAGTTATAGAAAAAGAAATAGTAGGATATAAAGTGATCAATGCTTTATTAGAAGCGTTTACTTCTGCTGTTAATAATGTGTATTATGGAGAGGAGAGTCAGTATGATCTATTGATTATGTCTCTATTACCAGATAAGTATAGAATAGAGAGTGATAGTGTGTATATACGCTTAATGAATATATGTCACTTTATCTCTATGCTGACTGACGGTAAGGCTTTAGAGTTATATAATATGATAAAGGGAAACGATAAATAAGATTATATCATTTATAATACAATCAAAAAGAGGTAATAGTATTTAACTATTACCTCTTTTTTTAGCTTAAAATATCAGTGAAATTAAATTACTCTCTTGTAGTTGGTATCCAAAGATGTGCGTATTTTGACATTCCATCTTTAGGAACGAATACTTTGTTCTCTTCTGGAGCTTTAATTGATTTAGCTTCCTCTAAAGTTTTTCCTACAACGTCTCCTTTGCTTTTTAATATAGAGTTACTATCTAATAAGTTCCCTTTGTCATCTTTAACTTGTTTAGTAGCTATAGCAAATGTAGCTTTAGAACCATCAGTAGCGATGTCTTTTACATAAAAAGTTAAGTATTGGCCTTCTCTTCCTTCATAATACCCTTTAGCAGAGATTACTTTGTATATTAGTTGTCCTGATTTTTCATCTGCGAATACTCTTTCTAAGTTAAAAGAAGCGCTTTCTTTGAATTCTCCAGAACCTGCCATATCTGCAACAAAAAGAAAAGCATCTTTATCTTCTCCCATTCTGAAAGTATAGTAACCTATTTTAGTTGGTCCCATTTTCTCTGTAACATAACTTCCTTTTAAGTTAGCGAAGGCTGTATTGTTTGTTCCTTCGTCTTTAGTATATGTTGTGAAATTAGCTTTAATCTCTTCTTGACTAGCGAATTCTTTTTCAGCTTGTTGTTTAGGTGTAAGTCCTTCTGAAGTAGCTTTGTACGTTAGACGAGCAACATCCACTTTATTATCAACAATATTTTTTAACTGAATAACGTAGTAAAAGTCTTTTACTTTTTCATCTTTACCTACTAGTAGGATTTTATTGGTGTTTTTATTGTGAGCTAGTACAGTCATATCATAATCACCACTAAAGTTTATTACATCATTAGAGAAATTGTA
The DNA here is from genome assembly GCF_000833025.1 of Myroides profundi. Lineage (NCBI taxonomy): Bacteria > Pseudomonadati > Bacteroidota > Flavobacteriia > Flavobacteriales > Flavobacteriaceae > Myroides > Myroides profundi. The sequence goes on from NZ_CP010817.1 coordinate 524,200, forward strand.
ATAATAAGAGAATGTCCCTTGAGGAGTAGTAGCAGAGAATGAGTATTTACCATTGACAGGTAATAGAATTGGTTCCACAATAGTTCCTTGAGTCATAGGTAACCATCCAAATTGACCTGCACCATGATCTACTATAATATCTTTAGCAGGATATGCAGCTTTTATAGCTTCTATTTCAGATGACGCTGATAAGTCTGTATTAAGTAAGAATGTACTCTTATCATCTTTAATATCTCTAAAGAAGAATGCTTTATATTCATTGTTGTCTTTATTTTTAGCAACAGTTTTTAGAACACCTTCTGCATTCTTGTATGTTGTAATAACATTAAATATTTCATCATCTTGACCACTACCTGCCATTCCTGACATTTTCATAGTGATTGTAGTCTTTTCAAAATGAAAAGGGATAGGGTTACCAGCGTGATTGAATGAATAATCACCTAGAACTGGAGATTCTTTACTTACCTCTACTTGATCTTTTTGTTCTGGTCTGATGATTTCGTTATCATCACTAGAACAACTCGTCAACAAAAATGCAGTGATTGCAAATAACGAAAGTACTTTTTTAATCTTCATTTTTAATAAGTTAGATTGTTTAATTATTTAGAACAAATGTAAATAAAATATCTAAACCTACAATAGTTATTTTTATTTTGTCTAAATAATTAATATTAAGTACTGATATATAAGATGTTGTGTTGTTTTTAAGAGTTGGTGTTTATTGTAGTGAATCTAAATAAAATAGATGGTCTAAGGAGCTTTATTTAGTTGTTTTTGAAGAACAAAGAAAGTAAGGAGATAAGATGCTAGACTAAAGCGCACAAAAAAAGGCGCTATAATTAATTATAGCGCCTTCTCTATGTTTTCTATTTACTTGTATTAAACAAATAAATAAGTTTGATTCTTAAGCTTCAAATGGTAAAATAGAAACGTAAGACTTGTTGTCTTTTTTCTTTTGGAATTTAACAACACCGTCAACTTTTGCATGTAAAGTATGATCTTTCCCCATGTAAACGTTTTCACCAGCATTGTGCTTAGAACCTCTTTGTCTAACGATGATATTTCCAGCGATAGCTGCTTGACCACCATAAATCTTAACGCCTAAACGTTTCGATTCTGATTCTCTACCATTCTTAGAACTACCTACACCTTTTTTGTGTGCCATGACGTTTTAAATTTAGTTTGTTAATTACTCAGCTGCTTCAGCAGTTTCTTTTTTAGTTGCTTTCTTTTTAGCTCCTCCTGCATTGATTCCCTCAATAACAATTTGAGTTAAAGCTTGTCTGTGTCCGTTTTTCTTTTTGTAACCTTTTCTTCTTTTCTTTTTGAAAACGATTACTTTGTCACCTTGTAGGTGTTGTAAAACTTTAGCTTCCACAGAAGCACCTTCTATAGCTGGGGCGCCTAGAGTGATGTTGTTGTTGTCATCAACTAAAAGAACTTTGTCAAAAGTAACTTTTGATCCTTCTTCAGTTGCTAAACGGTGTACATACACTTTTTGGTCTTTGCTAACTTTGAATTGTTGCCCTGCTATCTCTACGATTGCGTACATAACAAAAAATTAAAATGTTTATTAAGGGTGCAAATATACATTTAATTTCTTATTTACAAAAGTTTTACACCTCCCATTTATAATATTTTTTATTTCTATTTTGGTGTAAATGAGTTAGTTCTGATATACTTTATTATCTTATAAAGTTTGTTTAAGGTGGGGTGTGATAGATCATTAGTAGTAGATATCCTCTTTTGATGACGGTATTATAAGGAATGTAAGTCTTGTTTGTAGCTGACGTAGATTGTCATTTTTATAAATTACTTAAGTATTTATTTAATAAAGTTTGAAAATATTTTAGAAATAGTGTAACATAATTTAAAATGTAGCTACTTATTAGGTTATAACCTAATTTCAAAATATTGTAGAATGAAAAAATCTTTATTGGTTCTAGGCTCATTATTCTTCGGAATATCTGCCTTAGCTCAAAAAGTGGAATTCGAGCAGTACACTTTAGATAACGGATTACACGTTATCTTACATCAAGACAAATCAGCTCCTGTAGTAGTGACATCAGTGATGTACCACGTAGGGGCTAAAGATGAGAACCCTGATAGAACAGGATTTGCTCACTTCTTTGAACACTTATTGTTTGAAGGAACGAAGAATATCGAGCGCGGTGAGTGGTTTAAGATAGTAACTGCTAATGGAGGTAATAATAATGCTAATACTTCTGATGACCGTACTTATTATTATGAAGTATTCCCTTCTAATAATTTAGAGCTTGGACTTTGGATGGAGTCTGAGCGTCTGATGCACCCTATTATTAATCAGATAGGAGTAACTACTCAGAATGAAGTAGTAAAAGAAGAAAAGAGACTACGTGTAGATAATCAGCCTTATGGTCAATTATTCTCAGAAGTGAAGAAAAATCTATTCGTTAAGCATCCTTATCGTTGGGCACCTATTGGTTCTATGGAACATTTAGATGCATCTACATTAGAGGAGTTCTTAGCTTTTAATAAGAAGTTTTATTTACCAAATAACGCTGTTTTAGTTGTAGCTGGTGATTTTGAGAAAGATCAAGCTAAGACGTGGATCAAACAGTATTTTGGACCTATCGCTAAAGGAACTCCAGTTGTAAAAAACAAATTTGAGGAAGATCCTATTACAAAAGAAATTCACGCTGAGTTTCAGGACCCGAATATTCAATTGCCAATGTTGATTGAAGCTTATCGTACGCCTTCTATGAAGACTCGTGATGCTCGTGTATTAGATATGATTTCTTCTATTTTATCAGGAGGAAAAAGCTCTAGATTGTATAAAAAAGTAGTTGACCAGAAGAAGATGGCTTTAGAAATGTCTTCATTTAACTTAAGTCAAGAAGACTATGGAATCTACTTCATTTATGGTATTCCGATGCAAGGTTTTGCTTCGGCTGATTTAATTAAAGAAATTGATGAAGAAATCGAGAAATTACAGACTGAGTTAATTTCAGAACGCGACTTCCAGAAACTTCAGAACGTTTTCGAAAAGCAATATGTTGATTCTAACTTTAATGTAGAAGGATTAGCTGAGAATCTTGCTTCTTATTACCTATTGTACGGTGATGTTAATCTAATTAATACGAATATAGATATCTATAGAAGTATCACTAGAGAAGAGATTCGCGATGTAGCTAAAAAATACCTAAATAAAAATCAAAGGTTAATTTTGGATTATATCCCTACAAAGAAAGCTAATAACTAATTTTAACTGTAGACTAGAAATGAAAAAAATATATATTTATGCTGCAAGTGTAGTGTTTGCTTTGGCAGCTTTAGAAGTACAAGCTCAAGATAGAAAACAGCCTGTAGCGGGGCCTGCGCCAGTAGTGCATGTAGGACAGCCTACTTCTTTTGTACTAAAGAATGGGATGAAGGTGATGGTTGTTCAGAATACGAAATTACCTAGAGTATCATATACATTGAGTATTGATAATCCGTTAATCTATGATGGGGATAAAGCTGGGGTAGCTACTATCTTATCAGAGATGTTAGGGAATGAGACTAAGAAGATGAATAAAGATCAGTTCTTAGAAGAAATAGACTTCTTAGGAGCTAGAATTAATTTCCATACAGGTGGTGCTTCAGCGAATGGATTGTCTAAACACAATGAGACTATTCTTAACTTATTAGCTGATGGAGTAATCAATTCTGTACTGACACAAGAAGAATTCGACAAGGCAAAAGCAAAAGCTATCGAAGGTGTGAAGTCTGGTGAGAACAGTGTGACTAATATCGCTCATAGAGTAGAAGATGCAGTATTATACGGAAAGAATACTCCAGTGGGAGAATTCGAAACGGAGAAGACATTAAGTAATGTAACTTTTGCTGATGTACAAGCATACTTTAAGAAGTATTACTCTCCTGAGAACGCATACTTAGTAGTGGTAGGAGATATTGATTATAAAAAGACAGAGAAATCTATCAAGGGACTTTTTGAGGCTTGGAATAAATCGAATACACAGTACAAAGATGTTGTTTATAAAGGGAACGTTAGTGCTACAGAGATTAACTTCGTAGATATGCCTAACGCTGTTCAGTCAGAAATAGCACTAGTGAATGAGGTGGAATTAAAAATGACTGACAAAGATTATTTTGCTGTTATTTTGGCTAACCAAATTCTTGGAGGTGGAGGAGAAGGTCGTCTTTTCTTAAACTTACGTGAGGCACATGGTTGGACGTATGGAGCGTATTCTTCTATAAGTACAGCTCGTAAGTATCCTGGTAAATTTAGAGCGACAGCTGCAGTGCGTAACGTAGTTACAGATAGCGCTGTAACAGAGTTTATAAAAGAGATAGACCTTATCCGTACGACTCCTGTTAAAGAAGAAGAACTGAAGTTAGCAAAAGCTAAATATGTAGGTAACTTCGTGATGGAAATCCAGAAACCTGCTACTGTAGCTAGGTATGCTCTTAATAAAGAGTTGTATAAGCTTCCAGCGGATTTTTATGAGAACTACATTAAGAATATCAATGCTGTAACGATAGCAGATGTACAGAAAGCTGCTCAGAAGTATTTCCTTAAGGATAATATGCGTATCGTTATCGTAGGTAAAGGTAGTGACGTATTACCAGGATTAGAGAAATTAGGTTATCCTATTAAGTACTATACTAAAGAGGCTGATGAAGCTAGTAAGCCAGCAGACAAAAAAGTATTGTCTAAAGATGTTACAGTTGCTACTGTTGTAGATAAGTACATTAACGCTATCGGTGGAGCGAAGAAATTATCTGAGGTGAAATCTCTTATGGTTATTAGCGAAGCTGAAGTACAAGGGATGAAGCTAGAGTCTGTTACTAAACTAAAAGAGGGGTATTTATTATCTGAACAAAAGATGATGGGAAATACTGTTTCTAAGCAAGTAGTGAATCCTCAAGGTGCATACATCGTAGCTCAAGGACAAAAAATGGAGATGAAAGGTGAAGAGTTAAAAGCATTACAGGCAGAAGCAACACCATTTCCAGAGTTAAAATTAAAGGCTAATAGTGAAGCTTCTATCGCTGGAGTAGAGGTAGTGAATGGTAAACAAGCTGTAGGTATCAAATCTGGAAAAGTAGTAACATACTATGATTTAGAGACTGGGCTTAAGGTATCATCTGTAGCTACACAAGAGCAAGGAGGACAAGTAATGAATATCGTAACTACATACGAAGATTATAAAGAAGTAAAAGGAATTAAAATGCCTTTTAAGAATGTAATGAATGTAGGAATAGAGATCATAAACAAAGTTTCTGAAGTTAAAATCAACGAAGGAGTGACTGATGCAGATTTTAAATAATTGATTATCTAAATAATAGAATTGAAAAAGCAACTGATTTATCAGTTGCTTTTTTTATTTTTGTACCATCAAGAATGTAATTTTAAAAAACCACAAAGATGAAAATAGTAAAGTCAATAGGCTTCATGATGTTAGGAGCTATATTATTAGTATCGTGTAAGAATGAAGAGAAGACAGCTGATGCGTCAGTATCTACTGCATCTACAGAAGTAGCTGGTAATGTGGAGCACACTACATTTAAGATCGACGGGATGACGTGTGAGATAGGATGTGCGAAGCTTATAGAAGGTAAGTTAGCAGGGTTAGACGGAGTGAAGTTAGCTAAAGTTGACTTTGATACTAAGACTGCAGAGATAGACTTTGATGAATCTAAGCAGAGTGTAGAGTCGTTAGTAGGTACTGTAGAGAAGATCGCTAATGGAATTTATAAGGTAGAGAGCGTTAGTGCTACTAAATAATAAGAACAATATAAGAGTAGGGGCATTCCTCATCTGTTTAAATATTTGATCTAAAGCGAGTGTGTTGAGACATACTCGCTTTTTTTATTGATTGACCCGTCCTAAAAAAACTGTACAGTTTTTAAAACATTAAAAGATGGGAAGAGAACCAAAAAACAAAGAGCGTTATCATTTAAAATTCATAGAACAAATAGTTCAAGAAATAGAGAATGGAGCAAGTCAAAATTCGGTAATTCGCGAGTATAGCCTAAATAAATCTACGCTAAATCGTTGGGTTAAGAAATATGCAAGTCCCGAGTATCATGCTACACGTAAGAATAAAGTTTATTCAGAAAGCCTTAAACGTCAAGTAGTTCATAGTATTACAGAACACCATATGACAGCACAAGAAGCCTGTATAATGTATGGTGTAGAAAGTATAAGTACAATAAATAACTGGTTGTTAGTTAATTATAATAAAAACATAGATATTTGTAATGCAATTGTTATTCCGTCACTTATGGAAGAAAAAACATCCAATACAGAATCTTTAGAAATTAAAGCTTTAAAAAAGGCTTTATCAGAGGCACAATTTAAGATAGTAGCTTTAAATACATTGATAGATGTAGCAGAGAAAAGTTTGGATATTGATATCAGAAAAAAGTCTGGTTCCAAGCAGTTGAAGAAGTAAAACTCTTATACCCTAATAAGGGAATAAAAAAAATATGTCAACTGTTTGGTAAAACTCGAAGTGCTTATTATCAGTCAATAGACAGATACGCAAGTCAATCTATTAAAGATGAGATTATTCTTCAAGAAGTTTTAAATATTAGAGCTACTCTACCAAGAGTAGGTACTCGAAAACTTCAACATATGTTACAAGAACGCTTAGGTTCGCACAATATAAGCGTAGGAAGAGATTATCTGTTTGATTTATTAGACAGTCATAAAATGTTGGTTAGGCAACGAAAGCGCAAAGCATATACAACAGACTCCAGAGCTTGGAGAGGACAGTATTTAGACTTGTATAATGGAGTAAAAGTTACTAGACCAGAACAATTTTGGGTAAGTGACATCACCTATATCAGGTTAAATAATACTTGGGGCTATTTAAGTTTAATCACAGATGCTTATTCTCATAAAATAATGGGCTATAGTTTTAGCTTAGATTTAACTACTAATGGATGCTTACAAGCCTTGAAAATGGCATTAAAGAACAGGATTTATACAGAGAAACTTATTCATCATTCAGATCGAGGATGTCAATACTGCAGTAGTGTTTATACTAAAATACTGATAGAAAACAACATATCTATTAGTACAACACAAGGTGGTGAACCAAGAGATAATGCAATAGCTGAGCGTGTAAATGGTATAATTAAAGGTGAATTTGATTTAAACTATTCAAGTTTAGGTTATCAAAAAACGATTGATAAAATTAAGAATAGTATAGAAGCTTATAACCAAATTAGACCTCATGATAGTTGTGATAGGTTAACTCCAAATCAAGCTCATTTAAAGACAGGTATTCTAACTAAGAGATGGAAGAATTATTACAAGACTAATAAACAAAAACAACAACCTGTACAGTAATAAAAGGATTAATAAAAATCTGTACAGTATTAAGTAGGATTATTAACTATAACTGTACAGTTATAGTAGGACGAGACAGATTTCGTTCGCTTTGAGTCCGTAGTGAGTCCGTAGTGAGTCCGTTATTTTGGATGATTTAACGGAGTTGTGATGTACTGATGATGTAGAAATGAAGTTAGCATAACGAAGAAGACTCCTATAAAAACAAAATGGAACTAATCTATAAAGACTAGCTCCATCGGAATATAAAAATCGAGATGTATTCTATTTAATAGCAGGTGTGTTTACCTCCTGCTTACTAGTCCATTTAAGTGTCTCTAGTAGTGTTCTCATATCTTTCTTTACATATTCTGTAGCGGGTAAGATAGAGTCATAGTTTGGTTTAGCATAGAAGTATAGAGAGGCTACGATAAAGTTTTTTACACTGTCTGTAGCGTAGAACTGTACATTCGTGGCAGCGTTCCCCTGCACATCATATAGCATACCATATACTCTGTCATCAGAGTTGATATAAGGTTGTTCTATAATCTCATCAGCCTTCACGAAGTGCTCATAAGTAAGCTTCTGTGCGTCTTTTAGCAGTAGATTTAAGTTGTTCTCTACAGGCTTATAGTTGATGAAGATGGTGGCCTTCATCTGTGGGTAATGTATCTCTAGCGAGTTCTTTTTAGTCTCTTTAATAGTAGACCATTGATTCTGACTAAACTCAAAACCGTTTTCGTTTTGATAAGTCTTGTATTCCTGATTAGGATAGTCTAGAGCTAAGAAAGCATTTGGCTTAGGAGTAGTATCCTCTTTGCAGGCAGCGAAGAAGACTACAGATAATAGTAAAGTGCTTATATATTGGAATTTCATCTTTCTTATTTCGATTAAGGTTTACTAAGTAGTAACCTACTTAAAACGGCAAATTGTCATTATTAGTCTCTTTAGGAATATTAAAATTATCTACAGCCTCTTTTTTCTCTTCTTCAAAAGATGTTTTTTGTCTGTAGTCATTTTCTTTTTTGGTATCTAAGAACATAAATTCTGTTACCATAATCTCCACTGTCTGTCTGTTCATGCCGTCTTCACCTTGCCATTGACGGGTGCGTATTCTCCCTTCTACATAGATGCGATCTCCCTTAGATAGATATTTCTCACACACTTCAGCAGCTTTGTTTTTGACTACTAGATTATGCCATTCTGTAGAAGTATATTTTTCTCCAGAGGTTTTATTGACATAAACTTCATTAGTCGCAATCGGAAAACGACCTATACAATTACCATTTTCGAAGTAATGCATCTTGACGTTATCACCTAAGTGACCTATTAATGTAACTTTATTTAGGGTGCCGTTCATAGTGTTAGGATATTAGTGTTTTTAAATCTAAGGATGTAATAAAGTTATGAATTACAATCGGAAATCCAAATTTATTTAAATCCTCCCAACGTGTTTGTACAGAAGGTGTTGCTTCTATTTGTACGCACCAGAACTTGATGTGTAACTTCTGATGTGATAGCTGGTGTATGATAGCGTCAGTCGTCAGTTCTTTTATCTCCTTTATATATAAGGTGTCGTATCGCTCTCTCAGTGCAGAGTCTATGTCTTCTACATGATGAGTGAAACTGTCGAATACTGGAAATTGGTATAGCTGTTGCCAGATATCTTTAGCTGTGCGTTGTTCTATATGAGTATTACCATCTTTATCAATGAAGATGATGAAGTCTAAATAGCGTTTTTTTACCTTTACCTTGCTTAGTTTGATAGGGAGTACAGCCACCTGATTAGTCTGGTAGGCTACACACTCTTTAATAAAAGGGCATGATGGACAGTCAGGACTCTTCGGAGTGCATTGTATCGCACCGAAGTCCATGATCGCTTGATTAAAGGTTGCAGGGTCGTGCTGAGGAATTAGAGTAGCTGCTAGTGCTTGAAATTCTTTTTTAGTAGTATTGGTAGAGATATCAGAAGTGATACCGTATACACGTGATAATACTCTGAATACATTGCCGTCTACTACAGGTACTACTTCATCATAAGCGATAGAAGCTATGGCTGCTGCAGTATATTCTCCTACTCCTTTTAATGTAAGTAGTTCTTTATAATTAGGAGGAAATACTCCATTTAGCTCATAAGCCACCTTTTTTGCTGTTGCATGAAGGTTTCTAGCTCTACTGTAATAGCCAAGTCCTTGCCATAAGCGCATTACATCATCTTCGGGTGCATCTGCTAAATCTTTTACAGTAGGATAAGTGGTTAAAAAGGCTTCAAAATAGGGTAAACCTTGCGCTACTCGCGTTTGTTGCAGTATTATTTCTGATAACCAAATGGCGTAAGGGTTTTTAGTTTCTCTCCATGGTAAAAAACGTTTGTTTTCTAAGTACCAAGTAATGAGTTTATTAGAAAAAATCATTGTAAAAAGTATTGAACGCAAACTTAAAACTTTATATATTTAAATTTTAATCAATTAAGGTTGAATTATTGGGATATAAATTAATATATTTGCACACTCTAAAAATATCAGACAACAACAAAATAATTTATATCTAAAATGACGAAAGCAGACATTGTAGCTAAAATTTCAGAAAAATTAGGGCTTGAGAAAGGTGAAGTACAGGCAACAGTAGAATCTTTTATGGAAGAAGTAAAAGGATCTTTAGAAGCTGGTGAAAATGTTTATTTAAGAGGTTTCGGTAGTTTTATTATTAAAACTAGAGCTGAGAAAACAGGAAGAAACATCTCTAAAAACACGACTATCAGAATCCCTGCACACAATATCCCAGCATTCAAACCAGCTAAGGTGTTTGTAGAAGGCGTAAAGTCAAACACAGAAGTAAAAGTAAAATAATTTATTAATCTCTAAATTACACACATTATGCCAAGTGGTAAAAAAAGAAAAAGACATAAGGTAGCGACGCACAAACGTAAAAAAAGAGCGAGAGCTAACCGTCACAAAAAGAAAAAGTAGTTTAAAACTACTTTTTTCTTTTAGTAGAAAAAAGATACTGAAAAAACTTGCCTTGCAAAAGGTAAGTTTTCCAGATAGAAATATCTGTATTAATGTTTAATCCATCTATACAAACTCATTTGGTCTTATAGACATCGTAATGGATGAGTATGGATAAAAATGTACAGTGTGAATAAAGAGCTAATTATTAGGTCGAATTCTGATACAGTAGATTTTGCCTTATTAAAAGATGGAAAACTAATTGAACTACACAGAGAGAGAGAAGAGAGTGAGGATGATGGTTTCCAAGTTGGTGATATTTTTATCGCTAAAATTAGAAAACCTGTAGCAGGACTTAATGCTGCATTCGTTCACGTAGGATTTGAGAAGGATGCTTTCTTGCATTATCATGATCTAGGTCCTAATCTTCGAACTTTACTGAAGTTCACTAAACTTGTAAGCGGAGGTAAATTAAAAGATTACTCCTTAAAAAACTTTCCTTTTGAGGAAGAAATTGATAAAGATGGAGTGGTTAGTGATGTATTAAGTGCTAATCAGTCTTTATTAGTTCAGATTGTTAAAGAACCAATTTCTACTAAAGGACCTCGTATTAGTTCTGAACTTTCTATAGCAGGACGTTATGTAGTCTTAGTTCCTTTCTCTAATAGAATCTCTATTTCTCAAAAGATAGAATCTAAAGAAGAAAAAGAGCGTTTAAAGAAACTTCTTCAAACAATCAAACCAAAGGGATTTGGAGTAATAGTACGTACGGTAGCAGAGGGAATGAAGGTAGCAGAGATCGAAAAAGATCTGCAGAACCTAATGACTCGCTGGAACAATATGTGCAAAAAATTAAGCGTAGCTCATCATCCTTCTAAAGTATTAGGAGAGGTTAATAAAGCATCATCTATTCTTAGAGATGTGTTTAATGATACTTTCACGGGTATCATGACTGATGATGAAGATATGTATTACCAAACGAAAGACTATTTGCAAGAGATAGCTCCTTCGAAAGTTTCTATTGTGAAACACTATCAATCATTAGAAGTGCCGATTTTCGAAAAATACAATATCGAACGTCAGATTAAGACTTCTTTTGGTAGAACTGTTTCTATGAGTAAGGGAGCTTATTTAATCATAGAGCATACAGAGGCGTTACACGTCATAGATGTAAATAGTGGAAACCGCTCAAACAAAGCTCAGTCTCAAGAAGACACTGCCCTTGAAGTTAACCTTATCGCTGCAGCTGAGATAGCTAGACAGCTTAGATTAAGAGATATGGGTGGAATCATCGTAGTAGATTTTATTGATATGGGGAACCCAGAGAATAGAAAGACACTATATGACTTCTTAAAAGAAGAAATGAGTGATGATAAAGCAAAACACAAGATCTTGCCTCCTAGTAAATTTGGGTTAATTCAAATCACTAGACAACGTGTTAGACCTGAAGTCAGTATAGAAACAAGAGAAGAAGATCCGAATGAACACGGTGAAATCGAAGCTCCTATTCTTGTAATTGACAAAATAAAGGCTGACCTAGAAAATATTATTTCGAAAGATAAGTCGAAAAAAATTATCTTAAATACGCATCCGTTTGTTGCTGCTTATTTAACTAAAGGAATTCCATCTATTAGAGCTAAGTGGTACTTAGAGTTTAAAAAATGGGTTAAAATAATTCCACGTGACGCTTACACGTATCTAGAATACCATTTCTTAGATGATAAAGGAAATGAACTTTCAGAATAACAAAAAAACCACTAGTCAGAGATTAGTGGTTTTTTTGTTTCTAGCCTTTTTATAGGGTTATTGCCTTTTAATAATCAAATATTTTTTCCTTTTATATCAGCTTGAAAGAAGTATAAAATCACTTTTTGTGTTTTTAATACACTGTTATACTCTTAGGGTATGCTTTTTTTAATTATAAGTTTTTATTGGTAAATAGAGGAAGAATGTATGATTTTAAGTTAGAAGACTTATCCTTAGTAGTTTATTTGTGGTGTTTTCTATTTTATGATTTGCTTTTTATAACTTTTTCAGTACTTAAAAAAGTAATTTAGTACTACAAAAGGTTTCATCAGAACTATTTGGTATTTATTGTTTTGGATTAGAGATGTTTATCATACTGATTAGGTGCTGTGAATAAAAAATAGAAGAAGAAGATTAGAAGCTGTTTTGAGTGCAATTGGGGAGTAGAGGAGCTTGAATAGCTCCTCTACTTTATTTAGGGCTACTGAGTTCTAAAGTGATCTGAATCGTTTTAGTATTTCCATCAGCATCTACTATGGTTAGATAGTGCGTACCTGGATCTGCCTGTATAGCCTGTTCATGAAATAGTGAGGTCTCGCCTAAGTATTCTTCATCTAGGTACCAGTACAGTGTTTTGGCAGGGTTGCTAGTGGCTGCTTTAGCTATAAAAGGTTGTACATTAGAATAGAAGTCTTTAGTCAGATAGATTAGATCATTGTGCTTAGGATAGATAAACTCTGTTGTATTCTGCGCGTTATAATCTATACAGTCAGGTCTATAAGGAGGTAAGTCCTTATAATCACTGTGATGTCGCTTATAGAAGTGAGCCATAGTCGGAGGCAAGATGAACCAAGGCTGATTAATGATATTATCAATGGGTTCACACATACTATTGACTTGAAAGCTCATCGACTGATCTAAGTGAATAAGTTTGTGATAAGGGCATAGTTCTGTCTTTTTAGCACGATAGGGTACTAGCTCTGTTCTCTTGTTACAATACGGACTAGCGAGATAGCCAGATTGTGTACATACTTCTATCTCTTCCATATCATTTAGTGGTTGTTCAAACCAACTCGTACGTGGTAATAGATTAAATACATCAAATAGTATAGGACCAGCCATACGCACTCCACTGATAGATGGACGACCTTCTCCAGAGGCATTCCCTACCCATATACCGACTACATACTTTTTATTAACACCGACTGCCCATGCGTCTCTACCTCCAAAGCTTGTACCTGTCTTCCAAGCTATTTTAAAGGATGAGTCATAGTATCTCCATGCTTCATCTCCTTCTGGTCGATTAACTTGTGTAAGTGCCTTAAAAGTATTGTAAATGGCTCCTGCACCAAGATGTGCTTTCTCTTTGCTATCCTGTCCAAAGTCAAGTTGAACGTTCTTATTCCAGTTTAGATCTTGTATTTCGTTACTTCTATATTGACCTTTTGTTTTGTTGTAATAGTTAAGGGTAGAAGCTAGTCCTGTATATGCTTTTGTTATCTCCCATAGATTGCTCTCAGCTCCCCCTAATATCAGGGATAGACCATAGTGATTTGGATGTTTAGAAATGGACTTGAAACCTAAGTTTTGCAATTGATTATAGAATCTGTAGATGCCATATTTCTGAAGCATTAATACAAATGGAATATTTAGTGATCTAAATAAGGCTTCGTCTGCTGGTACTGCTCCTTCATAAGAGCTATTAAAGTTCTCAGGTTTATAGCCCGATATCACTACAGGTATATCAGCAGCTAATGTTTTGGGTAGGAGTTCTGCATCATCTAGCATACTCGCGTACAAGAAGGGTTTAATGATACTCGCTGTACTGCGCTGTGCATGGATGATGTCTACATCTTTTTTATGTTGTACTGTAGTAGGGGTATTTCCTACATAGCTGATGATATTACGTGTTTCTACATCTATGACTATAACAGCCATATTATAGATTTCGGTCTGACTATAATTAAAATAATATCCCTTCACGATATCATTGACACGCTGTTGAATATTATAGTCTATCGTAGTATGATTTCTCTCTTGACTATTCGTCTTAGCTACATACTGTAATAGGTGAGGTGCTATCTGAGGTAGCTCATGAGGCTTCTGTGGTAGAGGCTCTTCTAATGCTAGTAGATAGGTGCTCTCATCAAAAGTACCTTTGTCTAGTAGCTTTTTCAGTAAGGCATTTCTTTTTTTAAGTAATGTTTCTTGGTTCTTTCCTGGGTAGATAAGACTTGGAGCGTTCGGTAGCACTGCTAATGTAGCACTCTCTGCCCAAGATAACTGTTCTGGTGTTGTCCCAAAATAACGCCAAGCAGCTACTTCTATACCTACTACATTACCTCCAAAAGGGGCATGCGATGCGTATAGGCTTAATATTCTATCTTTACTATACTTAAACTCTAGACGAGTAGCTTGTATCGCTTCAATAAGTTTCTCTGAATAGCTTCTTTTCTTACCATCTCTAGATAAACGAATAGTCTGCTGTGTAAGTGTGCTTCCTCCTCTGACTACCTTGTCAGACTGAAGATTAGCTCTAAAGGCTTTTATCATTGAAACTGGGTTAACTCCCCAGTGGTAGTAAAAATAGTCGTCTTCGAAGGCAATAATACACTCCTTGAACTTATGAGGTACAGAGTTTACTTCAGGAAAACGCCATTGCCCATCTGTCGCTATCTGTGCACCGAGAAGTTTGTTATCATTACTTTCTATTACGGTGGAATAGGGCTTAGTGAACAATTCGCTAGGTAGCGAAAAGTAATAGAGTACTAAGAGAATAAAAGCGATGATCGTCATCACTTTTCTCTTTAAAGACCATGTTTTCCAGTTAAAGTTAGGTTTCAGTTTCATATAAAATAAAAATACAGGGAATTTTGTTTCCCTGTATTTATTTAATGATTGTCAATTTATTATTTTACTACTTCTATCCATTGTCCTGCTGTACGGCATCTGTATGAATTGTCATACATCGCTTCTGCATAGACTCCTGGCATATAATATTTACCTAGGTAAGATGCATTTAATACTACTCTTAATGTCTTCGTCTCTCTTGGATTAAGACTGAAGTAGAAGTTAGAACGGTCATCTCTGATATCTGTGTGTTGTACAGGATTACTCACTTCACCAGCATCTGTGTATCTCAGGTTTACAATCTCCCATCCAGATGGGATAATTTGTGTCAATGCTACATTATCAATGCTGTTAACAGTGGTATTCGTAATCGTAATATAAGCAGAGAACTCTGTTCCTTGGCTCAGCTGAGTAGGGTTAATTACTTGCTGACTTGCATCTCTAAATGAGGTGCGAATACTGATATTACTTTCGTCTGTCAATTCTTTTCCTACAGGAAGGATACCACTATAAGCCACGCGAGCATAAACAGTAGAAGTATTCTTATTGATTAAACTAACTTCATTAGTAGAAGATATCGTTTTAAAGTCATACTCATACATATTGTTTTTTGTCGTAGCATTTGTAGTCGTTCCATTACTTGTGAAGTCTACATTAATACCTTCTTTTGATTTATTATTCTTTACATAAGCTGAGATCACGTTCAGTCCAAATGCTGTACTCTGTGTACTCATCCATGTATTAGAACCTAATCTTTTTGCCAATGTATTAGCGTATTCATGCATTAACTTATTATTCGATTTAGTCAGAATAAGTGTTTCTAATGCCATCGCTAATCTTCTCTCATAAGAACCATAATAGTAATACTGAGATTGATTATTCTCTATAATAGGTGAGCTTGCTATTAGTTTATTAGCAGCTTCTTTTTGACCCGCTAAAGCATAGGCTGCTGCAAGACGTAACTTCGTATCAGCAGAAATACCAGTAGTCTCTCTTAGTCTGTTCATAGAAGCTAAATCAGCATTACCAGCTAGTGCTAGTGTGTATAATCTATAAGCCTGTGCAATATCATTATTATAACGACTGCTGTATGACCATGATCTTACAGCTTTTTGTTGATAAGCGATTGCATTAGCTTTACTTCCAATAGGTAATGCATAGCCTCTTTTTTCAGCTTCGATTAAGAAGTGTAAGATGTATGAAGTAGTCCAGTCATCAGAATAAGAATCACTGCTCCAGTATCTAAAGCTACCATCTGCCATCTGACGTTGAGCTAATGTCTTTAACCCTTCGTTGATATTGCGCTGTAGACTTTCTTTTTTGCTCTTACTTACATAAACTAAGTCTTCTAAGAAGATCTGAGGGAATACTCCAGAAGTCACCTGCTCACTACATCCGTGAGGATATTTAATCAAGAAGTTTAATCTAGATGTTAGATTGATACCAGGGAAAGTAGATAGCTCTAGAGTAGCTTTATTACTACCTGTCACTCCAAACTTCTCCCATTCGATTTTATTTGTACTATTCGGTTCTAATACGATATCTTCTGTCTTTACAGTGATAGGATTAGGATTTAGTACATCTAATTCTACTACATAAGTAGCTCTCTCTTTACCAGATATAGCTTCTATTTCTATCTTAGAAATACCTGTTTTTTGTTGTACTTCTAAGTCACAGTACACTACTTTTTCGTCAGGTTCACTGAATGTTATTTCCTGTGTAGCATTATTCTGAATCTTAAACTTGTCATCTGTTTTTACTTTTACAGTTACATTTTTCACATGGCTTTCCATAGCGAATACTGTAATCGGTAGCGTTACTTTCTCTCCTGGTACAGCTCTTCTAGGAAGAGAACCTAGTATCATCAGAGGGTTGTTTACTTTGACCGTTTTTTCTACACTTCCGTATGCTTTAGTAGCTACATTAGAAGCAACCACCATCGTACGAACTGATCCTATGTACTTAGGTAGTTTTACTTTATGAGTTCCAGTTTTTCCTCCATCAAGAACGAATGGACCTAAGTGGATAACAACAGGTTTAAATCTATTTGCTTTCTTCACTTGACCAGCTCCAAGGTCTTCATCTCCCCCTATGCTGAATACTTGATTAATAGCACCACCATAAGCTCCAATAACGTTGTCATAAATATCCCAAGTACGCACACCTAAGGCAGTTTTGCTATAGAAGTTATCCCATGGATTAGGAGTCTTAAAACGTGTTAGATCTAGTAGACCGTCTTCTACTATCGCTATAGTATAGGTCATTTTTTGACCTGCCTTTTCTTTTACTTGAACAGTGAATTCTTGTTCAGGTTTTAGTTTGTCAGGCATAGTCAGAACAGGCTCTAGCTTAGTCTTCTTATTGTATACATTGATAGGAGCTACTCCATACATACGTATAGGAGAGTTATTTAACGTAGAAGCATGTGGCTGTATAGCAGATACATTGATGTATACATTAGGCGACATCGCTTCTGTAGTAGCGATTTCGAATGTAGTTTCTCCTTTTTGAGTTTTCACCCAATGTGTCTCTAATACAGTAGATCCATTCTCTATAGAGATTAATGCTCTACCACCTTCACTAGATGGGAAAGATAGTTTTATCTTCTCTCCTGTATTATAATCTTTTTTATCTGTAGCTAGGGCTAATACTGTAGCTTCTTTTCCTTGTGAATGTTTGGTTTTACCAGACCAATAAGGGTAGTCTACATATACTACTGAAGAAGCTATATGTTTACCATATTTATCACGAGCTACAATCTCATAAGTACCCCAGTCTTGTTCTGGAATAGTCAGAGACATAGTAGCTGTACCGTTAGAAGATGTAGTATAATCCACCGCATCTTTATACACAGAGTAGTAGTCTGAACTACTGTAGCTAGAAGCTCCATTGTTATTAGAGCTCCACCACCAATATCCTTTTTTTCTATAAACAGTTACGTTGATATCATGAGATTTAGGAGCCCCTTGTGCATTCACAGTTATAAAAGAGAATTTAAGTGGTTCGTCTGTTTGATAATATCCGTATTTATTAGCGTCCGGTGCCTTTATCCCTACATAGGTATTGTATGGAGAGATCGTAGCTGTAGATACATCAGTAGATACATCACCTCCGTTTTCATATACCTTAGAAGTGAAGATTGCTTTTAGCATTCCTGTGTTTTCAGGTATATTGTTTAGATTAACAAAAAAGGCAAAGTCACCTTCAAAGTCAGTTGATCCTGAGAAAGCATTTATCTCTTGAGAACCATAAGAACTCAAGCTGTTACTAAATGAATACGCTTTATAGTTAGAGAAAGTTGTTGTTTGAGGAAGTAACTTAAGGGTTACTTCAGCTTTTAAGTTTTTAGCAACACTTCCTTGTAGCCACTGTACGTTATAGTCGACTCTAGCACTGTTACTATTGCTGTAAACAGTTTTGCCTTCGATTGTGTTTTTAATTTTTAAACGATTCGGTTTTATCGTTTCGATTTTAATTTGCTTGTAGAATTTAGCTCCTCCTACACTTACAACTGCCTGCCAATTCCCAGTAAGAGATTCAGGGTTTGTTTTTAAAACATAAGCGTAGTGATTATTAGCATTCTTTTTCTGTACTATCTGGTCAACTACTTTCCCATAAGGATCAGAGAAAGTTAGTTTGATCGGGTGGTTAGCAGGTAGAGGATTAGCTAGATCATCAAGAATGAAATCTAGGTAAATGTTGTCTCCTGGTCTCCATACTCCTCTTTCAGTATAGATATATCCATTGATACCTTTTTGTAATGTAGTACCATCTACATCATAGTTACTCATAGATAGAGAGTTTGCCTCATCTATTTTTACATAAGTTGTATTTCTATCATCTTTTATAATAGCAAAGGCAGGTTTCTTTTTCTCTAAATTAACAGTAAGTATACCGTTAGTGTCTGTCTTCGCAGAAGTAATTAATTGTTGTCTATAGGTATAGAATTCTACTGTAGCTGCCGCAACAGGATCTGTTGTAATTAGATTTGTAACAATCGTTGTATAGATGTTATTATTACCACCTTTAATAATCACACCTAAGTCAGTAGCTAATACATTAGTAGCTGCTTTCTCGTGATAGTAGTAGTAAGATTTAGAACAAGGGTCATCTTTCTCGCTCCAGTCATAGTAATAGTAGTAATCATCATCATAATACTCGTCATCTTGATTTAGTTCCTCATCTGTATCTTCTTCTATATCCTCATCTGTAGTCTCGCTGTCTTGACTCTCAGTACATCCATATAGTGAGTGCGAACGGTCAAATGAGAACTCCACTCTGTATATTGCTCCTGGATCAGGACTAATAAGAGTAGATAAGTCTAAGGCATAAGTATTGTACTGCATTAATGCTTTAGGGTTCGCATTCGTCAGTTTAATTGTAGTTTTTGCGATAGGATCAGCTACTCTGTTAAGGCTGTATTTTCCATCTATATTATTCTCTTGTAAGAATTGAAGAATATTGTTTTCGTATATTTTGTAAACTTTTACATCTACAGCTTTTAGAGTAGTAGCTCTAAAGTTTATTTTTAAATTCTCTGAGCTAGGTAATATTGTACCACTGTTGATTAGTTGTACATCAGGTTTAGGAATACCGAAGTTTAGCTCTACTACTTCCGTAGTTAGCGTTTTATTCCCTTTGTTATCTTCAATACCTGAACTGATTCTAATATTGATTTTGTCTTGTAACGGTTTGTCTGCAAATACTTTTAATACGTTTCCATCTGTTGAGAAAGTTAGTTTTGCGTCGTTATTCTCTAAGTCTATAAGACCATTAAAGTCTTGATTCTTCTTAAGAGGGTTCGAAAAGTTAATCCAAAAAGCTTGTGCGTCATCAGCTACAGGTTCAACCTTAAAGTGATCAAAGTAATTCTGTTGAGGTACTGTGTGTATTTCAGTGCTTTTAGCAGCATTATTTACAGGTTTACCATTGATAACGATATCAATCGATGATTCTGAAGGGTTTCTCTTAATCTTATTGATTGTGAACTTAAATTCTTTAGCTTCTGTTTTATCATCACTATCAAATTTTAGATCTAAGTTCTTTTTTTCTTGTACTGCAGTAAGTACTTTTTTTGCATCAGCAGTAGTTAGCCAGTCACTTGTAGTCAGTACACCATTAAGAACATATTCTGTATCAGATACACTCTGAAGGTCTAATAACTGTGTATGGAATGTCTGAGGTACAGTCATCACCATAAAAGAGAAGTTCTTTAAGGCATCTTCTGTCTCTGTAACTTTGTCTAAATGAAAAGTAATATTATATCTCTGATCTTGTTTTAATCGCTCAGAAGGGATAAAACGGATCACATCTGTAGGTAAGTATACTACTTTCCCTTTTACAGCTGGTGTAATTGTAAATAGGTCACTGTCCAATTCTTCATTAGGAGCCCAGTTTTTCCAGTTTTTAGGAATACTGATATCGATAGGATCTTTAGTAGAGATAACACCTGCCGTAAAAGCAAGTATATATTCACTAAAAAGCTTAGGGTTGGATAAATTGACATTTAAATCCCCATTCTTTTTACAAGACTGGAGTGCTATAAAAGCACAGCAGATGAGGATAAGTAGATTTCTGAATTTCATAGTTATAAGCAGTTTTTTATTTTCTTTTATTTTCAAAAAACGATTTCATTAAAGCCGTACATTCTTGTTCAAGAACGCCATAGACTACTTCAGTCTTTGGATGGAGTTGTCCTCCTATGGCTTTATATCCTCTTTTATCATCAGATGCACCATAAACAACTTTGGTTATTTGACTCCAATAAAGGGCTCCTGCACACATCTGACAAGGTTCTAAAGTTACAAATAAAGTGCAGTTTTTCAAATATTTAGCGTTTAAGTAATTAGCAGCAGAAGAGATAGCTTGTATCTCCGCATGAGCAGTCACATCGTGTAATAGCTCTGTCAAATTGTGACTTTTAGCTATAATTTGGTTGTTGGCAACTACGATTGCTCCTACAGGGATTTCTCCCTTATCATACGCTTCTTTTGCTTCGCTTAGAGCAATACGCATAAAATATTCATCTGTGAAAAATGTATCCATTCTTTTGTGTTAACATAAATGCAAAGTCAAAAGTAAAAACAAAATTGTAATTTTGTTTTTATTTTATTTAGAATGTCTAAAAACTTACTTGAACATATTAACACTCCAGCTGACTTAAAGAATCTTACAATTGAAGAATTGAAAGGATTAGCTGTGGAGTTGAGAGAATTTATTATTGATATAGTTGCTAGTAAAGAAGGGCATCTAGGAGCGAGCTTGGGTGTAGTGGAATTGACCATTGCGCTACATTATGTATTCGATACTCCTAGTGATAATTTGGTATGGGATGTTGGCCATCAGGCTTATGGACATAAACTACTTACTGGTAGACAACAAGTATTTCACACCAATAGACAAAAAGGCGGTATCAGTGGATTTCCTTTGAGAGAAGAGAGTGTTTATGATGCTTTCGGAGTAGGGCATTCGTCTACTGCTATTTCTGCTATTTTAGGTATGGCTATCGCAGCTAAGTTAAAAGGGGAAGAAGATAGATGTCATATCGCTGTTGTAGGTGATGCGTCTATTGCATCAGGAATGGCCTTTGAAGGATTAAATCATGCAGGGGTGACAGATACTAATATGTTAGTGGTGCTTAATGATAATGCTATAGGTATAGATCCTAGTGTAGGTGCATTAAAAGATTATTTGACATCGGTGAAGGATGGAAGTAATCCACGTGCAAATAATATGATTAAGTCTTTAAACTTTGATTATCACGGACCAATAGATGGTCATGATTTGCCTAGATTAATAAAAGAACTCGAAAGATTAAAGAATATAAAAGGCCCTAAGTTTCTACATGTTATTACAACAAAAGGAAAAGGACTAAAACAAGCGGAAGAAGATCAGGTAAAATACCACGCTCCTGGTAAGTTTAATAAAGACACAGGAGAGTTAATACCTAAGAAAGAGAATGAGTTCCCTTCTAAGTTCCAAGATGTTTTTGGATTAACTTTAGTTGAGCTTGCTGATGCTAATGAGAAGATAGTAGGTATTACTCCTGCGATGCCTACGGGTAGTTCATTGAAGTTTATGATGGACGCTTATCCAGATAGAGCAATAGATGTAGGGATAGCAGAACAGCATGCAGTGACATTAGCTGCGGGTATGGCTACAGAAGGTTTAATTCCTTTCTGTGCGATATATTCTACTTTTTTACAGCGTGCCTATGATCAAGTTATTCACGATGTGGCTTTACAGAATCTTCCTGTGATATTCTGTTTAGATAGAGCTGGATTAGTGGGTGAGGATGGAGCGACACATCAAGGGGTGTATGATATTGCTTATTTAAATTGTATTCCTAATATGATTATTGCAGCACCTTTAAATGAATTAGAGTTGCGCAATTTATTATATACAGCTCAGTTAGGGCTAAATCATCCGATAGCAATACGTTATCCTAGAGGGAAAGGCGTTATTGAATATTCTTGGAAATTGCCATTTGAGAAAATTAATGTAGGAAGTGTTTCTCAAATCAAAAAAGGAAATAAATTTGCATTTATCTCTACAGGAACTATTGGTAATAATGTAGTTAAGGCAATGGATGTATGTGATAGTACTGCTTGGTCACATTATCACTTTATGTTTGTAAAACCATTGAATGAAGAAGTATTACATCATATCTGTCAAGAATATGAAAAAATAGTAACTATAGAAGATGGAACTGTAGTAGGAGGTTTTGGTAGTACAGTGAGTCAGTTTGTTACGAAGTATTATCCTCATATTGTTGTGGAGGTGCTAGGAGTTAAAGATGAATTTATAGAACATGCGACTGTGCTAGAACAACAACAGTTATGTGGAATAGATACAGAAAGTTTAGTTGCAATAATAAAGAATTAAGTTTTGGGAAAGATTAAGAACGGTTTACTTGGTTTAGTTGTATTAGGAAGTTGTTTACAGATGTATGGGCAAGAAGTAACAGAAGGTAAACAACCAGAAAATAAGAATGCTCAAAATGTAAAGAAAGATACTTTACGCGTAGAAGAGAATCCATTTAATCCCTTAATGGGAGTGATCCCGTATAAAGATTACAGTGGGGGAACGATTATATATGATAAGAATGATAGGGGAGAATCTTTCTTAAAACCTGCGGTATATGTGGAAAGAAAGAAGCCTAAGATGAATAAGATAAAGACCAATTATAATCCTAATATAAATTTAAGTCTTTTACCTATTAACAACGAGATAATAGGTTATTGGGAAAAAGAAAATCGCTTAGGGTTAGACTTTAATCAGATTGCTTTTGTCAATTGGAGTGCTGGAGGAGATAATTCTATTTCAGGACTTTTAAAAGGGGAATTTGGACGAAAGTATATTAAGGGACGTTTATTATGGGAAAATACATTAAATTTAAGATATGGACTGAATAAGCAGTCTGGAAGAGAATCTCGTAAGACAGATGATGTATTAGAATTAAACTCTGCTTTTGGGTATAAGTCTTCTGCAATTTCGGATTGGTATTATGTAGCGAAGCTAAACTTCAAAACGCAGTTTACCAACGGATATAATTATCCTGATACTGATAATCCTGTATCAGCTTGGTTTGCTCCTGCATATTTATTCGTCGGGGTCGGAGCTGAGTATATAGATCCTAAGACAGAGATGAAGTTTTATATTTCACCATTAACGCATAAAGCAACATTCGTTTTAGATCAGACATTAGCAGATCAAGGAGCATTCGGTGTGACTAAAGCAGAGAAAGACGACTTAGGTAATATTATTAGACATGGATCTAATCATAAAGCAGAAATAGGTTTTTTATTGAGTAGTGAATGGAAGAGAGAGATATTTAAAAATATGTTTTATCAACATAAACTAACTTTGTATAGTGATTATCTAAACAACTTTGGTAATGTAAATGTCATGTTTGAGATGAAGTTAGACCTTAAGGTTAATGATTATGTACGTGCTAATGTAGGAACGTATATGATTTATGATGATAATGTAAAGAATAAAGTTGTGAGAGATGGTGTGCAGGTTATGGAAGGCCCTAAGGTGCAGTTTAAACAAACTTTAGGAGTAGGGTTAACTTACGCGTTTTAATTCTAAGAAGCTATGAGAAAATTACTAGTTATAGGTATTGTGTTGTTGAGCAGTTTTATCGCTCACGGACAAGAATACGTTGAGTCAAATGAAAATATAAATGAGACTGTTCAAGATTCTTTAAAAACAGTTGATTTTAAATATAGAGAAGATCAGTTTTATTTTGGTATCACACATACGCTAATGCAAGGTAAGCCTGCTGGTTTTTCTCCTAGCTCCGTATCTATTGGAATGAATGGAGGATTCTTAAGAGACTTCCCTATTAATAAATCTAGGACTGTAGCTATAGCTCCTGGAGTAGGATATTCTTATCTGAACCTAAGAGGTAATCTCGGGATAACACCAGAGAACGAACATGTTATTTTAGGTTCGTATAAGAAAAGTAGTTTATCATTGCATGCTATTGATTTTCCTATTGAACTTCGCTGGAGAAACTCAACACCATATAGTCATAAGTTTTGGCGTGTTTATTTAGGGTTTAAGGCTAGTTATGTTTTTGGGGATCGTACGAAAACTACTACAAGTGATTACTCTGCTACTTATAAAGGGGATCCTAATGTGAATAAATGGCTGTATGGAGTCTATCTATCAGCAGGGTTTAATACATGGAACGTTTATATGTATTATGGACTTAATAGTGTATATAAAGATGAGGTGTTGAAATGGGATTCTAATAAACTAAGACTTCTAAATGTAGGAGTAATGTTTTATATTTTATAATTGATAAAAATATAGACTAGTGAAGGTATAATTCCAATACAAAAACCTTGGATAATTTCTTTGGCTGTATGTGCTCTTAGTAGCAATCTTGAACTAGCAACTATCCCAATTAAAAAGACGAAAAGAATTACCCCGATAATATTAGGCTGTTGTAGTTCTATTAATACGTGAATGTAAAACATAAAACTAGTGACCAATGTAGTGATATGGACACTTGACTTCTGTTTTAATAATCCAAATAATAGAAGTAGGAGATAACTATTCATTAACCCCCAAATGTATAAGCGTATTGTATAAGCACTATTGTTATATAGAATATAATCCTTTAGCATAAACAGTAAAACAATGTTGATGATAAAAGGGATGATACGCTCTTTTCTTGAGCTGACCATAACAGAAGTATTGACAAGCTTAAGAGATCTCAACAAAAAGTAAATACATATAGGCAATAGGCAGGTTGTAATTAGAACTTGCCCTAATATAATAGACATTTCTACTGAAGAAAAGTAGAAATGAGCTAATGAAAAATACAATAAAGTCGTTAAGAAAGGGACTGTTATTGGATGAAAAATATAAGAGAATAATTTCGCTGTTTTTTTCATTTAATAATCAGTATTAAATACGTTTACGCATTCTCGCTACAGGAATGTCTAATTGTTCTCTATATTTAGCTACTGTACGTCTAGCGATAGGATAGCCTTTGTCTTTAAGTAACTCTGCTAGTTTGTCATCAGGATAAGGCTTTTTCTTGTCTTCTTCACCGATGATATTTTGCAATATCTTTTTAATTTCTAATGTAGAGACTTCCTCACCTTGATCATTAACCATTGCTTCAGAGAAGAAGTTCTTGATTAGTTTAGTACCATAAGGTGTGTCTACATATTTACTGTTAGCTACCCTAGATACAGTAGAGATATCGAGTCCTACTAAGTCAGCAATGTCTTTTAAGATCATTGGCTTTAGTTTAGTCTCATCTCCTGTCAGAAAGTATTCTTCTTGGTATTCTACGATAGCATGCATAGTTACAAATAAAGTTTCTTGACGCTGTTTTATTGCGTCGATAAACCATTTAGCACCATCTAGCTTTTGTTTGATAAACTGTACAGCATCCTTCTGTGCACTAGAAGATTTTGCAGATTCCTTGTACGACTGTAGCATCTCTTGATAATCTTTAGAGACGTGAAGTTCAGGCGCATTTCTTCCATTTAATAAAAGTTCAAGTTCACCTTCATTGATCTTAATAGTAAAGTCAGGCACTACGTGCTCTATAGTACGTTCATTACCTATATAAGCTCCTCCTGGTTTAGGATTTAGCTTTTCTATTTCATCAATAGCGTTTCTAAGTTTTTCTTTTGAGACACCATATCTCTGTAATAGCTTATCGTAATGTTTTTTTGTAAAAGCATCGAATTGATCCGCTATAATCTCTGTAGCTAGATCTACAGCATCAGATTGTGTTTTGTGTTTTAGCTGTAGCAGAAGACACTCTTGTAAGTCTCTAGCACCCACACCTGCAGGATCTAATTCTTGTACGATTAGTAATATTCTTTCTACCGTCTCTTCGTCAGTATAAATACCTTGAGTGAATGCTAAGTCATCTACTAGATCTTGAGTCTCACGTCTTAAGTATCCTATATCATCGATACTTCCCACTAAGAACTCTGCAATCTTTCTATCGCCTTCGCTTAACATAAAGGTGTTTAATTGATTTAACAGATCTTGATGAAATGATTCATGTGCGATGATAGGCATTTCGTACTCATCATCGTCTTTACTGTAGTTATTCGCTTGTAATTTATAGTCAGGTGTTTCGTCATCACTTAGATATTCATCTATATTGATGTCTTCTGCTTCTATGCGTTCATTGTCATAGTCTTCAAAGTCATTGTCAAATTCATCCACATCTGTAGACTCGTTTTCTTTACCAGTCTCTAGTGCAGGATTCTCAATTAGCTCTTCCTTCAGTCTTTGTTCAAAAGCTAAAGTTGGCAATTGTATTAACTTCATCAACTGGATTTGTTGAGGAGATAATTTTTGAGATAATTTGAGTTGTAAACTTTGTTTAAGCATTCTTTTGAATATTAATTACAAATAAAAAAAATGTTTACTTTAAAACATATTCTTTTTCAAATTTAATGAAAATATGTGATAAAGTAAACACTTTTATAAAGGTCTTATTATATTAAAACTCTGCGTTCTGAGGTGTTCTAGGGAAAGGAATCACGTCTCTGATATTCGTCATTCCTGTCGCAAATAATACAAGACGTTCAAAACCAAGTCCAAACCCACTGTGAGGAGCCGTTCCGAATTTTCTTGTATCTAGGTACCACCAAAGTTCTTCTTTGTCTATTCCCATTTTTTCGATTTTCTCTAGTAGCACATCATAGCGCTCTTCTCTTTGAGAACCACCTACGATTTCTCCGATACCAGGGAATAAAATATCCATTGCTCTTACTGTTTTTCCATCTTCGTTCATTCTCATATAGAATGCTTTAATCTCAGCTGGATAATCAAATAAAATTACTGGACATTTAAAGTGTTTTTCTACTAAGTAACGCTCGTGCTCACTTTGTAAGTCTGCACCCCATCCATCGATGATATATTTAAACTTCTTGTTTTTATTAGGCTTACAGTTTCTTAAGATATCTACAGCCTCAGTATAGCTAACACGTTTAAAGTTGTTATCTACTACGAAACGAAGTTTTTCTAATAGACTCATTTCACTGCGTTCAGCTTGAGGTTTTGTTTTTTCCTCATCTTGTAAACGTTTGTCTAAAAATGCTAAGTCATCAGCACATTTATCTAATACGTAGTTGATTACATATTTGATAAAGTCTTCTGCTAGGTCCATATTGTCGTCTAAGTTATTAAACGCAACTTCTGGCTCGATCATCCAGAACTCTGCCAAGTGACGAGATGTATTTGAGTTCTCAGCACGGAAAGTAGGTCCGAATGTATATACTGACCCTAATGCCATAGCATAAGTCTCAGCTTCTAATTGTCCTGATACAGTTAAGTTAGTAGTCTTTCCAAAGAAATCTTGTGAGAAGTCTATCTTTCCTTCTTCTGTACGAGGTAGATTATTTAAGTCTAAGTTCGTTACTCTGAACATTTCTCCTGCTCCTTCTGCATCAGATCCTGTAATGATAGGTGCATTGAAATAGAAGAATCCATTCTCTTGGAAATATTTATGTACAGCGTAAGATAAAACACTACGCACTCTCATAATTGCTCCAAATACATTTGTACGGATTCTCAAGTGAGCATTCTCACGTAAGAACTCTAGAGAGTGTTTTTTAGGTTGTATCGGATATTCTTCTGGATTTGCTTCTCCGTATACTTTAAGATTTTCAACTTGTATTTCTACAGTTTGACCAGCCCCTTGGCTCTCTACTAATGTTCCTCTAACTGAGATTGCAGCTCCTGTGTGAATCTTTTTTAACAACTCTGCTGGGAACTTATCTAAATCAACAACACATTGAATATTGTTAATCGTAGATCCATCATTCAAGGCGATAAATTGGTTATTTCTAAACGTTTTTACCCATCCTTTTGCTTTAACTTCATGGAGTAGACCTTTGCCTGCCAGTAGATCGTTAATTTTCGTATGTTTCATCGTGATTTATAATTTTAATAATCAGTGTCTTATTTCGACAATTTCAAATACTTGCAAAAATAGTAAAATATTGTGTATTATGGAATAAAGAAATTGCGATAATCAAGTAATAATTGAGGGGGAATAAAGAATTTAGGGATTATAGATAAAGAATGGAAGTACTTTAATCCTAGCGAAGAGTTAATGGACGAGAGTTAGAAGGGAGTTAGAAGGGAGTTATAAAAGAAAAGCAGCCTAATTATAGACTGCTTTTAAATCATTATTTAGCGTTTTTCTTTTTGTTGATTCTGTCTTCTGCTTTTTTCATGGCAGCTTGTTGAGAAGTTATATTGTGTTCTTTAGCATAGTTAAGTACTTCTAAAGTGGTATTGTAGATGTTTTCAGTGTGTTTTAAAGCTTCATCTAGTCCATAGTGAACTATCTCACCAAAAACATTAATAATCCCTCCTGCGTTGATTAAAAAGTCTGGAGCATAGACGATACCTCGTTCTTGTAGTCTTTTGCCGTGTATTGCTTCTACTGCTAATTGATTGTTTGCCGCTCCTGCTATTACTTTTGCCTTGATTTTTTCGATAGTATCATCATTGATAGTTGCTCCTAAAGCACAAGGAGAATAAATATCTACTTCTTCTGAGTATAGGTCTGTACCTGTAAATATTTTAGTATTATATTTTTTTGCAACTTCAGCCACTCTCTCTTCATTGATATCAGTGATTGTAACTATAGCTCCACTAGCAGTTAAGTGTTTTACTAATGTCTCGCCTACATTGCCTATTCCTTGTACGAGCACTTTTTTGCCTTCTAGGTTATCTGACCCGAACTGATAATGTACTGCGGCTTTTAATCCCATAAATACTCCGTAAGCAGTCACTGGTGAAGGGTTGCCTGATCCTCCTAGACTTTCTGATATACCAGTCACATGAGGTGTGATAGTATGGATTAGATCCATATCAGCAGTGGTAGTACCTACGTCTTCAGCTGTGATATATCTTCCACTAAGAGAGTTGACATAATGAGCAAAAGCTTTGATGAGTTCTGGGCTTTTATCCTTTTTAGAATCTCCCATGATTACAGCTTTTCCTCCTCCTAAGTCTAGTCCAGAGATAGCAGATTTATAAGTCATTCCTCTAGAGAGGCGTAGTACATCATTTAGAGCTTCCCACTCTGATGTGTAGTTCCACATTCGTGTTCCACCTAGTGCAGGACCTAATGTAGTGTTGTGGATACCGATTATTGCTTTTAAGCCAGAATCTTTATCATGGCAGAACATGATCTGCTCGTGATCATCAAAGGATAGTTGACCAAATACAGGTGCTATCTTTTTGAGCTCGTCTGGTGAATAGATTGTTGTATTCATAATCAATGTATTTTGGTGTTAGTTATCTATAAAGATAAGTAATATGTGTTGATTATGAGTGTAGTAACTTTCGATTCTGATAAAAATAGGGATATCGCAATAACAACTCTCTAATTAGAAAGTATATGACAAAAAAAAATCCGCATACTTGCGGATTTTTTTAAACTTTCATGATTTCTGCTTCTTTTGCAGCTAGAATATCATCTATTTTTTTTACGAAACCATCAGTTAATTTCTGAACTCTTTCTTCAGCATCTTTACAGATATCTTCAGATGTTCCGTTTTTCTCTTCTTTTTTGATATCGTTATTAGCGTCTTTACGAGCATTTCTGATACCTACTTTAGCATCATCCGCTTCAGTTTTAGCTTGTTTAGCTAAGTCTTTACGTCTTTCCTCTGTTAATGCAGGGATATTGATGATAATGTTGTCTCCGTTATTCATTGGATTCAACCCTAGATTAGCGATCATAATCGCTTTTTCGATAGGTTGTAACATGTTTTTCTCCCATGGAGTAACTGTTAATGTACGTGCATCAGCTGCATTTACATTCGCTACTTGAGATAGAGGAGTTTGTGATCCGTAGTAGTCTACGAATACTGCTCCTAACATCTGTGGAGATGCTTTCCCAGCACGGATGTTTAATAATGTTTTTTCTAAGTGAGCTACAGTATTGTCCATAGACTCTTTGGCAGCGTCGATTATTAAATTGATTTCTTCTGTCATAACTATAGATTAATTAACGTTTACGGATACAGTAGTTCCTACTGAATCTTCTCCTTTGCAAACTTTTAATAAATTATCTTGTTTATTCATATCGAATACTACGATAGGCAATTCATTTTCTCTACTTAGAGTAAATGCTGTAGTATCCATTACATTTAGTCCTTTTGTCAAACAATCGCTGAAAGAGATTTTTTCAAATTTAACTGCTGTAGGATCTTTTTCTGGATCTGCAGTATATACACCATCCACTCTTGTTCCTTTTAAGATTACATCAGCGTTAATCTCTACTCCTCTTAATACAGCAGCTGTATCAGTAGTGAAGTAAGGGTTACCTGTACCAGCACCGAAGATTACGATTCTTCCTTTTTCTAAGTGACGAACAGCTCTTCTTTTGATATAAGGTTCTGCTACTGCTTCTATTTTTAAAGCAGTTTGTAATCTAGTTAACATTCCAGCAGCTTCTAATGCTCCTTGTAATGCCATACCATTGATAATGGTAGCAAGCATTCCCATGTAGTCACCTTGTACTCGGTCCATCCCTACATTTGCTCCAGCAACGCCTCTAAAAATATTTCCTCCACCTATTACAATCGCAATTTCAACACCTAAATCGTGAACTTTTTTTACTTCAGCAGCATACTCTGCTAATTTCTTAGGATCAATACCATATTGTTGATCTCCCATTAAGGCTTCTCCACTTAATTTTAGTAGAATTCTTTTGTACTTCATTGAAAGATATTTTTAAAGTTTTGCAAATATAAAGATTATATGCTTCTATGGAATAGCTTTTTTAAAAATATGTTGATTCTCTTCGAATGTCTCTTTCGCTGTTTGATATCCTAACTCATAGATCTCCTCCATTTTCTTTTTACTGCGCTCAAAAGTGGAGTAGAGTGTAAGCTCTTGAGGTTCTATTAGCCAATCACATAGCTTACCTAGTTTAGCATTATTGATCGTTGTCATCAGTTCATACGCTCTGAAGGTTACAGATCGTATAGATGTTAAGCTATCAGCAGTGACTTGTTGAATAGGCGTTACATTACTTCCGATGATATAATCACATTTACTTTTTAGGAGCTCGATAGGGAAGTTATTGATAATACCTCCATCGCTATATATTTTATTACCTATTTGATAAGGTGAGAATATACCTGGAAAGGCACTAGAAGCAAGGATTGCATCTACTACTTTTGTTTTTTTAGTGAATACGTGCAGTTTTCCATTGACGATATCAGTAGCATTAATGTAAACAGGAATGTCTAACTCACCAATAGTTAAGTCTCCAAATACTTTGTTTAGGTATTTATCAAATGCGTTTACATCCATTAACCCTGCTTTTTTTAGGGTAAAGTGTTGCCAGTTAAAGATATTGACAGATTTAAAGAACATTAATATCTCTTTGGGTTCTATACCTCTTGCATATAATGAAGATACTATAGAGCCTGCACTAGTACCTGCTAGATAGTCTGGTTTGATATGTTGTTCGTCTAAAAACTGTAATACTCCTGCATGGGCTATTCCTTTATAACCACCACCTGATAACACTAATCCGATTTTGGTTTTATGTATCATAATTTAAATTATTAAGCACGTCTAAAATGATTTATTCTATTCGGAAATACATTATCCTAAGCTATTAACGGTCTGAGCATGTCGCTTAGACGTTAAATTTGCTTGGACAATTTACCTCTCTGACTTATGTCATCATTTTATTTGCTGTAAAAGGTTTATCTTTGGTAATAACAAACAATAAAAGTACACAAAATGATAAACATTGATTCAAAATACATTGATAAAAGTTTTAGTTATACTGAATTTAGAGAATTTGTTACTAATGCATTGACTAATGATAAAGCCTCTTTAGGGCTTAGCGACGATTATTTAGCCTATGCAGAGTTAAACGAAGCGAGATTACATAGATTAGACAAAACGATGAAGGTAGAAGAAGAGGTAGCTAATAAGTTAATTAGTTTAAAGAAAAAGTATACTTGGATCGTGATAACAGAGAGCTGGTGTGGTGATGCAGCACAGATCGTTCCTATCCTAAATAAGATGGCAGAAGTAGCTCCTAATGTGGAGATGAGATTAGTACTAAGAGATAGTAATTTAGAACTTATGGATGCATTCTTAACAAACGGTGGAAGAGCTATCCCAAAGATGATCATTGTAGAGCAAGATACTTTAAAAGTATTAGGACACTGGGGACCAAGACCTGCTTTAGGACAAAAGGTAGTGACAGATTATAAAGCGGCTCATGGTGTAGTAGACGAAGCTGGTAAAGTAGAACTACAGAAGTGGTACACTAAAGATAAAGGACATGAAGTACAAAGAGAAGTAATAGAGTTAATGACTTCTTTTGAATAATAACTAAAAAAACGCTCTTTCAAATTTATGATAGAGCGTTTTTTGTTTGATTACAGTATGACAGAAGCTATCTATAGCCTATCATATAATGTTGTCAATACAGTGTGTATAATTATCTCACGATAGGTCCTATGATGTTTAATCTAGGGTCTAATGATATTCCAGCTGGATTACAACCAGGTGCTCCTTCTGGTATAGTCTGTCCTAGTTTTTCAAAATACTCTGCCCAAACAGGGAATGTTTCTTTAGTGTATTTTGACTTATACGTCATTGGGTATAAGTAGAAGAAACTTTTATTTTTATTAGAATCTTTAAATGCTTCATAGATAAGCTCTGAACAATAGTACTTGCCATTAGCATATAGATAATTTACATCATAAGGAACACCTACTTGTTTTATAGCAAATTCCTTTGCAGCAGGGATTAGTTTAGTTAGTTTTCCTTTTAGACGACCTACATACATAGGCTCCTTTGTTTTGTTTAAGAAGTCTTCCATAGGTGTAATGCATACTTCAGGCCAAGTCGCTTCTATGACTTGTAGGCTACCCTCGTGTTCGATTACCATTCCCATATGATTAAAGTTTAAATCATTATAACCATAAGTCACTTCATTAATAGCATCACATAGCGGTCCACAATTAATGTTTTGGAAGATAAGGTCTCCTTCTTTCAATTCTGTCTTTTGTCCCCAAGACAGTTGTGTAATTAAGATAAATAGAAAAAGTATATTACGCATAAGTTGTGTTTTTACCCCAAAAATACACTAGCAGGTACAAAGATTAATATGAATGATAGTGTATAAGTCTAAAGTAGTTATTTCTGTATTTCTAATAGTGTATTAGAAGTCAAGAATAAGCTTTGAAATAGAATTACTTAGTACGCTATAGCTATTGTTTATTTTGGTTTCAGGCAAAGATAGGAGGAACATTAGTGATTTTCAAATCGTTTTGGTCTATAATATGTGGCTTACTCATAAAAAGTCATGCTTTACTTATTTGTAGTGGAGGATACATATTAGTATGACTATTTTCGTACTAAGAAAAAAATGTTATGTTGTTGATTGTAAATAGTAAAAAGTGTTTTTTATCCTTACTAGGGCTTTCTATTTTATTGGGGTGCAAAGGGGGTAAAGAAGACCTTAAAGTAGTAGAAGACAACAAGGAGTTAGATAAAATCGAATATATACATCAAGAGAAAGAAAGTGAATTGTCTTTTTTCTTTGTAGAAGGCATGGATCGTGATGGAGGACATTATACTGGTGAAGTAAAACTAAAGGGAGATGTCGGTGCAGGGTATATAGCGAATGATACTCTTGGTGTTAGGTTCTACATAGAGATAGAGCGCTCTCAAGAGGGAGGACTCTTAGGTATGGATACGAATGGTAATGTCTATCAACTTGCTTTTAAAAGAGAGGAGTAGGCTCCTAGATGATTTAGTTATAGTATTGTTCCAATGTATACATTGGAGATAAAATCAATAGTTTTTTTCCTTTTTCTTATTCTCTCTGTTCCTCTTCAGCCTTCAGTACTTCTAATACAGATCGTGCTCCATAAATAATACTTTCATACGTATTATCTCTAGAAGAATATTCTCTTGACTTTATTTCTTTTATAATCTTCTTTTTGACTTGACGGATGAGCTCAGGTGCTAGTTCTTTTTTTCAGTCTCCAAATTTCCTGTGCTTCTTTTCTTTCAGTAAAGGTCTTATTATGATTATTACTAGCTGATTTTTCTATTTTACTTTACTGTCCTAGCACATTGCTTGAGGTATTCTTGCACCTTCCTTCGACAAAACAGCCTTCTAGGCAAGTAAACTCCAAGGATACTCCTAGCAAACCCCTAGAAAGTGCAAGCTAAATGACATCGAGGTCGGAGGATTTGAGAAGCATATCAGTAGTATTTCTGTATAACATGAGATTCTTCGCAGGCTCAGAATGATAGTTCGATTTGGAATAGGATGTGGTAATTCAGGTGGTATAGAATAGGTTATTATAATAAATGATATGAAATTAAAAAACTAGAAGATGTTTTGTATAGTTTTTTAGGACTAGTTATTATAGTCATATAATTTAGTGCCAAGATTTTATTGTGTTAGTATGAAGGTAGAAGTATGATTTAAAAGAGTGAAATGCATTACAAGAATTTATAGATAAAGATGTATGTGAACTTGGAGATACAGTTATTGTTAGACTTAAAACGCTAAGCCCTCTCTTTCATGTCGGACAATTTTATGTGGGAAAACTATTTGAGGTAAGAGAAGGAAGTAAAGTAGTAGGGAATGGAAGAATTACTAGGATTCTAAGAGAAGATTTTAATTATTGGGATTTTGATTCGTTCTTTACTGGTTTGCCATCGACTTGTAGACCATATGATGAGGAGAATATAGAAGGTTTTATAATGTATTTTGAGTATGGATTAGCTGGTATTAAGAAACTTGATGATTTGAAGTTTAGATCAATACTATCAAATAAGGAACAGATGTTGACAGTTCAATGCATTGTATGTGATAGGGAGATTTATATTATACAGTTTATTGAGGAAGTATGTAAAAGATGGGTAGATAAGATACAATTTGAAAATTCATTTTATAAGGTTGAAATAAACTATATCAATAAGGAGAGTGCTTACGAACTGATTTTTGCTACTTGGCATAGTATGTATTTGACAGGAAAGATAACAGTATCTTATAAGTGATATGGAAAAAGAAGAAGCTGTGAGAGTGTATAATTAACAGCCTCACAGCTCTTTGTTATTTATTAGATAATTCCAGATGATGGTATTATGTGACACGCATAATAATGCGTTTCTACTTTGATGTTTAGGGGAGTCTCACAATGTGTTTATATTGGCGCAGTCAAACATTCTTAATTAGAAAGAGCTGCCACAAGGGTAGCCCCAACAACACGTCATTCGTAATTTGAAATTCGTAATTAATTAGTCAAGCATTGCTAATTGTTTATATCTCATAATACTCGCGTTCCCATGTAGACTTAGGATTCCAGTTTATTAAGCTGTCTCCATATTTTTCTTTTTGATATGCTTGCATTAGTTTCAGTTTTTCTGGTATTTCATTCCAGTTAGGTATTGCAGATTGATTGCGTTTGCCTTTTAAGATAGCATCTACACTAGCATAGATACGCTCTGGTTGTATCCAATGTGTAAAAGGAGTGATGTCGATTAGTTTAGACATAGTCAGAGCATCAATATTTTCTGTGTAGTGTTTATCTATGGTATCTAGAATATTCATTAGATAACTGTATTGTTCTTGTACAAAGTCAACACCACATATAGCGCCATGACCAGGAACTACTATTTCGGGCTTTATCTCATTGATGATGCGATCTAATACTTTTACCCAATTTAAGATACCTTTTTCACTATAAGCAGAACAGCCATTGAATACCACATCTCCTGCGAAGAGAACTTTCTCCTTTGGCATCCATAATAGTACATCACTATTAGAGTGGGATGGAGCTACATTTAGTAATTGTAACTCAGTGTTACCAAGGTTGATAATTGTGTCGTCAGTTATTTGTATGTCTGGATTTATCCATTCAACTCCTGTTAAATCAAAACCTTCAAATTCGGCAGCGAAGAAGCGTTCACCAATAGTAGACTCTAATGAGTCTTTACCACGTTTAATAACAGCATCCATCCATTGGATATTCTCTGTTAGACGCTCTTGTACTGCGTTGTGATGCATAATGATACACGAGTCTTCAAATACCTTGTTTCCCCATGTATGATCGCTATTGTAGTGAGAGTTTACTACATAAGCAGGAGTTTTATTATTACTTACTTCAGTATATGCCTCTTTCATTTCTTGTGCATGAAATAGATCAAAGAACGTATCGTATACCAGACCTTTTCCACGGTTAATGAAACCAGCATTAGCCCAACTTATTCCTCTGTATGGTGATATAGCAGCGAATACATTATCTGCTATTTCATAGATTTTTATCCTTTGTTTTTGGATAACTCTTCCTCTTTTCTTTAAGTTGTTCATAGCTATATGTTTAAATGATTTATAAGACAAAATTAAGATGATAATTAGAAAAGGAATGCACAATATAGCGGTTAATAATGTGCAATTTATTATCTTGTAGTTGTGGAATTTATATTTGAGTATGATGAAAAAAGTAGAGAGATATAGTTTTAATTCGATTATAAAGAATCATACGGATCTAACTGTGTCTGGTGTTTTTATAACAAATGGAGAGGAAGATATAAAAGACTATTTTGCGCTTATTCCTCATAGTATAGATGCTTGTGTTATTGGGTTAGTGACAGCTGGTGAGGCACAAGTAAGTATTAATTTGAGAGAATATCATCTAAAGAAAGGAATGCTAATCGTACTGCCTCCTAATGCTATAGTGGTGCCGATTAGTTTTACAGAAGATTTAAAGATGAGATCTATTATGTTCACTTTTGATTTTGTGGCTCCACTCGCTTTGATACACGATTTTAGTATTGATTTACAGCTGTATAAATCTCCAGTGATCACTTTAAATGAAGCAAATTATAGTGTTGTAAAGAGGCTTTATAAGCTGATCAGTCAATGCTATTATGACACGGTTAATTTTACTCCGCATGATGTGTTAGAGCATCTGCTTTACGCATTGATTATTCAGATTAGTCAATTAATGAAAACCTTGAAGTCTAAAGGAAAAAGTAGTAGTCGTGCAGAATGTATTACAGAGGATTTCTTTGTGTTGTTGTATAAACACTATAAGACCGAAAAGGCGGTGAGTTTTTATGCGGATAGATTAAGGATTTCGACTGCTTATTTGACAACCACTATTCGCAAGCAGACAGGGCATTCTATTCTTTATTGGATAAGTGAAGCTGTTGTATTATATGCGAAGTCCTTGTTGAAGTCTTCTAGGATGAGTATTAATGAGATATCTGAAGAATTGGGCTTTAAGGAGACTACCTTGTTTTGTCGTTATTTTAAACGCTATACTGATATGACACCTAACCAATATCGAGGACTTAAAGTGTGAGTTTTTTGGTTTACAGTTTACAGTTTTGCCCTTCGGGCATCATGTGCTTAAATGATAGGATAGACTAATGATTGAGATAGTAAGCTAAACGATTTCACAGTTTCACCGAAAGACGATTTTATGGTGTGATTATTGATAAGATTATTTGGTTGTAAAATACTTAATATTAGTGTTTTAAGTAAATAATTAATTGTTTTAGTTCGGTAATAAACCGAACTTATGTATCTTTGTAATCATTAACTATGAGGCTAATCGGTAAGAAATTACTTCTTAAAGCAAAAAAGAAGAATATTGGAAATAAATTACTTTGCCTTGCAATTGATAAATTAATGGAGGACTTAGAACGGTTTGATTCTTCTAAAGAAGATCTGTATATGCTGAGAGCAGATATGGATTGTGTACACAGTGAAGGATTCTATTTCTTTAATATTCATATCCATAGAACTCTTGTGTTGATTGAGTTTGATGAGGAAGGGGAGGCGACTATATTATGGGTTGGTGCTCATCAAGAGTATGAAAGTATCTTTAAAAATAATAAAAAGACAATAGAGAAGTGGTTGAGGAATAATAATTACATTGAATAGATGAAGGCATATTTTGATATAGACGCATTGGTTGAGTCAGGCTTGATTAGAAGTGAGCTAGAGTATGAGCGTGCATTGATCGCTGATAGGAAACTACATATATTAGCTAAAGAAAATAGTAAGCTAAAGAAGTTGCGTATGGAGCTTAGAGCGCTGATAGAGGGTTATGAGAAAGAAGAATGGAGTGACGTAGATACTTTGACTGAAGAGAAATTGAGAGAGAGTGATGAGGCAGAGCGTATTGCTGAAGTAGAGAGAGCGTTTTTTGAGGAAAGAAAGCAATTGATTAGAAAAAAACTAAAGGAATTAGATTTGACACAAGAGAATTTAGGTTTTGTTCTAGGGCATAAGAGTAAGACGCATATGTCAGAATTAATGAATGGTATAAAGCCTTTTACTTTAAAGGATTTGATTATAATCAACAGGGTTTTGCAAATAGATATAAGTGTGCTTATTCCTAGGTTTTTATCTAAAGAAGATCAAGTTAAGGTCAATAAGGCTGTTGAGGTGTTAAATAAACCAAAGATTAAGCTAGTAACAGATGAGTTATTATTCAGTTAGAATACTAATAGGAGTAAAGGATGCGATACAAAAAAAGCTACAAGATATCTTGTAGCTTTTTGATTATATATTGTCAGCGATTGCTTTTAATACTTGTTCTTCGAACTCTTCTGGAGTGACTGCGTTGATGACATCGAAGTCTCCGATTTTGGTTCTGCGTAGGGCGCTTAGGTGTGCTCCAGAGTTTACTTTGTTTCCAAAGTCATAAGCTAGAGAGCGGATATAAGTTCCTTTAGAACACACGACTCTAAAATCAACATTAGGAAGAGCTGTCTTCGTTAATTCAAACTCTTCTATGGTGATAGGTCTAGTTGCTATCTCTATTTCTTCTCCTTTACGAGCGTGCTCATACAGACGTTTACCATCTTTCTTAAGCGCAGAGAAGATAGGAGGACGCTGTTCTGTAGTTCCCATAAAAGATAGTTTTGCTTCTTCTAGCAGAGCCTCTGTAATATGATCTGTAGGGAAGGTCTGGTTTATCTCTGTCTCTAAGTCATAAGATGGAGTAGTACCTCCTAGTGTGATGGTGCCTGTATATTCTTTTATTTGTCCCTGTAATTCACTGATTTGTTTTGTGGCTTTACCTGTACAGATGATAAGAAGTCCAGAGGCTAAGGGATCTAAAGTTCCTGCATGTCCTACTTTAATCTTTTTTAAGTCAAAGTGCTTTTTTAATAGCCATTTAATTTTGTTTACTGCCTGAAATGATGACCAGTGCAGTGGTTTGTCTATTAATAGTATTTGCCCACTCTGAAAGGCTTCTGTATTGTATTGTATCATTCTTATTTAAGGTATCCGAAGTATAATAATAGTATAGCTCCAGCTATAATTCTGTAGTATCCCCAAGGTTTAAAACCGTACTTTTTGATGATTCCGATAAAGAATTTAATAGCGATAATCGATACGATAAAAGCTAGTACATTCCCTAGTAAGAATAACTTCATATTCTCAGGATTGTCAAGTAGTATCTCATATCCGATTCTTCCTGATTCATATTTCTTTAGTACAATAGAGTACACAGTCACAGCTGCCATGGTAGGCACAGCTAAGAAGAATGAGAACTCTGCAGCTACTTGTCTAGAAAGTCCTTGTTGCATACCTCCAATGATAGATGCAGCAGAACGGCTCGTACCTGGCATCATCGCAAGACACTGCCAGAATCCAATAGTAACAGCTTGTCTAACAGTAATGTCTTCTTCGCGTACTGTCTTAGGGTTTTTAAAGTATTTGTCTATAAAGATTAATACAAAACCACCAATAATCAACATAATCGCGATATAGATAGTCTCTCCTAATACCTTGTCAATAGCTTCGTCAAATAGCTTTCCTAATACTAGAGCAGGGATAACTGCTAAGACTAGTTTTTTATAGAAGTTCAGTTTACTAAAGTCAAAGAACTTTCTCCAGTATAGTGCCACTACGGCTAGGATAGCTCCGAACTGTATAGCTGTTTGAAATAATTTTACGAATTCGTCTTCTTGAATACCATAAGCAGAACTTACAAATATCATGTGTGCAGTAGAAGATACTGGTAGATACTCTGTTAATCCCTCTACTATGGCTAGGAGGATAGCTTGTATTAAATCCATTTAATGTAGTTATATTATTTATTGTCTTTTTTAAATATTGCATAAACTGCTACTCCTATCCCGATAAAGAATACTGTAGGAGCTAGGTGAATACGTCTAAAGCTATAGATGTCTTCATTAAACTCTGTAGGAACATCGTTAGTAGCACCAGCCATTAAGAAAAAACTAAGTGCAATTAAAGCTATACTTACCAGTAGTATAATATAGTTCTTCTTCGTGAAAAGAAGTACATTCTGGTTTTGATCTTGATCTTTCATATTTAATAAAGTTCGTCTGATTTTAGGTTTAAGAATCTTTGTGTTGCAAAGAATGTACTGATACTAGTGATGATCACTCCTAAGATTAATATTCCACAGGATACGATCACTAGAGGCATATAGTCTTCTTTAGGGTTGATATTTAGATCAGGTAACTTACTGTCTGCATAGAATGTAAGTGCTGTGATAGCTATGATAGCTAGTATAGAGCCTATTAGCCCAAGCTTCATACTATGTCTGATAAATGGGCGTCTTATGAAGCGCTTTGTCGCTCCTACCATTTGCATCGTCTTAATCGTAAAACGGCTAGAGAAAATTAATAGACGTAGAGAACTATTGATTAATAACATAGAGATAACTGTAAGAAAAGCTGCTATAATAAGCACCCACTTCGTGATCTTATCTACATTCTCATTGACTAGATCTACTAGCTGTTTGTCATATTTTATATCGCTTATCGCTGTATTAGCATTGAATTCTTTAAGGATAATATCTATACTGTCATTAACGACATATTCTCCTTTTAAGTGGATATCGTAAGAGTCTTGTAATGGGTTGAACCCTAGGTAATCTACAAAATCTTCACCTAATGTCTCTTGGTGCTCTTTAGCAGCATCTTCTTTAGATACGAAGCGGTGCTCCTTTATATAAGTATGCTTTTCTAGTTTCTTTCCAAATTTCTCTAATTCAGCTTTAGAAGTGTTCTTTTCAAAGAATATCGTCATAGGTATATTCTCTCTAAAGTTGTCAGAGATTTTTTTAGAATTAATAACGAATAGACTTAGCGATCCTAATAGGAATAGAACCAAGAAAATACTAAGTATAACTGAAAAATAAGACGAAATTAGTTTTCGCTTTTGATATTTTTCATAAGAGCTAGCCATATATCAAATTTTAAGTGCGTAAAAATAACAAACAAAAATGTTTTTATTGAGACAATAACGATTAAAGTTTTCTAATTGTTATAAATATAGTTTATTTTTGCCTGAATTGACGGTTTTTTTTGTCAAACTTAGAATGGTGTTAGAAAAATGGTTTTGTCTATTTAGGATTCAAGATTAGTTTTCTAGGTTATTATAGTGTGATCGAAGAACTAACCAAAGTATAAAAATTGATATATATAATAGTATGAAGTATTATCCAAACGAAATTGAAGCTAAATGGCAGAAATTTTGGAAAGAAAACCAAACTTTCAAAACAGAGAATAATGTTGACAAGCCTAAGTATTACGTATTAGATATGTTCCCTTACCCATCTGGAGCAGGATTACATGTGGGGCACCCACTCGGATACATAGCTTCGGATATTTTTACTCGTTATAAACGTCAAAAAGGTTTTAATGTTCTTCATCCACAAGGATATGATAGCTTCGGGTTGCCAGCTGAGCAATATGCTATCCAGACAGGACAACACCCTGCTGTGACTACAGAAGTAAATATTGATCGTTATAGAGAACAGTTAGATAAGATCGGTTTTTCATTTGACTGGAGTAGAGAGGTGCGTACTTCGAATGCGGATTATTATAAACACACACAATGGATCTTTATCCAATTGTTCAATTCGTGGTATAATAAAGTAAGTGATAAAGCGGAATCTATAGATACATTAGTAGCTATCTTCGAAAAAGAGGGGAATGCAAATGTACAAGCTGTGTCTGATGATGCAATCGAGATCTTTAGCGCTGCTCAGTGGAATGCGTTATCAGCCGATGAGAAAGAGGTAATTCTATTAAAATACAGAATGACTTACTTAGCAGAAACTGAAGTAAACTGGTGTCCTGCTTTAGGAACGGTATTAGCGAATGATGAGATTAAAGATGGTCTGTCTGAAAGAGGGGGGCATCCTGTAGTTAGAAAAAAAATGAAGCAATGGAGTATGCGTATTTCTGCTTATGCAGAACGTCTACTTCAAGGGCTAGAAGATATCGACTGGACAGAAAGTATTAAAGAGAGCCAAAGAAACTGGATAGGGAAATCTGTGGGAGCATCTGTAGTATTTAACTTGAAAGAAAGTGATGATACAATAGAAGTGTTTACTACTAGACCTGATACTATCTTTGGGGTGAGTTTTATGACTCTTGCTCCAGAGCACGATTTAGTAAGAAAGATTACTACAGCAGAACAAAAAGAAGCTGTAGAAGCTTACATAGATGCTACTTCTAAGAGAAGTGAGCGTGATCGTATGGCTGATGTGAAGACTATCTCTGGTGCATTTACGGGAGCGTATGCGGAGCATCCTTTCACAAAAGAGCCTATCGAAATTTGGATAGGCGATTATGTATTAGCTGGATATGGTACAGGAGCTGTAATGGCTGTTCCATCTGGTGATACAAGAGATTATGCTTTTGCAAAACACTTCGGTATTACAATCAAAAATATCTTTGACCAAGATATCTCAGAAGAGGCGTATGCAGAGAAAGAAGGTTTCTTATTAGTAGAGTCTGATTTCTTAAATGGATTAGGGTTTAAAGAAGCTACTCTTAAGGCTATCGAAGCATTAGAGAAAATAGGACAAGGAAAGGGGAAAACAAACTACCGTTTGCGCGATGCAGTATTTTCACGTCAGCGTTATTGGGGTGAACCATTCCCAGTGTACTATGTGAATAACCTTCCTAAGATGATTGATAAAAGATATTTGCCAATCGTTCTTCCTGAAGTAGAGAAGTATTTGCCAACAGAAGATGGTCAACCACCTTTAGGTAATGCTGCTGTATGGGCGTGGGATACTGTCAATAATAAAGTAGTAGAAAATGAAAAGATAGACGGGGTAACGGTATTCCCTCTAGAGTTAAACACAATGCCTGGGTGGGCTGGTTCTTCTTGGTACTGGATGCGTTATATGGATCCTCA
The DNA here is from genome assembly GCF_000833025.1 of Myroides profundi. Classification (NCBI taxonomy): domain Bacteria; kingdom Pseudomonadati; phylum Bacteroidota; class Flavobacteriia; order Flavobacteriales; family Flavobacteriaceae; genus Myroides; species Myroides profundi. The sequence continues at coordinate 567,776 of NZ_CP010817.1, forward strand.
GAATACAGAAGATATCGCTTCTCCAGAGGCATTAGCGTATTGGCAAAATGTAGATTTATATATAGGAGGTAGTGAGCATGCTACAGGACACTTACTATATAGCCGTTTCTGGAACAAATTCTTAAAAGATATGGGAGTGGCTCCAACAGAAGAGCCTTTCAAGAAATTGATTAACCAAGGAATGATTTTAGGTACTTCTGCCTTTGTTTATAGAATAGAGGGAACGAATAAATTCATTTCTAAAGATATGATCAAGGATGAGAAGGTTCAACAGCTATATGCTTATGTTGGATTGGTTAATTCTTCATCAGAATTAGATACAGAAGGATTTAAAGCGTGGAGACCTGATTATGCAAATGCAGAGTTTATATTAAATGCGAGTGGTAAGTATATCGTAGGACATGAAGTAGAGAAGATGTCTAAGTCTTACTTCAACGTAGTGAATCCTGATGATATCTGTGATGAATATGGAGCAGATACACTTCGTCTGTACGAAATGTTCTTAGGGCCATTAGAGCAAGCTAAACCATGGAATACTGCTGGTATCTCTGGTGTAGCAGGTTTCTTAAAGAAATTGTGGAGATTATATGCTGATGATAATGGTGTGATCGTGACAAATGATGAACCAACAGCTGAGATGTATAAATCACTTCACAAAACAATCAAGAAGGTAACTGAGGATATAGAGAACTTCTCTTTCAATACTTCAGTTTCACAGTTTATGATTTGTGTGAATGAATTGTCACAGCTAAAATGTAATCACAGAGCTATTTTAGAACCATTAGCAATTGTGGTTTCTCCTTATGCTCCGCATATTGCTGAGGAGTTATGGTCTATGCTAGGACATACTACATCTGTAACGTATGCAGAGTTTCCAGAATTCAATGCATTATACTTAGTAGAGAGTGCAAAAGAGTATCCTGTGTCGTTTAATGGAAAGATGAGATTCAAGATTGAGTTGCCATTAGACTTATCAGAAGAAGAGATAAAAGCAATCATCTTATCAGACGAAAGAACAGTAGCTCAACTTCAGGGGAGAGAGCCTAAGAAAGTAATTATTGTTCCTGGTAAGATTATTAACTTAGTTGGATAAATTACGGAATGATTTTAAGTCTTAAAGTGTACTTAGAATCATAGATAAATAAAAAGCCTCAACAGTGATGTTGGGGCTTTCTTTTTTAGAAGGATGTTTCTTTTTATTAAAAAGGGTTGTTAGATTTAACTAATAACCCTTTGTATTATATGATGTGATTTATTTGCCTGGGCGCAATAAAAGTGAGAGTTCAAAGTCTTTTTGAATAGCTCTCAGGTTGCGTTCTGCTTCTAGTCTAGTTTTATAATTTCCTACTAAAACTTTGTAAGAAGGATTGGTATAAATTATCGTAGCATTAACATCTGGATAAAGTCTTCTAAAGTTGTTTAAGGCAGCTCTCGCTTCTGCGTTTTTGCCATAAAAAATCTGAATTTTGTATTTATCGTTAACGGTTGTTGACGTATTTGTATTTTTCTTCTTATTTAGTAGTTCTTTTATGGCTGAGGGTTCGTTTAAAGTGGTTTTAGACGATTGAGCTATAATTACGTGATTAGTAAATAGAACTAGAATTAAGACAAGAAAATTTCTTAAAAATCTCATAATGAATAATGTTTATGGCAAATTTACAAATTATCTTGATAATGAGGTAATCGTATGTTATTTAGAACGTATATAAATTGTATTTTAAGCATAGTAAAGGTTTTAAGAGTAACTCATAAATTGTATTTTTGTCGGAGTTTGTAAATAAGGTGTATAAGATAGCGGTCTAATTGGCTGTTAAATAAGACCAAGTTTAGTTGAAAATCATTTTATAACTATGAAAAAAGTGGGTAACCATAATTCGTTTTCAAAGATTTTATTCTTTTGTTTAGCGTTAATGCTATCGTTTACTACAATTTCGTTTGCTCAAGATGTAGCAAAAGGTAAGGAATTGTTTAACTCTAACTGTGCTGCATGTCACAAGTTGGATGGAAATTCTACTGGACCAGCTCTTCGTGGAGTAGTTGAACGACATGATGTAGCTTGGCTACACAAGTGGATTAAAAGTAGTTCTTCATTGATTAAATCTGGAGATGCTGCTGCTGTTAAATTATTTAACGACTGGAATAAGGTTGTTATGAATGACTTCCCTGGATTGTCAGACGAAGACATTGATAACATTTTAGCTTATACTTCAGAAGAGAAAGCTGCTCCTGCTCCTGTAGTTGGTGCAGAAGGTGGAGCTACTAGTCAAGCTAACAATGACGGTGTTTCTAATATTATTGTATTAGGGGCTTTAGTTGTTGTATTGATGCTTCTAGTGACTATGCTATTCTTCGTTAAGAGAGTATTAAACAAAGTAGTAGAGGTTAATGGATTAACTCCTGAAGTACGTAAATCAATTCCATTGTGTACAGCATTCGTTAAAAATAAATTTTTAGTGATTGTTTCTGTTATCGTATTAGTGTTATTCGGGTCATACTTTGCGTATGGATGGATGATGCAAGTAGGTGTTGACCAAGGGTATGAGCCAGTACAACCAATTCACTTCTCTCACAAGATTCACGCTGGAGATAACGGTATTGACTGTAAATACTGTCACTCTGCTGCAAGATCTAGTAAAACTTCAGGTATTCCTTCATTGAACGTTTGTATGAACTGTCATGAGAATATCAATGAGTTTACAGGTGAAGCTGGAAAAGACTACGGTAAGTACACTCCAGAATTCTATACTGCAGAGATTCAAAAATTATATGATGCAGTAGGATGGGATCCTTCGACAAATAAATATACTGGAAAAGAGAAACCAGTTAAGTGGGTTAGAATTCACAATCTTCCTGACTTCGCATACTACAACCACTCTCAACACGTAAATGTTGCAGGTTTAGAATGTCAAACTTGTCACGGACCAGTTGAAGAAATGGAAATTATGAGACAACACTCTCCATTAACAATGGGATGGTGTATTGACTGTCACAGAAAAACTGACGTTAAGTTAGAGAGCAATGAGTACTACGCTAAGATTCACAAAGAATTATCAGAGAAGTACGGAGTTGAGAAATTGACTGTAGCTCAAATGGGAGGTTTAGAGTGTGGTAAATGTCACTATTAATAAATTAAGAATAAGAAGCTAATATATATATACAATGGCATCAAACAAAAAATACTGGAAAAGTGTTGAGGAGCTGAATGAAAATAGTTCTATTGTTGAGTCGCTAAGAAACAATGAGTTTGTTGAAGAAATTCCTACTGATGAATTTCTTGGAGATCAAAGTAAATTGTCTTCTTCATCAACTACTCGTCGAGACTTTTTGAAATATGTAGGTTTTTCTACTGCAGCAGCAACTTTAGCTGCATGTGAGGGACCTGTTGTGAAATCTATTCCGTATGTAGTACAGCCAGAGGAGATTATTCCTGGTGTTGCAGATTATTATGCAACAACTATTGCTGATGGATTTGACTTTGTAAACGTTCTGATCAAAACTCGTGAGGGGCGTCCAATCAAAGTTGATAATAACAGACTAGCTAATGCTTACTCAGGAGCTAACGCTCGTGTGAACGCATCAGTTTTATCAATGTATGATAGCCTTCGTCTGAAAGGATCTAAAATCAGTGGTAAAAGTGCTTCATGGGATGAAGTAGATGCAAAAGTTAGAGCAAGTCTACAAGATGCAAAAGCAAATGGAGGAAACGTTGTATTATTAACAAATACAATGGCTAGCCCATCTACTGATAAAATTATAGCAGAGTTTATCGCTGCTAACCCAACAGCTAAACACGTTGTATATGATGCTGTATCTTCATCTGCTGCTGCAGATGCTTATGAGAAAGCTTATGGTGTACGTGGATTAGCAGATTACGATTTCGGTGCTGCTGATGTAATCGTTTCTGTAGGCGCTGATATCTTAGGAGATTGGCAAGGTGGAGGATACGATTCAGCTTACGCTCAAAAACGTATTCCTAAAAATGGAAAAATGTCTAAGCATATCCAAATGGAGGCAAATATGTCTTTATCAGGAGCTAATGCTGACGTGAGAATTCCTTTAACTGTAGTTAATCAAAAAGCTGCTTTAGTTAAGTTATACAATGCTATCGTAGGAGGAAGTGCTTCTGCTCCAGCTGTAGATAAGTACGAAGATGCTATTAAAAAAGCGGCTAGTCAACTTAAATCTGCTGGAAACAAAGGAGTTGTTGTAACAGGTCTTGATGATGTAAATGCTCAATTATTAGTGTTTGCAATCAACGAAGCGTTACAATCAGAAGCTTTCTTACCAGAGCAAACAAAATATGTTAGACAAGGTAATGCTACTCAAGTAGGACAATTAGTAAAAGATATGAACGCTGGTAAAGTTCACACATTGATTATGTCAGGTGTTAACCCAGTGTATACTTTAGCTGATTCTGCTGCTTTCGTAGAAGGATTGAAAAAAGTAAAAACTTCAGTTTCTTTCTCATTAAAAGAAGATGAAACAGCTTTACTTTCTACTGTTGCTGCTGCAGCTCCACACTACTTAGAGTCTTGGGGAGATGTAATGATCAGAAAAGGTCACTACTCTGTAACTCAACCTACAATCCGTCCATTATTTGATACTAGACAATTACAAGATTCATTATTATTATGGTCAGGAAGCAATACTGCTTACTATGACTATGTTAAGAATGTAGGTAAGTCTTATGTAGCTGATAAAACTTGGAATCAATTAGTACACGATGGTTTTGCTGTTGTTGGAACAAACTCTAAAGTAAGTGCTTCTGCTGATTTCTCAGCTGCTGCATCTGCATTAGCTTCTGCTAAGAAAGTAGATGGTTTAGAGTTAGTATTCTATACTAAAACTGGTATGGGAGACGGGCAACAAGCTAATAACCCTTGGTTACAAGAGTTTCCAGACCCTATCACTCGTGTATCTTGGGATAACTACGTAACTGTAGCTCAAGCTGATGCTGAGTCATTAGGAATCAAGAACTACCACGTTGCTAATGGTGGTCTTAATGGTAGCTATGTTACTATCGAAGCTAACGGTGTTAAATTAGAAAAAGTGCCAGCACTTATCCAACCAGGACAAGCTCAAGGTACTATCGGTTTAGCATTCGGTTACGGTAGAAAAGCTGCATTAAAAGAAGAAATGCAAGTAGGTGTTAATGCTTACACATTATACAAAGACTGTAATGGAGTACAAGGTGCTGCAATTACTCAAGTAGGTGGTGACCACGAGTTCGCTTGTGTTCAGTTACAAAACACTTTAATGAGTAGAGGTGATATCTTAAAAGATACTACATTAGAGATCTTCAATACAAAAGATGCTGAAGACTGGAATATTAAACCTGTGGTTTCTTACGATCACCAGACTGTACAAGCTTCTACTATTGATATCTGGGAATCATTTGATAGATCAGTTGGACATCACTTCAACTTATCAATTGATTTAAATGCATGTACTGGATGTGGTGCTTGTGTTATCTCTTGTCACGCTGAAAATAACGTACCTGTAGTAGGTAAGTCAGAAGTAAGAAGAAGTAGAGATATGCACTGGTTACGTATCGATAGATACTACTCTTCAGAAGATACATTCGCAGGAGATATCGAGAAGAAAGTTAATGCAAATGGATTCGGAGAATACCGTGAAGTGTTCCAAGAATTAGAACATCCAGCTGAAAACCCACAAGTGGCTTTCCAACCAGTAATGTGTCAACACTGTAACCACGCTCCATGTGAGACTGTGTGTCCAGTAGCTGCTACATCTCATGGTCGTCAAGGACAAAACCATATGGCTTATAACCGTTGTGTTGGTACAAGATACTGTGCGAACAACTGTCCTTACAAAGTTAGACGTTTCAACTGGTTCTTATATTCTCAGAACGATGCTTTCGATTACAACATGAATGATGATTTAGGACGTATGGTATTAAACCCAGACGTTGTAGTTCGTTCAAGAGGGGTAATGGAGAAATGTTCATTATGTATCCAAATGACTCAATCTACAATCTTAAAAGCTAAGAATGAAGGAAGAGCAATTCGTCCAAATGAATTTGAAACTGCATGTTCTGCAGCTTGTTCAAGTGGAGCGATGGTATTTGGTGATGTAAATGATAAAGAGTCAGAAATTACTAAATTAGCTGAGTCAGATAGAGCTTACCATTTATTAGAGCACATTGGAACAAAACCAAATGTATTCTATCACGTTAAGGTTAGAAATATCTAGTTAAAAGAATTATTAATTAAAGAAACATATAAAGGATTATGTCGTCACATTACGAAGCACCCATTAGAAAACCTTTAGTTATTGGTGAGAAATCATATCACGATATAACTGTGGATGTGGCTAGACCTGTAGAAGGGAGAGCGAATAAACTATGGTGGAGAGTTTTTACTTTAGCTTTATTAGCGTTTCTATGGGGAGTAGGTTGTATGGCTTACACTGTAGGTACAGGTATTGGAACTTGGGGATTAAATAAAACCGTTGGATGGGCTTGGGATATTACCAATTTCGTTTGGTGGGTAGGTATCGGTCACGCTGGTACGTTAATTTCTGCAGTATTATTATTATTTAGACAAAAATGGAGAATGGCGATCAACCGTTCTGCTGAGGCAATGACAATTTTCTCAGTAGTTCAGGCTGGTTTATTCCCTATCATTCACATGGGACGTCCATGGTTAGCATACTGGGTATTACCTATTCCTAACCAGTTCGGATCGTTATGGGTTAACTTTAACTCACCATTATTATGGGACGTATTCGCGATTTCTACGTATTTATCAGTATCATTAGTTTTCTGGTGGACTGGTTTACTACCTGACTTCGCTATGTTACGTGATAGAGCTATAACGCCATTTACAAAAAGAATATACTCAATCTTATCATTTGGTTGGTCAGGTCGTGCAAAAGACTGGCAACGTTTTGAGGAAGTGTCATTAGTATTAGCTGGTTTAGCTACTCCTCTTGTACTTTCTGTACACACGATTGTATCTTTTGACTTTGCTACTTCAGTTATTCCTGGATGGCACACTACAATCTTACCTCCATACTTCGTAGCAGGAGCTATCTTCTCTGGATTCGCAATGGTAAATACCCTGCTTATCATCATGAGAAAAGTTTCTAACTTAGAAGATTATATTACAGTACAACACATTGAATTAATGAACATTATTGTAATGATCACTGGTTCTATCGTTGGGGTAGCATATATTACTGAGTTATGGGTTGCTTGGTATTCAGGAGTAGAGTATGAACAATACGCTTTCTTAAACCGTGCAACAGGACCTTACTGGTGGTCTTACTGGTTAATGATGACTTGTAACGTAATTTCTCCACAGGTAATGTGGTTCAAGAAAATTAGAACTAATATCTTAGCATCGTTTGTTATCTCTTTAGTAGTAAACGTGGGGATGTGGTTTGAGCGTTTCGTAATTATCGTTACATCATTACACAGAGACTACTTACCATCTTCATGGACAATGTTCCAACCTACATTCGTAGATGCTGGTATTTACATCGGTACAATTGGTTTCTTCTTCGTGTTATTCTTATTATATTCAAGAAGTTTCCCTGTAATTGCACAAGCAGAGGTAAAAACAATCTTGAAATCTTCAGGAGAGTTTTACAAAAAAGAAAGAGACAGCAAAGAGAATCATCAATCTTTAAATCATTAATATATTATGAGTAATAAAGTAATTCACGCACTATACAACGATGATGATGTGTTGTTACATGCTGTAAAAGAAACACGAGATGCTCATCATCATATTGAAGAAATCTATACACCATTCCCAGTACACGGTCTAGATAAGGCTATGGGATTAAAACCTACAAGATTAGCTATCTGTGCTTTCTTGTATGGTTTAGTTGGACTTTCTTTTGGTACATTCATGATGTATTATATTATGATTGTAGATTGGCCACAAGATATTGGAGGTAAACCAAGTTTTAGCTTCATTCAGAATATGCCATCATTCGTTCCAATTATGTTTGAGATGACTGTATTATTTGCAGCTCACTTAATGGTTCTTACTTTCTTTATGAGAAGTAAATTATGGCCTTTCAAGAAAGCTGAAAATCCTGATGTAAGAACTACAGATGATCACTTCTTAATGGAAGTAGCTTTGAAAACTGATGAAGCAGCAGCGATTGAGTTCTTCAAACAAACGGGAGCAGTTGAAGTTAAAGTAATTGAAAAGCAATTGTAGAATGAAAACGATATATAAAATAGTAGCTTTAGTAGGGGTATCAGTTTTGACTACTTCTTGTTTTAATAAAGAACGTTCAAACTATCAATTCATGCCAAATATGTATGAGTCATCTGCATATGAGACATATTCTGAAGTTCCTACTACAGTTTTTAAAAATGGTAAAGAAGGTCAGTTACCTGCTGAAGGATCTATACCACGCGGATTTTCACCTGAGGAGTATGAGAATACTACAGAAGGTTTAGCAATGGCTAGATTAAATCTAAAATCACCATTATCTGCTGAGGAGAAAGATTTAGAAAAAGGTAAAGAGTTATATACAATTTACTGCTCAGTTTGTCACGGAGGAGCTGGGGATGGAAAAGGTAATTTAGTGAAAAAAGAAAAATTCTTAGGGGTTCCTAACTATAAAGATAGAGAACTTACAGAAGGAGGAATCTACCACGTAATTACTTATGGTTTGAATTCAATGGGATCTCATGCTAACCAATTAACTCAACATGAACGTTGGTTAGTTACAGATTACGTATTAAAATTGAAATCAGAATAATAAATTGTAAAACTTATTTGAAAGTTTAGATATGTACACATTTTCAAAAAATTTGAAGACTTTTGCAATCGTCCTTATGGTTCTAGGACTTGTGGGGATTGCATATGGTTTCTTCAGTGCCCCTAAGACAACTGCTGAAGTAGAGCAGATCTTAACTGAGCAAGCTCATCATGATGGTGGTGAGCATCATGTATCTGCTGCAGACCACTCTGTGTCTGACGCTGATCATGCTGAACATCAAAAACATTTAGAACATGTTCTTGGTCAAATGCAAAACAAACCTTGGACTGCGTTATATGTAGCTTGTATTTTCGTTATGTTAGTAGCTGTAGGTATTTTAGCTTTTTATGCTATTAACAATGCTGCTAGTGCTGGATGGTCTCCAGTATTATTCAGAGTAATGGAAGGATTATCTGCTTATGTATTACCAGGATCGGTTATATTCTTCGTGATTTTATTAATATCTGTATTGGGAGGTAACCATTTATTTATATGGGCTGACCAAGCAGTAGTTGATGCAGATTCAATTATTCAAGGAAAAGCAGGATACTTAAACGTACCTTTCTTCTTAATTAGAACAGTTATCTATTTAGCAGGATGGAACTTTTATAGAATTTATGCTCGTAAACAATCTTTAGCTTTAGATGAGAGTGGTGATCAAACTTACTACAAAAAGATATTTAAAGCTTCAGCTGCTTTCTTAGTATTCTTTATCGTTACTGAGTCTATGGCATCTTGGGATTGGATTATGTCGATTGATACTCACTGGTATAGTACATTATTCGGATGGTATGTATTCGCTAGTTTCTTCGTAACAGCTATTACAACTATCGCTTTTGTTACTCTTTATTTAAAGAACAAAGGATACTTAGAATATGTTAATACTAGTCATATTCACGATTTAGCTAAATTTATGTTTGGATTAAGTATATTCTGGACTTATCTTTGGTTCTCTCAATTCATGTTACAGTGGTATTCTAATATTCCAGAGGAGGTAACTTACTTCATCTTCAGAATTCAAGAGTATAACTTACCATTCTTCGGAATGTTAGTATTGAATTTCTTATTGCCATTATTATTATTGATCAATACAGATTTCAAACGTTTAACTTGGATTGTTGTAATGGCAGGATCTTGTATCATCGTAGGTCACTATATTGACTTCTTTATGATGATCTCTCCTGGTACAGTTGGAGGTTCTTGGTTTATTGGTGTTTCTGAGATAGCTTCACTTATCTTCTTCATTGGATTATTTATCTATGTAGGATTTAGTGCAATTGCTAAAGCACCATTATTAGCTAAGAATAACCCATTGATTGAAGAGAGTAAACATTTTCACTATTAATATTTAAAAATAAACAAATGACAAGTTTATTAATATTAGCTGCGGTTGTATTATTAGGAGTTGCTGTATGGCAATTGACGAAAATATTTGATTTAACTCAAGTAGGTTCTCATCCTGATGATATTTCTACAGAGATCGCTAATGAGAAGGATAATAACATCAATGGTTATTTGACTTTCGCTTTCTTAGGATTCATCTATATCTTTACTATCTTCTGTTTAGTTGAGTATGGAAGCTTTCCTTTGATGGATAACCCTGCGTCAGAGCACGGAAAAGAGGTTGACAATTTAATGTGGATCTCAATGGGATTAATTGGAGTTGTTCAAATTTTTACTCAGTTCTTATTACACTACTTTGCATTCAAAGGACGTGGAATAAACGGTAGAAAAGCTCGTTTCTATTCAGATAATGATAAATTAGAAGCTCTTTGGACAATTATTCCTGTAATTACATTATCAGGTTTAATTCTTTATGGATTATTTGCTTGGAATGATATTATGTTTGTAGATGAAGAAGAAGACGTTCTTATTGTTGAAGTATATGCTAAACAATTCGGATGGGATGTTCGTTACTCTGGAACAGATAACACTTTAGGTAAAGCTAACGTTCGTTTTATAGAAGGTATCAATTTAGTAGGGGTGGATATGTCTGACCCGAATGCTGCTGATGATAAAATGGCAAAAGAATTACACCTACCAAAAGGTAAAAAAGTAGTATTGAAATTCCGTTCACAAGACGTACTTCACTCAGCTTACTTACCTCACTTTAGAGCACAAATGAACTGTGTTCCTGGTATGGTTACTCAGTTTGCTTTCGTTCCTACTGTTACTACAGCAGAAATGAGAGAACGTGAGGCGATTGTAAAAAAAGTTAGTAATATTAACGATATTAGAGCTGAAAGAAGCCAAGAGTTAATTGCTAAAGGAGAAGAGGCATTAGAACCTTATTCATTTGATTATTTAATTTTATGTAATAAGATTTGTGGAGCTTCTCACTATAACATGCAAATGAAAGTTGTTGTAGAGACTCCTGAAGAATTCGAATCTTGGTTGAAAGAGCTTCCTACATTAAAAGAGCAAGTTGCTGCTGAAAAAGCTAGTAATGCACCTGCTCCAGCAGTAGAGGAAGTTCCTGCAGCAGTTGAAGAAGTTGAAACTGAAGCTATCGCTCAAGTAGGAAAATAAAACTCACATATTAAAATCAATCTATAACTATGTCAGTAGAAGGACACGAAAACAATCACGATCACTCACATGATCATGATCATCACGATAAAGGGAACTTCTTTACTAAATATGTGTTTAGTTTAGACCACAAGATGATTGCTAAACAATACTTGATTACAGGTATTATTATGGGAATCATCGGGATTGGAATGTCTCTGTTATTTAGAATGCAAATTGCTTGGCCAGAAGAATCTTTCACAGTATTCAAATGGTTTTTAGGTGATAAAATGGCTCCTGATGGAGTTATGAAAAATGATGCTTATCTTGCCCTAGTAACGATGCACGGTACCATAATGGTATTCTTCGTTTTAACTGCTGGATTAAGTGGTACGTTCTCGAACTTACTTATTCCATTGCAGATTGGAGCACGTGATATGGCTTCAGGATTCTTAAATATGTTATCTTATTGGTTATTCTTTATCTCTGCAGTATTAATGATTATTTCATTATTTGTAGAAGGAGGACCAGCATCTTCTGGATGGACAGTATATCCTCCGCTGAGTGCATTACCTCAGGCTATTCCTGGTTCGGGAATGGGGATGACATTATGGTTAGTATCTATGGCAATCTTTATCGCATCTTCTTTAATGGGATCGTTAAACTACGTTGCTACAGTAATTAACTTAAGAACTAAAGGAATGTCTATGACAAGATTACCATTAACAGTGTGGGCTTTATTTACTACAGCTATTATTGGTATCGTATCATTCCCAGTTTTATTATCAGCAGCTTTATTATTGTTATTCGATAGAAGTTTTGGAACATCATTCTTCTTATCTGATATTTATTTAGCTGGAGAGGTATTACATTACCAAGGAGGTTCTCCTGTATTATATGAGCACTTATTCTGGTTCTTAGGTCACCCTGAGGTATATATCGTAATTTTACCAGCGATGGGTATTACGTCAGAAATTATTGCTTGTAACGCTCGTAAACCTATTTTCGGTTACCGTGCGATGATTGCTTCTATCTTAGGTATTGCTTTCTTATCAACAATTGTATGGGGACACCACATGTTCGTATCTGGTATGAACCCATTCTTAGGATCTGTATTTACATTTACTACATTGTTGATTGCAATTCCTTCAGCAGTAAAAGCATTCAACTATATCACTACAATTTGGAGTGGTAATATCCAAATGAACCCTGCAATGTTATTCTGTATTGGATTCGTATCTACGTTTATTACAGGAGGTTTAACAGGGATTATTTTAGGAGATTCAACATTAGATATCAACGTTCACGATACATATTTCGTTATTGCTCACTTCCACTTAGTAATGGGTATTTCTGCTCTTTACGGAATGTTTGCTGGTATCTACCACTGGTTCCCTAAAATGTTTGGACGTATGATGAACAAAAACTTAGGTTATATCCACTTCTGGGTAACTGCAGTTTGTGCTTACGGAGTATTCTTCCCAATGCACTTCATCGGATTAGCTGGTTTACCACGTCGTTATTATTCAAATACTGCATTCCCATTATTTGATGAGTTCTACGATGTAAACGTGTTAATTACAGTATTCGCTTTAGTTGGATCTGCTTTCCAATTAGTGTTCTTATGGAACTTCTTCTATAGTATTTTCTATGGTAAGAAAGCTACTCAGAACCCATGGAGAAGTAACTCTCTTGAGTGGACTACACCAGTTGAACATATTCATGGTAACTGGCCTGGAGAATTACCAGTTGTTTACAGATGGCCTTATGACTATAGTAAACCTGGATTACCAGAAGATTACGCTCCTCAAAACATGCCATTCGTTGCAGGTGAAGAGGAATTACATCACTAAGATTATATTTCTTATAGATATTAAAAAGTCATCCGAAAGGATGACTTTTTTTGTTAGTGTAGACTCTGATATTTGAATTATATTTGTACTATGAATGAGAATTTAAACCCAACTAATAAGCACTTTTCTTCTGATGAATTAGATGTTGAGAAGAAGTTACGCCCGCTGTCATTTGATGATTTTGCTGGGCAAGATCAGGTATTAGAGAATTTAAAGATTTTCGTTGAAGCTGCTAATCAAAGGGGAGAAGCTTTAGATCATACTTTGTTTCATGGACCTCCAGGACTTGGTAAGACTACATTAGCTAATATTTTAGCTAATGAACTTGATGTGGGAATTAAGATTACTTCTGGACCAGTTTTAGATAAACCAGGTGATTTAGCAGGATTATTAACTAATCTTGAGGAACGCGATGTTTTATTCATTGATGAGATTCATCGTTTAAGTCCTATAGTAGAAGAGTATTTATATTCTGCTATGGAGGACTTCAAGATTGATATTATGATAGAGTCTGGTCCGAATGCACGTACGGTTCAGATTCATTTAAATCCTTTTACATTAGTAGGAGCTACTACTCGTTCTGGTTTATTGACCTCACCTATGCGAGCACGTTTTGGTATTCAAAGTCGTCTTCAGTATTATAATAAAGAATTATTAGCAACTATTATTGAACGTAGTGCCTCTATATTAGGGGTTCACATAGATCTAGAAGCTGCTATTGAGATAGCGGGTAGAAGTAGAGGAACACCTCGTATTGCAAACGCTTTGTTGAGACGTGTACGTGATTTCGCACAGATCAAGGGGAACGGTGATATTGATATAGAGATTTCTAAGTATGCTTTAAATTCATTGAATGTAGATTCTTTTGGATTAGATGAGATGGATAATAAGATACTGAGTACGATTATAGATAAGTTTAAAGGTGGACCTGTAGGACTATCTACATTAGCGACTGCTGTTTCTGAGAATGGTGAAACGATAGAGGAAGTTTATGAGCCTTATTTAATTCAAGAAGGTTTTATTGTACGTACTCCTAGGGGACGTGAGGTAACTGATAAAGCTTATAAGCACTTAGGTAGAGAAAGAGTTCATCCTCAAGGAGGGCTTTTTGATATGTAGTGGTCATAGAAGTGATTAAATGATTGAAAATAAAAGTAAATATTCTAATATGATAAAAGCCGAGGCCAAACGCCTTGGCTTTTCGTCTTGTGGTATTTCTAAAGCTGATTTTTTAGAAGTAGAGGCTCCTCGTTTAGAGCAGTGGTTGAATAAACAGATGCATGGACAGATGTCTTATATGGAGAATCATTTCGATAAACGTCTTGATCCTAGACTACTTGTTGAAGGAGCAAAAAGTGTGGTGTCATTAACTTTAAATTACTATCCAGAAGAAAGGCAGGTTAGCGATAGTTATAAAATATCAAAGTATGCTTATGGAGAGGATTATCACCATGTGATTAAAGATAAGTTAAAAGAGCTTCTTTATTTTATAGAAAGTGAAATTGGGGCTGTAGATGGACGAGTATTTGTTGATTCTGCACCTGTTTTAGATAAAGCTTGGGCAGCTAAGGCTGGCTTAGGATGGGTAGGTAAGAATAACAATTTGATTAATAGAAAAAGTGGTTCTTTCTTTTTTATTGCTGAATTAATAATTGATTTAGAATTAGAAGAAGACGGCCCTACAACTGATCATTGCGGAACGTGTACCAAGTGTATAGATGCTTGTCCTACAGAAGCTATTGAAAGTGCTCATATTGTAAATGGGAGTAAATGTATTTCCTATCTTACCATAGAATTGAAAGATGATATTCCAACTGAATTTAGTGGAAAATTAGATAATTGGATGTTTGGTTGTGACGTTTGTCAAGATGTTTGTCCGTGGAATCGGTTTGCATCTCCCCATAAAGAGCAGAGATTTATTCCTAATAATGCGTTAATAGAGTATTCAAAGCACGAATGGAAAGAACTTACGAAGGAGACTTTTAATGAAATTTTTAAAAAATCCGCAATTAAAAGGACGAAATATGAGGGCTTGTTGCGAAATATGCAATTTTTAGGGGAGTGAATTTCGTAAATCCGAATTATATTACAAAAAGGTTATCTTTGTTCATCACGTTAAATGTAAATATATGAATAAAGATAGTTTACGTAGAGAAGCACTTAAATACCATGCTGAACCAACGCCTGGTAAGATACAAGTTGTTCCTACGAAGAAGTATTCATCACAAAGAGACTTAGCCTTAGCATATTCACCAGGTGTAGCAGAGCCTTGTCTGGAAATTGCAAGCGATGTAAATAATGTATATAAATATACAGCAAAAGGAAATTTAGTTGCTGTTATCTCTAACGGTACTGCAGTACTAGGACTTGGAGATATCGGAGCTGAGGCATCTAAGCCAGTAATGGAAGGAAAAGGATTGCTGTTTAAGATTTTTGCTGATATTGATGTTTTTGACATTGAGGTAGATACTACTGATGTAGATAAGTTTATCGAAACTGTAAAAAACATTTCTCCAACTTTCGGAGGAATTAACTTAGAAGATATCAAAGCTCCAGAATCTTTTGAAATTGAAAGAAGGTTAAAAGAAGAGTTAGATATTCCTGTAATGCACGATGACCAACATGGTACTGCTATTATCTCAGCAGCAGCTCTGCTAAATGCAGTAGAGTTAGCTGGTAAGAAGATGGAAGAAATTACGATGGTAGTTTCAGGTGCAGGTTCAGCTGCTATTGCATGTGCTAAGTTATATGTAGCTTTTGGTGTTAAACAAGAGAATATAAAAATGTTTAACAGTAAAGGTGTTTTAAAGAAAGACGATACACGTATTTCAGATTTACAAAGAGAGTTCGCTGTTGATAGTGATATTTCACTGACAGATGCTTTAAAAGGAACTGATGTATTTATCGGATTGTCTACTGCAGATGTATTAAAACCAGAGATGCTTTTAGGAATGGCAGATAACCCAATCGTTTTTGCGATGGCTAATCCAAGACCTGAAATCGACTATAACCTTGCAACTTCTACACGTAAGGATGTTATTATGGCTACTGGTCGTTCTGACTTCCCTAACCAAGTTAATAACGTATTAGGTTTCCCTTATATCTTTAGAGGGGCATTAGACGTACGTGCTACTAAGATTAACGAAGAAATGAAGATGGCTGCTGTAGTGGCTTTAGCTAAGTTAGCTAAAGAGCCAGTGCCTGAACAAGTAAATATCGCTTACGGTGAGACTAAGTTTACTTTCGGTAGAGAGTATATTATTCCTAAGCCATTCGATCCAAGACTTATATCTGTTGTTCCTCCTGCAGTTGCTAAAGCAGCAATGGAAAGTGGAATAGCACTTGCTCCAATTACAGATTGGGAAGAGTACAAATCTTCTTTAGAAGAGAGAATGGGATCAGATAATAAATTAGTACGTATGTTAATCAACCGTGCTAAGACTGAACCAAAACGTGTAGTATATGCTGAAGCAGATCATTTAGATGTATTAAAGGCTGCTCAGATTGCTTATGAAGAAGGAATGGTAACTCCAATCTTATTAGGTGATAAAGAAACTATTTTAGAGCTTAAGAAAGAAATAGAGTTTAATGACGATGTGGAGATTATTGATCCTAAGTCAGATGAACAAAAAGAAAGAAGAGCTGCTTTTGCTAATGCTTATTGGGAAACTAGAAAGCGCAAAGGAGTTACTTTATATGATGCAGGTAAACTAATGTTAGAAAGAAACTACTTTGCATCTATGTTAGTAAATGAAGGACAGGCAGATGCTATGTTGACAGGATATTCTCGTAGTTATCCTAATGTAGTAAAACCTATCTTAGAGTTAATACCTCGTTCACAAGGTGTAAGTAGAGTAGCTACAACGAACTTAATGATGACTAAGAGAGGGCCAATGTTCTTAGCAGATACTGCTATTAACCCTGATCCTACAGCTGAAGATTTAGCTAAAATAGCTGTGATGACAGAGAAGACTGTACGTATGTTTGGTATGGAACCTGTTGTGGCAATGTTATCGTATGCTAACTTTGGATCTGCACCTAATGCTTCTCCAACAAAAATGAAAGAGGCAGTTAGTATCTTACATGAGCAACATCCAGATATGATTGTAGATGGAGAGATTCAAATCGACTTCGCTTTAAATAGTGAAATGTTGAAGAAGAAATTCCCTTTCTCTAAGTTAGTGGACAAGAAAGTAAATACACTTATTTTCCCTAACCTAGATTCTGCTAATATCACTTATAAAATGTTGAAAGAATTGAATAAAGCGACATCTATTGGTCCTATTATTTTAGGTTTAGATAAAGCTGTTCATGTATTCCAACTAGGTGCTAGTGTTGACGAGATGGTTAATATGACAGCTGTAGCTGTAGTAGATGCTCAAGTACGCGAGAATCGCAAAAAGAAATAATATACTGGTACTCTGAATAGTAGTTGTGCGATTAGTTATTTGTTAGTAAATAGTTAATATTTATTGTTATTTTTGAAGTAAAATTCGATATAATAATGATAGCACATATTCAAGGACGCCTAGTAGAAAAAACAGCCACGGAAGTGGTAATAGATTGCGGGGGAGTAGGATATCTTATCCATATTTCCCTGCATACTTTTTCTCAAATTGGTTCCTCAGAAAATTTGAGATTATATACTTACCTACAAATAAAAGAAGACGGACATACTCTGTTCGGTTTTATAGATAAAATAGAACGTGAATTATTTAAACTATTGATATCAGTTTCTGGTATTGGTGGTAATACTGCACGTAATATGCTTTCATCTATTGCTCCTAAAGAGCTTCTACAAGCCATTGCTTCTGCTGATGTAAAAACAATCCAGTCTGTAAAAGGGATTGGGGCTAAAACTGCTCAGCGTGTTATACTTGACTTACAAGAAAAGGTAATAAAATTGTATAATATTGATGAAGTTTCTCCTGTTATTAACAATACAAATGCAGATGAAGCGTTATCAGCTTTAGAGGTATTAGGTTTTGTACGTAAATCAGCTGAGAAAGTTGTTGATAAGATTATGAAGCAAACACCTGATGCATCTGTTGAATTCATCATTAAGCAAGCTTTAAAAAACTTATAAATTTTGAGGGGGCAATTTCCTATATCAAAGTCAATTTTTTTTTGGCTAGTTGTTCTTTTTTTGAGCGTACATGGGATGTATGCTCAAGATCCAGATGAACAAGTAGCTGATAGTTTACAAACTCAATATGATATTGGGAAAATTGTCATACCTGATCCTAACCTTATTAAGGAAGCATATTCCTATGATCCTCTAACGGATAGTTACTACTTTACTAAAACCTTTGACGGATTTAATGTCAATTATCCTCTTGTACTAACTCGTAAAGAGTTTGAGGAGCTTATTATGCGTGCAGAGTTGCGTAAGTACTTTCAGCAGCGATTTAATGTAATGCATGGACGCGAGGAGAATGAAGAGATCAAGCGTGATATGTTACCGCGTTATTATGTGAATTCGAAGTTATTCAGTACTATTTTTGGATCCAATACTATTGATGTTAAACCTACAGGATCTGTAGAGTTTGATATGGGAGTTCGTTATAGTAAACAGGATAACCCGGTAGTATCTACGCGTAATCGTAAGAATATGGCGTTTGATTTTAATCAACGCATTAGTATGGGATTACAAGGAATGGTAGGTACTAGACTAGCTGTGAATATTAATTATGACACCCAGGCTACTTTTGACTTTCAGAATATGATGAAATTATCTTTCGCACCAGACGAAGATGATATCGTACGTAAAGTAGAAGTAGGTAATGTAAGTATGCCTATTAGTGGTTCACTTGTTAGAGGAGCACAGAGTTTATTTGGAGTAAAGACAGAATTACAGTTTGGTAGAACCACTATTACAGGAGTGTTCTCAGAGCAGAAGTCTCAGACGACTTCTATTCGTGCTGACGGAGCAGGAACATTAGAAGAGTTTGAATTAGATGCATTAGATTATGATGAGGATAGACACTTCTTTTTATCTCATTATTTTAGAAATAACTATGATGAGGCTTTAGAGAAATATCCTTTTATAAAAAGTAGAGTACGTATTACCCGTGTAGAAGTATGGATAACGAATCGATATGGACGCGTTAATCAAACAGGTAATAATGCACGTAATATTATAGCTATACAGGATTTAGGAGAAGGACAGAATAAATTAGGAAGACCTAATACAGATGTTGTTTCTAAGCCAGAGCCTGATTTCTTTACTATTAATGGAGTACCTAATGCATACCCTGATAATGCGAATAACCAATATGACCCAGGGAATATTGGTAGTAATTATTTAAATTCATCTATTCGATTAAATACATCAGGTGCAAGTGGTTTTACTGTACCTGTACAAGAAGGACGAGATTTTGTACGTTTAGAGGGAGCACGTAAGTTAAATGCCAATGAGTTCACATTCCATCCTCAGTTAGGATACATATCATTACAACAAAAACTTTCTAATGACGAAGTTCTTGCTGTAGCGTTCCAATATTCTATTGGAGATAAGATATATCAAGTGGGTGAGTTTGGTACAGATGGTGGGATGACTGTATTGCCTCCTGGTGTAGATGAAGTAAATCCTGATGTACCACAAAGTCAATCGCTTATTCTGAAGTTATTAAAAAGTAATTTTACTTTAGTAGGTCAGCCTGTTTGGAAACTGATGATGAAGAATATCTATCAGATTCCGAATGCGATGTATATCTCACAAGATAAGTTTAGATTTAATATTCTTTATACAGATCCTAGTCCATTGAATTATATTAGTTCTGTGGATGGTAAACCGTTGCCTCCAGATGTAGAGCGTACACCATTATTAAAAGTATTCCATTTAGATAGATTGAATTATACGAATGACCCTCAACAAGGAGGAGATGGTTTCTTTGACTTCTTGCCTAATGGAGGTATGCAGAATACATACAACCCTAATAATGCAGGGAATATGAATAACGGCTACGGGAATAATAATAATGGTGGCTATGGTGGTAATAACGGAGGTTATGGTGGAAATAATGGCGGCTTTGGAAACAATGGTGGTTTTGGAAATAATGGCGGATACGGCAATAACGGTGGGTATGGCAACAGTGGAGGATACGGAAATAATAATAACCAATACAACAGCAATACATTTGACGGGATTACGATAGACCCAATGTATGGTCGTATTATTTTTACAACTGTTGAGCCTTTTGGAGAACATTTATTTAAAAAGCTTTCGGCTAATCAGTTAAGTGAAGATTATAACGAATCTAGTTCATATAATAAAAACCAATCGAAATATGTCTTTAGAAGTATGTATCGTACTACTAAAGCAGAAGCTCTACGAAGCCAAAATGAGAAGAATAAGTTTCAGTTAAAAGGGAAATTCTCTAGTTCAATGGGAGAAGGTATTCCTATTGGATCATTTAATGTAGCTCCAGGATCAGTTATTGTTAGAGCTGCAGGTAGGGTATTAGTAGAAGGAGTCGACTATACAGTAGATTATAGTAGAGGACGTGTGATGATATTAGATCCAGGACTACAAGCATCTAATACACCGATCGAAGTTTCTGTTGAGAATAATACGATGTTTGGTCAGCAGACTAAGCGTTTCTTTGGAATGCACGTAGAGCATAAGTTTAGCAAAGACTTTATATTAGGAGGTACATTCTTACAGATGTCAGAACGTCCATTTACTCATAAATCGAGTTATGGTCAAGAAGCTGTGAATAATACTATCTGGGGATTGAACGCTCAGTATTCTACAGAGGTCCCTTTCTTAACTAGAATGGTTAATAAATTACCTAATATTGATACAGATGTAGAATCTAGAATTTCATTTAGAGGAGAGTTCGCTTATTTAAAACCAGGTTCGTCTAAATTAGATCAGATGAATGGTGAAGCGACTTCTTATATTGATGATTTCGAAGGGATGCAATCTGTGATTGATGTTAAGTCACCTCTTTCATGGAAGTTATCGAGTGTGCCAGTAGGGTTTCATAAATTAAATGAAGTCGATAGTGATAAAGACAAGGATGTTGCATTACCAGCATATTCACTAGAAGATGGATATAGAAGGTCTAAGATGTCATGGTATTCGATAGACCCTACTTTCTATGTTGGGAATAAACCAAACGGGGTAAGTGAGTACGATCTATCATCTAATAGAACTCGTCGAATTTATAGTAATGAGCTATTCCCTGATAAAGATATTGCTTATGGAGAGAGTCGTGTGATTAACACATTAGACTTGACCTATTATCCAGAAGAGAGAGGGCCTTATAACTTTGATAGAAGTTATCTGACTAATCCTCGTTCTTTAACTCCTAGAAAAAACTGGGCAGGTATTATGCGTGGTTTGGCAACTACGAACTTTGAACAAGCCAATATTGAGTTTGTAGAGTTTTGGGTAATGGACCCTTATGTAGGAAAGAGTGGTGATGCATTGACTGTTCAGAATACAGGAGAGCTTAGGTTAAACTTAGGTTTTATCTCTGAAGATATTTTAAGAGATGGACATAAGCAGTATGAGAATGGACTACCTGATACAGGTGCTAATGCTGTTACCACGATTAATACTATTTGGGGAAAAGTACCTTCAGCGCCTTCTTTAGTTTATGCATTTGATAATAATGCACAGAATAGAAGACTACAAGACGTAGGTTTAGATGGTTTAAATGATGAAGAAGAAAGAGCTTTCTTTAAAGATTTTGCAGGATTCAGCGATCCAGCAGCAGATAACTTTGTTCATTATTTAGATGCTCAAGGTGGGATACTAGAGCGTTATAGAGATTATAATGGTTTAGAAAATAACAGTCCAGCGGGCGGTGGACGTGCAGGTAATAACCAACCTGATACAGAAGATATCGATGGTGATAATACCATGAATACTATTGACGCTTATTATGAGTATAAGGTGAAAGTGAAACCTAATACTATAGTAGGGGATGAATACGTAACTGATATTAGAGAAACAAAAGTACAGTTGCCAGATGGATCTGTATCTGATGTGAGATGGATTCAGTATAAAATTCCAATTGACACTAAAGGGAAGAAAGTTGGTCTTATAGAAGATACGAGATCGATGAAGTTTATGAGAATGTATCTTACAGGTTTCGAGAAACAAGTAACACTTCGTTTTGGAACTTTAAATTTGGTTCGATCGGATTGGAAGCGATATGACAGAAACCTTATGGAAGATACTTCAGGGAATAATGAAGAGAAATATCCTAATACAGGAATAAACGTATCTTCTGTAAACCTTACTGATAACTATGATCGTAAACCTATTCCTTATGTAACTCCTCCTGGAGTGAGAAGAGAACAGGTTTATATGAACAATACATTGATTAATCAAAATGAACAATCACTTTCATTAAAGATTTATCCAAAAGATCAAAATGCCTCTCCTTTTGGTTTGATGCCAAATGATGCTAGAGGTGTATTTAAGAACTTTAACGTAGACATGCGTCAGTATAAAAAACTGAGAATGTTTATCCATGGAGAGTCATTAGAAAGTGGTGTATCTAGACGTTTACAAGATTATGAGATGGCAGCATTCATCCGTATAGGTAGTGATGTTATTGAGAACTTCTATGAAGTAGAGATACCTTTAAAAATAACAAATGGTGGAGAAACTAATCCTGATGCGATTTGGCCAAAAGAGAATGAATTAGAACTTCCAATAGATTTACTAGCGAAGCTAAAAGTGATGAAGATGGGAGAAGTATCTAGACCTGGTTTTGATAGTTCTAAGATATTTTATGTAAATGAAGAGGAGTTAAATCCAAGCGCAGGAGATAAACCTAATAAAGTAAGACTAGGGATAAAAGGGAATCCAAACTTTGGAAAAGTAAGGATGATGATGATAGGGATACGTAATATCTCGCCAGGAGCAGAAGCCTTATCAGGAGAGTTCTGGTTCGATGAACTACGTATGTCAGACATGGATAATAAAGGAGGATGGGCAGCTACAGCTACTATCGATGCTAATATTGCAGACTTTGCTAATATCTCTTTGACAGGGATGAAGTCTACTATTGGTTTCGGAGGATTAGAGCAAGGACCTCATGACCGTAGTCGTGAAGATAGAAAGTCGTATAGTGTAATGACGAATGTAAACCTAGGACAGTTGTTACCAAAACGCTGGGGAATCACATTGCCATTTAACTATGCTATTAGTGAAGAGTTTATTACACCTGAGTACGATCCGATGAACCCTGACTTAAAGCTTAGTTACATTAAATCTGGAGCGAAGACATCTGCAGAAACAGAAGAGGCGGAGAAGAGAGCGATGGACTATACTAAGCGTAAGAGTATAAACTTTATCGGCGTTAATAAGCAGAGAGGGCCAGAACAAAAGAACCGTATTTATGATATAGAGAATATCACAGTATCTCACTCGTATAATGAGGTGAGACACCACGATTTTGAAATAGAGTCAATGTTAGAACAACAAGTGAGATCATCACTTGATTATACTTATGCTTTCGAAACGAAGTCTGTAGAACCTTTTAAAAATATCGGTTTTATGAAAGGGCAATATTGGGGATTACTTAGAGATTTTAACTTTAATTATGTGCCTACTAATATATCGTTTAGTTCTAATATTATGCGTCAGTATAATAGACAAGAGTTTAGATTGATAGACGTAGAAGGGATAGGTCTAGATCCATTGTATAGAAGAAACTATTTCTTTAATTATAACTTTGGATTCAACTTTGACTTGACTAAATCTCTTCGTCTAAGCTATATCGGAGGTAGTAATAATATTGTTCGAAATTATTATGACAGTGTAAATGGAATCGTAGATAATACGAATACAATATGGGATGATTACTTTAATATTGGTGAGCCTAATCAGTTTACCCAACAGTTAACAGTGAACTATGAATTGCCTTTTAGTAAGATTCCAGTATTGTCTTTTATCCGTTCTAACTATGCTTATACAGGTAGTTTTAACTGGCAACGTGCATCAGACGCTTATTCTAATATTGACATAGACGGTATTAATTATTCTTTGGGGAACACGATTCAGAATGCTAGAACACAACGTCTGAACACTACTTTAGGTATGGAGACTTTGTATCGTTATTTAGGATTAGTGAAAAGCTCAGATCGCAAAAGAACTCCTTCTAAAGCGAAAAAAGCAACTATCGTTCCTGGACAGAAAGTAGTACAAGCGAAAGAAGATACTAAGAAAAAAGACAACAAGGAGAAAGGGGAGCCATCAGCATTTGGTACAGCTACGAAAGATTTATTAATAGGGGTATTAACATCAGTAAAGAATATCCAGATTAATTATTCTGAGAATAGTGGTACGATGTTACCAGGTTTCTTACCTACTGTAGGTTTCTTTGGTACGTCTAAACCTGATTTAGGGTTCGTATTCGGTAACCAAGCAGACATTAGATATGATGCTGCTCGCAAAGGGTATTTAACAGATTACCCAGAGATGAATCAACCTTATACTACGATTAGTAATAAGACACTTAATTTGAATGCTTCAGTTTCTTTAATACCTGATTTGACTATTGATCTTTATGCTGAGCGTATGAAGTCTGATAACTATTCAGAACAATTCGTAGTACAGAACGGAGAGTATATAGGACAAGCGCCTTATAGTTATGGTAACTTCAGTATGTCTACAGTGATGATAAGTACAGCGTTCTCTAGTAGTGATTTAATGAGTTCGGCTACTTTTGACAGAATGTTGGACAATCGTATTATCGTAGCGAATAGATTAGCTGTAGAGCGTGGTATTGATATTACTAATCCAGCCAACTTAGATAGAGAAGGATTCCCGATCGGATATAGTAAGGGAAGTCAATCTGTATTATTACCGTCTTTTGTAGCGGCGTATACAGGTAAAGATGCGAATAAGGTTTCTACAGGATTGTTTAAAGGAATGCCTTTGCCTAACTGGAATTTGAAGTATAGAGGATTGATGAAAATAGGTTGGTTTAAAGATAATTTCAAAAACTTCTCTATTAATCATGGATATAGAGCATCTTATACATTGGGGTCTTATAGTTATAATACAGACTATTATAAAGCTCCGAATGAAGTAAATAAATTTGGTAATTACCCTAGTAAATATGTAGTAAACAACGCTACACTATTTGAGCAGTTTAATCCTTTAATCCGCTTTGATGTGGAGACCAAATCTTCGATCAGAATGTCTTTAGAGATGAGAAAGGATAGAATGTTATCGTTGAGTTTTGACAATAATTTATTGACAGAGACTAATGGGAACGACTTTGTATTAGGATTGGGATATCGTGTAAAAGACGTAGGATTTAACTCGATGTATGCTAACAATGGAATGGGAGGAAGGATTGCTAGTGATATTAATATTAAGGCAGACTTCACATTGACCAAGAGAGAGACTGTAGTACGTTATTTGGATTATGGAAATAGCCAGACAGGAGGAGGACAAGATATGTGGTCGTTGAGACTGACAGCAGATTATATGTTGAGTAAGAACCTTACAGCGATCTTCTTCTATGATCATTCATTCTCTAAAGCGGTAATTTCGACTATGTATCCAATCACGAATATTCGAGCAGGTTTTACAATGCGATATAATTTTGGAAATTAACGGATATTGGTTCCACATTATGTAATAATATTATACATTTGCTAAAAACTTATTATAATGAATATACCAGCTAATTTAAAGTACACTAAAGATCACGAGTGGGTAGCTATCGAAGGAGATGTTGCTACAATTGGAATTACTGACTTCGCTCAGAGAGAACTTGGAGACATCGTTTATGTAGAAGTTGAGACATTGGATCAAACTTTAGATAGAGATGAAGTTTTCGGAACTGTAGAAGCAGTAAAAACCGTTTCTGACTTATTCTTACCATTGTCAGGAGAGGTGATCGAGTTTAACGAAGGTTTAGATACTGAGCCAGAGTTAGTAAATACTGATCCTTACGGAGCAGGATGGATGATTAAAGTAAAAGTGTCTAATATGGATGAAGTATCATCTTTATTATCAGATGCACAATATAAAGAATTGATTGGGGCGTAAAACTTTTTTTGTATTAGGAATACTATGGACAGGTCTTGTGTTAGCAGGTTGCCTGTTGGATAGTGATACTATTGCAAAAGCACCAAGATTTGATATCCCATATAAAGACAAAGTAGCACATTTTACTTTTTATTTTGTATTTTCCATAATTTGGTTTGTATATTTAGTGAAAAGTAAGCCAAATAGATCTAGAATTTGGGTAAGTATTCTTATCTTTACTATTGCTAGTTTAATGGGAGCCACTGTAGAGTTATTACAGTATTACTTCACTTCTTCGAGAAGTGCAGAATGGGCTGACGAATTAGCAAACTGTCTAGGTAGTTTATTTGGGGTATTACTATGTTTGACTCTTTTTAGAAGAAAGAAATAAGATTTAAAAATGACCCCATCAAGGGGTCATTTTTTTTGTTTTAAATATATTTAGATTATGAGAGACTTAAGGGAATTTATGGATTCTACTTATTTAAAATTAGCTGATCAAGCTGGTTTAACTGAAGTAGAAAATAATCAGGTAGTAGCTGATTTAATTCAAGAAGCAATTGATGAGAAATTTAAATTAGCAATGATTCGCCCTGACCAAGTAAAGATGGGACGAAAAATGGTGGATGCTGCTAACTCAAAGGTAGCGATCGGTACAGTTATAGATTTTCCAGAAGGGAACCGCGGTCTAGAGGCGAAGTTAGCTGAAGCTAAACAAGCCATTGCTGATGGGGTGGATGAGATTGACTATGTAGTTGATTATACTGCTTTCCAAAAAGGAGAAGTAGAACAAGTAAAAAAAGAAGTAGCTGAGTGTACTAAGCTAGGTCTTGATGCTGGTAAAGTAGTGAAGTGGATTATAGAGACTGCTGCTTTGACAGATAATCAAATTGTGCAGTTAACAGCATTGATTAAAAATGTGGTGTTATCGAAGTTCAATGAGAAAGATTATGATAAAGTGTTTGTAAAATCTTCAACAGGATTCTATAAAACAGAAGGTGGTAAACCAAATGGTGCTACACTAGAAGCAATGGTTTTAATGTTAGAGAACGCTGGGCCTCTACCTGTAAAAGCTTCTGGAGGAGTACGTGATAAAGACTTTGCGATCAAATTAATTGATTTAGGAGTGAAACGTCTAGGAACTTCTTCTGCTAAGATCATTGTTGACGGATCAGGTACAGTAGATAATTACTAAGATTATATTTTAGTTCTATATAAGAGCATCTAGTTTAGATGCTCTTTTTTTGTGCCTTGTTGTGAAATGTTTTTTTGCGGTTTTAAGGAGTTTTATCACAAGTATTAGATAAGTGTATTGAATGTTTAGATAAGCTTTTAAACTTATTGTCTTTGATTAGAAATAGCGAAGAGGGGTATAATATCGTATATGTACAAGCAATCATTTTTGGTACGATGAGATGGTTATGGAATAATGATAGGGTAGTGATCGCATTAAAACTAGCCAAAAATATACGAGCAGTATGCTATCACTATGCGACCACTATGCAATAACTGCCGATTAGAAAGATTTAAGTTGTAAATAAGTGGATTATTGGTTTTTTTTTAATGATGTTTATTTATGTCTGTTTTTGAATAGGTAATAGAGTTGTGCAGCATATTAATGTTGGCGTGAATAGTATTGTATGTTTTATAAATAGGTGTTTTGTTATTAGGATTACTTTGATAGGATGGTTGCATTCTATTTTATTGTGATTGACTAATTATAAAGACATGTTGAGTTTTTATTTCTAAGTCAGAAATGAGATAGCATAATTGTGTTTTATGTTTAAAACGATTATCCTTGTGTTTCTATATTTTAGTGTTGAAGTTTAGAAAAAAAGAGGATAAGAGTTGTATAATTTTGGTTGCGAATTGGATTAACTTGACTTAGTAGTTGTTGGTATAAGCGTGAGAATTGTTAAAAAACATATTTAATTCGTTTTGATAGTCATAGCAATCTTAGTTGTTTGTGATTATCATCAATGTTTCTTTTGTGAAAGTGCTGATTTATTTGAATGTTTTTTTTTTTAGAACACTAAAGACTGAGGATATTTAAAAAAAGGTTATATTAAAGGCTGTAACGTTTGTTTTTAGGTATTGTTTTAAAAATTGAACTATATTTGCACATCATTAAAAACAAATGAAAACAGCTTTGAATTTATCGTCTGAAAAAAATACGTCAACTTCTGTGTTGACGGAGTTTAAAGAAATGACTAAAATGGGGTTGGCACTCAGCGTAGTTTTTTCTACCATAGCTGGTTACTTTTTAGCTATACCCGATTTAGGAAGTATTGACATTCTTACAGTAGCAGCTCTTGCAATAGGAGGGTACTGTATGGTAGGTGCTTCTAATGTATTTAATCAAATTATAGAGAGAGATCTAGATGCGAAGATGACACGAACTATGAATCGTCCTATCGCGTCTGGAAGAGTTAAGCCTAGTGCAGCTTTTATTTTAGCTTGTACGCTTACAGTATTAGGTATTGCTATCCTTTATGTAGTGAATCCTAAGACGGCTATGTTCGGTGCTATCTCTATCTTTTTGTACACGAGTGTATATACACCGTTGAAGACTATTACCCCTCTATCAGTTTTCGTAGGAGCTTTTCCAGGTGCTATTCCTTTCATGTTAGGATGGGTAGCCGCTACTAATAACTTTGGTATAGAGGCAGGAACATTATTTATTATTCAGTTTTTCTGGCAGTTTCCACACTTCTGGGCTATAGGATGGTTCTTATACGATGATTATAAAAAAGGAGGATTCTCTATGTTACCAACAGGAGAGAAGGATTCTAAGACTGCGACACAGATTATCTTATACACGATTTGGTTAATCATTGCGTCTGTATTCCCTGCATTTGGAGTTACAGGTAGATTATACCTAACACCGATATCAGCAGTACTAGTGTTATTAGCAGGAGTATGGATGTTATGGGCAGGAATAAAACTGTATAAGAAAAGAACAGATAAGGCAGCACGTTCACTGATGTTAGTGAGTGTGACGTATATTTCGTTAATACAGATAATCTATATACTTGATAAAATTTTAAGATAATAATAAATGGATATAACAGCTCAAGAACAATACGAAAGAAAAGGGAAGGCATTAAAGGTAATGATGCTTTTCGGTATAGGTAGTATTATGATGGTCTTCGCTGGTCTAACGAGTGCTTATGTAGTAAGTAAGTCTCGTCCAGACTGGTTAGCAGAGTTTCAATTGCCAAATTCTTTTTTATATAGTACATTAGCAATCGCAATAAGTAGCGTTACTATGCACTTAGCATATAAGGCTATAAAACAAAATGATCGCAATAAAACAACTACTTATCTAGTTTCTACTTTGATATTAGGATTGTTATTCGTTTTTTTGCAGTTCAAAGGCTTTAATGAGGTAATATCTATGGGATATTTCTTCACTGGGAGTGAGAGTACGATTACTACATCATTTTTATATGTGATCGTAATAGTGCACATTGCTCACTTAGCTGGAGGAGTTTTATCACTATTGTATGTAATTTATAATCATTTTAAACAAAAGTACAATTCACAGCAATATATTGGAATTGAATTGTGTGCATGGTTTTGGCACTTTTTGGATTTATTGTGGATTTATTTGTTTTTATTTTTTACATTCTTTAAATAAAAAAAATAAACTAAATTTGAAAACTTTATAACTAACAACATTTTATGGGAGCGACAGTTACTACAGCAGCTACTAAAGAAACTACTTGGGGTGGAGGAAATGAGCCTCTTAAAGTAAGCTATGGTAAAATGATGATGTGGTATTTCATATTATCAGATTCATTAACTTTTTGTGGATTCCTTGTAGGATACGGGTTTACTCGTTACAAATTCATGGATACTTGGCCGATTGCGGACGAAGTATTTAATCACTTTCCATTTTTACACGGTGTAGATGCGCCGATGTTCTATGTGGCATTGATGACTTTTATTTTAATTTTCTCTTCGGTTACTATGGTATTAGCTGTAGATGCTGGACATCAAATGAAAAAGAATAAAGTAGCAGTGTACATGTTCTTAACGATCGTAGGAGGTTTAGTATTCTTAGGATCACAAGCATGGGAGTGGAAAAACTTTATTAACGGAACTTACGGAGCAGTAGAGACTCGTGGAGGATCTATCTTACAATTCGTAGGAGAAGATGGTAAGCAGATTGCATTAGGTGATTTTGCAAAAGTAGATCCAAACAGAGATGAGGCTACTTTAACAAGAGCTAAAGCTACTTGGTTTGTAAAAGGAGCGAATGCACCTACATATTCTATAGCAGAAGTAAAAGCAGGTTTTGAAGCTAATCCTAACGTAAGAATTAGAACTCAATTAACTACAGATGCTAAGCACAAAGAAATTTTAACTAGAGAGCAATCAGTTAAACGTTTAGAAGATGCAGTTCTTGTAGTAGAAGGAGCTAACTTAATCCGCAATGAGTACGGACATAAAGTATTCGCAGATTTCTTCTTCTTCATTACTGGATTCCACGGATTCCACGTATTTACAGGGATTTTAATTAATGTAGTAATTTTCTTCAACGTATTATTAGGAACTTACCAAAGAAGAGGTTCTTACGAAATGGTTGAAAAAGGAGGATTATACTGGCACTTTGTGGATTTAGTATGGGTGTTTGTATTTACATTCTTCTATTTAGTTTAATTTTAAAAATAAAGTAAAATGGCAGCAGAAGGAGCACATCATTCAAATACAAAGAGAATATGGACAGTATTCGTAATCATGTCTGTAATTACTCTAGTAGAGGTTATCTTAGGTATTATTAAACCAGAATCTTTACACCATGTTCATATTTTTGGATTGAGTTTATTGAACTATATCTTCATTATCTTAACGATTGTTAAGGCATACTACATTATGTGGGCGTTTATGCACTTAGAGCAAGAGAAATCAGCATTCAGATGGTCTGTAGCTGGAGTTCTTACTTTCTTATGTGTGTATTTAATCACTTTAGTATTGACAGAAGGTAATTACATCTTCGATGTATTCCATAACTCACAATATAAGTGGATATTTTAATAACATATTATTATATATTTTAAAGGCGGTTTATTGACCGCCTTTTTTTATTTTTGTTAGTTAGTCAACATTGTGTAAAAATGAAAAAATATTTAATTCTAACGTTACTGTTTGTGATGCCTATTTGTGCATACTTATTCTTTGCAACAGGTGTTAATCAATTTAAGCGTTTGCCTATAATTACTGAAGGTGTTCAGGATTTCCCGAAAGGAACCTCGTCCTTGGATAAGATACCTTCTTTAGACGGTAAGATTACCGTATTAGGTTTCCCAGGAGCGCATTTGTTCCGCGATAGAGGAGATGCCTTTAATTTAAATCAGAAAATATATAAACGATATAAGGATTTTGAAGATTTTCAGTTAGTGATGGTATTGCCTTACGGAAGTGAAGAAGCCGCTCAGAAGGTAGTGGATGAGTTAAGTCCGATCTCTGATATGTCTAATTGGAATTATCTATTCTTAAAACCAGAGGAGATACAAGAGTTCTTCACATCATTAGGTCTAGTCGGTAAGCTAGATAGCGACTTAGCTAGTAGTAATGTATATCTAGTGGATAAAGATAGAAATGTACGTGGCCGTAAGGGTGAGAATAAAATAGGAAATTATGAGTATAAGGAAGGATACTCAACGATATCAGCAGCAGAGTTAAATAATGATATGATGGATGATGTAAAAGTGCTTTTAGCTGAGTATCGATTAGCTTTAAAACAATATAAACGAATTAATACAAACGAATAATATGAAAGACAAGTCGTATATCTGGATCTCACTTATTATTTTAATATTTGGAATTTGGGCTGTGCCTAAGATTATTAAAAAGTTTGAGAAAGCTGATTTAGAGATTATAGGTACAGCTCCTAAATTTGAATTAGTGGATCACAATAATAAGACGATTACCAATGATAATTATAAAGGGAAAGTATATTTAGTAGAGTTCTTCTTTGCTAACTGCCCTACTATCTGCCCTATTATGAATGCGAATATGTTAAAAATACAAGATACATTCTATGGCAAATTAGACTTTGGTATCGCTTCTATTACGATAGATCCTACTCGTGATACTGTAGAAGCTCTACATGCTCATGCAGAAGGATTAGGTGTGAAGAACCCTTACTGGCATATGATGACTGGGGATGCTAAGTACATTTATGATTTAGCTAAGAAGTTTAATCTATACACAGGAGTTAATCCTGATGCACCAGGTGGGTTTGAACATTCAGGTTTATTTGCTCTGATAGATAAGGAAGGGAATATCCGCTCTCGTAAAGATGAGCACGGAAATCCTGTAGTTTATTACGATGGGACAAGTGATGAAGGTGTAGCTTGGTTAAAGGAGGATATAAAAGCATTATTAGAAGAATAATATTATTAAAATGGAAAACAATATTGAACAAAAGTACAATAAGTGGATATGGGTACTTTCTATCGTAATACCTGTGGTAGTAGCTATCCTATTCGGAGTTAATCTACAGAAACTAGGATATGATGTAAAACCGTTATCATTTTTACCTCCAATCTATGCTAGTATTAATGGGCTTACTGCAGTATTATTAGTATGGGCAGTAATGGCTATTAAAAAAGGGAATAAACAGTTACACGAACGTTTAATAAAAGTGTGTATTGCATGTTCTTTAGCATTCTTAGCGATGTATGTGGCTTATCACATGACTTCGATAGAAACGAAGTTCGGTGGAGAAGGAATTATACGTCCTATCTACTTCTTTATTTTGATCACGCATATCTTATTGTCTATTATCATTATTCCTTTTGTATTATTTACATTCGTACGTGGTATTTCTGGATCTTATGCTAGACATAAGAAATTAGCTCGTATTACTTATCCTATGTGGTTATATGTAGCTGTGACAGGTGTTATTGTTTATCTGATGATTTCACCTTATTATATTAACTAATAGTATTAAGCAATGATGAAAAAGTTAGTTTGGAGTATACTCTTTTCTGTGTTTTTCTTTTCAGGAGAAGCTTTTGCTCAGTGTGCGATGTGTCGTGCTACGTTAGAGACAGAAGATGGAGGAGTGAAAGCAGAGGCTGTTAATGACGGAATAGTTTATCTGATGATGTTTCCGTATTTGCTAGTTGCTTTTGCTATGTATTTTAGTTACAGAATATATAAAAACAAAAAAAGTACAAAATCATAACCGAAAACCGCTAATAGTAGCGGTTTTTTTTATTACTTTATACTTGAGTTATAAATATTTATAAATTTCTGAAGAGTATATTGAGTATGATAAATCGCTACCTCCTAAAAGGAGCTTGTATAATGTTGTGTTTATATTGTTCTTTTGCGAGGGGACAAGAGCGTACTCTATGGTCATTAGAGAAGTGTATCGACTATGCAATAGAGAATAATATACGCATTAAACAATATGAGTTAGACGAGCAGAGTGCTATGATTAATAAAGATATCGCGATAGGTAGCTTTATGCCTAATGTCAATCTAACAGGAAACCATTCGTGGACTATCACAGATCAGCCAGATCAGTTAACAGGAGCTCTGGGAAGTAAGACTATTCAAGCTACCACTGTGGGGCTTGGGGTAAATGTGGACTTGTACAGTGGACTGAAGAAACAGAATATGCTTGTGAAAGCTCGTTTATCAGAGTTAGCTTCTCAATATAAGCTGCAAAAGATGAAGGAAGATATTGCGTTAAATGTGATTAATTCCTATTTGCAAATCTTGTTTAATAAAGAGTTGGTAAAGACTAATCAGACACAATTAGAATACGACAAGAGCCAACAAGAACGTACACAAGAGTTAGTAAACGAAGGTGTGGTACCTGCAGGTGATTTATTAGAAGCCAAAGCTACTGTAGCTATAGATACACAGCGCTTAATTATTTCACAGAATGAGTTAGTGATGGCTCGTTTAAACTTAGCTCAATTGCTTCAAATAAGGTCTTATGAGTCTTTTGATATCGTAGATACAGACTATGAAGTGTCAGAGTCGAGTATGCTTAGTTATAGTCCTCAGGATATTACGGATAGAGCTACTGAGGTATTGACAGATATTAAGACAGCAGAGACGAATGTACTGATGGCAGAAAAGGATGTAAGTATAGCTAAGTCTGCTTATAGCCCTACTCTACAAGCATTTTATAATCTAGGGACGAATATTAATTACCAAGATAGATTAGTGGGGAGTCGCCTATTAGAGTCTACTTCTGAAGTGGGATATGTAGAAGGTTCTAATCAGCGTGTATTGAGACAGAATAGTATGGCTGTATACGGTGGACCTAATTCCTTTTTTAATCAATTTAGTGATAACTTTAATTCAAATTTTGGTTTAAGTCTAACGATACCTATTTTTAATGGTTTTTCTACGAGAAATAATATCAAATTAAAGAAACTTACGCTACAGCAGATCGAGAATGAAAGAGAGGTAATTGCACTGAATTTAGAACAGCTCGTATTTAAGGCTTATACAGATACAGAGAGTGCTTATCAGAAGTATGAGGCGAGTAATGCAAGTCTTGAAGCAAGGAAGCTGTCTCTCGAGTACTCAAAAGAGCGCTATTCTGTTGGCTTAATTAATATCTTTGAACTAAATCAAAATCAGACTTTATTTGTGACAGCACAGTCAGACTTATTAAAGTCTAAATATGAATATATTTTTAAAACCAAGATACTAGAGTACTATTTTGGTATTCCACTTTTTAAAAATTAGAGAGATGAAGAAAAAATACATCGTAATAGTTGGTATTGTTATAATAGCTGCTCTAGTAATCAGTAAGTTTGTCTTCGGTAAAGAGGAAGACCGCACTCAAGTAGAGGTACTAGAATTAGAAAAGACTAATATCATCGAGACTGTATCAGGTACAGGAAAGATACAACCAGAAATAGAGATTAAAATATCTTCAGAAGTATCTGGAGAAATCATAAATTTGCCAATCAAAGAGGGACAGGTCGTTAATAAAGGTGATCTACTAGTAGTGATTAACCCAGACTTGTATACTTCTGCTATGGAGAGAGTGGAAGCGATGTTGGCTACGAGTAAAGCTGGATTATCACAAGCTGAAGCTCAGTTAAAAGAGGCTAAGTCTAATTATGACCGAAATAGTAGACTGTATGATAAAGGGGTAATCTCTCGTTCTGAGTGGGATCTTGTAGTGAGAACGTATGAAGTAGCAAAAGCAGCTCAGTCTTCAGCGTACTATAATGTAGAGAGCTCTAAGGCAGCACTAGCAGAGTCTAGGGCTAATCTTCTTAGAACTACAATTTATGCGCCTGCTTATGGTACAATCTCTAGAGTGAATGTAGAGTTAGGAGAGCGAGTATTAGGTACACAACAGATGGCGGGTACGGAGATATTAAGAGTGGCTAACCTTAGTGGTATGGAAGTAGAAGTAGATATTAATGAAAATGATATCGTAAAAGTGAAGTTAGGCGATGAGACAAGAATCAATGTAGATGCCTATCTAAAGAAAGAATTTAGAGGTGTAGTGACTAGTATCTCTAATTCGGCTTCTAATCAGACTGTATCTGCTGATCAGGTAACAACGTTTAAAGTAAAGATCAAAATCTTAGCAGAATCATACCAAGACTTGGTGAAAAAGGATATAGAGAATTACTCTCCATTTAGACCAGGTATGACCGCAGCTGTAGATATTATTACTGATGTTAAGAATGACATCTATGCGGTACCTATTAGTGCAGTAGTTATGAAAACACCTACGGATACTGTGATGAATAAAACAGAAGGGAAAAAGGTGTTTGACAAAGAATTAATGAGAGAAGCAGTATTCGTTAATGACGGAGGTACTGCTAAGATTAAGTTTGTCAAAACAGGTATAAAAGACGATTCGAATATTCAGATTATAGAAGGGCTTAATGCTAAGGATGTAATTATTACAGGACCATATTCGACTGTGAGTAGAATCCTTCAGCATGGAGCTAAAATAGAAGTAGAAAGTAAAAAATAATAATGATAACGATTTTATCTATTGAGACAGCTACTAAGAACTGTTCTGTCTCATTATCAGTAAGTGGAGAGGTAATAGCATGTAAGGAGATCGCGGAGGAGAATTTCTCTCATGCCGAAAAACTACATGTTTTTGTAGAAGAAATATTAAAAGAGAATAATAAGACTTTAAAAGACCTTTCGGCTATAGCGATTAGTCAGGGACCTGGGTCATATACTGGTTTGCGTATTGGAGTATCTTCTGTGAAGGGATTGTGTTATGGACTATCTATTCCTTTAATAGCATTAGACACTTTAGAGATTTTAGCAAGACAGGTGGAGGTGACAGAAGGACTTATCGTACCGATGTTGGATGCTAGGCGAATGGAAGTGTTCTCAGCAGTCTTTGATAAAGAGTACAATAAACTAAGCGAAATAGAAGCAATCGTTATTGATGAGAATTCTTTTAGTAGCTATAAGGGAACAATGTTACACTTAATAGGAGATGGAGCGATGAAGTGTAAGGAAACATTAGGTACGGAAGGTTTTATGTACTATCCTGAGATTACATACCCTTCTGCAAGTGAAATGGGAGTGATGGCTTATGATAAGTATGTGAAAGAAGAGTTTGTGGATGTGGCTTACTTTGAGCCTTTCTATCTGAAAGACTTTGTTCTAATTCAAAAGAAGAAATAAATAATAATAAATAAGGGCTAACAATCTATAGATTATTAGCCCTTATTTATTGAATGATTATCTATTATAGCGCATCACTTATTTCTCTTGCCTTTAAGAGTACATAAGATGTGGCAACTGTAAAGTTATCATTCTCTACCCATATCTGTACAGTATATGTAATCTTAGTGTCTAATAACTCCTTGATTAATATTCGAGGTCTTGGTTGTGAAAGTACTTTATCATAGGAGTCTAATTCTTCTTGTAGTTTTTCTATAAAGAGTGTTGTGTTTTTAAGTAGTGTTGTTTGCACTGCTATTTCGGCTCTTCTAAGGTTGTTCTGGGTTATATTTTTGATTTTACCATTAGAGAGTACCCCATTAGGAATGTACACTATATTGTTCTGATAGGTAAGTATCTGAGTGGAGAAGATGTGTATGGTAAGTACTTTACCTGTTTCTCCTTGCGCCTCTATAATATCACCTATTCTAAATGGTTTAAACAGTATAATTAATACACCTCCAGCGAAATTACTCAATGACCCTTGTAATGAAAGACCAATGGCTAAACTCATCGCACCAATAATCGCTACGAATGAACTGGTCTGTATACCAAGTTTTGAGGCGATGATGACAAATAGGAGTATTCGCATTCCCCAGATCAATACATCTAGAATAAAGCTAGAGAAAGTTGGATCTATATTCTTTTTTAAGAATATTTTTTTTGCTAATCTCTGTAAGAAACGAATAACCCATAGTCCTATACCTAAGATAATAAGTGAAGTTACTATCTCAGGTATATAGGTAATAATATCTTCAATGTATCTAGATAATAAAGTATCTAATTTTTGCATATTTATAAAGTATAATTATCTATCTGTGTATGATCTGTATCAGGTGCTAAGCACGCTCTCTCTATACAAATATAATGTAAAGTCTCTTCTGTAGGTGTATATTTAGCTAAGTAAGGGACAATCGATGGTGAGGATACTGAGAATACAGAAGCTCTCGTTATTATATTTCTTCTTCTCGATAGGTTGTGTTGAAGAGCATCTGCACCTACCCATGTTAACTCAAATGGTTGCTCTAAATATAGTTGTAGCAATAGCCAATGTGAGTATGCTGAAGGGTAATCAACCGTAGATAGTACAGTATTCATCATATTAAACGTAAGATCACTGTAGTAACGATTTTCATATAGCAAACCGAGTTTGTATAAATTCATAGCCATGATCGCGTTAGATGAAGGAATAACATTGTCTTCTGTTTCTATCGCTGGTGTGATAGTATCTCCTTGATTGTGCTTGCTAAAATAGAAGAACTTACTCTCGTGATCTAAGAAGTGATCTAAAGAGTAGTCCATAAGATTTTTGGCTTCTGTGATGTACTGTTGTTCTTCTGTGTGTTCAAATAGATAAATTAATCCTTGTATATAAAAGGCGTAATCATCTAAGAATGCTTCTATCTTGGCATTTCCATCTTTATATGTACGCAATAGTCCACGCTCTTCACACCATAGGTTATTATGGATGAAAAGGTGTAATGCTTTAGCATGTTCTAGATAAGTTGTATTTTGAGTAGCTGTGTACGCATCTAATAATCCTGTGATGTACATAGCATTCCACGAAGTGAGTGTTTTGTCATCTAGGCGTGGCTTAGGTCTATTCGCTCTATACTGTCTTAGAGCTGTTTCCCATTGCTGTTTTTTATTTTCTAAGTCTTCAAGAGAGATATTATTCTCGTTAGCGATATCTATTAATTCACGTGTTTGGATTAATACATATTGGTTGTTCTCCCAATGTCCAAAAGAGTTGATATTAAATACAGTACTAAATAAAGGGTAATCTTGTTGGACTAATTCTTTTAATTCTTCTATGGTCCAAATATAGAAAGCACCTTCTTCTAGCTGGTTGTGACTGTCTAAACTGTCTGCATCTAGTGCTGAATAATACCCTCCTTCACCATTAGCCCAATTGTTGGTAATAAAATTAATTGTCTTGTCAATAACTTCTTTGTAGAGTTTATTGTGAGTACGTTTATATCCATCTGCATATACAGATAACAGTTGTGCATTGTCATAAAGCATTTTTTCGAAGTGAGGAATATGCCATTTATGATCGACAGAATATCTAGAGAAACCTCCTTCTACTGTATCGAATAGACCTCCCCATGCCATTCTAGTTAACGTAAGGTCTATGTATTCTAATAGTTGTTGGTCTCTGTGTAATACTCCTTTTTTCTGTAAGTATATTAAATTAGTAGGCATCATGAATTTTGGCGATCGTGTATATCCTCCATATTCCCAATCAAAACTCTTCTTCCAATTCTCTAATACAAGTTGAGTATTGAATCTAGATTCCTCTTGTGCTATAGGAGCTTGGCTAAGAATAGAGATTCCCTCTTGTAGTTGAGTTGCGAAATCTAGTACAGTATCACGTTTTTCTTTGTACAGGTGATGTAACTGTGATAAAGAATCTATCCAATTTTGTCTTTTAAAATAAGTTCCTCCCCATATCGGTCTACCATCAGGCAAACAAACAACATTTAAAGGCCATCCTCCTTGTTTCGTCATAATTTGGATTGCTTTCATATAGAAGTTATCTAGATGAGGAAGTTCTTCACGATCAACCTTGATAGAGATAAAATGTTCGTTCATTAAATCTGCCACCTCTTGGTTCTCAAAACTTTCTTTCTCCATAACATGACACCAGTGACAAGTCGAATATCCTATGCTAATAACAAGAAGTTTGTCTTCCTGCTCAGCTAGTGTTAAAGTTTCCTTATTCCATGCTTTCCAATAAATAGGGTTATTGGCATGTTGTAATAAATAAGGGCTTGATTCTAAGTGTAATAAATTCATGATGAGATTTTGATATTGTTGTTGCTTAACAAAAGTAGTCAAATGTATTTTAACTATAAAAAGAAGCAGAAGGATTAATAACGTTAAGTTAACATAGGTATGAATTATTATAATCAATTTTGCGGCACACTTAATTTAAATAGAATTTATAAATGGAACAGATTTTTATTGTAATGCTTATAGCCTTAGGGGTATTAGCTATTATCGATTTAACTGTTGGAGTAAGTAACGATGCGGTGAACTTCTTGAATTCAGCATTGGGTTCAAAAGCGGTTACTTTTAAGACAATTATGATTGTAGCTTCACTAGGTATTCTAGTAGGAGCGATATTTTCAGGAGGGATGATGGAGATAGCCCGAAGTGGTATATTCGTCCCTAGTATGTTCTCCTTTAATGATGTGATGGTCATCTTCCTCGCGGTGATGATTACCGATGTACTACTTCTGGATGTGTTTAACTCTTTAGGGTTACCAACGTCTACGACAGTATCTATTGTTTTTGAATTATTAGGTTCTGCAGTATGTCTTGCTGTAATCAAAATCGTATCTAATAACGATAGCTGGTCTATGTTGCCAGATTATATCAATACGGAGAAGGCCACCGAGATTGTAGTCAGTATATTACTGTCAGTAATACTTTCTTTTACGTTAGGTACTTTAGTACAATACGTTTCTAGGTTGATCTTTACCTTCCAAGTGGAACAAAAGTTGAAATACTTCGGAGCGATATTCGGAGGGGTAGCTATTACTGCTATTACTTTCTTTATCTTGGTAAAAGGATTAAAAGGTGCAAGTTTTATTACCAAAGAAACTAGCACATGGATCGGTAATAATCAGTTAACTATTATAGGACTTAGTTTAGTATTCTGGACTATATTCTCTCAATTATTAATGAGTATATTTAAGTTAAATATACTTAGAGTAATCATCGTTATCGGAACATTTGCGTTAGCATTAGCGTTCGCTGGTAATGACTTAGTGAACTTTATAGGTGTGCCTATTGCAGCATTCCAATCATTTGAGTTCTTTATGGCATCGGGACAGTCTCCTGATACTTATATGATGAATAAGTTAGCAGAAGAGAGTGTAGTTGCTCCTTTCTATTTCTTAGCCATTGCAGGTATTATCATGGTGTATACTTTATGGACATCTAAGAAAGCGAAGAATGTAATCGAGACAGAAATGAGCTTGGCAAGACAAGATACAGGAAGTACAGAGGAGAAATTCTCACCTAATATTCTGTCTAAGGTTATCGTTAGAGGTATGGTGTTAATCGGTATGGGAGTGAATTACTTCTTGCCAAAATCACTACAGCTCAAAATGGATAAGCGCTTTGAGATTCCTAAGAAACCAAAGAGTAGAACTCCAAAGGATGAACCAGCATTCGATATGGTACGTGCTTCAGTGAACCTTATTGTAGCGAGTATTTTGATTTCTATAGGTACTTCTATGAAATTACCACTATCAACTACTTATGTGACCTTTATGGTGGCGATGGGTACATCATTTGCCGATAGAGCATGGGATAGAGACTCAGCTGTGTATCGTGTAGCAGGGGTGTTTAATGTGATAGGTGGTTGGTTCGTAACAGCTATTGTAGCATTTATTGCTTCTTTTGTGATCGCTTATGTGTTAAAAATAGGAGAGATCTACGCTTTAGTAGGAATGTTAATTCTAGTGGGAATTTTATTATACAGAAGTAATAAAATGTATAATAAGAAGACAAAAGAAAAAGCAGATAATGAAGCAAAGTTAGATAGCGTTGATATTATGACTATCCAAGGGGTAGCTTCAGAAAGTTCTTCTCAAATTGCTAATGTGATTACAAGAGCAAATGAACTATATACTTCGGTGATAGATGGCGTGGCTCTACAAGAATTGACAGAATTAAAGAAAAGTAGAAAGCAACTTAAGAAGCTAGAGAAAGAAGTGGATAACTTACGTGGTAATGTATACTTCTTTATTAAAAATCTAGATGAAACTTCTGTGGAAGCTAGTAAATTCTATGTATTGACACTAGGGTATCTACAAGATATGATTAAGTCTATCAATTTTATTGCTCAGAATAGTTATACGCATATTGATAATAACCATAAGAAACTGAAGTTTAATCAAATTAGAGATTTAAAACTAATTGATAAAAAACTTCAAATATTATTTGATAAAGTAATCGTACTATTTACAGAAGAGAAATTCTCTGAGATAGAAGAAATCCTACAGGAAAAAGACGATTTAATCGCTACTGTAGATAAGTTAATCCAAAAACAAATCATTCGTATACGTACGACAGAGACAAGTCCTAAAAATAGTAAGTTATACTTCTCTATTTTATTTGAGACTGATGATCTAATCAAGTCTACAATTGGATTGTTAGAATTGTTTCGAGATTTCGAAATTGACGTTAAGAGGAAGTCATTCAAAAGAATGAGCTAATCTATATTTAATTTAAGTGAAGAAATGAGGTTGTCTAGGCAACCTCATTTTGTTTTTATGGTATTTAGTGTAATGAAGTAGATTTATGATTTTCTACCTTCTACTCAGATAATAAGGCATAAAAAAGGTAGCATTATAAATGCTACCTTTTTCTTTATATCTAGTTGTTTACTATCCGTTATAAGCTTCTACAATGATTTTCTCATCGTTAAGCATATGTCTTAGCATTCCTTCTATACCATTCTTTAAAGTGAATGTAGAAGAAGGACATCCGCTACATGCTCCTTGTAAAAGTACATGTACAATATTAGACTCTTGGTCATATTTTTGGAAAGCGATATTACCACCATCAGCTTGTACAGCAGGTTTTACGTTTTCTTCAAGGATATTAATGATGCGTTGAGACTTTTCATCTAAAGAGTCAAAGTGCTCGTCAGCTGCCGCTTCAATTGCTTTAACATCATGAATTAGAGATTCGTCTACTGCTAGATTACCATTTTCTAAGAACTCTTTGATAAATGCACGAGTAACTTGTACTAATTGATCCCATTCGAAAGAGTCATATTTAGAAATAGAAACATAGTTCTCATCAATGAATACTTCTTTAACGAAAGATTGTTTAAAAAGCTCTTTAGCAAGAGAAGAAGCACTAGCTTCATCTATATTTTTAAACTCTACACCTTTTTTTGTTAATAATTTATTAGCAACGAATTTA
Source organism: Myroides profundi (assembly GCF_000833025.1). Classification (NCBI taxonomy): domain Bacteria; kingdom Pseudomonadati; phylum Bacteroidota; class Flavobacteriia; order Flavobacteriales; family Flavobacteriaceae; genus Myroides; species Myroides profundi. The sequence goes on from NZ_CP010817.1 coordinate 610,526, forward strand.
ATTACTGAAGGATTTGGAGTTGATTCAGCGTAAATAGTAATTGGTTGCTTTTTTATTTCTTTTTTAGAATCTATTAAGATTTTCTTACCTTTAGCCAAGAATAGTTCTATCTGATCTGCAACGGTTTCTTTTACATCATCCCACTCGACAATTGAAAATTTTTCGATGGCGATAAAATTATTTGAGATATAAACCGTTTTAACAAAAGGAAGATAGAATAATTCCTTCGCTAAAGGTGATTCTGCAGTCTCATCAATATTTTTGAACTCGTGGTTTTCACCCTTAGCTATAAAATCTGGTAAAACAAATTTTATAATTGTTGGGTTTGACGTATTTTGAATTTGTATTTTTGACATGTTAATTTAGTTTTTTTCAAAATTAGCAAAGAAAAATGCTAAGCGTCACGAAGATAAGATTTTTAAACAATTAATTAACATTAGTAAGCACTAACAATTTAATATAGCGATAAAATGGGCAAAAGAATGTGGCTTTCATTATTTGTACTTTCAGGAGTTCTGTCAGTAGGAGCTGTAGCTGGAGGTATAAACCCTTTTGAATATCTAGGTAATAGAGAGATAGTTGAGGTATATAATGACCAAGATGAGCCAAAACCTGAGGTGAAAGTTGGGAAACCTCATGATATAGAACAGGCTCTTCCAAAGAATAGCGCATCAGGGAATTTTAGAGTATTCTTAGGTGAGGCAATAAAAAACAAAACAACTGGATTAGTTGTAGATGCTGAAGGAAATGCTATTGTTCCTGAAGGTTATATCTATAGTTTTCACAATACTCAAGAGGAAGCTAATCGCAATACTAATAAATTAGACGAAATTCTTTATGTAGATAAGTTTAATCCTACTACAGCACCATTGACTAGGTTTCTTAGAGTACAATCTGTAGTAGATGCTACTAAAGTAACGGTTAGTCTATTTTTAATTAAAGTGAAGCCAGAAGAAGGAGCTACATTAAATGATAGGGTTACAGGACGTCCTGATCAGTATAAATCTGCAGATAAAGAAGGTAATGCTACATTTGTTTTGTTAGAGGATAAAAACCAATTGTATTATGGTAATTCTAATACAGAGCTTTTCAAAGTAGATGGTGCTAGTAGAACTAAGCTAACAGATGCTGAGATTGATAAGTTTACAACCAATAAGAATCAATTAATCGAAGCGAAGATCGTTCTTGATGGAGAAACTGCTACACGTCAGTTCACACTTTATGTAGAGAAGCTAAAGGTGAGTGGTGTTAACCCAGTATTAGAATCTGTAGAGACAAGAAAAGACGATACAAATAGATATGGTAATTACGACTTGAAAAAGACAATTCCTGCTTTATTAGTCACAGGAGAAAACCCAGATTATTATACAATTACTTTTCACAAGACTGCTTATGATGCTCAGAGAAATGAGAATCCAATAGATATCTCTAAACCTTATGAGGGAGCACATGGGACAGATGTGACAACACGTATTTCTTATAAGCTAGCGAAATCAACTACCCCTATTGTATCAACAAGTCAGAAAGTTATATTTAAAGTAATTGATAAACCAATTATTCCAGCTCTTAAGAATATATCTTATTGTGATAGCAAGATTGCATCGTACAGCTTGACTATAGATGGTCAAACAAAAGTAATAGCTGATGGGCGTACTATAGCTACAGATGAAGAACAAGCAGCAGAAGGATTTGATCCTAAAGGGAAATATTCTATTGGATATTTTAATTCAGAGGAAGATGCAATTGCGAATACAAATAAAATAGTAGGAGTAGAGATAACAGTGAAGTTAAATGAAGCGCGTAAGATATGGACTCGTTTAACGAATCTAGAAGATAAGAATTTTAATACTGCTTTTTTCTACGCTTCTTTAGGATATGATAATTTAGAGACAGCAAAAGTATCGTCTCAAATTTTTCATTACTGTCAAGTAGAGAATAATACAGGAGAATCTACTATAAATTTAAGAAGATATGAGGGGACTGTAATGGGGAAAACTTCTATTACAAATACACCAAACTTAAATCCTACAGATAAGATAACAACTGTATATTATGAAAATGAAAAGGATGCAGAAGCTGATGTAAACCGTATGCCTGAGAGTAAAGTAACGGCTTACCCTATTAAGATGGGAGAAGTAAAAGGACCAATCTATACTAGAGTGATCATGACGGAAGGTTTTGATTGTAAGGCGGAAAATTACTCTTCTTTCAAGGTGTCGTTAGGAGTAGAATTAGCTATAGATTATTTCCCTAAAGAAAGCACTCAACAATTATGTATTAATACAGAAACGAATGAAATATCTCCTGTAGTGCTAAGTGTAGAGAATAAAGATGTAAAAGGTAGACCTATCGTTATAACATGGCAATATGAAGTAAGTAGAGAGAATGGGTGGATAGTGTATAATACAGTGCCTGGAAGTGGGAACCAGACTTCGATTAAAATAGATAAATCTGGTAATTATAGAGCAATAGCTAGTTATGCTACTTCTCCTTATCCAGGAGTACAATCTTGTTCAACAGAGACGATAGTATGGACAGTAAAAGCACCACCAGTAGCTGTAGTGGAAGGAGTAGATGCAACAGGAATGTTGAATAGTATGGAGATTGATGAAAAAGGAGAGACGATGGTGCGATTAGGTGTATTGGATGGAGGAACAAGTCCTATTACAGATGGTTATGATTTTGCTATTGATAATAGTGCATTCCAACCTTCAAGTCAGTTTTATAATATACCAATCGGAGAACATATTGCTTATGCAAGAAATAGAATAACAGGATGTTCTACATCAGTTAAATTCTCAGTGTTTGGTTATCCTAAGTATTTTACTCCTAATGGAGATGGATATAATGATACATGGAATATACCAGGTCTAAAAGGACACAATGAGGCTCGTATTTATATCTATGATCGTTCAGGTAGATTATTAAAGCAGTTAAGCCCACATACAGAGGGATGGGATGGAACATGGAATGGAAAACCGATGCCGTCTACTGATTATTGGTTCACTGTGGAGTTTGTGAATGATTTTAAAGCTCCGAATGAGATGAATGGACGTAAGGTAAGTTATAAAGGACACTTTTCTTTAAAAAGATAATTAAGTTATGAATATAATAAAGAAGCGCTATTTAGCTATAGCATTATTGATTTCTCAAATTGGTTTTGCACAAGAAGGACTAACGGTAAATTCTGAATATTTAGCAGATAATTATTATCTTTTACATCCTGCTATGGCGGGTATTAAGAATAGTACGAATGTTAGATTGACTGTAAGACAACAATGGAGTGGTGTAGATGATGCTCCTCGTTTGATGACGATGAATGCAAGTACTCGTCTAACTGATCAATCAGCTATCGGAATTATCGGATTCAATGATAAGAATGGTTATCACTCTCAGACTGGTTTTAAAGCGACGTATGCTCACCATATTACCTTTAGTGAATCACGTTATGATTTAAACCAATTGTCATTTGGATTAAGTGCAGGTTTTGCTCAGACGAAGTTAGATGAGAGTGAGTTTGGAGGATTTGATCCTAATGTAGCAGGCGGACTAGAATTAAAAGATTCTTATTTCTCAGTTGATTTTGGTGCTGCTTATCACTATCAAAATTTCTTCTCTATGTTTACAGTGAAGAATGCAGTAACAAGTTCTAGTAAATTATACTCGGATACAGAAAGCAATAATTTTAGAAAATATATTTTAGGTGCAGGGTATGCATTTGGAAATACGAGATATGGAACAGGTTGGATTTATGAACCATCTATATTAGCTCAGTATACTGAAGAGCGTGAAGATTTTGCACTAGATGTTAATATGAAGGTTTATAGACAGTTTGATTTCGGTAAGATTTGGGCTGGAGCGTCTTTTAGATCTAATTTTAATGGAACAGACTATTTTGAGAATGGGAAATCTAAAACACAACGTTATCAGTATATTTCTCCAATGCTAGGAGGAAACTATAAGAATGTTAGTTTTGCATACTCTTATACTAAGTTAATGGGAGACCTTACTTTCGGTGATGGCGCTTTCCATCAGTTCACAGTAGGGTTTAATATATTCCCTAAACGAACAAGTTTAGAGTGTAATTGTCCGACAGTAAAAGATTAAATAATAAAAAAAATCCCGATATTTATCGGGATTTTTTATTGCTATATATTATGATTATAAAAGAGATAAGAGGAAAATATCCTCAAATACCTGAGGACTGCTATGTGGCAGAGAATGCAACTATAGTAGGTGATGTTACATTCGGAGAGAAGTGTAGTGTATGGTTTAATGCTGTCATTCGCGGTGATGTGAATTCTATTACGATAGGGGATAAGGTGAATATACAAGATGGGGCTATTGTCCATTGTACCTACTTAAAGCATCCGACTGTGATCGGTAATAATGTTTCTATAGGGCATAATGCTATGGTGCACGGATGTACAATACATGATAATGTATTAATCGGTATGGGAGCTATTGTAATGGATAATTGTGTTGTACACAGCAATACAATAATTGCTGCTGGCGCTGTTGTCACTCAGAATACGGTAGTAGAGGCAGGTTCTATATATGCTGGTATGCCTGCTAAAAAGATAAAAGATATAAGTGCGTCAGACTTTGGGGGTGAGGTAGAGCGTATAGCAGATAATTATGTGATGTATTCTAGTTGGTACAAATGATTAATTAAGAATTTGTACAATTAATATACAAGCTAGAGGTACTATAAATAATTGTTGGGAGTATAAATACGAGAAAGTAGTTGTTATAAAAAAATAAGTAGTATATTACAGTATATTAACTAAATAGTACTGTTTATGAAAAGAGAATATTCTAGATTTGAAATTTTTTGTTATCTATTTTGTGTGCTAACGATATTTACTTTCTTTGTTTATCATGTGTCTTATTCAATAGGTAAATTTGTAGCGTTTAATTTATAATTATATACTTTATGTTTACAAAAAGTATGATAGATTATAAGTCATGTAATGAAGAACCAATGCGTTTTAGAACTACATTTTATATATAAATAAAGGTCTAATACTGATGAAGTATTAGACCTTTATTATAAGTGATATTTTTTGTGTCTATCCTAGAAACTCTTTAACGATATCAAAGAACATTTGTGGGTTCTCTGCATGTAACCAATGTCCGGTATTTGGAATCGTTTTGATGATTGCATTAGGGAAGTGTGCTTGGATAAGAACTTCATCTTTTTCTTGAATGTATTTAGAGTCTCCTCCTCTAATGAATAGCGTATTTCCTGTGTATTCAGCACCTTCTTCTACACCTTCACCTACTACATCTTCATTTTGATTAAAAGCATTTAGGTTGAATCTGAAACCTAGTTGTCCTGGTTCTACCCAGTATAAACTTTTTAATAAGAATAATCGTGTACCTATTTCAGGAATATGTGAGGCGATGATTTCTTCTACTTCTTTTCGACTTGGTTTAGTAGAAAAGTCAACAGCATTAAGTGCTGCTAATATATCCTGATGATGTGGGGCATAGCTACGTGGTGAAATATCTGCTACAATTAGTTTTTCTACTTTAGCTGGGTAACGAGTGGCTAACTTCATTGCTACTTTTCCTCCCATAGAGTGTCCTAATATAATAGCATCACATATAGCGTGATGATCCATATAACGAACGATATCCTCTACCATAAAGTCATAAGACCAATCGTTAGAATGAAAACTACGACCATGATTTCTAAGATCTAATAGGTGTACTTCGTAACCTATTTCGGCCATTTGTTTACCAAAAGTATTCCAGTTGTCAGACATTCCCATATATCCATGCATGACGATTAATGGGATGCCTTCGCCTTCTATTTTAGAGTATAATATATCTGCCATTATTGTAATTTTCTGATATACATATTCACTACATTCTCTAATCCTAAGTAAAGAGATTCTGAAATTAAAGCATGACCTATAGAAACCTCTAGTAGGTTAGGAATATTGTTTTTAAAGAATTCAATATTCTCAAGACTTAAATCGTGTCCTGCATTAATTCCTAATCCAAGTTGGTTCGCTAATTCAGCAGCTTTAGTATAAGGTATGATAGCGTTTTCATTTCCTTTAGCATATTCAGCAGCAAAGTTTTCAGTATATAACTCAATGCGATCAGCACCTACAACTTTAGCACCTTCTACCATTTCTAATACAGGGTCTACGAAAATAGAAGTACGGATATTGCGAGATTTACATTCTTGAATTACTTCTTGTAAAAATGCTTTGTGCTTAATAGTATCCCATCCTGCATTAGAAGTAAGTGCATCTACAGCATCAGGAACTAATGTTACTTGGGTAGGTTTGCACTCATATACCAAGTTTAAGAAGTTATCCATAGGATTGCCTTCTATATTATATTCAGTGTAGACTACGTCTACTAAATCACGTGCATCTTGATAACGAATATGTCTTTCGTCAGGTCTAGGGTGTATAGTTACTCCCTGAGCTCCGAATTTTTGTACATCTTTGGCTACTTGCAATAAATTAGGAACATCTCCTCCTCTTGAGTTTCTTAGAGTAGCAATTTTGTTGATATTAACAGATAGCTTAGTCATAAAATTAAGTTTTAAAGACAAAAATACAAACTATAATTAACGTCTATTGTTTTATTTTTGATTATTTTGCACTTCTAAATAATAACCTTGAATTATGTTATCTCCTGACTTCTTTCTACTAACAGATTATCCGATCTGTAAATTGAATACACTGATTAAAGATATTCTGCCTTATCTAGAAAAAAGTAATTATTCTCATCTTCCTGTGGTAAATAAAGATGATATATGGATAGGTAATATTAACACTGAAGATATTTATACAGCTGATATCGATAGCACTATTCAGGATGTTATGTATGATTTAGATAAGTTCTATCTTTTAGAATCTTCTAATTTGAATCCTTTTGATTTTTTTGATTTGTTTAGTCAGTGTGATACGAATACAATTCCGCTATTAGACGAAGAGGGAAAAATAAAAGGAATATATTCTAAAGAATATTTGTTAAATGAATGGAGTAAAACAATGTTTTTTGATGAAAAGGGTACTACTTTTGTCATCGAAAAAGGACATTTAGATTACAGCTTCTCAGAAATAACACAAATAGTAGAAGGTAACAATGCTAAAATGATAGGTCTATTACTATTGTCTAATAATAATCATAATACTCAACTATTAGTTAAAACTAATAGTATCAATACAAAGGTTATTCTAGATGACCTAAGACGTTATGGTTATGAGATAGTCAGTACACTTTCTGAAGATACGCATATTAATGATCTAAAGGAAAGAACAGAATACCTTAATAAATATCTAAACATATAATATGAAGTTTGCGATTTATGGACAGACTGCCAAACCTATAGTACAAAATATAGTACGTAGGTTATTTAACTTATTTCAAAAATACGAGAACACAGAAGTAGTGTTTGAAGAAAAGTTTTACAGTCTATTGAATGAACAGGATATTCTAGATAAAGAATACCAAACGTTTGGAACGAATAACCCATTGACTAGTGAAGTGGATTTCTTTATTAGTGTAGGAGGGGATGGAACAATGCTACGTGCTGCTAATTTTATTAAAAACACAAATATTCCAATAGTAGGGATTAATGCAGGGAGATTAGGTTTTTTAGCTAATGTACAACACGATAATTTAGAGGAACATATTCCTTTATTGTTTGAAAATAAGTTTAAGAGATCGAAAAGATCCTTGTTGAGCTTAAGTTGTTTACCAGAAAAGAATAATGCTTTTGACATTCAATATGCCTTAAACGAGGTTACAGTATCAAGAAAAAATACAACTTCCATGATCACAGTAGAAACTTATTTAGATGATGAGTTTTTAGCTACTTATTGGGCAGATGGTTTGATTATATCTACTCCTTCAGGATCTACAGGATATTCTCTAAGCTGTGGAGGACCAATAATAGAACCAGAGACTGGGTGTTTTGTATTAACTCCATTGGCACCACATAATTTAAATGTGAGACCGTTGGTTATCCGAGATAATTTAACAATTAAGTTAAAAGTAAGTTCTAGAGAGAAACAGTTCTTAGTGTCACTTGACACGACTACAAAAGCTGTGGATAATGATACAGAATTAATTATTACTAAAGCACCTTTCACAGTAGATTTAGTGGAGTTTCCTACTCAAAGTTTTATTAAGACATTGAGAAATAAATTACTGTGGGGAGAGGATAAGAGAAATTAAAAAAGTCAACAAACTATATACTTTTTAAGGGTTTTCTACGTTTAGAACAAAATAGCTTAACCTCATTTGGGCAATCCGTGAGAAAAAATTAGATTTTGAAAGGTCTATATTACTATATTTGTAAATTATTTTAACAGAATGAATAAAATTCTTATATCTCTATTACTGCTACTTACAACAGTTATAGCTAAAGCTCAGATTCACGAGTTCGGTGTAGGGCTTGGGGGTTCTAATTATGTAGGAGATATTGGTTCTACTCAATATATAGCACCAAAGGATATGGGGTATAATGTGTTTTATCGTTGGAATAGAAGTCCTAGGCATTCTTTTAGAGTTAGCTATTCGCACCATAAAATAGGAGGCGATGATGCTAAGTCTGATATGGGAAGCCGAAAAGAAAGAGGATATAGTTTTACTAATACTATTCAACAATTGTCAGTTGGAGTTGAATTCAATTTTTTTGAATTTGATTTACATCAGGAGAATTTTGGTTTTACACCTTATCTTTTTGTTGGAGTATCAGGTATAAGATATAATGATATTTACTTTAGACCTAGTACCCCTGTTGAAGGGTTTGAGTCGACAAGTGTGGATTTAGTAAAAGGAGGAAAGAAAAATTCAATGACTATACCTTTTGCAGGTGGGTTAAAATTAAGACTCACTCCTAAGATAAATTTGAACGCAGAAGTGGCTGCACATTATACTTTTACTAATAATTTAGATGGAAGTAGTCCTACAGATGCAAATAAAAAGTCTTATAGCTTTGGTAAAAACGGAAATGATTGGTTTTTTTACTCAGGTATATCTATAAGTTATACTTTTGGAAATAATCCATGTTATTGTGCAGATTAAATGAATTTGAAAGAACAGATTAACACAGACAACTTACCTAATCACTTAGCTATCATTATGGATGGTAACGGTAGATGGGCAAAACAAAAAGGATTCTTAAGAACGCTAGGCCATGAGAATGGTGTTAAGTCCGTGCGTACTACTATTAGCGCATGTGTTAAGTTAGGAATCAAGAACTTGACTTTATATGCATTTTCTACAGAGAACTGGAATCGTCCTAGATTAGAAGTAGAAATGCTAATGAAATTGTTAGTGAAGTCACTAAAAAAGGAACTCCCAACTTTTACAAAAAATAATATTAAGCTTAATGCGATAGGTGATTTATCTTTATTACCTGAGAAAGTGCAAGCTCAATTAAGAGAGGTATTAGATCAGACTAAAGACAATACTCAAATGACTTTAACATTAGCGTTGAGTTATGGTTCTAGAGCTGAACTAATAAAAGCTGTAAAAGAAATTTCATTTAAAGTTAAAAATAACTTAATTTCGGAGGCTGATATAGATGAATCAGTTATAAATAATCATCTTTACACGAGTGATCTACCTGATGTTGACCTATTAGTTAGAACAAGTGGAGAGCAACGAATAAGTAACTTTTTGTTATGGCAAATAGCTTATTCTGAGCTTTATTTTACAGAGGTACTCTGGCCGGACTTTACGGAAGAGGAACTCTATAAAGCCCTTCTTACTTATCAAAATAGAGAAAGAAGGTTTGGAAAAACAAGTGAACAAATAAAATAAAAAACGAATCTAATGTTTCAAAAAGGTACATCTCTTTTTGCACTGTTTATTGCTGGTTTAGTATACTCTCATGTGCATGCACAGGACAGTATAAAAGCCCCTTCTTTTGAAGCTCCTAAAATCTATACATTAGGAGATATAACTGTGACAGGAAAATATAGCTTAAACCCACAAACGATAGTTACTTTTACAGGGCTTTCTAAAGGCCAAAAAATAGCTGTGCCTGGTGAAGAGCTTTCACATGCTCTTACAAAGTTATGGAAAGTAGGTTCATTTACAGATATTAACTTCTATGAGACATCTGTCGTAAATGATACTATTAGTTTAGAACTTACATTAAACGAGCTACCTCGTTTAAAAAGTGTAAAGATTAAAGGATTTAAAAAGGCAAAGTCTGAAGCTCTTATTAAAGAGGCAAAACTTAACAGAGGAAAAATAGTTAATGATAACTTTTTGTCTACAACTAAGTATTTCTTATTAAATAAGTATAAGAAGGATGGTTACTATAATACAAAAGTAACTTTAAATACTATTCCTGCTGATTCGACTGGTCGAACAGTGGATTTAGTAGTTGGAATAGATAAAGGTAAAAAGGTTCGTATACAAGAGATTGCTTTTAGTGGTAATACACAGTTAAGTGATAAGAAATTGAAAAAAGCAATGAAAGAGACTAAACAACGTAGTCCTTTTAATCCATTGCGTATTTTCAAACCTTCTAAGTTTATTAAAGCTAAATATGAAGAGGATTTAGGTAAACTTGTTGATAAGTATAAAGAAAGTGGTTACCGTGATGCACGTGTAATAGCTGATACAACAAGCTATGACCCAATTACGAATAGAATCAGTATAAATATTGACGTTACTGAAGGGAATAAATATTACTTCGGTGATATTCGTTTTATTGGTAATACTGTTTATACCAATAGTCAATTAAAGCAAGTATTAGGTATCGATAAAGGAGAGGTTTATAATGGTGTTCTATTAGATAAACGTATCCAAGATAAAACTAATCCTGATGCTTATGATATTACAAACGTTTATCAGAACAACGGATATTTGTTCTCTAACGTTAACCCTGTTGAGGTTAAAACTGCAAATGATACAATCGATTTCGAAGTAAGAATTGTAGAAGGTCCTATCGCAAGGTTTAATAATATCACTGTTTCTGGTAATGATAATACACACGATCACGTAGTTCATAGAGATTTAAGAACTCGTCCAGGGGAGATATGGAGTAAGTCTTTAGTGATGGAAACAATTCGTAGACTTGGAGGATTAAATATTTTTGATGCACAAGCTATTATTCCAGATGTAAAAAATGCTGATCCAAACTCTGGAACAGTTGATATCGATTGGCAAGTAACTGAAAAGGGATCAAGCCAGGTTGAGTTACAAGGAGGATATGGTGGAGGAGGATTCATCGGTACATTAGGACTATCATTTAATAACTTCTCGTTGAGAAATATATTTAACAAGAAGTCTTATAAACCATTCCCAATGGGAGATGGACAGTCTTTATCACTACGTCTACAAGGAAGTACTTACTATCAAACATATAGTATAAGTTTCTCTGAGCCATGGTTCGGAGGACGTAAGCCTATTAACTTCTTTGGTACAGTAGCGTATAGTACACAGAATCTTTATGATTATGTAAACCGTCGTACAGATAGAAGTAGAGGATTTGATATTACAACATTACAATTTGGTATTGCTAAACAATTAAGTGTGCCAGATGATAACTTTGTATTATCTCATACTTTGAGTTTCCAGTATTATAATATGAAAAATTATAATACAGGATTATTTACATTCGGAGATGGAGACTCTCGTAACTTAGCTTATCAGATTGAATTAAGACGTGATAATCGTGGTAATGACCCGATATTCCCAACGTTTGGTTCTTTCTTTAGTGTAAGTGGTAAGTTTACTGCTCCATATTCATTGTTTAACAATGTAGATTATAAAAACCTTGGTGATCAACAAGAATATAAATTAAGAGCAAAAGCAGGAGCGATAGATCCAGTTACTGGAGCGACTATCCCTGTAGGAACTTATTTAGATTCTAGCTATAGACCAGTTAATAATTGGGAAGATGCGACAGCAGATGTAGCTAAAGTGGATCAAAAGAAATTTAATTGGTTAGAATACTATAAACTAAAATTCAAAGGAGATTGGTACACAACTATCTATGATAAATTAGTAGTTCGTGCACTAGGAGAATTTGGATATATGGGGGCTTATAACAATAATAGAGGAGTAGTTCCGTTTGAAAGATTCTATGTAGGAGGTGATGGACTAGCGAATTATTCATTAGATGGTCGTGAGGTAATTCAGTTAAGAGGATACCAAAATCAGACATTAACTCCATATAATGATAGAGGAGAACAAATCGGAGGTACTATTTATAATAAATTTTCGTTAGAATTACGTTACCCTATTACATTAAAGCCAAGTGCATCAGTTTATGTGTTGACTTTCGCAGAAGCAGGGAACTCATTTGCATCATTTAAAGACTATAGTCCGTTTGAATTAAAACGTTCTGCTGGTTTTGGTGTTCGTGTGTTTATGCCGATGTTCGGATTGTTAGGTATTGATTTTGGATATGGATTCGATTCTGTACCAGGTACTACTCAGAAGAGTGGATTCCAAACACACTTTATTCTTGGGCAATCGTTTTAATGTACTAGTTACATCATAAAACTTGATTTAGAATGAAAACGTATTTAACTTTATTATTTAGTATTTTTGGATTAGTATCGGTAGTGGCTCAAGGTGGTAGTGCTCGTGTAGCCTACATTGATATGGAGTATATCTTAAGTCAGACACCTGAGTATCTACAGGCTACTACCCAGTTAGATGAAAGAGCGAATACGTGGAAAGGTGATGTTGATAAAAAGAAGGCTGAGATCAAAAAGCTAAAAGATAACTTAGCTGCTGAGCGAATTCTTCTAACTAGAGATTTGATAGAAGAGAAAGAAGAAGAGATATCAATATTAGAGGAAGAACTTTTTCAATATCAACAAAAAAGATTTGGAACGTCAGGTGATTTGATAACACAGAAAATCATGTTGGCTAAACCAATACAAGATCAAGTTTTTGCTGTAGTGGAAGATATTGCTGAAGCTCGTAAATTTGATTACGTTTTAGATAAAAATTCTGAAGCTACTATGGTGATTGCTACAAAAAAACACGATATTAGCGACTTAGTTTTACGTAGACTAGCTACTGCTCGTAGGAAGCAAGGTATGACTAAATCAGAAGCACAAGCTGTTGAAGAAGAAGAGCAGAAAGAGGATGCAATGTCTCTAAGACAGAGTAGACGTGAAGAGCAACAGAGACGTAAGGAAGAAGCTGAACGTATTATGCGAATTGAGGAGAAGAAGAGAAAAGAAGAGCTAGCAAATGATGTTAACTATCAAAAAGAGCAAGAACTTCAGAGAAGAAAAGAGGAACAAATCAAAGAGCAGATAGAGAGACAGGAGAAACTGAAACAAGAGAAGGCGGATAAGATTGAAGCTCAGAAGAAGTTGATTCAAGAGCGTCAACAACAAGCAGAGGATAAACGTCTTCAAAATGAGAAGAACAGAGAGCAGGCAACTCAAGAGCGTCTAAAGATGATGGAGGAGCAACAGGCGGAATCTGATAGACGTAAAGCAGAAAGAGATAAACTGATACAAGATGAGCTAGAGAGAAGAAAACAACAAGCTTTAGATCATCAGTCAAAGAAATCTTCTGTGGATATCGAGAAATTACAAGAGGAACGTAGACTAGCTCAAGAGAAAAGAGAAGCTGATCAAAAGCGTAAGCAGGAAGAGGCGATGAAAAGACGACAAGAGTTAATAGATGAGTCTCTCCGTAAGCAAGAAGAAAGAAGACAGCGTATCTTAAAGGAACAAGAAGACCGAAAATTATTAATCTTGCAAAAGCAAGAAGAGGCGAGAAAGAAAGCTGAAGAAGCTAATAAAAAATAGAATAACAATAAAATATAAATCAAAAATCGAGAAAGATGAGAAAAATGAAATCTTTATTAATTGCAGCTACAATGTTTTTTGGAGTTAGTACTACAGCGGTAATGGCTCAATCTAAAGTAGCACATATCGACGTAAGAGCTTTAATGACAGAATTACCAGCGATGAAAAACGCTAATGCTGAATTAAAGAAAATAGGTGAGGGATACGAGAAAGAAATTTCTACAATGATGTCTACTTACCAAACTAAGATTCAACAATACCAAGCAGAAGCTGCTACTGCAGGTGATGCTAAAAATGAAGAAAGAGCTAAAGAAATCGACGAATTACAACAAAGAATTCAACAGTTCCAAACAACTGCTCAACAAGATTACGGTAAAAAAGAATTAGAGTTAACTCAACCTATCGTAGAAAAAGCTTTAGCAGCTATCCAGAAAGTAGGAAAATCTAAAGGATTTGACTATGTATTAGATTCTTCTAATGGTTCTGGAGTTTTATTAGCAGGAGGTGCAGATCTTTTAGCTGATGTAAAAAAAGAATTAGGAGCTAATTAATTTTAGTTTAACTAGATAATCATAAAAAAAACCGCTCTTATTAAAGAGTGGTTTTTTTTATATTTGTATATGACTAAGAACAACCCTATAGGTTTATTTGACTCAGGAATTGGAGGAACAACTATTTGGCAAGAGATTAATCTCTTAATGCCAAACGAAGATACTATCTTTATAGGTGATCAACTTTATGCTCCTTATGGAATCAAAACAAAACAAGAAATAATAGATTTATCTCTTAAAAATGTTGAGTATTTAGTCTCTCTGAATTGTAAGATTGTAGTAGTAGCCTGTAATACGGCAACGACTAATGCAATAAGCGAGATGCGAGCTAGGTGCCATATTCCTATTATAGGAATCGAACCAGCTATTAAACCAGCTACTATTTTAACGAAGACTTCTAAGATTGGTATTTTAGCGACAAAAGGAACGATTACAAGTGACTTCTTTACTTCTAAGGTAAAGATGTATCCAGATATTGAGATCATTGAGCAAATAGGTTATAACTTAGTTAACCTTATAGAGAGTGGTTGTATTGATTCTCAAGAAATGAAAGATTTACTGCGATCATATTTAGATCCTATGGTAGAGAAAGGAATAGATACTCTAGTTTTAGGTTGTACTCATTATCCTTATCTTATACCTATTATAGAAACGATTATTCCAAAAGAAATAAAGATTATTGATTCTGGAAAAGCAGTTGCTAAACAAACAAAAAAAGTATTAGAAGAGTTGGATTTACTTACTACTCGAGAAAGTAGAGGTACTAATTATTTTTTTAGTAATACAGATGTGTCTATCCTTAAAGAGTTTGTTCCTTCTAATGGGATAGTGGAGTATAGAAATTTTTAGTCTATGTGGATTAAGAAATATTGTAAAAAGAGATATACCGAGTGTATATCTCTTTTTTATTGACTGTTTTTGTTGTTAGATAATCAGTGATTTAGTAAAAATGCAAGATGTTGTTGGTTTTTAAATATATGTGCTGTTAATGTATGCATGCATAATTCTTTTAATTTGTTAATTGTATTGTATTAAAATGAGTTTATTTGAGTTATATTTTAATAATAATTAAAAAGTAAAAATATGAATGTTAAAA
Organism: Myroides profundi; assembly: GCF_000833025.1. Taxonomy (NCBI): domain Bacteria; kingdom Pseudomonadati; phylum Bacteroidota; class Flavobacteriia; order Flavobacteriales; family Flavobacteriaceae; genus Myroides; species Myroides profundi. Next base: position 625,945 of record NZ_CP010817.1, read on the forward strand.
ATAGACTTAAATATTTGTAAAACTAATAGAACTGTATATATTTGAAATAAACGAATTATAAATAACAGTTAATTATGATAAGAAAATTATTATCACTGTCTCTACTTACTTTGATATCTACATCAGCCTTTGCTGGGGGGTATAGAGTTGCAATGCAAGGAAATAAACAACTTGCAATGGGACATACGGGAGTAGCAGTCATAAGTAGTGGTGCGGAATCTTTATTCTTTAACCCTGCTGCATCTGTTTATTTGGAAGATAAGTTTAATTTTTCAGGAGGTGTTAGCGTTTTAGTCGCTGATACTAAATTTCAGAATAAAACTTATGGATGGGAGAATGAAACTCGTAATCCAGGAACACCATTCTATGCATATGGTACTTATAAAGCTACTGATTGGATGACAGTTGGTTTAGCTATCTACTCGCCATACGGTAGTAAAGTAGAATGGGATAAAGATTGGCAAGGTTCACACTTAGTTAATAATATTGATTTAAAGGCAATCTATTTTCAACCAACTGTAGCTATTAAAGTTAGTAAACACTTCAGTTTTGGTGGGGGACCTATTTTCGTAAATGGTGGAGTTACATTTAATAAAAACTTGTCTCGTAGTATGACTGATGAGCAAGGGAATAGAACGAATGTAACAGTAGAAGCTAAAAACGTTACTGCTTGGGGATGGACAGCTGGATATATGGTGAATGTAGATGATCATCTAAGATTAGGATTAAACTATCGTTCTAAAATTGTCATGGATGAGAAGAGTGGTAAGTCAAAATTCTATGATGTACCAGGATATGGTCAAGGATTGTTTAAAAACGGGAAAATTAAAGCAGAAATGCCTTTGCCAGCAGAATTGGCAGTAGGAGCGTCTTATACTTGGAATAAGTGGTTATTTGCTTTTGATTATAATAGAACATTCTGGAATGCATATAAAGCATTAGAGATTGAGTTCGTAGACAACCCTGCAATTGGAACATCTGTAAATCCTCGTAATTATAAAGATTCAAGTACATATCGTTTAGGATTACAGTATACAATGAATGATCAGTTAACACTTAGAGCTGGTTGGTATTATGACGAAAGCCCTGTACAAGAGGGATACTTTGCTCCAGAAACACCACGTAATGATTCTCGTGCATATACAGGAGGGTTTAGTTATAAATTCAAGAATGGTATAGCAATAGATATGTCATTGACTTACTTACACTTTAGTGATACAAATAGTTCTTATGATTATTTTATGGAAGATGGTCAGAATGTATCTTTTGGAGGGACTTATAAGTCTTCTGTAATCAGTGGTGGTCTAGGAGTAAGCTATAGTTTTTAATTTAATTAGGAAGAAATCATGAAAAAAAGATATTTATTATTATTACCTGCCATTGCTTTATTAGCAGCATGTGAACCTTCGATTAAAGACGAGATTAATTCAGGAACTTATTATGCAGGAGAAGCTGACTTTAGTTCATATGTAGCTGTTGGAAACTCTCTTACTTCTGGTTTTATGGACGGAACTGTTTTTAAATCAGGACAGAAGAACTCATTTCCTAATATATTAGCAACCCAATTTAAGATAGTAGGTGGTGGCGAGTTTACTCAACCATCATTTGAAGATGATATTAATGATGTAGGAGGTTTATTATTCGCAGGGCAAGCGAATCCAGGCTTTCCAACAAGAATGATTGTTAATATGATGCCTGGAGCAGATGGACAAGCTATAGGGCCTCAAAATATTGATAGAGCAGTAACTATAGAAGCAACTAAGCAACAGAAAAAAGCATATCACAATGCTGGTGTACCTGGTGCTAAGACTTTCCATTTAATAGCACCTGGTTATGGTAATCCATCAGGATTATTAACTACTCCTGCTACCGCTAACCCATATTTTGTACGTACGGCTACGGCTGATAATGCGACAGTATTAGGTGATGCGATGAGTTTGAAACCAACATTCTTTACGAACTGGATTGGGGCTAATGATGTATTAGCATATGCTACTTCAGGAGGAGAAGGTGTGGATCAAAATAAAGCAGGAGGGACTAATCCTGCTATGTATGGTTCAAATGATATTACTCATGCAGGAGTGTTTAAACAAGTGTATGAGCAAATTACAAATACACTAACTTCTGAAGGTGCAAAAGGTGTAGTAGCTACTATTCCTGATGTGACTGCTATTCCATTTTTTACTACAGTACCTTATAATCCATTATCTCCTAAACTTATTGGTGAAGGGAATATAGATCAACTAAATAGTCTAATAGGATTATTAAAGCAAATTTTAGCAAAAGGAGGACAAGGGGATAGACTTCAGTTGATATCTAAAACTTCAGCTAATCCACTTTTAATTCAAGATAAAACGTTGGCAGATATGTCTGCTTTATTAGAAGGAGGATTAACACAAGTAGTTGGGGCAGGTTTATTTCCTGTAAAATTAACACCTGAGCAAATCAAGTTTATCGCGATGTCTTATGGACAAGCTAGACATGCGACTGCAAAAGATTTAATGCTGTTAACAAGCAAAGCACAGATCGGAGCTTCATTACCTCAATCAACAGGAAATCCTACAATGGATGCTATGCTGAAAAAAGGAGTTAGTTTCCCTATCAGTGATTCTTTTGTACTTAATCCTACAGAACAAGCAAATATCAAAGAAGCTACAGTTCAATTTAATAGTATTATTAAAGCAACAGCTACTAGTAAAGGATTAGCTGTAGCTGATATGAATGATATTTTAAATAAAGCAGTTTCTGGACTTAGAGTAGAAGATGGTCAAATCTATACAGCTAATTATTTTCAGGGAATGGGGAATTTAAATACAGTTATGTTCTCATTAGATGGGGTACATTTAAATGGAAGAGGATATGCATTTATAGCTTCAGAGATTTTAAGATCTATTAATAAACACTATAAGGCTAGTATACCATTAGTTAATCCTGCTGTATACCCTGGGCCAACATTAATGGTTGGTAATAAGTAAAATTCTTTTTAATTTTAAACAAAAAAATTAAATATGGGATTTATCATTAGATTATTAATTACTACTGGTTTAGTTGTTTTATTGGCAAATATATTACCAGGAGTTTTTGTAGAGAGTTTTACTACTGGACTATGGGTGGCAGTAGCGCTAGGGATATTAAATATGTTTTTAAGACCTATTTTAGTGTTTATGACATTACCTGCGACTATTGTTACTATGGGATTGTTCTTACTTGTAATTAACGCAGTTATCATACAGTTAGCAGCCTATTTTGTCAAAGGATTTACGGTAAGTGGATTTTGGACTGCATTACTATTTAGTGTTGTATTGACATTTTGTCAATCTGTAGTAAATGGGTTTTTACAAAAAGATGAGCCTAGAAGAGGATAAAAAAATTAATAGTTGAAATACAATTACTTAAAAAGTTGTTTGGGTTGTAAAAATAATATATTTTTGCAACCCAATTTTATATGTAAATACATCAAAAATGAATATTACAAGAAATAATGTAGATGCTCTTAATGCAATCGTAACTATTGAGCTTGCAAAAGAAGATTACCAAGGTAATGTAGATAACGTTTTATCTAACTACAAAAAGAACGCAAACGTTCCTGGATTTAGAAAAGGTGCAGTTCCAATGAGTTTAATCGTAAAACAATATGGTAAAGCTGTATTGTTCGAAGAAGTAAACAAAATTTTGCAAGAAAAATTAAGTAACTATCTTGTAGAAGAAAAATTAGATATTTTAGGAAATCCATTACCAGTAGCTAATGATATTAACTGGGATGCAGATGTATTAAAATTTGATTTTGAATTAGGATTAGCTCCTGAGTTTTCTTTAGACTTAGAAGGTAAAAATAAAATCAAGAAGTTCAAAGTTGTAGCTGATGACGCTATGCTTGACGAGCAAGTTGAGTTTATTCAAAAACAATACGGAAAAATGATCTCTAAAGAGGTAGTAGAAGAAACATCAGAAATGGTAGGTACTTTCGCTAACGAAGAAGAGGGAATCAATAATGAAGTTAAAATCGCTGTAAGCGATATCAGAACTAAAACAAACCAAAAGAAATTTATTGGTAAAAAAGTAGGTGACCAAGTTACTGTAAGTACTAAAGGTTTATTCGAAGATGACCATAAATTAATGGAAGTTTTAGCTGTTGATCACGATAAAGTTCACGGATTAGAAATTGATGTAGTATTTACTATCAACGAAATCAATGAAACAGAGAAAGCTGAATTAAACCAAGAGTTATTCGATAAATTGTTTGGAGAAGGAGTTGTTACTTCTGTTGAGCAATTAAAAGAAAAAATCAAAGAAGATGCTGAAAAGCAATTTGCTAGTCAAGCAGATCAAAAATTCTTAAACGATGTTTACGAACATTTATTAGAGAATACTTCATTTGAATTACCAGCTGCTTTCTTAACTAAATGGTTAATGGATGCAGGTGAGACTCCAATGACTGCTGAAGAGGCTGCTGCTGAGTACACAAAATCAGAAAAAGGTTTACGTTACCAATTAGTAGAAGGAAAAGTAATGTCTCAATATGACTTACAATTAAACTTCGAAGAAATTAAAGAGTATACTACTAAGTTGATTAAAGATCAAATGGCTCAGTTTGGACAAATGGATCCTGAAGCTAAAGTAGTTGAAGATATTGTTGCTAGAGTAATGACTAACCAAGATGAAGTTAGACGTATTTCTGAGCAAGTAATGAATGAAAAAGTATTAGCTTTATTTAACGATAAAGTAAAAGCTGAAGTAAAAGAAGTATCTTACAAAGATTTCGTTAAGGAAATGTACGGAGAATAATATCCGGAAAAAAATAAGTATATTTGAGCGTCTTTCTGTTAAAGAGAGGCGCTTATTTTTTTATATAGTATTTAAAATAAATTGAAGAAGAATATGGATTTTGGTAAAGAGTTTCAAAAATTTGCTACAAAGCACCAAGGAATAAATAGTATGTACTACGATAAAATCGTTAGTAGTATGACTCCTTACATTATAGAAGAAAGACAGATGAACGTTGCTTCTATGGATGTGTTCTCACGTTTAATGATGGATAGAATCATCTTCATGGGAACAGCTATTGATGATTATGTAGCGAATATTATACAGGCGCAGTTATTATTCTTAGAAAGTGTAGATAACGAGAAAGACATTAGTATCTATGTGAACTCTCCTGGAGGAGGTGTTTATGCTGGATTAGGTATCTATGATACTATGCAGTTAATCAAACCTGATGTAGCAACGATTTGTACAGGTATGGCAGCATCAATGGGAGCTGTGTTATTATGTGCTGGAGCTGCAGGAAAGCGTTCTGCATTACCACATTCACGAGTGATGATTCACCAACCATTAGGAGGAGCACAAGGACAAGCTTCTGATATCGAAATTACAGCTCGTGAGATATTAAAATTAAAAGATGAATTATACGAAATCATCTCTAAGCACTCTGGACAATCTATGGAGAAAGTACATCATGATAGTGACCGTGACTACTGGATGATTGCACAAGAGGCTAAAGAATATGGAATGATTGATGAGGTTTTAATTAGAAAATAATTTATGGCTAAAGAAGAAATGTCATGTTCATTCTGTGGGCGTGCTAAATCTGATACAAATATTCTAATTGCTGGTATAGATGCTCATATTTGTGATCGTTGTGTAGAGCAAGCTTATGGTATAGTATTAGAAGAACAACAGTCAAAACATTTAAGTGATTTGTCAAGTGATTTATTACTTAAGAAACCAATGGAAATAAGAGCGTTCTTAGATGAGTATGTCATAGGGCAAGATCAAACTAAGAAAGTAATGTCTGTAGCTGTTTATAATCACTATAAACGTCTTCTGCAAGAAATGAATGGAGATGATCAAGATATCGAAATCGAAAAGAGTAATATCTTGATGGTGGGACAGACAGGTACAGGTAAAACATTAGTAGCAAAAACAATTGCTAGAATGTTGAATGTACCATTAGCTATTGTAGATGCGACAGTATTAACAGAGGCTGGTTATGTAGGAGAAGATGTAGAAGGTATTCTTACTAAACTTTTGCAAGCTGCAGATTACGATGTAGAAAAAGCAGAACGTGGTATCATCTTTATAGATGAGATAGATAAAATCGCGCGTAAGAGTGATAACCCATCTATAACACGTGATGTATCAGGAGAAGGAGTTCAGCAGGCTTTATTAAAGCTTCTAGAAGGAAGTATAGTAAATGTACCACCTAAAGGAGGAAGAAAGCATCCAGATCAGAAGTTTATAGAAGTAAACACAAAGAATATTCTATTCGTAGCAGGAGGAGCTTTTGACGGTATTGAAAGACTTATTTCTAAACGATTAAATATGCAAGCTGTAGGATATAAGTCTACAGTAGAAGGAGATCAGGTTGATCGTACTAACTTAATGCAGTATATTATTCCAAAGGATATTAAGGACTATGGATTAATCCCTGAGATTATTGGAAGGTTACCTGTATTAACGCATATGGATCCATTAGATAAGACGACATTGCGTGCAATTCTTACGGAACCTAAAAATGCTCTAATAAAACAATATGAAAAGCTATTCGAAATGGATGGTATTAAGTTCTCTATTACTGATGAGGCATTAGATTATATTGTAGATAAAGCACTAGAGTATAAGTTAGGTGCTAGAGGATTGAGATCGTTATGTGAAGCTATTCTAACAGACGCTATGTACGAGTTACCTAGCCAAGATGGAATAAAAGAGTTAAATGTAGATAAAGACTACACGGCTCAGGCATTGAATAAAAACTTATTGCAACGACTAGAAGTTGCATCATAATAAAAAAGCAGGAAAGTTCTTCCTGCTTTTTTTTTATTGAGTAAATTGTTTTCTCAATTTCATATATTTCTTAAGTTGGTTGGATGTTATTCTGTTCTGATTAATTAATAGATTTAATTTATTATCTAATACATTAATATCTAACATGAGATCAGAGTATCTTTTTAAAGCCTCTTTATTACCATATAGCGCTTTCGGGTATATTTCTGAGTAGATAGAAGCATGTTGACTGTAAATAGTCAGTATAGAGTCTATTTCTACTTGGTAAGCTTTATCTTCTTCTGTAGGCTCCATTACTGTATATCGCCCTTCATTACAACCAGAAAAAAGAAGAAAGAAAGAGATAACTAATAGATAAACATATTTTTGCATAATACAGCATGATTTATGGAAGGTAAAAGTACTGGCTAAAAATGACAGTGTTTTACGGAAAACCTCATTTAGTGAATATTTATGTCAAAAAGATAGATGAGTATTAGAGTTTACTGTAGTATTTGGCTAATGGATGAGAATCTGGGTTTAAATGATTCCCATATCTTTTACAATACCAATAAGGTGTGTTGTGTTTTTAGCATTAAAAGAAACTCTTAAACGGCTTATTCTCTTTTCGATACTACTTGTACTTGCTATTGATAGGTTATCTTCTTTAAACTTATGACTCATTTCACTTTGAGAGTATCCTTCTGCTAGTAGACGAAGAATAGTTAAATCTTCCTCTTGTAGTACTAGCGTGACAGGATTGTCTTTTACATCTTTGATATCTGGTGATAGATAAGGTTTTTTCTCTTGTTGGATATAGGTGATAGCTGTTAGTAGTTCTTTAATACTATTTCTCCCTTTGCTGATATAAGCATTGACTTTTAAATCATCTATTAATTCACTTACTTCTATAAATCTGTTTTCTATAGAATAGACAATGACTTTAAGATTGTCATCTTGTTCACGTATTAATTTGATTAAGTCTGCTCCTCCCTTTAGTTTAGTTTCTCTATAGTCTTCTTGAAAAGACAAGTCAGAGATAATTAAATCAAACGGTGAGTTATTGTTCTTAGCACCTTGAATTTTTAGCCAAGCATCATCACAGTATTTAGTACTGTATACTTCGACCTGTGGAATGTTGTCACTTAGGGCTTGTACAATACCAATATTGATACTATCATAATCCTCGACAACTAATATCTTTTTAAACATAATTTTTTTTCGGTAATTGGATATTATACTTTACACCCAGTTTATTAGTTGAATCAAATATAAATGTTCCTCCAATATTAGTAATACGGTTTTCCACATTTGAAAGCCCATTTTTTGATTTAATATTTTCCTGTATGATTCCTACGCCGTTATCAGAATAGAATATTTTAAAGTACTTTTTATCTTCATTGAATTTGAACACTACTATAGTAGCCATACTATGTTTCTTCATATTGACTAATAATTCTTGTATTACTCGATAGATGGTTATCTTTTGATTCTTATCAAGTAGAGAAAAATCAAAGCTGTCAAGCCCTGAGATGATAATCTGGCAGTTATCAGTAGTGTATTCATTGAATAAATTAGTCAAATGCGTAACAAAGGTTTCATCCGTTGCAATAGAGCTATGTTGCAGAGAAATGTTTCTTGCTTTTTTATAGATAGACTCCAGATCAGATAGTAAATGATTCTTTGTTTCTGGAGTTTCAAGATTAAAGTTCTGTGTATACGTTAATGCATTGAATACATCATTCGCTAATTCGTCGTGTATCTTTTTAGCAATTTTAGTTTCTGTTAAGTAAGACTGTTGAATCTTATCTAGTCTATGACGATGTTTTATTCTTCTGTAAATAAAAGATGTAATCACTCCACCTGCCAATAAACAAAGAAGACTCACATAAAGAGCATTTTTACTTCTAGCAGATACTAGTTCACTGTGTTGTAAATCAAGTTTTAGCTTAATGTTCTCTTGTTCATGTTGTTCAAAGTCATAACGTATTTTAGCGAATTGATTCTTCGCTTGTTGAGTCTCCGTAGCGATTTCTTTAGAAAGGTCTATATAATCTGCATAATACTTAGAGGGACTGTCTGTACTAGACTTGATGAGGTATTCAAGAGCTTGTAGTTTGTCTTTTTTATTTTTATTAGTTGTAGTGATTTCATAAGCCTTTAAGGCATAGTCATGTGCAGAGTGATAATATTTATTTAAGGTATAATATTCTGCTAGGTTGATATAGCTTCTATAGATGTCATTTTGATTGATATCGTTTAGTCTTATAGCTAAGGCTTCTTCTAATTCTTTTAATCCTTGTGATTTGTCTTGTAAGTAAAGGGCTTTTCCTAAGTTGTTCAAACATCTTGCTTGTTCTAGAGGCATTTCTTTAAAGACATTAGAAGAAAGAATGTCTTGTAGAATATCAATTGCTTTAGTGTATTCTTTTAAACTAATATAATTAGATGCGATATTGTTTAAAATAATATTTTTAGAATCAGGTGAATTGGTGAATTTTAATGAGTTATTAAAATATTTTATAGAGTTTGAATAATCTTCTAATTCAGCATTACAGATTCCTAATGTATTATAAATATATGTTTTAAAAGATTCGTCTTTATTTTTGATATCAAATAGTTCTTGAGTAATTAATTCTTGAGCACTATTTGGGTCACCAATAATTAAATATATTGTAGTTATGCGTAGATTGTTGTAAGTAATGCTTTCTTTTTTCTTTGCTAAACTAAAATGATTGTTGGATGTTAAATAAGATTTGAAAGCATTATTTAATTGATTTTTAGTATATAAACTATCTCCAAGATGCTGATGATAGTATCCTAAAGTTATATTATCATTACTCTTAACATCATTGTTTTTTTTAAAACATGATGTTAAGAGTAATGTAATTATTACTAGTAAAGCAATATTCGAAGAATAAAAAGTAAGAATTTGTCTTTTCATTCTTCGAATTTAGTACTATTTATTCAATAAATTATTATTGAATCTTAGGAGGTTTAATAGGTGGATGTCCCCAGTCATGATCTACCTCTTGTTCAATATTTAAACTATTTGTTTTAGGAGGTTTAATAGGTGGATGTCCCCAGTCATGATCTACCTCTTGTTCAATATTTAAACTATTTGTTTTAGGAGGTTTAATAGGTGGATGTCCCCAGTCATGATCCATCTCCTGATCCACTCCATTCACTTTAACCTCTTTCTTCATTTGAAGTTGGTTATCATCTTTATCACAGCTTACCATTGATAATGTGATTACGCCTAATAGCATTGCTACTTTTACTGATTTTTTCATTGTTTAGTAATTAAAAAGTTAAGTCCTGAAAAAGAGATGTCGTGCTGAGGGAAGCGAGTTGTTTAAGTGACATAAAATGGCTTCCTTGTTATTTTAGTATCACGAGTAAACAACCCATATAAATGTTTCGTACTTTTGAAACATCACAACACGTATCTGATTTTCGACACAGCAAAGGAAAGGCGACTTTTAGGGTGCAATGTGTTGTAAATCTGATGATTCCGATGATTCTGATAATTCCGTTTTACATTGAATTATAATTATGACCTTACTAACGATTAATGACTATACAGATAGTTTAAAAAAACATATTAATAAAGTTCAAGATTTACCTCAGTACACAGTTCTGTTATCTCCATCACCTGCACAATTGAGAAATTATTGTATTGGACTGTGTAAAGAAGATTTATCTCCTGACGATAAAATAATTCTTAAAGATTTTTTTAGAGGTGATAGCACAGAGCTAAATGATATTGTTAAGAGTATTAATAGATTTGAACTAGGATGGTTTAAACCTATTCAGAGTTTTTTAGGCAAAAAAACTGATACATCTAAGAACCATGCTGTACTAGAAATGGTGGCCTTAATGTATGATTATGAACCTAGACCGTATGGCAAGTTTAGAAAGAGTAGTGTAGAGATAGAAGAGGGGAGTGTAGCTGATGAACAAGCTGATTCAATTATTGTTGAAGAGAAAAGAGAAGCAGTTGAAGAGAAGACTATTGAAGATCATATACCACCTGTTCAATCATTTGCAGAATCTCTGCCTACTACTACAGCGAAGAATAAATTTAAGCGCAATCTATTAATTGTCACAGTGATTATAATAGGCTTATTAGGTGTTGGTAGTTTAGCGAGTAGTATGTTATCAAATGATCAATGTATGAAGTGGGAAGGAGATAGATATGTGGCTTATGACTGTGGTGAGGCTACAATAAAGAGTTTTGCAGGTGTAAGTAGTGAGCCTGTACCGTATGATAAAAGCATACTGAAGAACTTTAAACAAATAAGTGTTGATTGTGATACCGAGTTTTTTAGGAAAGGAAAACCGAAGGTATGGTTTGTCAAGACTGGAGAGGGAAAACATGATTATTTTAATAACCCAGGAACAGGGGTGCATCCTATCTCTGGTAAGTCTTTAAGACCAATCACGCAATATCATCTAAATAAATACATCTACTCTAAGTGTAAATAAAAAAGAGGTTAGACATCACTAAAGACTGTCTAACCTCTTTTTTATTGTAGATTCCGATTATTCCGATACATAATCACCTAAGTTTGATTAATAATTGGCTTTTTGTAAGTACAGAAGAAGGAAAATAAAAGCATTTTAAACAACGGAATAATAAAATCTCTCATTACCGAATTTAAAATAAAGTACTTAAAATTCTATTTCTGATCAGTGTTTATTGATGAGTTAAAGATAGTTTTGTTTGGACCTGCTAGGGGATTGCTTGAGGGTTTCTTGCACATTCCTTCGACAAAAGCACCTTCTAGGCAAGGAAACCCCTAGAAATGTGCTAGCAATCCCCTAAGAAGTGCAAGCGAAACGCTCTTGTTCTATTCATTAATAACGAAATTAAAAGGAATGTATTTATTTAAAGAATTTAATTTTTATTTCTGCTTTAACCTATTCATAAGGATTGAATACTCTAAAGTAAGTAAAAACACAGTATAGTAGAACCACTATTTATTCTTTCTCATCTCTAATGGACGTGTTCCTGTAAACTCACAGAACGCATTGCTAAATGCTCCTAGCGTAACATATCCTACTGTATTGGCTATTTCGCTGACAGAGTGCTCAGTCTTCATCAGTAGTTCTATGGCTTTCACGATACGCAATGCTTTTAAGTATTGTAAGAAGGAGATTTGTAATTCAGCTTGGAAGAGGCGTGATACAGAGCGTTCACTCATATTAAACTTGTTGCTGATATCCGTCAGCGTTAATGGAAGTCCAAAACTACTGTCAAGATAGTCTGTTATCTTAGTAATGCGTGGATTATCACTAAATGGAAGTTGTAACTGTATATTCTTATTGATAAAAGTGGGTAGAATATTTTTTAAAGCTTGTAGAAATACAAAATTAGGCGTGTCTTGATTGACCATCTTATCATGCCAACACACCGTATAAGCTATCATCTCTATTAATAGATCTGAAGCGGCGTATATCCCTAGTGTAGTATAAAAAGGATCTTTATCATCATCAGAGGTATAAAAATACAAGGAGTGAAGAACAGTAGCAGAGTTACTTAATCTCAATATATGTGGTACTCCCTCAGGGATCCAAAAGAAGTACTTCGCTGGTACAACATAAGTGACATTGTCTACAGTCACATAAGTTATTCCTCCTTCTACATATGTGAGTTGTCCTTTTTGATGTTGATGTAAAGGATATCTTTTTGTCGATTTCTCATGATTGATAAATACGCCTTCTTCTATACTATCGATAAACTCTAAGGAATCGATGATCTTCATTGTAGTGCTTCTTTTTAATGAACGCAAAAGTATATAATGATTTTGTCTGTTTTGAATAAAAAAATGACTATTTAAGAAATACAAGATATATCGTACTCATTTTACTTTTGTCCGATTTTAAAAACAACGTATGAAACTTGGGGATTTCCACTTATTAGCTGTACTCACCAGCTGTGTTACTATGGGGTATTGTCAGAGTACTACTCTATCAATTTCCAACAAGGATACAATACAACTCAGTCTTCAAGAGATTTGGGAACAAACAGATCTTGGTAGTAAAAGAAGCTTGATTCAAGCCAAAGAATTACAGATTAGAAAAGAGAATACGGATGATGCACGCATCGGTAGATATCCAGTGTTTAATGCCTTCGGTAAAGCAGAAAAGGCAAGTAATATCCCTGTCTATACAAATGGAATATTTAATAAACCCGAACAACATGATGTGATACATACGCTCTATAATACAGGAGTGTCTATGTACTTAAATCTATATAGTGGCAATAGACAAAATCTAGAAATAGTAGAGCGAAAAACTTTAGAAGCTAAAGCGAATATTGAAGCAGATATGACTAAATCAGAAGTTCGGTTAGAGGCAATCAAGAGTTATTTGGCTTTAGCGAAACTATCTCGTTTTAAAAAAGTGATTACACAAGATATTGCCGAACATAAAGAGCAGTTAATCGAAATAGAACATTTATATAAGAATGGAGTAGTGTTAAAGAGTGATGTGCTTCGTGTGACTATGGAAATCTCGAAGAGAGAAATGACCTTAGTACAACTCCAAAATGATCTCTCTATAGAAAACCAAAAGCTGGTTATATTGACAGGGCGTAAGGATACAGATTTTATTAAACCACAAGATTCCTTCAATGAAGAACTATTCTTAGAATCTTATGATGAGGCTTTAGATATTGCCTTAGAACACGGGTTTAAACACTTGCTGTCAGAAGAGAGCTTGGTATTAAGTGAAATCGAACAGAAAAAGGTGAAAGCTAATACTAAACCTAGTATTGGCTTAATAGGAAACTTCACTATGGCTAATCCACAGATATTCTTGTATCCGTATAATCCTAGTTGGTACAGTTTAGGGACTATCGGAGTACAGATATCATTTCCTATTTCTAATTTATATCAGAATGTACACAAGGTTCGCAGTCGTGCTTTAGAACATGAGAAAGAGGAGTTACAACATCAATATGTACAAGATCAAATAAAAGAAGAGGTACAACAGGCATATTTAAGATATCAAGAATCATTGGTACAGATAGAGGTGTGTACAAAGAATAAAGAACATGCGGCAGAGAATGCACGTATTACTAAGAGTACTTACTTTAATAAAATCTCTTTGCTTACAGATTTATTAGATGCTGATGTACAACATTTACAAACACAATTTGAACTAGAAGCTGCCAAGTTAGACAGCATTTATAAATACTATACTCTTCAATTCGCTAAAGGCTTATTATAATGGATATTAAAACTCGTATTAAAATTACAGATCGCCTAATCACACGTATTACGCGCTATCTAGCTTCTATTATCATTTTGATAGGAAGTCTTTGGGGAATTCACACACTATGGATGTATTGGAAATATGAACAAACCAATGATGCTCAAGTACAAGAATACATTAATCCTGTTATTTCTAGAGTAGGAGGTTTCTTAACAGAAGTGCGCTTTGAGGAGAATCAAATAGTGAATAAAGGAGATACCCTATTAGTGGTGGATAATCGAGAGTACACTTATGATCAAGCAACCACTTCTGCTGAGATAGCGAAACAGTATGCATTGATAAAGGAATTAGACGCTCGTCAATATACATTGTCTCAAACTGCTGCTGCTGCAAAGAGCCAAATCCAAGGGAGAGAATCTAAATATCATCAACAGGAGTTGGATTATCAGCGATATAAGAAACTCTATGAAGAAGATGCAGCTACTGCACAAATGCTAGAGGAGAAGCAGGCACAATTAAATATAGGACAGAGTGATTATAATACTAGTGTAGAGCACGCTCGAGCTGCTACAGCTAGTATAGCAGATATTGAAGCACAGAAACAAGTTTTATTAAAAGAGATTACTCGATTACAAGAACTTGAGAAGTATAAGAATCTGACTGTAGGTTATGCCGTTATCACTGCACCTTATAGAGGGAGAATGGGGAAGAGGAGCATTGACTTAGGTCAGATGATTTCTGTAGGTCAGGTGCTTACCTATATCGTTAATGACGAAACACCGAAGTGGATTATTGCTAATTTTAAAGAAACACAAATACGCAATATACAGATAGGTCATCAGGTAGAGGTAGTCGCAGATGCTTATCCTGATAGACAGTTTATAGGAAAGGTTATTTCTATAGCTCCAGCTACTGGTTCTAGTTTTTCTTTATTACCACCAGATAATGCCACAGGTAACTTTGTAAAGATTGTACAGCGTATACCTGTACGCATAGAAATAATATCACCTGCTGATTCGGAAGAATTATTAAAAGCGGGTATGAATGTCAATGTTTTTATAGCTAAAAAACAATCTAATGCAAAATAACGAAGCGTCTCAGTTATTCGTTGATTGGATTCCAGAGTGGATGATACACGTCATTCTTTTTGTACTTTTAATGCCGAGTATTGTCTTGTTTTTCCTGCCAGCTGCTAATGCTACAGCAGCTGCAGGATACTTTGGATGTGATCCACGAGACATTCAGTTTTCTGTGTCTCTATTGTATGCAGGTTTTGTCTCTTTTTATAGTTTAGAACGACGTTTCTTTACGTATTTAGCGACTAAAGAATACTTTATTCTATTTAATGTATTACAGATAGTAGGCTGTATAGTACTGTATAATGTACAAGCGCTATGCATTGTTTTTCCTGTTCGCTTTTTACAAGGAATGTTATTTGCTAGTACAGTTAATCTATCTATTTCTACATTATATGTCCGTTTAGATAGTTCTAAAGCTAGGGAGATTAGCTTCTCGTGCTTCTACGGTATTTTGATTTGTGCAACACCCTTTAATCAATTAATTACTTCAGATTTAGTAGATCAGTACGACTATTCCTTTTTGTATAAAATTGCCTCTTTTTCTTTTATACCAGGGTTAATATTAATTATGCTGACTATGCGCTTTGTACGGCTCCAGCGTAAGTTGCCTTTGTATAGTCTAGATTGGGAGAGCTTTGTGTTATTTTCAGTAGTGGTAGTACTGTTTGGATATCTTACTATTTATGGGCAACAGTATTATTGGTTTGAAGATCGCGATATTCGTTTAATAGGATTGACGATTTTGATTACCTTATTCTTCTTTGTATGGAGACAAAAGCATTTGAAGAGACCTTATATTAATTGGCATGTATGGAAGTATCGCAACTTTAAGATAGGATTGTTCTTATTGTTTATTCTTTATATCTGTCGTTTTGCATCAGGGATTACAAATACACATTTTATTAACTCACTTCATTTAGACCCGAGGCATCTTTCTTATCTAAATAGCTTTAATTTAATAGGACTTGTGACAGGAGTGATACTTGCATGTGTTTGGTTGATTAATCGTCGCCCTATGCGCTTTATATGGAGTCTAGGATTTATTGCGCTGTTTTTGTTTCACGTGGGGATGTATATGCAGTTTGCCCCTAGTGCTAATCCAGATGATTATTATCTTCTTTTGTTTTGTCAAGGTTTAGGAGTAGGAGTTTTAATGGTACCTATTATAGTTTATTGTGTTACTTCAGTGCCTGTATCACTTAGTGCTTCTGCTGCAGCTGTATGTTTAGGTGTACGTTACTTTGGTTATACATGTAGTATAGCGATTATGAATTATTATAGTTTGTACAGTTCTAATCGTCATTTAAGTCGTTTCTTAGATTATTTGAATATCGCTAATCCTATACTAGAGACTAAGCTTACTCAGAATACTATGAAGTTAAAAAGTAGAGGTATGCCCAGTTCTATAGCTGAGAAAGCAAGTGAAAAGATAATGTTATCTGATCTTAGCAAACAAATAGAGTTGAGGTATGCAATGGATTACTTCGAGATACTTAGTTTACTTTTATTAGTGATTATCATCTTAGTACTCTTCACACCTTATTTAAGTAAAACATGGGTTTACTTAAAATCAAAAAGTGTTTCACCCTTTTAGTTTTATATTTTTTTTCAAAAAAGTAGGAGAGTCGTCTAGTACTCTTCTGCTTTTTAGTTAAGGTCAAAAAAAAATCCTAAGCGTTAACTTAGGATTTTCTTGTACTCGAGGCGGGACTTGAACCCGCACGGGCATTACTACCCACTGGATTTTAAGTCCAGCGTGTCTACCACTTCCACCACTCGAGCGTCTTCTGTAGACTGCAAGACTACTTCTGTATTGCGAGTGCAAATGTAGAATATTATTTTTTACTATACAACTAATAAAAGATGTTTTTATAAATAAAAAAGATTAGAATATTCTTATTTGTTGATTAATAGGTGGTTATTAAGTGTTCTTTTTGAAAATAATTTAATAAACAGGAATTGAATTCTAATCATGATTACTGATGTATTGGAATTAGTAAGGCGAAAGAGTGTTCTCTCTATGAAATCAACACTATTGTAGTATTGCGTTTTCTATCGGATGTCGATATTGAGATCTGGGTATATAAAATAAAAAATCCCAAGCGTTAGCTTGGGATTCTCTGTACTCGAGGCGGGACTTGAACCCGCACGGGCATTACTACCCACTGGATTTTAAGTCCAGCGTGTCTACCACTTCCACCACTCGAGCGTCTTCTGTAGACTGCGATACTATTTCTGTATTGCGAGTGCAAAAATAGAGTATTGTTTTTTAGTGTGCAAGAAAAATAGAGTATTTTTTACTGAGAATTATTCTGTTTTGTTTTTCCATTCTTCTAACTCATTTATTGTTAGTTTAATGAGTTTTGAATACATGTACTTTACTAATGCCTTTTACTAGTACAATGCCTATTTTGATTTTAAGCATTATATAGAATTTGTTCTTTTTCATTAAAATATTGCTTGAGCTATATTTCACATAAGCAGAGTAGCGACTATTAGATTGATATTAGTAGAAGGGAGGTTATAAGATGATCTAGTTGACGAATATAACTTTATAAACAAAAAAAAATCCCAAGCGTTAACTTGGGATTCTCTGTACTCGAGGCGGGACTTGAACCCGCACGGGCATTACTACCCACTGGATTTTAAGTCCAGCGTGTCTACCACTTCCACCACTCGAGCTCAATTGGCATTGACTGCACACGTTTTTTCGTGATTGCGAGGGCAAATATAGAAGGTTTTTCTATAAAATAAAAAGACTTTTTTTATTTTTTTTAAACGATTCTATGGAGTCCTGTAAATCAGTTTTTTATAATAACTAGATTATGCTTACTCTGCGTCAAATATATCTTCTGAAGGGAAACTTCCAAAGATATCTAAAGATAAATCTAGTATCTCAGCGTTAGCAAAGTTTGATTTGATCTCGTCCATTGCCTTTTCAAATCTTAGTTCGGTATTAAATCTTCTACTGTTGGCATAGATCTTTTTATCTATTGCTAGTCTGAAGTAAGACTTACCTGATGGAGTTTTAAACTTAATGAAGTTTAGAGAATCATAGTTAGTTCTTAGAAATTCTATAGTAGAATGAATAGCTTCTACACTAGGATACTCTACACTAGTCATTAATGTTTTACCTCTTCTGTGTTCAAAAGTGTACTTATACTTTCCGTTATCTTTTAAACTAATTACGAATGCACTCATATCAATTAAGAAACAAAATTAAAGAAATTTACTTTTACAGAAATATCTAAGGGGATGACATTTCTAAAGGGGACAAAAAAAAATCCCAAGCGTTAACTTGGGATTTTGTACTCGAGGCGGGACTTGAACCCGCACGGGCATTACTACCCACTGGATTTTAAGTCCAGCGTGTCTACCACTTCCACCACTCGAGCATGATGTAGAGCGAAAAACGGGGTTCGAACCCGCGACCTCAACCTTGGCAAGGTTGCGCTCTACCAACTGAGCTATTTTCGCATAATGTTTTTTAAGAACTTCGCTTTACTTCTGTATTGCGAGTGCAAATATAGAACGTTTTTTTGTTTATCCAAATAAAAAATGAGTAAAAAACAAAGATATTTATTAACTCATTGATTTACAAAGCCTGTGTTTATGCCTTTTTACAAAGGTTTTTGTTTAAAAAGTGAAAGGAAGCTCATTCGAGCTTCCTTGTTTATATTATTTGAGTTTTTTCTTTAACTCATTTATCTTCATAATCGCTTCTATTGGCGTGATATTATTGACATCTATAGCAAGGATATCTTCTTTTAATTCTTCTAACAGAGGATCATCTAGATTAAAGAAACTTAGTTGTAGATCATTTTCTACCGCTTTCAGTGGTTGTTGATCTTTAGCATGTCCTTTTTCTAGTTGCTTTAGCATCTTTTCAGCGCGTTTTAGAACTGTAGTAGGCATACCTGCCATCTTCGCTACGTGAATACCAAAACTGTGTGCACTACCTCCCGGTACAAGCTTTCTCAAGAACAACACATTATCTTTTAGCTCTTTGACTGAGACGTTATAGTTCTTTATTCCATCGAAGTTCTGAGACATATCATTCAGCTCGTGATAGTGAGTAGCGAATAATGTCTTAGGCTTACCAGGATGCTGGTGTAGGTACTCTGCGATAGCCCAAGCTATAGAGATACCATCGTAGGTACTAGTACCTCGTCCGATCTCGTCTAATAGGACTAAACTTCTATCAGAGATATTATTTAGAATAGAGGCTGTCTCATTCATCTCTACCATGAAGGTAGATTCTCCCATCGAGATATTATCTGATGCTCCCACACGTGTGAATATCTTATCTACTGGTCCCATACGTACTTCTCTAGCAGGGACAAAGCTTCCCATCTGAGCTAACAATACAATAAGTGCTGTCTGTCTAAGGATAGCAGACTTACCAGACATATTAGGCCCAGTGATCATGATGATCTGTTGTTCTTTATTGTTTAGATAGACATCATTTGTGATATAAGGTGTGTCGTACGCTAGCTGTTTTTCGATCACAGGGTGACGACCATCTTTTATATCTAGTTCATAAGAGTCGTCTATCAGTGGTCTTACATAGTTATTCTCAATAGCCTGCTGTGCGAAAGAGCTCAGACAGTCTAGCTGTGCGATAAGATTAGCATTTAGCTGTACAGGTTTGATATATTGAGCACACCAAGCTACGAACTGTTCGAACAATTCGTTCTCTAGCTTATAGATTTTCTCTTCTGCACCTAGTATCTTGGTTTCGTATTCTTTTAACTCCTCCGTGATATAACGCTCTGCATTCACTAGCGTCTGCTTTCTAATCCACTCTGCAGGCACTTTATTTTTATGTGTATTACGCACTTCTATATAGTACCCGAATACGTTGTTAAACGATATTTTAAGCGAAGGAATACCTGTCTTCTCACTTTCTCTGATCTCCATAGCCTCTAGCAGTTCCTTACCAGAAGTAGAGATTTTGCGCAGTTCGTCTAACTCTGGGTGTACACCTTGTGCTATTGCATTTCCTTTTGCTATCGCTACAGGAGCATCTTCACTGATGGTAGCTCTGATCTTTTCTCTTAGTAGCTCACACCCATGTAGTGTATTCCCCATTTGTTTTAGAGAATCATTATTACTTTTTTGGGCAGTCTCCTTGATCGGAATAATAGCGTCTAATGAATCATTCAGGTAGATTAACTCTCTAGGAGATACCTTACCAGTAGCGATCTTAGAGATTAATCGTTCTAAGTCAGATATCTTCTTTATTTGGGTTTGGAAGAGTGTTAAGAGTTCATTGTTCTCTTTTAGTATCTCTACGATATTATGTCTATCCGTAATCTTCTTAGTGTCCTTAAGTGGTAACGCTAGCCAACGCTTCAGTAGACGACCTCCCATAGGAGATAAGGTCTTATCTATCACGTCTAATAGGGTTATCGCATTCAGGTTAGCACTGTTGTATAACTCTAAGTTTCTGATCGTAAAACGATCCATCCACACATATGCATCTTCAGCGATACGCTGTATATTAGAGATATGCTCTAGTCTAGTGTGCTGTGTCTCTGATAAGTAATATAGTATCGCTCCACAGGCTATCGTTCCCTCTACTAAATCTTCTACTCCAAAACCTTTTAGGGAATTAGTTTTAAAATGAGTAGTCAAAGACTCAAATGCAAAGTCAGTCTTGAATACCCAGTCATCTAGTAAGAATAGATTATAAGTAGTCCCGTAGTTCTGTAAGAAGTGTGTCTTATTACTTTTCTGTACTAGAATTTCACTAGGGGCAAAGTTCTGTAGTAGTTTATCTATATAATCTTGATCTCCTTCAGTGGTCAAAAACTCTCCTGTAGAAACATCTAAGAATGATATACCGATTGTCTTTTTAGCAAAGTGTATTGCACATAAGAAGTTGTTAGATTTAGAATGTAACACTTCATCATTTAAGGCAACACCAGGTGTTACTAACTCAGTAACTCCTCTTTTGACAATAGTTTTAGTTGTTTTAGGGTCTTCTAGCTGGTCACAGATAGCTACTCTTAGCCCAGCTTTGACTAACTTAGGTAGGTATACATTAATCGAGTGATGAGGAAAACCTGCTAATTCTGTTTCACTAGCTGTACCTGCACTTCGTTTGGTTAATGTAATGCCTAATATTTTAGATGCTCTGACAGCGTCTTCACCGAATGTCTCGTAAAAATCTCCTACGCGAAATAATAGACAAGCATCAGGATACTTGGCTTTTATATCGTTGTATTGTTTCATTAATGGAGTTTCCTTAGGTGCTTTCGCTTTAGCAGTCATAATGTAGTTTTGTGTTTCAAATTACAAATATAACAGATACATTTTACAAACGCTATTTGCTTAATGAACTTCTAAGAGAGTGGTATTCCATAATACCTTTTTAGTCTGCGTATGATCATAGAGGTAAGTACTGTTATCGTCAGACCTATCACACACCCTAAGGTCACTGCTAAGCATCTAAACAATGGAGTAGCCTCTACTGAGCTAGCAGTATGCGGCTGTACAAGGATAATGATAAGAGCTACTAAGGCTACTCGAGCCATATTTAATATCTTGAATAGATAACAGGTCATGATCGTTAGAAATACACCTAATAAACTAATATAGAAATCAGGGCTTGGATGAATTTCTAAGCAAACTAAACCAACAGCAGATCCTACTAGATTTGACTTAAATCGCTCTACAGATAGCTTTTTAGAATTCTGACCTTCTGGTGAGATAACTAGCATAATAGAGATTAAAGTCCACAGGATTTCATAGTTAGGATATTTTAAGAATAGTAGATATCCGATATAAAACCCGATAAAGCATCTGGTTGTATAGATAATGACTGGGGATGTTATAATTCTAGTTATGAGAGTTCTTACCATAGATTTTTTTTGAGTGTGCAAAGGTAGGAACTCTCATTCGATATTGCAATAATATCTTATTTCTGTTTTTTATATAGCTGAAAAGTATGAAATAATGTTAAAAAATAGTAAAAAACAAGATAAAGGAGACTTATGACAATTTAGGTCTGTCTCAAGTTAAAAATTACGAAATACTAGCACATGCAAAAAATATAATAGAGATAATAGATAGTAAGATGGCTAGTATTGGGAATTTCTGAACACTGATTTGTTTAGATTCTAGTAAGGTACAGATAATCGTAGGGAAGATAATGAGTCCTGTCAGACAGAGTATCCAAGCGAATTCGATCAGATGTACATATTTAGGACTTTGAACAAAGTCAGCAATAAGTGAGCCCTGAAATATCACCACAAATACTAGATTGTTTAATATGGTGAGCAGAGCCAGATGGTTTAGTACTTTCTTAGTCATGGTGGTGGTGGCTTTGTTGGTTTATAACAAAGTTAGCCAATGTATAAGGAGAATGTAGGAATAGAGTAGGTAATGTTTGTTTCAATACTATAATAATGAAGGTGTTGTGTTTGAATAGTATTGCTTTTTTATTGCGTGTAATTATATTGATTAATGTATAATTAGTTAAAAATAAAATCTAGATGAGAGTAATCCATTTGATAAATAGTATTTTTGCTAAAATTTTTAAGTCATGCGTAAATTAGCCAATAGCGAATTGGATCGTAAAAATGTAGAAGAGTTTAAAGCTTCTGAGAAAACACCTATTATTGTAGTTTTAGATGATGTAAGAAGTTTACATAATATTGGGTCTGTATTCAGAACGTGCGATGCTTTTTTAGTTGAGAAAGTATATCTATGTGGTATCACCGCTACCCCTCCAAATAAAGAAATACACAAAACAGCTTTAGGGGCTACCGAAACTGTAGAGTGGGAATATGCTAAGGATGTAGTAGAAGTAGTGAAGTCATTAAAAGAAAGTGGAGTATCTGTACAGTCTGTAGAACAAGTAGAGAATAGCGTAATGCTAAATGACTTTAAGGTAACAGAAGGAGCGAAATATGCATTAGTATTCGGTAATGAGGTAAAAGGAGTTAATCAAGAGGTGGTAAACTTAAGTGATGGAGTGATCGAGATTCCACAGCTAGGTACGAAACATTCTTTAAATATCTCTGTAAGTGCAGGAATCGTAATCTGGGACTTATTCCAACAGATGTAATATCGTAACATTCTTTAAATATCTCTGTGAGTGCAGGGATTGTAATCTGGGACTTATTCCAACAGATGTAATATCTTATCAATATTTATATAGCGAAGAGCTACTTCTATACGAAGTAGCTTTTTTTTATGTCTATATAACAGAAATTATTGACCTATAATGCCCTCTAGTGGAGATAATGAGTGATCATGGAGTTATTGCCCTTGTATGGAGAATATGATTTATATTAATTGGTTGATATATAGTTGTTTATTTTGTTTTTAACTAGAATCGTTCGGGTAGTACTTGGGTGAAGCATTGGTTTTGCTTGGAAAAACACTTTTTTACCGAAGGATAGCAAAACTGTATCCGAACAACATCGTTATAAATATTGAATTTCATTGACTTAAGAATGATAATAAGCTAGAGAAAGCATGGTCATAAGTAACCAAAATAATCAAAATAGGGCAGGGTAATATGTATAATTTAATGATATTATCACGTTATAGTAATGGACTAAATAATATCTTTGAGATAAATAAAAGAGAAATAATGAAGGTATTCGAAATAGGAAGTGGGCAGACTATTATAAAAGGGCCGAGTCATTATTATAGTTGTAATGATGGGGATAGTACTGTGATACTATACAGAGGCGAGCATGATGACGAGCCTCTGATTAGATTTAGTGTTATCTCTTTTACGAGAGCTGAGGGAGTGACACAGAAAGCCTTATTACAAGACTTTAAGGATAAAGCTCATCAGAAGAATACAGAGGCTGTGACGTATAAAGGAAAAAGTTATTTCTGTTATGCTAGTGAGGATCAGGAGGAGCTGTATATGCACATATTTGAGGTGATGTATGGTGATGATATTATCATAGGGTCATTGACTGCAAATAAGGAGGATAGAGATAGTGATGAGGTAGCTGTCTATCTAAAAGAGATAGAAGAGATGATCAGAAGTATAGATAGTCTATCTTCTCTACAGTTTCCATTACTAGAACCTAAGTATGATGACCTAGTACGTCTAGAGACAGAGTCAGTTAAAGTATTAGGGATAGCATCAGAAGACCTTCAGGCTTATCACGAGAGTGGTGACGCTATAAAGAAGTTACAGGAGATACTGAATCTAAGAGAGTATGCCGTAAATGATTATGAATATCATCAGGCACTAGGTATCTTGTTCGGAGCTTGTTTTCAGTATAGATATAGTGATTTTCATTGGATAGTGGTACATGATCAGTATGGTAGAGAGATGGCGTTACAGTATCAAGACTACGCCTTGCAATGTTTTCCGATTACGATGATTACTAAGCGCATAGAAGATGAGGTAGATATCGATGTTATAGCCTTAATAGAGGAAGTAGTACAGCATATAGAGGTGGCTATAGAGAGTGATAAAGGGTATACCCGACTAGAGTATAATTATTAATAAGAATAGTAGTCAAGAGATAGACTTTCTTTTGATTTATATATAACCGTAACATTCGTAGCTCGATAGCTACTGATTAATTATAATACATTAAAACGATTAGGATGAACACCAAGATATTATTGCTCGTGATGATGTTATCTTCTGTTGTATTTGGACAAGAGATACAGGGATATAAGTTAGATCACTATTTAAACGAATTGTCTAAGAATAATACAGAAGCAGGCAGTCTCTCTATTTTTAAAAAAGGAGTAGAAGTCTATCATAAAAACTTTGGACAAGAGAATTTACCCGATACCTCGTCTGATGAGAATAAGATGTATCAGATAGGATCGGTAACTAAGCTTTATACTGCTGTGATTATATTTAAGTTAATCGAAGAGGGCAAATTAGAGTTGACCACTAAGTTATCTGACTTCTATTCAGATATGCCTAATGCTGATCGTATCACGATTAAGAATCTGCTAGATCACAGTAGTGGACTAGGGAGCTATGTAGTCAAAAATGGAGAAGTGTGGGTGACAGAGAAAGTGACAGAGCAGGAGATATTAAACTTGATAAAAGAGCAAGGAGTGAAGTTCGCTCCTGATACAGATCGCGCATATTCTAATTCGGCTTATTATCTATTGACTAAAATAATAGAAGAGGTGACTGATAAACCTTATCATTTATTAGTCAATCAGTATATCGTGAATCCATTGAGGTTAGAAAGTACATATTCTGCTAAATCGATGCCTATCTATGTGCATAAACCATATCAATTCAAACATGGGCAATGGGCAGAAATGGTAGATATTAACCCGATGAATATTATAGGGGTGGGAGATTTGACCACGACTACTAAAGAGTTGAATATCTTCATTTATAATTTATTTCAAGGTAAAATAATTACATCAGCCTCTTTAGAATCAATGTTGCCTCAAAAAATAGAAGGTAAATTTGGGAGAGGTATAATGTATTTAGTCTATGACAATGTAAGCTTTTACGGGCATGGTGGAGACACACTAGGGACACATACGATGCTAGTATATAATCCAGATGATGAAGTATCTATCGCTTATAGTAGTAATGCGCAGCAGGTACCTGATCAGGTGTTTAAGGGTATCGTGAATATTCTGTACCCTAACGGCTATAAAATACTGAAAGGAGAAGACTAAAACAGACAAGCTAACGTAATGGTTAGCTTTTTTTATAAGATGATAATATAACTTTTCTGACTACAATAAAAAAGGTATATTTATCTAAGGATAATAAGTGAAGCGTATGCAATATATAGATTTAGGAGTAGAGAAGTTAGTATTGGTAATACCTGATGAGTACGATGTAGAGTTAGCAGATTATGGAGGGTTTATCTTGACTAAAGACGGAGTGAGTTATCTACCTTATATCTCTGTGTATGAGATAAGGACAGTAGGAGGAGAGGACTTTGACTTCGAGCAGGTGTTAGAAGACTTTACTACTGAAGCGAGTCATATAGAAGAGGAGGTAAAGGAAGTAGGAGATAAGTTCTATTATATGACAGAGCTAGAGATAGAAGATTTATATATCTATGAGTATTCTGTATTGTATAACAATGTACGCTTTGAGCTTCAGTTATTCATCAGTCAGTCAGATGTAAATTCTGAGTTAGCAAGTGACTATCTAGAAGAGACAGTGCAGATGATAGAATATGTCGGGATAGTCCTTAACGAAGACCATAGTAGTCAAGCCTTGACTCCTGAAGAGCTCGAGTTTATAGAGTCTAGTGTAAGTAAGCTCTTAGGAGCTAATCAATATGAGTTAAAATCAGTATTTGATTCTGGTAAGGCGTTGGACATACTGCAGTGGTTATTCGATGAGCAGTGCTTTGATCTAAAGGATAAAGAATATCTAGGTAAGTTAGGATTGTTATTCGGGGCGTTACTTCGTTATTATTATATCGATTTTGAATGGGTAGGTGTAGAAGGTGACCTAGGCTATGAGTACGCCTTACAGTATAAGGATACAGAAGTCGTTATTTTTCCGATTAGCTTAGTAGTCTCTCGTCTAGAAGCGGGAGAGCATATCCAAATAGCGCGTTTATTAGATAAAATATTTCAATCTGTAGAAGATCAGTTCGAGGAAGAATAAATGTAGTTATATACGTTCTTAATTTAGGTTAAGTGTATGAGGGTGTATATGGTTATACATTTGTCTCATACAAAACGCTACTGATAAGACAGTGGTTATAACCTTAAAAAATAGAATTATTATGACAAATACAGTTTGGAATATCGACCCTACACATTCAGAAATAGGATTCAAAGTAAAACACATGATGTTTACGAATGTATCAGGTAAGTTTAATGACTTCACATCGACAATTAAGAATGTAGATGCAGCATTCGAAACTTCAGAAATATCATTTACAGCAAAGGTAGCTTCTATAGATACAAATAATGCAGATAGAGATACTCACCTAAAAAGTGCAGATTTCTTTGAAACAGAGCTTTATCAAGATATCGTGTTTACTTCTACAAGTATTCAGAAAAAAACAGATAACTTCTATGTAGTGACTGGTATGCTAACAATAAAAGGAGTGACGAAAGAAGTAGCATTTAATGCAGAATATAGTGGAGTACTAGTAGATCCATGGGGAAATACTAAGATAGGACTGTCTCTAGAGTCTAAGATTAACCGTAAAGAGTTTGGACTGACTTGGAATGCTGGTTTAGAAACAGGTGGAGTGTTAGTAGGAGAGGATATTAAGTTATTCGCTGAAGTACAGTTTGCTAAAGCTTAATGATGTCTTCATAGATGTAAATTTTTAATATACAAGTGCGAAAGCCTTCAAAGAGATTTCTTTGAAGGCTTTTTTTTGTATTTGAGAATTAAGTGATTTTATTATATTTGTTTCCTTAGTCACTATGTAGTGACTATATAAGATAACTGAACTTAATATACAGAGAATCATGAGTTGTAAAACGTCTCATACAGATTTATCAACAGGATATTGTCCTGATTGTGGAGAATCAATTAAGCTAAAGAGAATAGATAGTCACTATGTTTTGCATGAGATAAGCCACGTTTTACACGTTGAGAAAGGTATATTCTATACTATAAAAGAACTATTGTTAAAACCAGGTATTACAGTTCAGAAGTTTATTACTGAGGATAGAAGTAAGTTAGTAAAGCCTATTATATTCATTATTATAGCTTCTCTTGTTTACTCCCTTATTGCTCACTATTTTCACATAGAGAGTTTTGTTTCTTACCATCATTCAGGAGGTGGCGGAGTGGCAGATAGTATATTTCTCTGGGGAGATACTCATTCTGGGTATATGAATATAATTATAGGAGTGTTTATAGCGGTATGGGCTAAGGTGTTGTTTAAAAAACACTCTTTTAATTTATTTGAGATATTGATTTTATTGTGCTTTGTGACAGGAATGTCTATGTTGATATTTTCTGTGTTTGCTATTATACAAGGGATAGTAAAGGTTAATTTAATGGCGATTGCAGGAGTGGTAGGTGTGCTCTATTGTACTTGGGGAATAGGACAATTCTTTGAAGTGAGAAGTATAAAGAGTTATTTGAAAGCTTTCTTTGCTTATGTTTTAGGGATGCTTACATTCTCAGTATTAGTGATTATAATAGGAGAGTTACTAGATTATGTCATACTTCAAAGTAAGTAAATAAAGAACGTCCCATGATATACTATCATGGGACGTTCTTTATAGTTAGAAACTGTTTAGCTTCATATATCCTAGTTCTATGTGATCTTCTGTTAGAGGTTCTATAGAAGGAGTTATTTTGATAGTGTATTGCTGTTTTAAATCTTCATTTAAGATTTCGTCCATCTCATAGATATCATCTACATCTAGACCATACTTATTATCTACGTGACTATATCCTCTCGGAGGTAGGTTATACTCTTCGTAAAAGGCTGTACTCTTTACATACTGGATGGCTTCTTTCTGACTATTAGCGACTACTAGACACGTCTGGTGAAACTCGTCAAAAATACCTGGTTTATATCCACCTAGATTGATAAAGAATAACTTTAGATCACTAGGTTGGTGTGTTTCTCTAGAAACTACTTCTATGTGATGACCTTGTACAGATGTTACTTCTCTCCATGCATCTACGTGTAGTTTAGGTCCTGCTTCTGGCCAAAAGTCAACTATCTGTGGGATGAGGTCTTTCATCTGTGTGCCTATGCCGAAGTAGATATCATGCTGTTCTATATGACGTCCTGGAGGAGTGACTCCTAGCATGGTCATAAATAATTTATTCGTCATGCTTCACTAGTTTATGTTGAATCTTATCTAAGATGTAGATATAGTCTTCTTGATTAGCTACGAAGTCTAAGTCTGATATATCAATAATCAATACTTTGTCTGCAGGCATTGTCTTGATATAGTTAAAATAGCCTTGGTTCACTTGATCTAAGTAAGTACCTGGGATTTCACTTTCGTAAGAACGACCACGTTTCTGTATATTCTCTAATAAGCGATCTGTGTTCTGATATAGGTAGACATACAGATCAGGCTTAGGAGTTTCTTTATACATAATCTCAAATATCTGCTGATACAGCTTGAACTCGTCTTCTTCTAAAGTGATTTGAGCAAAGATGATAGACTTGTAGATATAATAATCAGCTATGATAAACTCTTTAAAAAGGTCAAACTGTGCTAAGTCATCAGATAACTGTGAGTACCTGTCTGCTAAGAATGACATCTCTAATGGAAATGCATATCTAGTAGCATCTTTATAAAACTTAGGTAAGAAAGGGTTGTCCGCAAAACCTTCTAGAATATTCTTTGCATTAAAGTCTTCTGATATACGATTAGTTAAGGTAGTCTTACCAGCACCTATATTTCCTTCTATGGCGATAAAGTTTACATGAGTAAAGCCATATTGAAGAATAGGACTTTTTATATCTCCTACTATCTTAAAAGATGTTTTATCTTTACAGCTATTCAGTAATTCTTTGAAACTTTGCTTTAGTATAGGGTGTGCCCATTCTAAGTTTAGATCTGCACATGGCTGTAGTACGAACTGTCTGTCTTGCATCAAGGGATGAGGTACAGATAGGTTATCAGTATTATATACTTCTTGGTTAAAAGAGATAATATCGATATCTATCAGTCTAGCACTATACCCCACTGTATGCTGTGGACGTATTCTACCCAGTACTTGTTCTATTTCGAGTACCTTTAGAATAACCGTTTCAGCTTTTAGCGTACTGTGTAATAATACAGCACAATTAAAGAAAGGATCGCTCTCAAAACCCCAAGCAGGAAATTCGTAAATAGGTGATATTTTTATGACTGTACCAATATGCTTGTTAATCAGTTCGATAGATTTCTCTATGTTAGATAATTTATCTCCTTGATTAGAACCTATTGATAATACTATTTGATTTTGCGTAAACATGGGGCAAAGTAAATAAAAGAAAATTGAATAATCGTTACTTTTGTATCAGTTAATAATGCAAATTTACGGGTATAATCTGTAACTTTTTTTATAATTTGAATACTAATAAGATAAATTGTTTTTAATATGAGGTTTTTAAGAAATGTTTTAGCTACGATAGTAGGTCTGTTTATATTCTTCGGAATATTGTTTTTTGGACTGATGATCATTGGTGTAGCTATGGGAAGTAGTTCTGATACTGTTACAGTAAAAGACAGTTCAGTTATTAATTTAGATTTATCTGGTGTGAAATATGATTATGCAGGTAAATATAATATGAAGGAATTCGGCTTTAGAGAAGCTGGAAAAGATGGTGTGTCTGACGTACTAGCGGCTATAGAGTATGCGAAGACAGATGATCGTATTAAAGGAATCTCTATTCTGAATAATAACTCTATGCTAGGAGTAGTACAGAAACGTGAGATTAGAAATAAACTAGAAGAGTTTAAAGCAACAGGTAAGTTCGTATTGGCTTATGCTAATGTGTATTCACAAGGAGAATATTATTTAAACTCTATTGCAGATACTATTTATATTAATCCAGTAGGTGGGTTAGACTTTAAGGGATTGTCTACAGAGATTCTTTACTTAAAAGGATTACAGGACAAAACAGGAGTACAAATGGAAGTAATGAGACACGGTAAATATAAAAGTGCTGTAGAACCATTCTTACAAGAAAACATGAGTGAGGCGAATAGAGAGCAGACAACAGTGTTCTTAAAGTCTATTTGGGAAACATTAGTTAACGATATCTCTAAGAGCAGAAAGATATCTGTAGATAGCTTAAACGGTATAGCGAATAATCTAGGAGCTAGAACACCTAAACTTGCTTTAAAAACAGGATTAGTGGATAAAGTAGCTTATGAGGATGAGTATCATGCAGCGATTAAACATGAATTAGGTGTAGAAGGAGATAAAGATTATAATAGCGTAGATATCTTAGATTACGTTAAAGATGTGATTGTAAAAAATAGTGCAAAAACAGCTAAAGATCGTATTGCGGTAATCTATGCACAGGGGGAGATTAGAGATGGTGAAGGTAGCGTAAGCTATATCGGTGAAGGATCTATCAACCGTGCTCTAAAAGCAGCAAGAAAGGATGATAAGATAAAAGCTATCGTACTAAGAGTAAATAGCCCTGGTGGTAGTGCTCTGACTTCTGAATTAATCTGGAGAGAGATAGAGTTGACTAAAAAAGTGAAGCCAGTGATTGTTTCTATGGGAGATGTAGCTGCATCAGGAGGGTATTATATCTCTAGTAATGCAGATAGAATCTTCGCAGATCCAGGAACGATTACAGGTTCTATAGGGGTATTCGGTATGGTTCCGAACTTTAAAGCATTAGCTACAAAGTATGGAGTAAATGCAGAACAAGTGAAGACACATGATAATGCGGCTAACTATAGTCCATTTAGAGATGTTGATCCAGGCTTT
The DNA here is from genome assembly GCF_000833025.1 of Myroides profundi. Classification (NCBI taxonomy): domain Bacteria; kingdom Pseudomonadati; phylum Bacteroidota; class Flavobacteriia; order Flavobacteriales; family Flavobacteriaceae; genus Myroides; species Myroides profundi. The sequence goes on from NZ_CP010817.1 coordinate 657,361, forward strand.
AGAATGATGGTGACAGAAGGTATAGAGGATGTTTACACTACATTCGTTCAGAGAGTAGCTGATGGAAGAAAGATGACAGTAGAACAAGTAAATGAATTAGCGCAAGGTAGAGTGTGGACTGGAAAAGATGCATTAGAAAATAAATTAGTAGATGAACTAGGAGGATTAGATACAGCTATTGCTTATGCTGCTAAAAAGGTAGAGATAGACGATTATAAAGTAGTAAACTACCCAGAGTATAAAATGAAGTTCGAAGATATGCTTAGAGGGTATCTAGGTGCTTCTGTATTTAAATCAGAAGAAGAGCTAATTAAAGAAAAGATAGGTGAAGCTAACTATGAAATGATAGAGAGACTTAACTATTTCAACAATATGAGAGGTGTACAAGCAATATTGCCTTTTGAAGTAAAAATAGAGTAGTAATAAGATAATGTTATAGTCAAATTTATGCTTTCGTTAAAGAAGACATAAATTGATTAATATCGAATAAAGAGTTATCCTTTTAGACTAGGGATAACTCTTTTTTTTTGTTATTTTGTAATAAAATGAAAAGTTATGAATAAAAAGGTTTTAAAATGGACAGGAGGTATAGTGTTGGGATTGTTTATCTTACTAATGCTAACACCTATTTTGTTTAAGGGAAAAATACAAGATTTAGTACTTAAAACTATTAATGACAACTTAAATGCAAAGGTGACATTCGAGAAAGTAGACCTGAGCTTTATACGTAACTTTCCTAAGGCAACAGTAGTGATTAAGGACTTGGCTGTTGTGAATAAGGCGCCATTCGATGGAGATACGTTAGTGTCTGCCAAAATGATAGGGCTAAAGATGTCTATTATGGAGTTATTCAATGGGGCGGATAAGCCGATGAGTATAGAAGATATCTTAGTAGAAAATGCTAAGGTTAACGTGATAGTGAATGAACAAGGGGTAGCTAACTATGATATAGCATTAAAAAAAGAGGATGAAGAGGATGAAGACTCTTCTGATAAGGATCCATTCTCTTTAGCTTTAAATCATTATAAGATAGACAATCTAAACTTAACGTATAAAGATTTAGGTAGTAAGATGATGTTTACTATTAATGAGTTCTATCACCAAGGGACAGGTAATCTATCAGATGATGTACTGGATTTAGATACAGAATCTAAAGCAAAAGTTTCGTTTGTAATGGAGGATACTAAGTTTCTGAATGAGGTTAACTTATCACTGAAAGCTTTAATCGGAATGGATATGACGAAGCAATTGTATTCATTTAAAGAGAATAAAGCATTGATTAATCAGTTGCCTTTAGCATTTGATGGTTCAGTTCAGTTATTAGAAGATGGACAGCAGTTTGATTTGAGTTTTGCTACTCCTGACTCAGACTTTAAAAACTTCTTAGGATTAATACCAGAAGCTTATGCGGGTAATCTAAAAGGGGTGACTACATCAGGTGATTTTAAAGTAGAAGGAAAGGTAAAAGGTAAAATGACAGAGACAACTATTCCTACACTAGCTATTCACATGAATGCAAAGAATGCGTCCTTTAAGTATCCAGATCTACCTAAAGCAGTTCAGAATATTCTATTAGATGTTAATGTGATGAATGAGACAGGGATAATGAAAGATTTATATGTAGATATTAACCAATTGTCATTTAAGATAGATCAAGATATATTCAACGCGAAAGCGAAGATTAAGAACATTAGTGAGAATGCGTTAGTAGATGCAAATTTTGATGGGATTATTAATTTAGCAAATGTATCTAAAGCATATCCTGTGAAACTAGATACACCACTGACAGGGATATTAAAAGCGAAAGTAGCCACTAATTTTGACATGAACTCTGTAGAGAAAGAACAATATCAAAATATAAAAAACAGTGGTAGTGTATCTTTGACAGGCTTTAATTTTAGTACAGATGCGATGGCTAAGCCAATGCAGATACAAGAGGCAGCTCTTACTTTTAATACAAGTAATGTTACGCTAAATAAACTTGCTATAAAAACAGGTACTTCAGATCTAAATGCAGACGGAAGATTAGATAATCTATATGGTTTCTTATTTAAGAAGCAGACCTTAAAAGGGAACTTTAATTTAAACTCTAATAATTTTGTATTAGCTGATTTATTAAAAGAAGACACTGCGAAAGTAGAAGAGAAGAATGAGAAATCAACTACAACAAAAGCATCTGATCCATTAAAGATTCCAGGGTTCTTAGATTGTACAATTAATGCAAATGCAAAGACAGTAGCATACGATGATCTAACACTTAAGAATGTAAAAGGAACATTAGTGATTAAAGATGAAGCTGCACGTCTTCAGAATATGTCAACAGATCTTTTTGGTGGAAAAATAGCATTCGGAGGGAATGTATCTACAAAAGAAGCTGTACCAACTTTTGATATGAACTTAGGACTACAAAGTTTAGATATCAAACAGACTTTTAATGATCTAGGGTTTTTAAAAGCTGTAGCACCTATTGCTAATGTGATGTCAGGAAAAGTAAATGCAGCTGTAGTGATGAAAGGAAAGTTAAATGCAGCAGATTTATCACCAGATTTAAATACAATGTCAGGTGATATAAAAGGTGATTTAGCGAATGCGACTATTACTGCTCAGAATTCTAAACTACTATCATCATTAGACGGAGCGTTGAACTTCATTGATTTGAAGAATCTAGATTTGAGTAATAAAAAGATGCACATTGTTTTTAATAATGGACGTGTACAGTTTAAACCTTTTGATATAAAAACAAAAGACTTAGCGGTGACTGTATCAGGAGAACATGGCTTTGATCAAAGTCTTAATTATGCTTTGGACTTTAAAGTACCAGCTAAATTACTAGGTAATGATGTCGCTAATGCATTGACTGCTTTAGGACCTAAATCTAGTAATAAGTTTGATGCAATACCTGTGAAAGTAGGGGTAACAGGTGACTTTACCAACCCAAAGGTGTCTGCTAATATGGCTGATGTAGTAAAGAATATTACAAATGAAATCTTAGAAGAACAAAAGAATCAATTAGTAGGAAAAGGTAAAGATGCACTACTAGATATCTTAGGAGGGAAGAAGGAAAATAATACTTCAGGTGAAGAGAATACAACAAAGAAAAATGAAACTGAAGAAACAGTCAACAAAATTAGTGAAGGCTTAAAAGGGCTGTTCGGTAAAAAGAAAAAGACTGAAGAAACAGAATAGTATATAAAAAACGAGCTCCATTAAGGAGCTCGTTTTTTATATATATGTTATTAGATAACTTCAATATTAACCATATATCCTTCATAAGTACGGATATTAAATACAGTACCATCTTCGAATAGTAGATATTGTCCTTTGACACCTTTTAACTTACCTTCATAAGAAGGAGTCTTGTCAAGGTTAAGACTTTTTATCTTTGTTGGGAATTGTATGACAGGGTAATCTAGATTAAAGATAGAAGAATCAGTTTGATCAAAGTAAGGTCTTACTTCTTCTGGTAGTTTCTCTTTTAGAGAATTTCTTATTTCTTCTAAGTTTGTTTCTAGTACTTCATTTTGTAGCATCTTTCTCCAATTCGTTTTGTCTGTAAACATATCTTTTAGAGCTACCTCAGTGATTCCTGCTAAGTATCTATTAGGTACTTCTACTATTTCTATTGCTTTAGAAGCCCCCTGATCTATCCATCTAGTAAGTACTTGTGTTTTTCTAGTTACCCCTACTTTTACATCACTAGCTACAGCTAGATATACGATATGAGGCTGTATCTGTACCTTTGTTTCATACTCTAGGTCTCTATCTTCTATCCCTAGGTGAGCTGTACTTAATTCAGGTCTCATGATCCAATCACCTACTTGTGCACTAGAGTAAAAACACTCATAACAAAAGCCTTGTCTAAATATTTTTTTGTGCTGTCCACAGTTTAAACATTCATATCCTGTAAACTCAATCTTTATGTTTCTGTCAAGAATCTGATTTATATTGATGAAGTTGCTTTTAAATACTAAATAGTATTCAATAGGGGTGTTAAATTCCGTCTGCATTTTGTTTAAAACTCCTTCGTATTGCATAGATAAAATTGTTATTTTTGGGTAAGTTGTAAAAGTACGAAAAAACATTTACCACTGTAATTACTAACTTTTCATAATGAAAAGATTAGATACTTGACTAATTAATAAGATATGGCATTCACAATTATTAATTCTATCGCTTCTTGGATATTGAAGAAGAGAATTCACCAGATAGATCTATTTAGGAAATACCCAAATGAAGTACAAAATGACTTGTTTTTGAATTTAATGAAGACAAATGAGAAGACAATCTTAGGAAAGCAGTTTGGCTACGATAGTATAAAGAGCTATGGGGATTTTGCAGAGAGAGTGCCTTTATTTAAGTACGAGGAGTTCGAACCTTATATAGAACGCGCTCGCCAAGGAGAGAATAATATCTTTTGGCCAGAGCCTATCCGTTGGTTTGCTAAGTCAAGTGGAACTACTAATGCAAAAAGTAAGTTTATACCTGTGAGTAATGAAGCATTAGAGAACTGTCATTATAAAGCAGCAAAAGACTTACTGTGTTTATATTTAAATAACAATGAAGATTCACAGTTATTTACTGGTAAGAGCTTAAGGTTAGGAGGAAGTAAACAACTTTATGAAGACAAGAATACTTTCTTTGGAGATCTATCGGCTATCTTAATTGATAATATGCCTTTTTGGGCAGAGCTAAGCAGTACTCCTAGTAATAAGACATCACTGATGTCTGAGTGGGAGAGTAAGATGAATGCAATTATTAAGGAAGTAAGGAATGAGAATGTAACTAGTTTTGCAGGAGTACCTTCGTGGATGTTGGTGTTATTAAACCGCATTATACAAGAGACAGGTAGGGGAGATTTATTAGAACTATGGCCTAATGCTGAGGTTTATTTCCATGGAGGAGTTAGTTTTGAGCCTTATAAGGATCAATATAAAAAGCTACTACCTAGTGATCGATTTAGATATTATGAGATCTATAATGCTTCTGAAGGTTTCTTTGCTATCCAAGATCAGAATGACTGTAATGAACTATTATTAATGTTAGATTACGGAATATTCTATGAGTTTATTCCGATGGATACTTTCGGAACTTCTAATCAAAAGATAATTCCATTATCAGAAGTAGAGATAGGTAAGAATTATGCACTAGTGATCACTACTAATGCAGGATTAGTAAGATACTTAATCGGAGATACTGTGCGCTTTACTAGCCTATTACCTTACCGTATTAAAATAACAGGGCGTACTAAACATTTTATCAATGTATTCGGTGAAGAGCTGATGATAGAGAATACAGACAGAGCACTAGCAAAGACCTGTATTGAATTTAATGCTGAGGTAGCTGAGTACACGGTAGCACCTATATTTATGGAAGGAAAAGAGAAAGGTGCTCACGAATGGGTAGTAGAGTTCAGTAAAGCTCCAGATAATCTACAATTGTTTAGTGAAGTACTAGATAAGAATCTACAAGCTCTCAACTCAGATTATGAGGCGAAGCGTACGAATAATATGACTCTAAATCCATTAGTATTACATAGCGCTCGTAAAAATCTATTCTATGATTGGCTAAAGAATAACAATAAACTTGGAGGACAGCATAAGGTACCACGATTATCTAATGAACGTACACTATTAGAAGAACTGCTATCAATGCAACGTATATTAGTATAATTTACTAGATTAAAATCTATATCAAAGCATTCATTTTAATGGATGCTTTTTTTATATCTAGTCGTCAGTGTTTTAAAATGATTGACTGTAATTAGCTGTAATACAGTATTGTATTTAAGCTGAGGTAAGTATTGGGGTAGAAAAGTATGGATATAAAAAAACCCTGCCTAGCAGGGTCTTCTTTATGAACAGTTTTGCTAAAATTATTTAGCAGCTTCTTCTGTAGCTGGAGCTTCCTCAGTAGCTGGAGCTTCTTCTGTAGCTGGAGCCTCTTCAGTTACTACTTCTTCTGTAGCTGGAGCTTCTTCAGTTACTACTTCTTCAGTTGTTGTTTCTTCTACAGCTGGTTCTTTTGCAGTTTCTTTACAAGAAACGAAAGATACTCCCATCATTGCTACTAAAGCGATGCTTAATGCGATTTTTTTCATCTTACTAAATTATAAAAGTTAATTATTAATTCGTGACAAATATATGAATTTTTTGGTTCGCAAAACTTTTTTTGAATATTTTTTTTTAATCAATAAGTTGTTGTAAACCAATGTTTTAATTACTTGTTTTTCTTAGGTTCTACTAATTTCATCTCCTCAATTAGATGTTTTGCATCTGCAAACTTATCTATAATGAATAAAATGTATCTAGCATCTACCATAATGTTACGACAAATAGATGGATCATAGTAAATATCACTCATCGTTCCTTCCCAAACACGGTCAAAGTTTAACCCTATTAGATTACCCTCTGCATCGATAGCTGGACTTCCAGAGTTTCCTCCAGTTGTATGGTTAGTAGCGATGAAGTTCACAGGTAATTTACCATTATCTGCATACTGTCCGTAGTCTTTCTTATTATATAGATCTACTAATTTTGCAGGTACGTCGAATTCATAGTCACCAGGTACATATTTCTCCATAATACCTTCTAAATGAGTTACAGGTTCGTAGTACGTAGCGTCTTTAGGGAAGTACCCATCTACTTTACCATAAGTAACACGTAGTGTACTATTAGCATCAGGGAATATTCTAGCATCAGGATATAAGTCTAACTGAGCTTTCATAAACGTACGTTGTAAAGCTGCTATTTCTCTTTCTAATTCTTCGTATTTAGGTAATACATTTTGAATATAGTTTTCGATTAGTGCTTTAGCAAATGCGTATCCTTTATCGTTGTTGATATTCTTTACTACTTGATCAGCATTACCTTTTAATAATTCTTGTAACCCTGCGTAAGTAGTTAATTTACTATTCGCATAGATATCTTTAGTGATAGCTGAGATGTTAGCTCCGTTTAATTCTTTAGGTAAGAATTGTTTAGGTGCATCTTTTGCATACATTTCTACGATAGCCTCGAATACTTTTTCGTCAACTGCCTTGCTATAGTTTTTGTAGAACTTGTCTTGCCCTTTGATTAAGTTCTCACGTCTGCTGTTGAATGCTTGTTCGTTAGACGCATAAGTCTCTAAAGCATATACTCTCCAAGCCGCAGCTAGAAGTTCAGCATTGCGTTGTACTACTTCAGCGAAGTAATCTTTGCTAATAGCATAAGGTTTAATATCTCCATAAAGTTTTTCGAACTTAGCAGGGATATCAGCATAAGCTTTAGTGTTTTTATTTTTCTTAGCTCTTACGATGAAGTCTTTTTCGAAATCTTGTTTAGCTTGTACAGCGTTAGTCTTTTTTAAACCTTGGCTTTCTCCGATCCATTTTTTCCAATAGTTAGCTGTGCTAGCATATTTAGATGCATATTGAATCTTGATTGCTTGGTCTGCACGCATAAACTCATCAGTGATCTTAAGTGCTTTATCACGGATACCGATTCTTACAGGGTTTAGATCATTTACGATTTGTTCTACTGCATAAGATGGTAAGTACTCTTGTGTTCTACCTGGGTAACCAAATACCATAGTGAAGTCACCTTCTTCTACACCACTAAGTGAGATAGGGAAGAAGTGCTTAGGACGGTAAGGTACATTATCTTTTGAGTATGCAGCTGGTTTATTGTCTTTGTCAGCGTATATTCTGAATAGAGAGAAGTCACCTGTGTGACGAGGCCATACCCAGTTATCTGTATCAGAACCAAACTTACCAATAGATGATGGTGGGGCACCTACTAGACGTACATCTTTAAAAGTCTCTGTTACGAATAAGATATATTGATTTCCTTCATAAAAAGATTTAATCTTATTGTCTTGCCATTTTTCTTTAGGGAATTTAGCTACAGTTGTAGTAATGTTCTTTTGGATCTTAGCTTGTTTTTCTATTTCAGAATCTTTAGCTACTACACCAGCCATTACTTCTTTAGTCACATCCTCTATGCGAACGATGAAAGTAACTTCTAAGTTTTCGTTAGGTAGCTCTTGAGCCATAGATTTAGCCCAGAACCCGTTAGCTAAGTAATCATTCTCTACAGAAGAGTGTGCTTGGATCTGTCCATATCCACAGTGGTGATTAGTTAGTAAAAGACCTTGTGAAGAGATAACTTCAGAAGTACACCCACCATTGAAGTGAGGGACAGCATCTTTCATACTAGATTGGTTCACATCGTAGATATCTTCGATAGACATCTTCATTCCAAGGCTTTTCATTTCTGTTTCATTCATTCCCTTTAGCAGAGAAGGAATCCACATCCCACCTTGTTGTGCATAGATAGGTAAAGCTACCAATACTACAAGTGCCTTAAATAGATTTTTAATCTTTTTATTCATAAAAGTGTTAGTTAGAATTGAATTCGCTGGCAAGATACAATATTACATGGGAACGCTAAAATCGAAATATGTTAATACGCGATAGTACTGTTGGAGTATAGTGGTTCGTAATATTAGTATACTAAGAAAGTAATCTGTCTGTACTGACTCCGTTAAAACTGCCCAAAAAACGGACTCACTACGGACTCAGAACGGACTCATTCCTATTGAAACTCATTGTAAGCACCTATGTGATAGAATGTAAGTAAGGAGTGGAGTTACCTTATCTTATAGATAGAGAGGTGTGTTTAGAGGGATAGGTAAGATAACTATACTACTATGTATATATAAGGAGTAGAATGTGTAGTGATGTATCTAAGTGTTGCTGGAATTATGTCTATATAGCACTATTTTGGTATGAGACTGTACCCTGTCTTGTGTTAGGTGTTATCTTTTCAAAAAAGTGGTTTCTAATGCGAAAAAAAGGTGTGTGAGAACGCAAAAAAGAGAATTAGTGTGTTGAAAAAATCATAATTAGTGATTGTGGTGTTGCAGTAATCAATATTTTGTCTTATATTGGTACATCGGGATTAAAATCCGAGCGAGTAGACTTTTAATATAAAAGTTCACGACTAGTATAATTATTAATTCATATAAAAAAGGTAAGTAACCACTTTGATTACTTACCTTTTTACTTTTAGTGTATATGCTTCATTATTTTTTCTGTAGCATTCTTATTTTTAAGGATAAAATGATTGCTCGTTTTACCTAATTCGATTCTTTTAGCGTCATTATATAATAATTCATCAAAGATTTGGTCTAATTCTGATTGTGAATTTACTACTATACAGCTACCAAATGTTATCAAATCCTTAGCTTCTTGGAACTTTTTATAATTTGGACCAATAATAACAGGCACTCCATAGGTCGCGGCTTCTAGGATATTATGAATACCTGCTCCAAAACCTCCTCCTATATAGGCAATATCTGCATAACTATAAGCTTTAGTCAATATAGAGTAGGCATCTATAATATAGACATTGTATTGTGTTAAATCTTTTCCTTCATGCTCACTGTGTAGCACAGTTGGTTTCTTTAAGTTTTGAACGAGATTATCTATCTGATCCTTTTTGATATTATGTGGCGCAAAGATAAACTTGATAGAATTATCTTGTGTATTGTTGATATAATTGGCTAGAATCTTTTCATCTTCTGGCCATGAACTACCAATGACGATAGTCTTCGCCATTTTATTTAAGGTAAAGGCTTCTAGAAATGCCAATTTATTGTCCTGTTCTAATATCTGAGATACTCTATCGAATCTCGTATCACCTACTATCTCTACATTGTTATACTGCAATTGATTTAGAAGTGTCTTAGATACTTCATTCTGAACAAAGAAGTATCTAAATGCCTTTAATGCTGTTCTGTAGAACCCTCCATACCATTTAAAGAACACTTGATCTGGTCTTAGTATCCCTGAGACTAAATAGGTAGGAATGTTCTGTTGGCGCAATTGATTTAAATAATTAGGCCAATATTCATATTTCACAAAGAATACTTGTTCTGGGTGGCACAAGGCTAAGAACTTTTTAGCATTCGCTAGTGTGTCCATAGGTAAGTATAATGTGGCGTCAGCGATAGTATTGTTTTTCTTCACTTCATATCCAGAAGGAGAGAAGAAGGTAAGCACTATCTTATGCGTAGGGTACTTCTGTTTTAGCTGCTCCATGACAGGAAGCCCCTGTTCATATTCGCCTAACGAAGCTACATGTATCCAGAACACTTTATCAGTAGGAAGTATATTGTCTTTTAAGATTTGAAAAGATTGTTTTCTCCCTGCAACGAATAAGCCTAACTTTTTGTTGAACAGAGCGATAATACGGATGAAGAATATAGAAATATAGGTCAGTATATTATATAGGAAAAACATAGGTAAATCTTTATTGAGCGAAATTACGTTTCTTTTGATAAAGTTTGAGCTTTGGCGCAAAGAATTTATTATTTTTGTAGTGATAACTAATATCGAAATTAAGTGCTATTTATATAGGTAACTTGTTGGTAATTATATGAATAGTTCAAAAGATATAAAAGACAATTAGAATGAAAAAAATTCAAATGGTTGACTTGAAAGGTCAATATGAAGGAATTAAAGAAGAAGTGAATCAATCGATTCAAGAAATATTAGAATCTTCTGCTTTTATCAACGGACCACAAGTACACGCATTTCAGGCAAACTTAGAGCAATATTTAGGAGTTAAACACGTGATACCATGTGCTAACGGAACTGATGCTCTTCAGATCGCTATGATGGGATTAGGTTTAAAACCAGGTGATGAAGTAATCACGGCTGACTTTACTTTTGCAGCTACTGTAGAGGTAATCGCTTTATTACAATTAACTCCTGTATTAGTAGATGTGTGTCCTGATACATTCAATATTTCTATAGAAGCAATCGAAAAAGCGATTACTCCTAAAACTAAAGCTATCGTACCAGTACACTTATTCGGACAGTCTGCTGATATGGACGCTATCATGAAGTTAGCTGAGAAACATAACTTATATGTGATCGAAGATAACGCACAAGGTATCGGAGCAGATTATACTTATCCTGATGGTAAAGTGGTAAAAACAGGGGCTATCGGACATGTAGCTGCTACTTCATTCTTCCCATCTAAAAACTTAGGATGTTATGGTGATGGTGGAGCTATCTTCACTAACGATGATGCATTAGCACATACGTTAAGAGGAATAGTGAATCACGGTATGTATGAGCGTTACCACCACGATGTAGTAGGAGTGAACTCTCGTCTAGATAGTATCCAAGCTGCTGTATTAAATGCTAAGTTACCTAATCTAGATGCTTATAATGTAGCTAGACGTACTGCTGCTCAGATGTATTCTGCTGCTTTAGCTAATCATCCTAATATCGTTACTCCTGTAGTAGTAGGAGATGAGAATAGCCACGTGTTCCACCAGTATACATTGCGTATCGTGAATGCTGATAGAAATGCATTATTAGCACACTTACAAGGTAAAGGTATCCCATGTGCTATCTATTACCCAATTCCGTTACACAATCAGAAAGCATATTTAGATCCTCGTTATAATGAGGCTGATTTCCCAGTGACTAATCAGTTGGTACAAGAGGTTCTTTCTTTACCTATGCACACTGAGTTAGACGAAGAGCAAATCAAGTTTATAACAGATGAGATTAAGGCATTCTTAGGATAGTCTTATAGTACTATAAAACAAAAGCAGACCCGATAAGGTCTGCTTTTTTTATGTATTGATGTTATTCTTTTGTTGTAGATATTAGTGTGAACGAAACAAGTGCACATGCTACTAATGAGAGTGCTACGATACTCATAGAGCCATTATTCAAACTATTTAATAAGATAGAGGTCATGAAGGTAAAGGCTAGTTGAGAAGCTCCAAAAAGAGCTGACGCTATACCTGACTCTGCTTTATAGGGTGCTAATGCTAAAGTAGTCGTAGTAGGGAATAGTAGTCCTAATGGCATCACAAAGAAGAAAAGAGGTACTAACTGTATATATATGCTCAAATCTAACTGTATGAATAACCATAGTAGTGAAGCAGCTATAAACTGTGTACTCGCTCCTAACTTAATAATATTTTTAGGAGAGAGTCTTTTTCTCAAAATTGAAGAGGTTAAGAACGACCCTAACATTAGACCACATGAGTTAGCCATGAATACAAAGCTAAAGTGTGTACTCGATAATCCTCCTACTTCCATTACTAGAACAGGAGAGTTAGAGATATAGATCATTAGACAGCTATAGGCTATACTTCCGATAATAGTATATCTTATAAACAGTTTGTTCTTAAAGAGTTTAAGATAATTCGTTAGTATTCCTCCTACATTTAGAGTAGGTATTCTATTAGTATAGTCTTCTTTTAGACAGAATACAGTCATACCGATACTCAGTGTAGCAAACAAGGCCATAGTTGTAAATACGTGAGTCCAATCTAGATACTTTAAGACTATATTACCTAATATAGGAGCGATGATGGGAGCTATTCCTCCGATCACGGCTAGTATACTAAATATCTTAAGTGTCTGATCTTTATCAAACCTTTTATTGACAATGGCTCTTGCGATAACTACTCCTCCACTACTACCGAAGGCCTGTAAAAAACGATATAGCCACATGACCTCGATGTTTTTTACAAATACTACAGCTAGAGATGAAAGTATAAAAATAGACAGACATAGTATGATTGGTTTTTTACTACCATACTTATCTGATATAGGTCCCCAAAAGAGTTGCCCGATTGCTAATCCTCCTAAGAATGTAGAAAGTGATATCTGAACTCTATTGATCTCAGTATTTAGATCGTGTGCTATCTTCGGGAATGCAGGAAGGTACATATCTATAGCTAAAGGGCCTAATGCAGTAAGGCTCACTAGAGTGAAAATAAGGATCCATTCTTGTGCTGAAAGTTTATCCACTATATAGGTTTTAAAAAAAAATCCTTGGAAGTGTACAACCAAGGATTTTTGTTATTATATAATTGTTGTATGTTTTACCAATGTGTTATGCAGAGTGAGTTTCTGCCTCTTTATTGATTTTTTTGATTAGTCCAACTAATACTTTACCTGGTCCAACTTCTGTAAATAAAGAAGCTCCATCTGCGATCATTTGTTCAACAGACTGAGTCCATTTTACAGGAGCAGTTAACTGTAGGATAAGGTTCTTCTTAATCTCTTCAGGATTGCTCACTGCACTAGCAGTTACGTTTTGATACACTGGACAGATAGGAGTGTTAAAAGTAGTTGCTTCGATAGCAGCAGCTAGTTCTTCTCTAGCAGGTTCCATCATAGGCGAGTGGAATGCTCCACCTACAGGAAGTAATAATGCTCTCTTCGCTCCAGCTTCTTTTAGTGCTTCACACGCTTTTTCTACAGCTGTAGTTTCACCAGAGATTACTAATTGTCCAGGGCAGTTATAGTTAGCAGCTACTACTACACCATCTATACCAGCACATACTTGTTCTACGATGCTATCTTCTAAACCTAGTACAGCAGCCATAGTAGAAGGTGTGATTTCACATGCTTTTTGCATAGCCATCGCTCTTTGAGAAACTAGTTTAAGTGCATCTTCAAAAGCTAAAGTACCATTAGCTACTAATGCTGAAAATTCTCCTAGTGAGTGTCCAGCTACCATCTCAGGTGTAAAGTTCTCTAATGTTTTAGCTAATACAACTGAATGTAAGAATACTGCTGGTTGAGTTACTTTAGTTTCTTTTAGTTCTTCAGCAGTACCTTCGAACATGATATCTGTAATTCTAAATCCAAGGATTTCATTTGCTTTCTCGAACATCTCTTTAGCTATAGGTGAGTTTTCGTATAAGTCTTTCCCCATTCCTGTGAATTGAGCTCCTTGACCTGGAAATACGTATGCTTTCATAAGTTTAGTTTTAAATTTTGTAAGGCAAAAATAAGGTATTTTTATTAGTAAACCATATAGACATAAAAAAAGCCATCTGATATACAGATGGCTTAGTTATGATATGTTTTTGTATTATTGGATAACACCTACACGATTATCTTTAATCTTAGCATTGTCTTTTAATACTTTCAGTACTTGCATTTGTGCCATACCTCTAACGCTGTTTTCTACTCTAGCTTTATAACTAGCGTAACCAGCAGGTAATTCAGGTGCTTTAGCTACATTTTTAGTTTGGATCATATACACACCTTGTAAACCGTCGATTAACTTAGAATCTTTGTTTACTGCTGTTGCAAAAGCTGTTCCTACTACTAATGGTTCATTACCAATATTAGTGATAAGTGGAGCTCCTGTAGTCACATCAGTTACAGATGCGATAGAAGCTTTAGAACTGTTAGATACTTCTTGAATAGTATTTCCAGTCATTTTCTTTCTAATTACAACTGCTTTTTTCTCGTTCATTAAGATTGGCTCAACGATTGATTTCACTTCTTCTACTGGTGCAAGACCTGTGTCATTTTTAGAAGTTACTTTCACGATGATATGTCCGTCAGCATTGTCAAATCTCTTAATAGCACTCTCTTTAGTCTCTTTGTTGAAAGCCCAAGAGATAATACTTCTTTGGTTACCTACTCCAGGTAAGAATTCTTCGAATGGACGAATAGTTACTTCTTTCTGAGCATTGAAACCTAATCCTTCAGCAGTAGCGATAAAGTCTTTAGCTGTAGGAGCATCTTGTTCTAATTGAGTAGCTTTAGTGAATAAGTCATCAGCAGTTACATCAGATACTTCTATTTTACGAGCTACAGTTGCTAATTTAGCACCTTCTTTCTTTTCGTTTACTTGGATAATGTGGTATCCAAAGTCAGTTTCTACTAAACCGATAGTTCCAGCAGCATTGTTAAAGATAAAGTTGTCAAAAGGTTTAACCATTTGTCCTCTTGGAATATCTTCGTATTTACCACCGTTGTTTTTAGAACCTGGATCTTCTGTTTGCATCATCGCTTCCATAGCGAATGAAGAAGGATTAGCTTTTACTTTAGCTAAGATTTCTTCAGCTTTTTCTTTAGCTTCTTCTTTAGTTCTAGTAGCACCTGGTGCTGCAGAACCTGCAAAACCGATTAGGATATGAGAAGCATCAACTCTCTGACCTGCTTTTTTATCAATCATTCTTGAGATACAGTAGTAGTCTCCCATAATGTATGGACCGAAAGTTTGACCAGGTTGTAAGTTGAATAATTCTTCTTGGTATTCTAAAGGAAGATCTTTCTTCGCGTAGTATAAACTGTCAAATTTGATATCTGAATTTGTATTTACAAACGTTTCGATATCTTTCACTGTTTTAAAACCAGGAATAGTATCATTCTTTTTAGTTGTAGCGTTGTATTGTACAGTAGGTTTTAAGTAACCTTCTATAACTTCTTTTACAGCTTCTTTATCAGCAGCAGATGGCTGACTAGGAAGGAAAGCATATTGTAATACACGAGTAGGCTCAGATTTAAATCTGTTAGCATGTTTTTTCATGTAATCTAATATCTCTGTATTAGAAACAGCAGCTTCTTCATTATTCACAGTAGAATAAGGAACAGTAACATAGTCAAAAGAAACTTTGTCATTCTCGTTAGAGTATGCAGCTTTAGCATCAAGATTAGTAGTATAAATACCACCTTGAACTAATGAAAAATACATTTGCTCTAAACCAACTTTCTCTAATTCTTTTTCATAAGCTAACCATTGGTTCCATTGCTCTTGACCAGCACCTTTCATCATAGCAACAAATTGGTTGAATTTGTTGATGTCGAATTGTCCTACTTCATTTTGGAATTCTGGATTGTTAGCGAATGTAGGGTTGTTTTTAACAACGTTTACTAATTGGTCTTTACCAAGTCTTAAACCTAACTTTTCAAATTCGTTAGTAAGTAAAATATTATTTACTTCGCTGTTCCACACCATTACTCCTGCTTGAGTATTACTCATCTGCCCTTGTTTCTCAGCTTGAGCTACTTTATGTAGGAATTCTTGGGTATTAATTTCTTCACCATCTACACTACCAATGTTTCTAGATAGTCCACCTCCCGTGCTTCTTACTACGTCGCCAATAACGAATGCTAATAATGCAATACCAATTACGGCAATTAACAGAGCGGATTTTTGTCTAATTTTTGATAAAACTGCCATGCTTTTTTATTATGTGTAATTTTTTTCAGTGAGCGAAAATACAATTATCTATTTAATAATAAAAGGGGTAGTGCTATTATTTTAGTGCTTTCGTTAAGTTTTTATTTAGATTTCAGAATAATTAATTTGTTTTTTTATAATTATTGTTGAAATAGAGCAGATAAGAGAGGAATATTAGTGTAGGTTTAATAAAAAAAGAAAGGCGAGATGTTTATAATCTCGCCTTTACTAGTATATTATTTTTTGTTATACCCATCCATCTTTTTTAAGAATTTTCTTCGGAAGAAGAACATGAATATCGCTACTGCTGCTATCAAGAAACTCAACCAAGATCCTGTCTCACCAGCTACTATTTTTGATACACCATCGTATATAAATAGTACTGCGATAAATAAGTAGAAGAAAGGTATTATGCGTAATGCTTTCATTTTATTCGTTGTTTTTTACGCTTTCGGCGTAACTGTTAGTTGCTTTTACCTTGCTCATTTTACTGTCAAAGTCTATTCCTATTCCTCTAGTGAAGTTTTCGCTATCAGTAGAGGCTCTGTATTTGCCTTCTGTAAAGAACCATTCGTTTTTTTGATCATAGTAAAGTTGATCAGAAACAAGCTTCTTACCATCATGTGTTGTTATTACAACATTTCCTTGTAGGTCTATTAGGTCTGTCTTAGTATAACGGATAGCATAATCAGCTATTACAGTATTTTTATTTTTATCCTTGTCATATATCGTTAAGTGAATTCCGTCTGGAAATTCGGTAAATGGATATTTGACATTGCTGTAATCGAGCATTTTTGGACTTACTAAAATAGCTTTGACTCTCCCTGAATCTATGTATTGACCGCGCATATTTTCTACTTCACTGGCTGGAAAGAAACTTACTTTGTTGAATTTTTGAATTTCTTTAAAGTTGCTTTCACAAGAAAATAAACTTACAGCGATTGTGAAAAAGAATAGTATGCTTAAGAATTTAGAAAGTAATTTCATTTGTTAGCGTACTACAAATTAATCAAAACGACGTTTTTGGAACCAAAGGTCATTTAATGAGAATCCTACATAAACACTGAAATAGTTCTCTTTAACTAATCCATTATTTTTAGTTCCTCTGCTACCGTATTCAAAACCAATATTTAAGTTAGTGAATTTACGACGCTCTCCAATAGGTAAACCCACACCAAGATTAACAGCCATATCGTTGATAGCTTTGTCATTTAAGATAAGCCCAGTGTTTTCATATCTGAAACCTGCTCTATATACAACGCGATCTAGGTAACTACTAAATGAGTTATACTTAGGGATATAGAATCCTCCAAGAGAGAAACGATTAGAGTTTTCAAAGTTAGAGATACTCGTTTTATTCCAAGAGTCAGTTAATTTACTTGTTTGTGTAAATGTATATTGACCACCAATGAACCACTTAAATTCTTTACCAAAACCTAGTCCCATAGAAAGAGCTTGTGGGTTAGTAATATTTCTAGATTCATCAATAACAGTTTTTTGATCAGCTATTTGATTTCCTTTTAAGACTTGTAGTTTCGTAAGGTTGTCATTTGTCCATTTTGTTTCAGGACTATAAGTTACGTTAGCTTGCCAATCGTACCCTTTAAATTTACCGGTATATTGTGCTGAGAAATTAAAAGAGAATCCTTTGTAGTCTAATCTTCTCAATTCTCTAGTAATATTCTGAAGTGATGTTCCATCTCCGATATCAGTGATGTTCTCATACAAATCATTATTAGTATGACCAAAGTGGTATCCAGCATCAACTCCAACAGCAAAGTTCTTGTTGATTTCATATCCAGCTCCTAAGAATACTCTGTTTACTCCACCATCACCTTCATATCTAGAGTTAATCTTTTGTCCTTGAGGATTTGTTCTTTCTCCATTGATTTTATAACCAACATTAGAGTAAGGTAATAACCCAAACACAACACCAAAGTTCTTCGCAATAGGTAATCCTACAGCTACGTAGTCTATCGTTTGTCTATTTGCGTTTTCTGAACCAGCATCAGTTTTAAAATTATAAGAAGTACCTGTCGCTCCTAATGAAAAAGTAGTAAGCTTAAGCTTTCCAAATGAAGCTGGGTTTTTTAAATTTATATGAATACTATCTGCGTAAACATTTGTTCCCCCCATAGCTTTGTATTCATTCGTACCGTTGTAATTAATATTACCTACGCCATAATAAGAGTAAGGAGACGCATTGCCTTGTTGAGCTAGAGCAGCTGTACCGCATAATAAACTCAGGCTAAAGAAGATTTTTTTTATCATTTTCAATTGTGTATTGATATAAATTGTTCAGACTCTCTAGTAGAAAGTTTGAATTAGCAAATATGACATTTTTTAATCTTTTGACCAAAAAAAGTGTATCTCCACCAGTTAAAATTATTTTTAAATCAGGATATAAGGATTTGTATTGATTAATGATGCCATCTATTTCAAGGGTTATCCCATTAATTACGCCAGAGTGAATAGACTGATCGGTTTGATTTCCGATTAAATAATCTATATCAGTTGGTTCTAATAATGGAAGCTTTGCGGTATAATGATTTAAAGCTTTATAGCGCATACTTAAACCTGGTGAGATAGCTCCACCTAGATATTCGTCTTTGTCATTAATGAATTCGTAGGTTATACAAGTACCTGTATCAATAACTAAACGATTAGAGTTTGGATATAGTATAGTTGCTCCTGCTGCGAGTACCATTCTATCTATACCAAGTGTAGTAGGGGTTGCGTATTTATTCATAAAAGGGAAGGGGCTTTTATGGCTAATTTCTATTACTTCTGTGTTTTCTAGTAACCAATTGTAAGTCGTAGATTCTAATTTTCCTACCGAAGAGAGTATAACTTTAGGTTTAGACTGATTTTTTTTTAAAATATTTTTTATTTTTTTTTCTAATAAATTCAGATCGAAAAATTGTGTCTCTAAAAGCGTATCTTTTTCAAAGATAGCTAATTTGGTTCTCGTGTTACCTATATCAATTGCTAGAATCATAGTGTGTTTCTTGTGTGAGACAAAGGTAGTAAATGATTTTTTTTCTAAAAAGTTTTGGAAGAACGAAAATCTGTTCTATATTTGCAACCGCTTAACAGAACAAGATTGTTCAATACTAAAAGCCAATTGGTGCCTTAGCTCAGTTGGTAGAGCAATGGACTGAAAATCCATGTGTCCCTGGTTCGATTCCTGGAGGCACCACTAATTTAGCTTTTAGTTGTTATAGTTTAAAAAAAGGTGCCTTAGCTCAGTTGGTAGAGCAATGGACTGAAAATCCATGTGTCCCTGGTTCGATTCCTGGAGGCACCACTAATTTAGCTTTTAGTTGTTATAGTTTAAAAAAAGGTGCCTTAGCTCAGTTGGTAGAGCAATGGACTGAAAATCCATGTGTCCCTGGTTCGATTCCTGGAGGCACCACTAATTAAACTTAAGCGAAACAATAAGGTGCCTTAGCTCAGTTGGTAGAGCAATGGACTGAAAATCCATGTGTCCCTGGTTCGATTCCTGGAGGCACCACGAAAAAACCACTACTCATCAGTAGTGGCTTTTTTATTTTCTGCCCTGATGTAAAAATGGATCAGTGTCAATAGTAGGGATCAGTGACAAAAGGGATCAGTGACAAAAGTTGGGGACTACGCAAAAAGTTTAGTTAATCTAAAAAGTAAAGTACATTTCAAAATAATGCTCACTGGTAAAATAAAGCGTTTTAAGGAAAGTATTTAATCATTGAATAATTATGTGTAAGTGTCCAAAGAGCGTTCTTAAGGGGGCTTGTGTGTCTTTGTGTTGGTGATTGAAGAGAGGATAGGAAGAAAATAAAAAGCCCACTTCATAGAAGTGAGCTTTATGTATTATTTGTTGATTGCCTTAAACTCCATTGTTAGTTTTTTTAGTTCTAATTCATGGGTTTTGATATTCGTTTGTAAGTCAAGTAATTGTTTTTTGAACTTTAAATCTTCAATAGGAGTAAGTTTACCAGAAGCCTTTTTTTGTACGTATTTGCTATTTCTAGCGTTGTATTTATCTTCTGCTTTTTGAAGTTTCAAGGTTTGTTTGCTAACTC